>JAKMEE010000039.1 GCA_022426155.1 Candidatus Poseidonia sp. | reverse complement strand
GGACTTGCTCCAGCGGGGTTGCTCGTCTCATCGACAACAAGGCAATCTCGGTCTTTCAACGTCATCGTACACACCTTGCATCGTTCGTTTCTGCAGCATTGACCCAACCATTTCTGTTTGCTTCCTTCTGGGAGCCGCTTGCACTTTGGAGAGGGGACTTTCCTCAGAGTCGAACTCTGTCAGCGGCCCTCCTACTCCCTCCAGCAAGGGGTGGAAGCCTCTTTCATTTCAATGCGCCGTTGAAGGAACAGCGTTCATTGGTATGGGTTTTCACCGGGAGAAGCAACCACTTGTGCTTCACCATAGGTTGCTTCTGAAGATGAAGGCTGGACTGCTTTTTGAGGATCTGGAGCTTGTCTCTGGGCCTGAAGAGAAGAGGTTGGAGCTTGTGGGGCAAATGATTCAGGTTCACGGCGTAATCCAAACACAAGCAATGCGATCAACGAAAACGAAAGAACGACAACCACAATCAAGAGTGATGAATTGATTTGCGAAATGCTTCCAAGAACTCCTTCAGAACGAGGTTCGTCAACACGAACTGTTGGTGAAGTTTCACTTGGTCCTCCAATGAGACTCAACTCCAACCACATCGTACCATCACGGGTGGGTTTCCAGAAATATTCATACAACTGATCTTCCCCTGACTGAACTTGGATGTTGCGAGCATCTAATCTGGTTCTAGCCCCATTTGATTCAACCAATTCCAGAACCAATTGAGATTCTCCATCGGCGAGACCTACGTTGGATATCATTGCCACAACATCGACTAAATCCCCTTGATGAATGTCTGAATTTGGTTTCATCTCAAGGCTCGAGATGGTATAGGTTGCCACTCGTTGCTCTAATGTCCACACCCGTAGTGGAGCATCAATGTCATTGAACTTACTCTCTATTTGAAGCCCAGATTCATCTTGACCCGTGACCCAGATTCTTAATTCAACAGCCCTTGTACGATATACAGGTAACATCAAATCATCAAGGTCCAATGTTGAGCGAACAGGAATGGAATCTCCAGAAAGACGCTCCCCCAGAATTGTCAATGGTACCGTTCCATTATCAAAAACATAGGAATTGATTCCAAGACCAGCTTCATTCAGGGACCAGTGGAGAGTCAGTGATTCTTCATCTATTCTGGCACTTTCATTCAAACGAAGCTCAAATTGTAGGTTATTCCAATCTTCTTCTGTCAACACTTGATTCTTCATTGGTTGGTCAACGGCCACTATTTTGGGTTTCTCATTATCAACGATGAACCAGACAAAGGGCGTACCGTCGCCGCGATAGATCGCCCCATTGGGTGCATCGACAAGATCTCCCGTCAAACCATAGGTCCCTTCATCAAGAGGAGCAAGAAGCGCCCCTCTGAAACTACCATTCGTCACTTGAAGCTCAACTGAATTTTCTCCAAGTTCCATCATGATCTCCATGTCTTGTATCACGGACCGACCTGTTCGAGACCAAACCAAATCTCCGGAAACGTCGAACACCGTGCGAGGTTGGACCCAATATCCCAAAGAGTCGTTGACATTTTCTTGGAAATCTACGCGAATGGATTGGGCATCAAGCACCATCTCACCAGAAAACTTCCACCCGAGTCGGTCGAGCGTAAAACGATTGGATTGACCGGATTGATCAACCATAGTAATGTGAGGAATTCTCACCAGTGAAGTGTCTGGGTCATATCCCCACTCAATGGTAAAGTTGACCACAAAGGCTCCATTGCGGGAGAATAAATCCCCCTCTTGAATGGGAATTAAATCGCAGGATTCAATCTCCACATAGGCATGAGAGGATTCACATCCACCAAGCGATTGATTCCATGTGATTGTGGAGGGTTGCGGGGTATTTGATGCCAAAGAGAGATGGATTTCAGCGAGATCATAGATGCCGTTCTTCTCCCATACTGGGACCTGTATGACATTGAATTCACCCGGGTGTATCCAAGGAGTTTCACCTGCATCCCATCCTAACGTTGTTGCCCCCAAAGAGGGAGCACCGTTGGTATTGATTTGAACATGGAACAACGGACTTGATGAATTACCTGAATTCATCATCATGTTTCCTGCAGAGTCTGCGACCTCAAGCCACCCGAGGAAATAATCTCCATTGGTGGTTTCTGATGTATCAACATCAAGAGTATAATCACCGATAAGAACGGTGAGGTTCGAAGGCAATTCCAAATTCACGATACGTGTTTCATCAACTGAAAATAAGCCATCGCCATCTGCATCGTCCACCCAAGAGAGCCAAATGTGCGCTTTTGCATGGGTTGGTAAATGCGGGCGGTCGGCGATGGAAAAGTGAAGTTCGGTTGAAGGACTTGCATCTCGGTGATCAAAGGTCTCAACATCGGATGAAACCAAAGTCGGTGCAACACCATCAAATTCGTAGCTAATACTAGTTGGAACTTCATAGACAACATCCTGGCCTCGCAATGGGACAACTTCGACACCAAGTTCAAGCGTGCTTCGTCCAGTTGGGACACTATAAGGGAAATATGCAGCACCATCTGAGAAGACGGAGGTTGTGGCATATTCATTCCCATCAACCAGGAATCTGACCAATGCTTGTCCTGAACGAGGCGTTCCCTCATTCGTGCCCTCAAAACCAAGAAGAACCTCAACATTAAGCGTCTCGCCAGCCTTGAGATAAGGGTGGTCGGCGTCTGAGCGTATTCCATCATTGGTCAGCGGAGCCCAAGATTTGAGCGCGATATCATTCTCAATTCCTTGGGCATGGCCCAGTCCAAAGGTTGCTGAAACTGGTAGCATGGGCCCCGTAGGAGCGAGGAGATGAACAGAAAGAACGACTGAAGGTTCATCGTCCCATCCATCTGGCAGTTTGAAATGGTGTGTGACACCGAGATAAGTACCAGCTCCAAGAACACTCACGGAACCTGAAGAACCATCGTCAAACCACACAAGGGAAACACCGGAATTTGTGCAGGCGTTAATCGAAAGTGGCGTGACGGGTAGGGAAGTTATCGGGCAACGAAGGCTTGAGGATTGAGTCTGGCCTTCGAGATTGAATTCGACATCCCAGTTGGATGCACGAGCGTGTGTGTATGCATCGGTCACATCCAGCCCACTGAAATCAAAGGTTGCCTCACTCTCAATCCATTGATTGCCGGGGACCAAGGTATTGGTGACATTGTGAACTTCGATGGAAACAGGATCAACTGAAGCACGTGTTTCAAAGTCGACGATCGTAAGGCCGATTGCTCCCGTTCCATCCATACGGACTGGTAAAGGCAGTTCCTTGCTACCACTCACTGGAACAATGCTTGAGAGGCCATGGTTGAGGCCAAGAACAAGTCCATCATTGGCTGAAAAAGAAAGAGAGAGTGAAGGATCATAGGATGCAAAAACTCCGCCGATCAAGAGATCGCCGGTGCTCAATGAGGAACCAATTCGTATTTCCACCAGAGCCATCGGAAGGGACGAGGTCCCTGCGCTTTGACTTGCTTGGAGTAAGGCACCGTTCAGGGTTGACACATCGGTTGCATCTAAAGTGATGAATTGGAGATCTTCAATGTTCGATAACCCACGATTCAAAATGTCCTGCCCATTCACTGACATGGCCATGTAAGGGCTTGTAATGATGGCTGAAGGGGCCGAAACTGCGAACTGGAAAAAGTTGACACCGCTCAGAGGAAGTGCCACCTCTACCGCAGCATTTGATGATGGAGAAGTTGTTGACATGACCCATGATGCTCCATCCACGAATTCATGCTGGAGGCCAAAAGAACCCATGCCAGGTTGGTTCAGAGCCCATTCAGAAGTTCCATCCAATCCTACATCAAATCGTAATCCACGTACCACAGAGGTACGAATCAATTCAACCTCGAAAGTATCCCAATTGTACGTTCCGCCAAGTGACGTCATGCGGAATTGTGCAGAAAAGTGTGGTTGGTCGAAAGATTTCACACTTGATGGATCTAGATCAATCCAAGTTGAGGAACCATCAAGTGACATCTGAAATAAGCCAGAGCCAGTGAATTGATTCATGGTTTTAATTCCAGAGAAACCGCTCCTCAGATGGTAAATTTCAGAAGATACATCGCCAGAAGATGAAATGATTCCGTTTGACCATGAACCTGATTGGATTATCCATCCATCTCCAGTTGGATCTGTGTCAAAGGTTTTGGATATGTGTCCATCAAAAGAAATACTACGAATGACGGTCGCTCCACCTCCTTGAGCTTGTTTGAGATGGAGCTGGATTCGCACCATTGGGTGGGCTTCCCAGTCAATGATTCCCAAATCCACTGAAGTAGCCGTCATGTGTTCGAATCCAGGCACTGGAGCTGAGGTGCTAGCATCAATCAATTGCCATTCAAAAATGGAAGATGGGTCAACGGTAGCGTCCATGTGCATGAAGCCGTACATTCGGTCTTCCCCACGCCCAAGCAACGAAGGCCCGAAAGCTTGGGAAGTCCAGTTACCCTCGCCAGAAGATACACCACCTGCAGCGGGCATCACTCGAACATCGTCAATGTTCCAGCCAGTGTAGGTCACACTGCTATCAGTGGTTCCAATTCCAAATCGAACTTGGAAATTGGAATTCCCAGAGATGTAATTGGTGATTGAAATAGATTGTTGAACGAAGGAACCATCGTTAACACTGCCTGAGTTTTGCCATACTGTGGTCCATGACCCTGTAGTTGACTTTACAGCAACATAAGCATGGTCCCAGCTGGATGATTCCACACCAAGCCGTTTCATGAATTTCAAATCCCATCCACCACTGCAACCACTGCAATCCATGATGGGAGAGGTTGCCCAAATAGTAGAACTCATGCCGTTGGGGTAATTTCCATTGTAAGTATAAATGCCACTTGTGCCGTTGTAAACTCCTCCAGTTGGACCCAATGAGGTATCATATCCGTGCAACCATGAAGGAGAGCCAAGAGTCCAACCGTGGTTGGTGGTCTCAAAACCCCACTCCCAACCTTGAGGGAGTAATTGTAATTCAGAACCATTGACGTCCATACCGTCATAGACACTATCGAGTTTGAAATCCGATGAAGAATTCCAAGCATGACCGACTGATTGTTGCAAAGGTTGAGGGTCAACGTCCACTTCAAGAGATTGAATTGCATGACCATCGGGGACTGTCAATGAGACTCGCTCACTGGCTCCGTCGGGCCATGAACCAATGGTCAGCCCCGTGGTTTGGCCCAACGGAGTTGATGGGTCAATCACCATCATTTCATCTAAATCTTCTACAGGTTCAAGCGAACTTGGAGTCAGAGGTGCCAATGAAAATAGGAACAGAGTCACGAGGCCCAAAGCAGAAAGGCGCCCCCCGAGTCGACCACTCATGATGATGACTCAATGAATCAAGGGTCTAAAGCCTTCCCTCGTGTGTCATTGAAGTACCCCTGTGAAGAAAGTCCATAGGGCTGCTTCTCAAGGCGACCAATATGGATGTTGAAGCACTGAAGCGCGAGGCGGGAATTGCAGCCTGTGATTATGTCAACGACGGAATGAAGGTCGGTCTTGGAACAGGTTCTACAGTCAAGTACACCATCCTTGAACTAGCTCGAAGAGTTCGGGAGGATGGATTGAATATCGTGGGTGTTCCGACATCGATCCAAACTCAAAAGTTAGCACTTGAAGAAGGCATAACTCTGGCAGAACTCGATGATTTGGACGGCCTTGATGTGGTGATCGATGGCACAGATGAGTATGACCCTAATTTCCAATTGATCAAAGGTGGCGGTGCTGCACTACTTCGAGAAAAGGTGGTCGCTCAAGCGTCTGCTTCGATGGTTGTGGTTGCAGATGACAGGAAAAAGGTCGAGTGTTTAGGGTCGTTTGCACTCCCGATAGAAGTCACACCGTTTTCTCATCTCACCACACTCCGTGCCTTGGAAGATTTACTTTCGTGTAACGTAACCGTTCGAATGCAAGGTGATCAATCCCTACTCACCGACAACGGGAATCTCATCCTTGATGCACATACTGGCCCAAGTATTCTGGACCCTGCTACTGTTGAACGAGAAATCTTATCCTTGGCTGGCGTGGTTCAGGTTGGTCTGTTCATCGACATGTGTGATGCTGTGATTCTGGCCTCCTCCGATGGCGTAACTGTCCTGACGAACCCAGTAGGAAGATTGGTTCAATCCAATTCATCTCAAGCGTGAACCGTTAAATATGCGAGGCAGAAGGCCGAAGTGGGCCTGTAGCTTAGTCAGGTAGAGCGATGGACTCTTAATCCATCGGCCGCGGGTTCGAACCCCGTCAGGCCCGCCAACTCATTCTGCCTTCAACGCGACTCCAATGAGGTTGTCCAAATGGACAGGGCCAAAATTGTGTGAATCTTCAGACGCTAACGGATCAGGTTGGTCTCCAATAAGGAAAAGACGCCCATCAGGTTCAATTCGGTGAACTCGTTTGACGATCAAGAGGTCTTTTTTCATCGGGTGATGCACCAAGACAACATCGTTGACTTCCACGTCAGATATTGCCATCGGATGGAACATTAACACGGTGCCTTCAGGATATGTCGGCCACATGCTATCGCCTTTCAGGCGAACGGGAAAAGCTTCGTCAGAGGATTGGCTCATGAAGCACGAATCCAGGGAACATCTCGGCCCTTGACTGACCAAAACATGTTGTGGATGGCTTCACAAGCATCCATCAATTCTTGAGCGTGGTCTGCCGAAACTTCCACCTTGCATGCAGAGCAAAGTTTGGCAGCATGCCAAAAGGTTTCGTGAAGGTCTGGATTTGCTTCGAGATGTTGTGGTTTGAAGAAGTCAGTCCACAAGACAAGAAGTTCGTCCTTGCACTTTTGAGCCTCTTCATCCTTGATTGCAGCGTATCGGGACATGGTGTTGATGTAAGCCGCTTCTCCGTGAGAGTCATGACCGTGGGATGAGGCGAGGTCAAGCATCTTTTTCGTCATCGATTGGACTGCTTCTGCAGCAATTCGTGCACTTGCAGGGTCGTATACGCCACAAGGGCCGTCACAATGGGCTTCAGCTTCGAGGATAGGGGTCTTCATGATGAAACCGAGCAAGGCCCGCCATATCAATGTGATTCTTTGCCCCTATGCTATCTTCACGGGATGATGGTTGTGCCGGCTTCACCTCGAAGGGCATCAAGGACTGAGCCCGGAGCGCAAAGGATGGATTTGCATTCATCACTTTGGCGTGAAAACTCAAGAAGAGCTTTGACCTTTGGAGCCATTGAACCTGGAGGGAATTGACCGTCTTCTTTCATTGTCTGAAGTTGTTCATGTGAGAGAAATCGATGCGCCGTCGCATGTTCCTCGCCGAAATCGGTGTAAATTGCGTCTGCAGCAGTGGTAATGATCAAGGCATGAGCATCTAAATCAAGGGCGAGTCGTGATGACATCAAGTCCTTGTCAATCACGGCTGGAACACCAACAAAATGTTCACCATTATGGATGACAGGTATACCCCCACCACCACCACAAACAACCACTGCCTGAAGTTCAACCAAACGTTTGATTACCTCCAATTCCAGAATCTCAAGTGGGGCTGGACTTGCCACCACACGTCGTGGGCCGTGAATAGTCTGAGCGATATCCCAATCCGCTGACATGACGAGTTCTGCCGACAGGACTGGTCCTACCGGCTTGGTGGGTTGAGAAAATGCAACATCATCAGAATCGACACGAACACGCGTCACCATAACTGCCGTTCGCTCAGGTCGGCGGCGGCGTTGAAGAATGGCTTTTAGGTTGAGTGACAATTCATGTCCAATCATTCCCTGAGTAGCCCCGACCCATGAATCCAATCCATGCGCCATTTCTTTGTCGAGAGATAACAAGTAGCCCACTTGAGGACCGTTTCCGTGAGTGATCACAACACTCCAATCCATCTCCAAGAGGTCGATGATGTCACTCATAACCCTCGCCATGATCTGAGATGAGCCATTATTTGCCCCATCCGGAGTTTGGAGGGCATTACCCCCCAAGGCATACACAGCCAGTTTTTTCACATGTTGAAGGCCACTCCAGGCGTTTTTGACACTTTGCATTTCCTGGACGGAAATTCTTCGGTTTCTGCAGAAAGAATCGGGGGTGACATTGACATAGCCCTGTTGAATCGCATGGTAGGGACGACCATGGGCAAAACCGTATGGATTGGAGATGTGCAAGATGGATTGCACGATGAACAAACGGTTGAACTCAAAGGTTGGGTAAAACGTACTCGTGGTTCCAATAAGATTCGATTCATCGTTTTGCGAGATTCAACGGGCACGATTCAGTGTGTTGGAAAGCGGGATGTTCTGGGCGATGAGGCCTTTGAATCCCTCAAAGGAGCTTTAATCGAATCAAGTTTGATTCTCTCTGGAACTATATTGGTGGATGAACGAGCAGATGGTGGCCATGAAATGACCATCTCAAACGTCAAAATAGTTGGGTCAGTTGACCCTGAACGCCCCTTCCCGATCACTGAATCTGCGATGGCGGCTGCAGATGGTGGAGAGACTGAATTCCTTCTCGACAACCGACACCTCTACCTTCGAACAAGCAGAATGACAACCATGTTGAAATTACGAAGTTCTGCATTCGGCGCCATTCACTCCTATTTCAGAGGACAAGACTTCATTGAATACCAAGCCCCAAATTTCGTCGCAGGTGCAGTTGAAGGAGGCTCAACCCTGTTCGAAGTGCCCTACTTTGGGAAGAAAGCCTACTTGACACAATCTTGGCAACTTTACGCCGAAGCAGCCATGCCAGCTCTGGAGCGACTGTACACCATCGCACCATCCTTCCGTGCTGAAAAATCAAGAACACGACGACATTTGACAGAATTCTGGCACGCTGAGATGGAAATGGCTTGGGCTACAAACGATGAAATCATGAATCATGGCGAGGGGCTTGTTCGTCACATTGCACGCACCATGTTGGACGAGCACAGTCCTGAACTTACCTCTCTGGACCGAGACATTGAGCGACTCGCCTTGTATGCTGATTCTCCATATCCCCGAATGCGGTACGACGAAGCAATTGAAATTCTCCAGGGCAAAGGCGTGGATGTGGAATGGGGACAAGATTTAGATTATTCGAAAGAGAAAGTGTTGACCCAAGACTTTGATCTACCCCACTTTTTGACACATTATCCAAAAATTGCAAAACCATTCTACCACCGAGTGGACCCTGATGATGGCAACTATGTGCTTTGTCATGATTTACTCGCACCTGAGGGCTATGGTGAAATCATCGGCGGCGGAGAGCGGACATGGTCAGAAGAAGAAATCCTGAAGCGAATTGATGAAGAAGGAACTCCGAGAGATCCGTATCAATTTTACATTGATGTTCGTTCATACGGCGGCGTACCCCACGGAGGTTTCGGCCTGGGAGTGGACCGGGTCATCAGTTGGTTATCGGGAGCTGAACACATCCGAGAAGTCATTCCATTCCCGAGAGATTCTCGCAGAGTCACCCCCTAATCAGAGCATGATTTCTCCACAATTGGGGCAGGGCATACCTGGAATGAATGCTCCGAGAAGAAATCCGCAATGCATGCAAATCGATGTGGAAAAGTCATCACCAATGCTCATGCATTGCTGTAGTTCGGTACAATCATGAAGGTTGCGGTATATCCAGGGCAGTGCATAGAAGGTTCAAAACCACCATCAAATCCTTCTCCTCAACGACATGGTGAACGTAAGGGCGAGGTTTGTCATCCCAAGGATTGAACAAGATGGCGCAGTCACTTTCGTTGAACATGCCGATGTCCCCGCTTGAATCTCCAACAGAACAGGTCATTGATTTCCCCACCCCCAAACGACGTTGTAGCATCCTAACAACAGAACCTTTTCCATTCATCTGTACTTGGTAGCGACCGAAATCTCCAATGGTTGGGTTACCTTGTTCATCCGGTTTATCAGCCAACCAGCCGTTTGTAAAAACATGCAGTTGTGTGTCAAACCCTGAGGACCTATGTTTCGCTGTATGGCGATCGATGCCTCCCCAGCGTCGTTTCCAAGGATCCTTTGATGGGAATGTGGCTGCAATCTCACGTGCTGTATGCTGAAGACCACCGCTAACAATCGCAACGTGAACGTTGTGTTCCAAGAGGTGAGTGATTAACTCCTTCCAATGAAGCATCATCGGCATGTCAACCATAAGTGAACGCAGTTGGAAGTCTGTCACTGGCGTATCTTGAGCAGATTTAATCAATGCTAAATCGAGTTTAATCCAGTCCCATTCATTCAATTTCCCCTGATTATACAGTTCAAAGGATTCATCGTTCGAGATACCAAGTTTGTCGTAGACATATTGCCATGTTGACAAATGATCCACGAGGACTCGATCCATATCAAGACAAACCAAACGCTCAACCATCAGTCACAACTCCCGCTACTGCTTTAACCATCTTTGGGCCAATTGTATTGATGCTGTATTCGTTCGACTTGTTTACCCATGATGTACAGAATCAAGGCCACCATCATGGCAAATAAGCCGATTAATGTCATCGCAATGGTGGCAAGAGTCACACCGATGGAAGTGGTATTGAGCTCGGTGAAGATGGTCGCTAAATCTCCTGATAATCTGTACCCAAGCACAAAGAGGACTACTCCCGGAATCCCGAACAACAGCAGAGGATGTTTTGATTCCAGCATCCAATAAAACAATTGAGCAAAACGAGAAGCGGTTGCCAGAGATTCCCTCTGTGGCAAATTAATGGGCCGTTCGGATTGAATAAATCGAACTCTCAAATGTTTTGGAACATCCGATGAGGTCGCTGATGGAGATAAAGCCGCTAAACATTCAACGCCTTCTTGACTCAAGACAAGATGCTGAATCATGGTCGAGTTGAGCACAACATCATCGTTTTCTTTTGATTGTGAATGAAGCAAATGATAGGCGAAGTGGATGTCCCAAGATTCTCGAGCTCGATTCACCGACAAAGGAAGGTCTGACAATTTCCACTGGTCGGTGATTTCCAAAACCAATGTTTTACCGCTCATTTCATCGTTCGCAAGTAAAAACTCCGAAACCGATTGAGGGGTGAGTTCTGAGGTGAAGTTGTACACTTTGCAGCCTACTTCAGTAGCAAGTTCCATGGTCTCGTCGTTTGATCCCGTGTCCAAAAAGACAACTTCATCAACCATCTCTTTGCAACGAACGTACAAGGACACGATGCGCAATTCAATGTCACGAGCAACCAAAACCATACGGCTAAGCGGTGATGACACGAATCCTCGTATCGTGTTTGACCTATGAATCCTGTTCTTGTTTTTACTCACATAGGTTGGTTTGTGGGCGTAGGTTGAAGGGCGGGGGGCATGCCCTTCCGAGCATGCAAGAGGGATGGCGAGTGGGCGTTGTCATCCCAGCGCACAATGAGGGCGAACACATTCGGAATGTGCTCGAGACATTACCTGATTGGATCGACACGGCCATTGTCGTAAACGATGGTTCAACCGATAACACTCAGGGGGAGGTGGAATCGGCCACGACTGACTGTGAAGTCATCCTTGTTAGCCAGATGAATCAGGGTGTTGGCAGTGCAATTGATGCAGGCCACCGCCGCATGCTGAACCACCTGAACATTCCATTCGTGAGCGTGGTGATGGCAGGAGATGGTCAAATGAATCCCGATGACCTCAGGGAGTTGATTGCACCCATCATCCAAAATAAGGCTGACCATGTCAAAGGAGACCGATTAAGCCATCCAGATGGATTCAATCGCATGCCGAAAATTCGTCAATTAGCATCTTGGATCTTAGCATTCTTCACCACATTGGCAGCGGGCCAGTCAATTCGCGACCCGCAATGTGGCTATACCGCCACATCACACCGTATCATTGAAACCTGGAATTGGAGAGAATCATGGAAAGGATATGGATATCCAAATTATTGGCTCATACGACTTTCTTCCAATGGATGGAGAATCCTTCATGCTCCTGTCGCATCAGTCTATAGAAAGGAGACTTCTGGCATTAAGCCGCTCCATTTCTTCTTGACGGTGGGCCTCATGATGACCATTGAGCACCATCGACGAACCTTTGGTTGGCTCCGAAAAAGACAAGGGTTTCCGTTGACATTGATGGCATTCTTTGCTTATTTGATGGGTTGGGGGATGCTCTTGCCGTCCAACATTAATCCAGTGAAGGAGGTGATGAGCACGTGGGGCGCACCAACATTTGTGCTCGTTTGTGGCTTCTGGGCTCTCGCTCATCTTTTTGATAGAAGAGCGGCAGCAAGCATTCGGGAGGCTAGGTTAGATGCGTCGAATTGATCGAAGAAAAAAACCTCGAAGAGCCCATGCTCGCCATATATTGGTGGCCAACAAACCGGATGCAAAAGAGCTCTTGGACCAAATACAAGCAGCGAAAAAACCATTCAAGATGTTCAAGAAACTTGCAAAGCGATATTCAAATTGTCCAAGTGCACGAAAAGGTGGAGATTTGGGAGAATTTGTGGAGGGGCAGATGGCATTGCCCTTCGAAGATGCAGTTTTCAGCGCAGAACTTGAATCGGTTCCAGCTGCCTATTTCAAAACACAATTTGGCTATCACATCATTTGGGTGCATTCCGTTACGGCACCAGCTGATGCATGAAAATGGTGGGCGTACCAAGATTTGAACTTGGGTCCAAGCGTCCCAAACGCCCGAGTATAGGCCAAACTAACCCATACGCCCGTTGTTCTTCGCCATGCGGTCTAACCTATGAACTTCACTCAAGGAACATCCAGCGCCCGTCCCCTTGACGGATGACCAATCCTTCCAATTCAGCCTGTGCCATGAGGGCATCAGGGTCTGATTCAGAACCCTTCCTTTGGCACACATCCGCAACATCAGAACGGGACACTGCCCCTGACTCATCTGCTAACGCACGAATCCACTGTAACATCTGATGGGGTGCGGGCCCATCGTCTTGCTTAATCAATGGTGAATTATCCATGATCATCTCACGAAGGCGTTCTCGCAGGTGCTCGGGAGTATTGGCAAGGGCGACTTGGCTCCGAAGAGATGCCGTGGATTCAACTTCGCACACAACTTCAGCATCCTCTGTGAAACGCTGCCCGCAATGCGGGCAACGGCCAGAGGTCGAGCGATGTCCAGAACATTGTTGGCAGGCTGCACAACGTACAACAAGCCAATGCTCGGGATTCATCCAACCAACCCTATCGCTCTATCATGACATTCACAACGTAAAGTCGTGATTGTTTTTCGACTGACCAGGACGTCGAGCCGGGGCTGCAGGAGCCTTTGTGTCAACTCGCTTCTTTTGCTCCTCAACTGCGGTGCGTGTGAGTCCTCCACGAATTGGTCCCGTCTTCGTGCGAGCACCAAGGGAGAGGGATTCTGGAAGGATTAAGGCCGCCACAGCGACTCCGTGGTGGTCCTGGCCTGCAGTCACTTCATCAACGGCAACATCGAACTCAACAACTTCCAAATCTCTGCTCGCCAAACGACGTTGCAGGTTGCGACGAAGAAGAAGCATCGTTTCCTGATAATCCAAATCCGTCGTGATCGTTGCCACAATACTGCATTCATCTCCTTCAGGAGTGACACATGCTGCCCAAGCAACGCCTGCTGAGGCCGATGAACCGTTCCATGCATAGGCTGTCGCAAGATGACATTCCACCAAAGAACCCATCGGAAGAGGGCGAGGAGGTGTGGCTCCGAACCCGAGAGGAAGCATGGCACCTTGGGCTTGTATGAGGCGCACATCGCCCAAGCCCAATTCCACCAATCCTTGGTCAAAGGCGTCTTCTGCATTCTCGCCCCACGGGGCAACTGCTGTCATCAACCAACCGGGGCATTTCGGGCTTGAACTGGCCTGCATGTTGAGACACATACGCAACGGGTTCATGAACAACATGGTGTTCAACGGTGATGTGGGCTCATCAGGGAGACGTGTCTTAATCCTCGCCATCATGGCTAATTTGATCTTCTGGTCAGCCCTGACTCTTGTCGAAAGTAAGTTCTATCTTGCTCTAATTGCAGCGACTCTTTTTATCTCGTTTTTAGCGCTTTGGAAAAGCCTGTCAAAACCCCAATATGGAGGCCAGAAAAGCAGTGCGATCGGATTGTCAACAAATTTGGGCATCGGAGAACAGGAAGCATCTCACTCCAATCCGGATTTACCGGACCCACTTGTACACTCCATTGACATGCCATTGATGTGAAGTGCTCAGAGCAGACGAACAGTTTCAAGATTCTTCGGCGCATAGGTTCTGCAGCGGTAGCGCTCTCGAAGGGTGTGACCCAACTCGTTGCACTTTTGATAGTCCCCGTGATGGCAAATGATGTTTTTCGGTGGGGGTGAAAGTTGGTCAACAAAGTCCAGAAGTTGACGACGGTCTGAGTGTCCTGAAAATCCGTCAATCGTGACCATTTCACAACCGATCTTGACAATCTCGGTCTTGCCATTGATGATCATGGGGACTTCGCCAAATCCTTTCTGAAGTCTTCGTCCAAGGGTACCTTCTGCTTGATAGCCAACGAAGCACAATGAATTGCGTTCTTCATGAGCCCAATTTTTGAAATACTCCATTACAGGGCCGCCGTTCAGCATTCCAGAGGTAGCAAGTACAATACAGGGTGATGAATCCATCACAATACTTTCTCTTAATTCACGTCCTTTAACTGGACGGAACCATTCACTTGTAAATGGATTTTCACCATCGTCCTTCAACAAGGATTTACTCAATGCATTGGTCAAGTATTTTGGATGCGAAGCGTGAATGGCTGTTGCTTCCTGAATCATTCCATCAAGCCAAACGGGCACCGGTTTGACAGTCCCTGAACGGAACAATTCATCGATTGCAATCATGACTTCTTGACTTCGACCAACAGCAAATACGGGACAAATCAATTTCCCTCCGCGCTGCAGGGTGCGGGAAACAATGTCCTGCAATTCTTGATTCGCTTCTTGACGCGATGGTTGGTAATCACCAGAAGCTCCGTAGGTGGATTCAATGACCAATGTCTCAACACGAGGGAAACGAGTGTTGGCCGCATCAAAGAGCCAAGATTTCTCATATTTCTGATCGCCGCTAAACACGATGTTGTGTTTACCATCTGCGATGTTCAGATGGACTGCCGATGAGCCCAAGATATGTCCTGCATTGCTGAAATTTAGTTTAACATCGGGCGCGATATCTGTGGTCTCTCCCCAATCGACGTCAACAACGTGCTTCATGCACATGCGTATGTCCTCCATGTCGTATGGAGCACGCTTGCCTTCTGCACCTCCCACTTTGAGATAATCGGTTTGCAAAAGGAGCATCAAATCTCTTGTTGGAGGTGTGCAGTAAACAGGCCCTCTGTAGCCATATTTGAACAAAACTGGAAGCATACCGGCATGATCAAGGTGGGCGTGGGTGAGGACCACTGCATCCAACTTCTCCAATGGAAGTGCTTCTGGAGCGGTAAAGTATGGCATGGGGTCAGTATCCGATGCGATGTTCACACCAACATCGATCATGATGCGTGATTCATTGGTTGTCACGAAATGACACGCTCGTCCAACCTCACGGTAGGAACCCAAAGCAGTCACTCGTGCCCAAGTGGACCCTGGCCGAGTTGGACGGTGAATGTTCAATCCGAAATCTTTGAGCAATTTCCTTCGTTCGGCAGCATTGGCTTGGCGATATCCACGAATATCATGGACGGTCTTGGAATGAAGAGGTGGTGTACGTTCAACCTTCACAGACCAACCTGTTTCATCTCGAATTCGCTTGGTATTTTCACCTCTACGACCGACAGCTGTGCCAGGTTGCTTGCACTGAATGATGACTTCACGGTAGCATCCGTCGAAATACATTTCAGTGATTTCTGAATCTTCTGGGATGATTGATTCAATCACTTCTTTGGCCTCATCAATTTCCATCATGCTATCAAGAGGAGTACGGAGCACAATCTTGCGTTTGATGCGCTTAGCAATCTTACCGATGAGCCCTTCTCCACCGCCAAATTTGGCCATTTCTTTGGTAATAATCGCGATGTTGCCTGCTTCAAGATCAACCGTATATTCAATGCCCTTTGGGACAATCTTCGCGATTTCATCTTTCAATTCTCTGTAGGTCATTTGCATGGTCTTCACCTATTTCCCTTAGCATCACACAACCTGTGGCGTGTTGCTGAGCAACGGATGCGGTGACCCGCGGGAAGGTGATGTGCTCACTTGAGGAGCTTGGTAACTTCGTCTGGAGAGAGGAGTTGGAAGCCGTCAGCAGCGGTGATGACGGCCAGATCCATTCCGTTTCCGGAGGCGGCGTCACGCTGCCCCGACGCGCTGAGGGCGCGGGCTGCAAGTTTCAATGCATCGGTCCGAGACATGCCATCCTCAAAACCATCTTCAAGAACACCGTACATGTATGGAGAGCCTGAACCAGTCGCACAGTAAACATCAGGTATTGAACCACCTGCTGAGTCAATGGAATACACATGACCTCCATCTTCATCAACTCCAACGATGAGAAGTTGGACCCAATGTGGACGGCCAGAGAGGATGTTGGCTGTTAGAGTAGCTGCTCCTTTGACGGTCAGTTGTTGTTGACGGCGTAATTCGAAGAGCGCAACTTCCGCAGACAATGTACGGGAGATGGATTGAGCATGGCCCACAACACCAGCCGTGGTCAAGGCGAGGTTGTCACCAATCTTGAATAACTTCTGAACACTCTTGTTCGCAATAAAATGGCCCATAGTTGCTCGATGGTCTGCGCCAACGACGACGCCACCATTGAACGTGATTCCGATGGTGCTTGTTCCCGTTTTCAGGACACTCTGTTGTTCTGACATGTTATCTTCCTCCTCATGACACTCTTTGAACCTTGAGGCTCAGATTTTTGTTAGGCTCTGTCCCTTATGAACCCCACGAAGCTTCGGTGACCAAAGGATTGTGCTCCTTTCCTATTCATCTTGCATTGTGGAAGGGGAGTGTTCATGAATCATCGGTTCAATGGAGGGATGTGCGGCGAAGGCGGAAGAAGGAGAAAGACGAGGCCCAGTCCTCGCTGGACGCATTTGTGTCCCCTCACCAGGATGAACCTACTGCCCCTGAACCCGAACCCTTTGTGCCCCCAATGCATGATTTGGACTTGCTGGAAGAAGCGGAAGCCCAACTTTCTGCCCCTACTCCTGAAACAACATCCGCTGAACTCGAATCCTCTCCCCGCCGATTCAGGATGCCGAGTTCTGAAAGTTTCTCGCACTCAACACCTCCAACCTCAGCCATGAAATTTCACGACTTAGGGTTGCTCTACCCCAATGCGCCAGTCCCTTCCCATGACGGTGGGATGGTCATGCACAACGCGACACTTGTGGACCTCACGGGTTGTCATCAATTGATGGATTGGGTTGCAGAAGGGCATGCATGCATTGTTGACATGAAGCGGATCATCAAACGCCCTACTGAGTTTAATCAAGCCATTTCTTGGCTTCAGACCTTCATCGAAGGCGACCTGCAAGGGCAAATAATCAAAATGACCGAAACACGAATCATGCTGTTACCTGAAGGCTGTCGTGGCCTAAGAGGAACGGATATGGAAAGTTTTGCCATCCCCAGAGACGAGTTCACGGGCGTGGATTGATGGAAGAACAAGACATCAACATTCCGTGCCCTATTTGCACGCTTTCTGGCCAGGTCAAGATGATTGCTCACGTAGATGAAATTCCATATTTTGGGGAACACACTCAAGTCACAATATTATGCCATGATTGTGGCTGGCGTCAAACCGACTTCATCCCAGCTGAAGGAAAGAAGGCAGGTGCATGGACACTACGAGTGGATGAACCATCAAAACTCACGGCACGTGTAGTTCGTTCTTCATCCTGCACGGTTCACATTCCTGAACTTGACCTTCAAGTCAACCCTGGCAGCAATGCAACAGGATATGTATCCAACATTGAAGGAGTCTTGAAACGTTTCAAAGAAATTGTAGTGATGGTGCTTCGAGATTTGCAAGGGGACTTGGAAGAAAATCTTGAAGCTGGCATTGATTCGGAAACGATGGACCAGATTGCTCGACTCAACCAAATACTTCAACACATGGAAGGATTGGATCAAGATGATGCATCCCCTCTCAGCATTGTGCTATTGGACCCACATGGCCATTCAATGATCATGCATCCAGACGCTGAAGAACGTGATCTCACGCCAGAGGAATTACGAGAATTGCCAGTTGGACCTGACCCAGCCGTCTTTTCAGCCGATGAAATGGCGTGATTATTGCGCATCTTCTGCCAAGAAATCTTGTACCAAATGGGCTGTTTGGTCCCGCATCTCATGCAAATGACCCATCCAAACTGTCGCACGTTCAATACACAATTGCTTCATTTCACCAGCCAGGATGGTTCCTGCCCGGTACCCTGAATTGATTTCTGAAAGGAAGGAATCGTCTTCTTCGAAGAAATACATCATGTATTGATATGCGACATCTGTGTCAGGGTTTCCTCCCAGGCGTCGATGTTCTTCCACCGTTGATTGACCCCCAGAAAAAGCCCGCTTGATTTTTTTCTCAACGGTGGCCAAATCATCGTTCAAGAACAAAGTGGTTTTGGGTTGACTGCTACTCATCTTGGAGCCGGTCATGCCCACTGCAAAATGGTGATAGGTCGATGAAGGGGCTAAAAGACCAAGGCCGCCAAGTTGACGCTCAAGATGTAGTAGAGACATCCGGATGTTATGTTTGTCACGTTGCGTTGCTGAAGGAATGTGCACATTTCCTTGCTTTGGATTTGAGATCACGTCTGAGAAGCCGAGATCTTTCAAAGCACCAACAATTTGTGAAAATACACCTCCAACTTTTTCTCGGTCGACACGCCCATTTGGCAGTTGACCAAACACCTCTGCGTTTTCATCATGGATGGAGAGACTCACGAGCAAACCCATTGAAGAAGCATCTTTCAGATTGAACCAGTTTGTTTTGTTCGCCAACCCTCGGGTTAAACGCAAATGTGGATCTTGGTCAACACCGACTGGAACGACGATGGGACGCAATCCCCCAAATTCTTCAGTTTGAGGGTGGAGAATATCTCCAACTTGGACAAGAGGGGCTTGGACATGTGCTAAATTCGTCTCTCCTTTGAAACCATAAATGGATTCAAATTCATTCAAGTTCGTCCGCTTCCCAAGTTGGAAGCCTAGACGTTGAACGATGGGACGTCGTGATTGAAAATAGACATTGGTGGTTTCGGGATCCATTCCGAGAGCTGCATAATTAGACACATATTCTTCTAGCGCCACTTCTCGGCCTTTGGACAGCGAAATTCCACGCGTTGCCTGACTCTCGAGATCGGCAACAGCAATACTCACGTCACCTCCTTGTTGTTGGAACCACTTGACTTGCTCAACCACCATCGAATGCCCCAGATGCATTTGCCCGCTGGGCATCAATCCAGTCAGGACGCCAAATGGGTCTCCTTTACGTTGAGCCTCTTGGACGACATCAAGGTCTCGATGAGCAAAAACAATTCCTCGTCGATGAAGTTTCGATGGTGATGTGACCGAGGTGGGCTGGAATGGTGTAAGGCCAAATTGGTCAATGATTCGTGAATAATCCGTGGATTGAGCACTCCCCCATGGGTCAATGGTGATGTTGTCGTCGCCCATAATGACTCCCTCCATTCACAACTCGCTCACTCTTCGGCATCAAGGCTTCGCTGCTGATGGGATTCAAATCCCTGTTTTTGAATGGAGTTCACTTCGCCAATTCTGGACGCTACTGGAATGGATTCTTCCCGTTTCAATAAGTAAAGCATGGCTACGACAGTGGTCAAACCAATACTCACAACAGCAAACGGAATCCACGTTGCATGTGAATCAGCAGCACGTGGCGTCACGAGCCATGTAAATCGAATGCTATCATCCTCGACAAACCGCTTCGCCCACTTGAAGAGGTCGCTTGTTTCATGCCCTGCGATGGTTAGAGCGGATGAATGATTGTTCCAAAATTTGGTTTGACCAAGTACATCATGGCTGATGTTAGTTCCATTGACTAAGATTTCGATTTTATGACCGTTAACCACGGAGAGAAATACGCTTCCAGATCCATCCTGAAACCAACCTTCCTTCGTATTTCTGTCACCTTCTATAGAGGGCAAACCGCCATCATCTCCACTCACGTTCAAAACCTCAGCACCCTCAACCTCAATGTCCCATGTGATGGGAACGTTCCAGGCTTCTGGGTGAGCCGCTGTACATTGCTGAGTGATGAGAGATTCGAAGCGAAGTGTGCTAGTACCTGCGGAGAGGTTTTCCTCAAGACTCACATCAAGGCTATAACACCGTTTAACGGCCCATGAAGACCAGGCTTCACCCCAAGTCGTGAACCAAACATCAGGATATTGATTGAGCATGTCAATGATTTCACCATCATGACGAACCGTGGCGTCATTCACTCGGCCAATCCAATACATATTGACAAGTCCTCCAGCGAGAAGTTCGGATTCAACGACATCAACTGAGCCAATGCCTTTTTCCAAGCTTCCACCCCGACGCCCTATGTTGTACCAATCCCATACATCCACAGGTTCATCTTCGCTGTCGTGCCAGGCTGTTGAGTCAAGACCAGTCAAATCACCGTGGATTGGAAATCCTTGGGATGCAATACGCTCATGATCCGTGGAAGGCAAGGAATCAGGTGAATAGATGGAAAGGGGTGAAACTCCCCATTGACTCGCATTCACTCGAGCTTCAAGATATCCTTTGCAGGCATTAGCCATTGCCCCAGGGTCGTTATTCCAAGAAAGTCCAGGCATGCCATAGCAACCAAATTCATCACCCAAGTCCAACCGTTCTTGAGCAAAAGTGGTGCGCAGCCACCCATCATCGTCCCAGGTGACTTCCCCCAATACCGCAGGTTGAACGACTACAAAGAGGAGTGTGCTGCACAACAAGGAGGCTACAAAGCGGCCACCTCGGCTTTCTGCCATGCTACAACCTCATGCACTCACTCTTTGACGGTTGTTATCGAGCCACACTCATACGAGTGGAAAACCGTGTAAAAGTGTGGAGAACCATGGCAAACATCAAAACAGATTTGACCTCCATTTTGTTTGTGTCCTCGGATGTGGAGCAGGGTTGGAACGCTCTGAGAGATCACTGGAACATCCAAGTAGCCTCGAAACCAATCCCTTCAACGCCTGTTTACAGCTTTTTACGTCTGTTTCTTTCACCGCTTTTGCGCCCAATGTTACGTTGGCGGGTCAATGGTTCCCGAAACATCCCGCGTTCTGGGCCAACAATTCTCGCTGCCAACCATTTGTCTCACATTGATCCCATCGCAGTGATCGCAGCCGCCCGAAGAACAACACATTATTTGGCAAAAGATGGGCATTTCAAAAATCCATTGACACGGTTTGTGATGAAAGCCACAGGACAAATTGAAACCCAACGAGAGCAAGGTGGAAGCGATGCTCTGGCCAGTGCTGCAACTGTTTTAGAAAGTGGGAAGGCGCTCGGGATTTTCCCCGAAGGAACCAGATCAAAACGAACAGAACCCCCATTTTTGCTACCTGGAAAAACAGGAGTCGCTCGTCTTGCAGCAGCTTATCCACATGCAAGCGTTGTTCCAATTGCCTTGGTCGGATCAAGAAGAATTATGCAACCCCAGTTGCACAAGTTTCCACGCCTTTGGCGCCGACTGGACGTCAATGTTGGCGCTAATATCACATGGCTAGAATGGCTTTCTCACCCCAAAGGTGGTGCTTACTCAAACGAGGACCTGCTTGAATTAGCACAAGCCAAGGAACATGAGATTCGTGCTGAATTATCTCGCCTTTTCCGATTATTCACCGATCAGTTGATGGTCACCTTAGCGCATCTTGGGGCTCCCTGAGACTTTATGTAGCCTTGATGTACTGTTCTTGTGTGCGTAGCGTATCAACGGTATTTGGGTGCTTGCGAGTTCCAAAGGACATTGACAGAGAAGTGCTTGATGCTGAATTGAAAGGATTGAATTTACTCCATAGCATCCTTTGGCAATTAAATCAGGATGAAGCAAATGTCTGGGTCATGGATATCAACCCCTCTGGGCGTCTCATACTACGAACTACCGATAAGGGACCTGCAGTTGAAGTGGACCCTTTGAGTACGATTGAAAACCGCCTCAACTGGGGCAATGAGCACCTTGTTGTTCATTTGCGAGATCCTGAATTTCATGAGCCTCAAGAGGTTTGCATCATCCGACATAGATTAGGTCCACATTGTGCCGTTTCGGACGATATGGTTTCCCTGATACTTTTGGGGCAAAGTCGATGGCCGTTCAATGAAACACCACCGACCTTAGAAATGAAAGCGTTGGCGTTTCTTAGCACGAAACCCTCATTGCAACCCCCCTTGCCGATGTCAGTATTGGATCGTGAACATTTTGAAACGATTAATACATTGATTCTACTTGAAGATTGGAGAAGTGCATTGGAAGAACTTGGAGCCTATGCACGCAGGGGCTTTGTGTGCAAAGGGTGGACTGTTGAATTGACCAGAGAGTATCTCGAAAGACCTCTTTCAATGATCCCTCCCGGCGCACGCCAGCGCTACCTGCGCAATCCTACAGAGCCCACCGATCGAAATTTCCTTGAATTCGCACCCGTTGAATGATGTGAGAAGGCTCAAGTGCTTTCGTCTTCGACACGAGGTTGGTGAACTTATGCAAGCCTACTTGGATTTGATGAGTCACATTCTTGAAACAGGAGCTGAAAAAGGCGATCGAACAGGAACTGGGACAAAGTCAGTATTTGGTTACCAAATGCGGTTTGACCTGCGCGAAGGCTTCCCCATGGTCACCACAAAAAAACTGCACCTACCCTCAATTGTTCATGAATTATTATGGTTTCTCAAAGGCGACACCAATGTCAAGTATCTCCAGGAAAACGGTGTACGTATTTGGAATGAATGGGCCGACGAAAATGGAGATCTTGGGCCAGTATATGGGAAGCAATGGAGGCATTGGGAAGCCAAGAATGGACGAATCATCGATCAAGTACAGGAGGCGATTGAAGCCATCAAAACCAATCCCAACAGTCGACGAATCATCGTATCTGCTTGGAATGTTGGCGAATTGGATGAAATGGCGCTCATGCCATGTCATGCATTCTTCCAATTCCATGTTGCCGAGGGCCGGCTTAATTGTCAACTCTATCAACGAAGTGCCGATGTCTTTCTCGGAGTCCCGTTCAACATTGCATCTTACGCACTCCTCACACACATGATGGCGCAAGTTTGTGGATTAGAAGCGGGGACATTTGTTCACACTTTGGGAGATGCACATCTTTACAATAACCATTTGGAGCAAGCAAGCCTGCAAATCACACGAGAGCCAATGCCTTTACCAACACTCAAATTAAATCCGGACATCATGGACATTGATGTCTTCACATACGATGACATTGAAGTTATTGGCTACGAACATCACCCACACATCAAAGCACCAATTTCGATTTGAGGCGTTTCTATGATTACAATGATTTTCGCCTGCGATGAACGAGGCGCCATTGGAAGAGACGGGGATTTACCATGGAATCAACGCACGGATTTGCAGCATTTTAAGCGTAAAACATTGAACAAACCGATTGTTATGGGACGTAAAACTTGGGACAGTCTTGGACGCCCGCTTCCTTCTCGCAGAAACATTGTCATGTCCCGAGGAGAGGTTGAAGGAGTTGAACAAATGGACTACGATGAAGTGTTAGCCTTGGCACAAGAGAGTGAAGTGGTCATTATTGGGGGAGGAGAAATTTATTCCCTTTTCCTTCAACATGCCAAAGAAGTTCATCGTACGGTCATTCACACTCAAGTTGAAGCAGCCGATACCTTTGCACCTGATATTGAAGGTGCTGGATTTTATTTGATGACTGAACAACATCACCCAGCAGGACCAAACGATGATCACGCTATGTCGTTTCAACATTGGATTTGTTAATTCATTCAGGGCGATATTCTGTGACTCGAACTCCGAGGCGTCCCTGGAGGGCTTCTCGCTTCATGATCCGAGCATACTTCTTTTCGAAAGCCCCTTTGAGGTCCACTTCCATGGCCAGGCTGTGGCCCATGAGAAGAATCAACACATCTGCCATCTCTTCAGCGCATTCCTCAATGGGCTTCCCCTTCGTGATCGCTGCTGCAAGCTCTCCTAATTCTTCAATCGTGAGCGCCATTCTGTAACCCATATCATGCCCATTTTGACCAGCAAAATCGTGTTTATGATGAAAGGCAGCCACTTTTTTCATCATGATTTCCCATTCATTTGAGGCCTCATGCTCCATCCAATTTTCAACAGTCATGCCGTCCATGAATCCCGGTTATCGGGAGAACACATCATGTTTGCGTCAGTTCAACAAGCCTATGAGGCATGCCCAAATGGGTTCCAACCGATCATTGGCTTGAGCAGATACCGAAGCGTGGTCAAGATCTTTTGACCCATCTCCCGGCTCCCTGCCTGCAGCCCAATTCGAAGAAATGCATACGGCAGAATATGGGAGATTCAGTTCATTTGCCAACTTCACTTCACGTGGCATTGTCATTCCAACCATGGCTCCACCGAGTTGTTCAATGGCATTGACTTCTGCTGGAGTTTCAAATTGTGGACCTTGGGTTAACCAATAGGTGTAATTCATTCGTTCGTTTTCTGAAAACCCTTGTGTTTTACGTAAGATTGATTCAAGTTGCTCATTAAGATCTGGATCAAATGGAACGGTCACTGAAGTAAAGACAGACTCCTCGTGGTGAAACGTAGATTCAACACCTGTAAAATCGACGTATTGGTCTGCCAGTGCTACCTTGCCTGGAGGAAAAGTGGAATCGATTGCTCCAACCGAACATACAGCCATGACTCCATCGACGCGTGCGTCATTCATGGCATGCATGTTTGCACGATGATTAATCCGATGAGGTGGGCATCCATAACCACTTGAATTATGATGGCGCTGAAGGAAGATAACTTCCTTGGTCGTTCCACGAACATCGAGTTGTAGGCAGGTTAGAGGCACATCTCCATAGGGTGTAGTAACGCAAACATCGTCCCTACGAATAAGGGAGATACCCTCCGTACTCAATCGGTCATCAAGTGACATCTCAATGAGGCCTGTTCCACCGATAACACCCAGTCGCATCATGGTCAGACCACCACGCTATCGCATGTCAAACCTGCGTTGGTCTGAGGTACAAGAGGCTTCAATCGTTCAAACGAGCAATCAAATCTGCCTTCTTGCCTGAAACAGGCTTTCCAGCGGCCTTGAGGAGTTCCTTGAGTTCAGCCACGGTCATGCTCGAGTAGTCTGGTGAATCATCACTTTCAACTTCGACTTCCACAACTTCCCCTTGGGGTGTTACTTCAACTTCAATTTCCTCACCGTCTTTTTCAACGGTAACTTCGAACACAGCTTGGCCATCTTCGGTTTCGATCTCTGCTTCTTTGATGGTCGCACCAGGGACCGCTGCCTCAACAGCGTCCTTGATGTTGGATGGGATGTCTTCAACAGCCACATCAATTTCATCATCTTCGCCATCAAGTTCCTCTGCCATGGCTTCTGCAAGGGCTACGGCCTTCTTGGCCTTGAGTTCAGCGGCTTCACGAGCTTCTTGTGCGTGAATTTCATCCAGTGTTGGTCCATCAGAAGCAACAACACCGTCTTGCAACAATTGACTCTTGCGAATTGCAACAGAGCGAACTGGATAAATTGGCTTAACACCCTTTCGAATCTCTTCCTCAAGGCTTCCGTCAAGCATAGCGGTTTGAATTGCAGCAAAAGTGTTCTTGGATGCAAATCCAATCACAATCTCTCGTGTTTTGGTTCGCATGTCCTGCTTTACTGAGGTTTGAACGCGCTGTTGGGTGATAATCAGAGGCTTCATACGAACGAGATACCCGTCAGTACTCACCACGTCAATGACGTCATCGACCTTACCACGGTAACGACGAATCTGTCGACGAATGTGATCGGTTTGGTGGTGATGACCGATGAAGGTGGTCAGGGCGTCTTGCCCGACGCATTCAGTCACACGGAAGCGGAGAATGACGTGCATCTTGGTGAAATCGCCATTGAATTCTTGTTGAGTCATCTCGTAGACACGTCCCATGATATGTTCATCGGACTCACCGATTGTTTCTCCGATACGCTGGAAATCCCATGGATGGCGAGGTGCACGAATGGTGTACCATCGCTTTGTCTTCCACTTGTCACGTTGCTTACGTGCTTGCGCACGTGCCTTTGCACTGATTTTCTTTGCCATATCGTTCAACTCGGTGTGTGTCTTGCGGGGGCTACCCCACTTGCAGTCTTGCGACCAACATCCCCTATTTGAAAGGGCCTCTTCAACCTCACAAGCCGCGTCTTCCCTTGCATGGCTGAGAAAGGCTTCGGTAACCTCTTGACCCACCAGCCCCACCCGGCATTGTGGGCCTCCATCATATCACATGGCGAGCAACGGTTAGTGCCGTTGCTAATGAGGCCATGACGGCTGAGATGATGGCATGGCTGATCGGAGATTCTGATGACGTCAACATGGAGCGAACCAGTTCATATCATGGTTCGCCCATACACATCGTAACCGCTACCACTCATCGTAAATCTCCTGCGTTTCAATCACTCTCTAGGCTCGGTACTGCAACGCTGAAACAATTGGCCGAGGAAATGGAGCAACGCCTTGATGAAAACAACACCCTTCACATTCGTTTGGATCTTGATTCCTGCCTCAATGGAGATATTCGGCTGGCCGATGAATCCAGCAGGGCGACCGTAAAAGGTCAAACCAAAATTGAGGTCTATCCCGGACAAAGCTTGCATGAAGAATGCCGAATTCTCTTGCTCAAAGCAGCCACATCTGGAACTCATGATGGAAATTGACCGAAAACCAACTCCCTCAAATGGAACTACAAGGACACGATAGCATGAGATACAAACGCTTCATCCCAATCATACTGGCAACGATGTTTCTGACATTCGCGTTAATTCCAGTTGGAGGATTCCACGTTGATGAAGAGATTTCCGAAGAAAAAACATGCCATGCTGATCGTAACGAAACATGGACCGTTGGCCTCATTTACTGTGATGGCTCACCTTCATCAGGCTACACACTCTTTTCACCAGTCCTATCCACGACAACCTTTCTCATTGATGAATGGGGACATGAGATCCACCGTTGGGAATCACCTGGGGCTCACCGAGGTCTGTCCGTTTACTTACTAGAAGATGGGTCTATCCTACGAACGGCAAACCTTGGCTCCGAAGCAATTGGAGATTTTGCGGGTGGAGGAATTACTGGTAAAATTGAACGTATCTCTTGGGAAGGAAACCTTGAGTGGTCATGGGAATACTCTTCGATGGATTATATCACGCATCATGACATTGAACCGATGCCAAACGGCAACATTTTGGCGATTGCTTGGGAAGATAAGAAGGAGCAAGAAGTACTCACGGCTGGACGGAATCCGGAAATCGCAAGTGACTCACCCAACGGGCAAAGCAATGTTTGGCCAGATCATATAATTGAAATTCAACCAAATGGAACGGATCAGGGAGATATCGTATGGGAATGGCACGCTTGGGACCATTTGATTCAGGACTACGATCAATCACGTGAAAATTTCGGAGTGGTTGCTGACCACCCCGAATTACTTGACATCAATTATGTTGGAGCAACAGGAAACCAAGCTGGCCGTGCCGATTGGATGCATTGCAACGGCATTGATTACAACCCAATTATGGACCAAATCGCTCTATCCTGTAAAAACACCAATGAAATCTACATCATCGATCATAGCACAACGACTGAGGAAGCCGCAGGACACACCGGTGGCAATTCAGGAAAAGGGGGTGACTTCCTCTATAGATGGGGGAACCCACAAGTTTACAATCATGGTTTGTCAAGCGATCAGCAACTGTTTTCACAACACGATGTGCAATGGATTGAACCCGGCCACCCTGGGGAAGGAGATCTCATCTTGTTCAACAACGGTGATGGCCGATCGCCTCCTCATTCATCCGTTGATGTCATTGATTTACCCTACGATGGGTTTGGATACAGTCCTGAGGCCAATGGAACCTATGGGCCAGACCAACCGTCTTGGACCTGGGATATGGATGGGGAAATGTATGCAGCCATCGTTTCTGGCGTCCACCGCCTTCCCAATGGAAATACCATGGTGACCTATGGCACAAAAGGCACTCTGTATGAGGTCAGTTCCGAAGGGAATATTGTTTGGACATACGTGAATCCCTACGGCAGTAATGATTCTTTCACGCAAGGTGAACCCGTACCGGAAGGAAATGTTGCTGGCACCACATCCAATTTAATCTTCAAGAGTCGTCGATATGCTTTGGACAACCTTGCATTTGACGGCCGAGAATTAACGCCGGGTAAGTACATCGAAGAATGGATCGACCAGTGCCCCAATGAAACTACACTTCTTTGGGATGTTGATGGGGATGGTTGTATTGACGATTCGGATGAAGATGGAATTCTCGACCCGAACGATGAATGTGCAGGACACGACGATGCCTTGGATGCGGATAATGATTCCATCATTGACGGTTGCGACCCATTTGTGGATGCTGATCAAGATGGCATCCAAGACTTGGATGATCTATGCGATGGCTACGATGACTCCTTGGACACTGACAATGATGGGCTACCCGATGGATGCGATGATTTCCCCGATACGGATAATGACACCATCATCGACAGTGCAGACCAATGCCCAGGTTATGATGACCTCATCGATACAGATGAAGACGGCATACCAGATGGTTGTGATGAGACGCCTACAGGAGAAGAGGTCCAAACAGTTGAAAATTCAACTTCAACAAATCTCACCAATGAAACAGAACCTTTGAATTCAACAGAACTTGATACTGAAGAGGGAGATGCGAATGGCGAAAATCAGCAATCTAAGGGCACATCATCCAGCGAAAGCATTCGCTTACCTCTCCTCTATGCCTTGTTCGTTGTAGGAATTGCTTTGGCCTCCTATGCTTCGGTGAAACGGTCGCGAAGGGACTCACAACCACCTGCTGAGAAAGACGTTTCAAGCTCATCGGTGCCCCCTCTTCCCGAGACTGGCCTACCTGCAGGCTTGACCATGGAGCAATGGGAACATCAAGGTGAAGAATGATGAACGGACCGTCTTGAATAGGTCATTGCAAATTCAAAGCCTTCATGTAATGCGACGCCCACGGCAGGTATGAGGAACCACCATGCCCCACATAGTCACATCCGCTTGCGTCGACCACAAGTACCAGGAATGCGTTGCAGTATGCCCTGTCGAAGCATTCCGTGAAGTTGAAACCTATCTGGTCATTGACCCAGATGAGTGCATTGACTGTGCTGCGTGCGTCCCTGAATGCCCGGTTGATGCCATCTTCGCAGACACCGATATCCCCGCTGAGGAAGAGGCATGGATCGACCGCAACGCCGAGGAAGCGGTTGATGCAGAAATAGCAGAAGGCGACTCACCCGTCCTGGCAGATTGAGTACCATCCTGCTTGATAACCAATCATCATAAAGGACGCTTGTCCACCCGAGGATGTGGCTACCATGAAAACAGACTTTTCAACACTTCGAAACGGCAGCGATTTACTCAAGCGGGGATTCGCTCGAATGCAACAAGGCGGCGTCATCATGGATGTTGTCAATCCAGAACAAGCAGCAGTGGCAGAAGATTCTGGAGCTGTCGCAGTGATGGCATTGGAACGAGTTCCAGCGGATATTCGTAAATCTGGTGGTGTCGCCCGGATGAGCCACCCAGATATGATTCAAGGAATTCTTGATTGCACCTCAATTCCTGTCATGGCAAAGTCACGTATTGGACACGATGGTGAAGCTCGGATATTGGAATCAATGGGCGTTGACATGGTTGACGAGTCTGAAGTCTTGACTCCAGCAGATCCATATTTTCACATCAATAAGCACACCTATGAAATTCCGTTCGTGTGTGGCGCAACTGGATTGGGAGAGGCCACCCGCAGAATATGGGAAGGTGCAGCTATGATTCGTACCAAGGGAGAAGCAGGCACCGGCAACGTGGTCGCAGCCGTCACTCACGCACGACTCATAGACCAAGAAATTAGGCAAATTCAATCCCTAGATGACAAAGGCCTCGACCTTGCAGTTGAGAGCATCATTGATCGTTATCGAGTTTTATCACGTCATTCCAAACTCCCAGGCGTCCACAACATGACCCCCTTCGGAGCGATTGATGAAGAGATGAGTGAAGGAATTCGCAGTGTGCTCAACGACGTCCACCGGATGGGTCGACTACCTGTTGTCACTTTTTCTGCTGGAGGAATCGCCACGCCAGCAGATGCTTCACTGATGATGCAAATGGGCATGGATGGAATTTTCGTTGGATCTGGAATTTTCAAATCCAGCGATCCCAAAACAATGGCTGATGCAATTGTTATGGCAACGGCACATTATGAAGACGCTTCAAAAGTAGCCGAAGCCATGGCCATGATGCAAGGTGTTCCAATGAAGGGCGATGAACTCGAAACGCTTGATGTGAGAATGGACCAGCGTGGCTGGTAATTCAATTCAGTGGGTCATTCACGCCTTCTTCACCAAGAGTCCAACGAAGTGTCTTGACGACGCCTTGAAGTGCCTTGTGATTACGAGCTGCCTCTTTCATGCCGTCTTTGTCATCCTCATCTTTGCATTGTTCAAACCATTCTTTCCATTGATTCATCTTGATGACGGCTTCATCAAGCATGGCCTCAATTTCTTCCCAAGTTCGGTCATATGAGCGATTTGCTGGCGTAGTCATCGTTCCAACTCATTTTTCGGCGACATCCCGAACTATTTGAGTCCTATGCCTTCATTCTTCATGACTCGTCTGGGATGAGAACGGATTCATGATGTGCGTTTGAGTCGACAGTCATGTCGTCACCAACGACACAATCAATCAGGTATGCCCCAGACTCCACCACGACACCTTGTCCTAATACCGAACCTTTCACCACAGCTCCTGATTTAATTTGACACCTGGCCATGAGCAACGACCCTTCCACTCTTGCATTCTGCTCAAGGGTCGTATCCGCTGAAATCACTGAACGGTGAACATCACCTCGATTCAGAGCATCAGCATGAATGAATGAGGCGTCGGGAGTCACTTCGCCTGGAGGCAATTGGAATGGAAGACGAGATTGTTCGGAGAGCAAAGTGGATTGGGCGCGAAGAAGTTCCCGAGGCAACCCTACATCAAACCAAACACCATCGATGGTTTCGGCGTACATAGGCCAGCCCTTTTCGAGAACTAACGGAAACAAATCCTTGCTAAAATCAAATTTGACACCTTCGGGAATCAAAGCCAAAACTTCTGGCTCAATGATGTACAGACCTGCATTGATTACGCGACTGAACGCTTCTTCAGGCCGGGGTTTTTCAAGAAAACGACGAATGAATCCCGACCTAAGTTCTCCATCAATGTCACCCTCTGGATGATCAGATAGCCCCACAATTCCGAATTCAGAAGGGTCTTCAACCTCCCAAAGGGCCATGGTGACTTTCGATCCATGAGCACGATGTTGGGCCAAAAGACGTTGAATGTCAAATGAGGCAACAGAATCACCTGAACCGACCACGCAGGTTTGATTGACCTCGCCTCGTAACAGTCCAACACTACCAGCAGTACCCATAGGGGTGGCTTCTTGATTGATGCGAGCAGATATGCGTCGTTGGTGATGCTCCATTGCATCATGTTCCCAAGATGCAACATGGGCTTGAAGTTGCTCTCCACGGTATCCTGTGGTTACGATGATGGAATCAATGCCTGCTTGAACCATGGCTTCTTTGACATAATCAATAACTGGACGCCCTAATACTTCGACCATTGGCTTAGGGCGTGTGAGCGTTAGTGGTCGAAGCCGTGTACCTTGGCCACCGGCCATGATGATACCAAACAAATGTTCACCTCAACGACGTCGGATCGGACCAAGCCTTCGCATATTCTTTTTCTTACTCGAACCTGAACCACGCTTCTTTGACAACGATGAATCGCCTTTTCCAATACCGCCGAAGACCAGTTCCCCTTCGCTGAGTAGTGATTGGACCAAAGCCTCTGCAACTTCTTCCGATTCAGCACCGGTTTTCATCTCTGCTTTCACGGCATCGTTGTGTTCTGAAATCCATGACTCACGTTCTTCACGTGCCATATTGAGTTCATCTCGTACTTTATTGACATCAACCATCAATTCCTCGATTTTTGCATGAATTACATTGGCCTTCTCATGAAATTCTACTGATTCCTCATGGTGTCGATCACCTTCGGCCTTCAAGAAATTCCTGTGGTCGAGTCCTGCCTTGTATTCAATCCAGGCAGCATCAGCTCGCTTGAGTGCCTCAACAAACATCTTGTGGGCATCATCGGCTTCTGCCTTCAGTGTTGCGATGGCTTCATCGAGGTTGGAAAGATCAACATTGATAATTTCAAATTTAGCAACTTCTGGCTCAAGCTCTTCGACTCGACGCTTCATACGCTTGATTCGCTCCATAGTTTCCTTCTCTTTTTTCGTGCTTGATGAATTGGTTTGGAAGCGTTCTTCGAGGTTTTTGATTTCACTCATCAATTGAGAGTATTCTGCTGTTGCAGATTTCTTTTCGCCTTTCTCGTTGCGACGTCCCTTTGCTTGACCAATGAGATCACGGAGTTGCTCCTGAATGGCATTACGCTTGGCCTTGTGCAAATTTCGCTCTGCATGAATGGCATCAAGTTCTGCTTTCATATCTGTGAGCTTGTCTCTATGCTCCTTGTATTGATCTTGAACAGCGTTTCGTTTCTTGGCAATGGCTTTGCCCTGATCACGGAGGGAATTCCGTGTTTCTCGCAACTTTCTGACCTTACCCTCCATGGTTTGGAGTTGGTCACGTAGTTCTGAATCAGGATTCGGTACCGTCTCATCTCGTGGGCCGCGCATGAACCTTCCACCGCATGGTGCATTTCAAGGCTATGGAATCCTCTATTTGTTGGCGAAAGGTCAAACAACCGTCCCAAACAGTTCCAAAAGGAGGAGCAAACCGAAGGACACAAGCCCGAAACCACCCAGTATTGCAGCCACGAGCGACCCTGTTGCTCGCAACCATTGTCGGAATTCTGAGCGTACACGGACATTGATTTGACGACCGAGTAAAAGTTCCCCGTTGATTTCCTCAAGCCGGACTGAAACGGTCGCATCGCCTGTTGTCTTTGGAATGAGGGTTTGCCAAGAGACAGTGCTATCCTTCAACAACCCCGACATTTTACCTAACACATCTTCATTCCCTTTGGCAGCCAATGGCAAAGCAACATCAGACCACCAATAACTCTCACCGGGTTCAAGCCGGTAGGTTAGAGCCAAATCTTTCGGTTCGAAATTCGGTGTTTGAATTCGAAACACAACGGTCCGAGTTTGTTCAGATAAGTTGTGAAATAACGTGAAAAGATTTGCTTTATTTGTCACCACATTTTCCATGTCAACTTCGAAAATCAAGTCCTTCATTGCTGGCGAGCGGCCCGATTCCAAATCCTGCTTCAAACGGTCAACCATTCGGAAAAACGCTGGACATGTTTGGCTGATTTTCCCGAAAAGAGCCAACCAAACTTCCAATGTGAACACTTCATGTTCGAAAGCAAATTTCATTCCTTTCTTGGTGAAAATTTCTGCCATCTCGGATTCCATTGTGTTCCGGTCCAGGCCCGTAGCATGCCTGTACAATGTCATCAAATATTTTTCATGGGCAAAGTGACTGTCAACACCACGTTTGAACCCATGTTCAAGTTCCTTTGAGAATTCATCGTACTGTGAGCGTAGCAGTGGGTCCATGTGAGTTTTCAATAAATCATTGAACACCATCTCAAGAGTTGAGGGGTGAACTGGAGGAGCGTATGCGGAAAGCAAACCAGTACGTTCAACCATGTTGAAAGGAGTATTTCGTGTTGGCAAATGTTGACCAATGGAGAGGATTAAACAAGAAAAAGATGCCAGTAAAAACAATGCTCCTAAATCACTGGTGATGCCAAAAAAGAGGACGAATGTCAGCATGCTTGCCGATAGAAAGGCTAACACCAACGCTCGGGTGTGATGGGCCATTGAATTTCGCAACTGGAAGAGAAGACCATCGTACCCGTGGAGAGATTGGACCGAGCGATGGGCGTTATTGGAAGCCTCAACTTGTTTGTGAAATGTTTTCAAAGAAAGACCAACACGATAACGATGGAATCCAACTGCGAGAATAAAACCGATGAGAACAACAAACGTGAGCGACACCATCGCTGTGGAGAAGCCCATGCCAATGTTTGGTTCGATGTTGTTCAGCCACCAAGCAGGAGACGATTGTGAGAATGCCCAGGATGCGAAGTATGTCACAATGGCGAAGGCGGGCAAGAACATGATTAGACGGAGACCTGAACTAATAATTTGGCGATCTATGGCGTGAACTATCGACTCTGGAAAGCGGAAGGCAAACCTAGAGGAAGGAGGGTCATCATCGGTGGAATCCATGGGCTGGGTCAGCAGGTCCTGGGCTTCCATGGTAACCCACAGTCGGTTGCACTCTAAAGCGTTCACACCTTTATTGATTGAATTGCACGAATATATTCGCAGCCCATGAGTCGTCAACAATCAATTCATGCTGCTCATTCAACAAAAATGAATCACCCTTGCGAGTCACCGATGAACCAATGCTCAACCCTCTTTGATTCAATTGTTGTGAGATTGGTAGTGGAAGGATCAAGGCCATAATTGTCCCAGTAGCTTGTTCTGGAAGCTCCAACAGTGATTGAGTGGTTGCGTATTGTAAAATCCGTTCTTGGATGTCTGTGGTTGCTGGAGGGATCGGGCGACCACTGGGATCAGTCGCTTCGTTATTGATTAATTGAGAAAGCGCCACTTCCAAATCATCGTCAATAGCATGTTCCAAACGACAGGCCGTCTCATGGGCGTTTCCATCAAAAGGTAAAATCTCCAGCAGCACCTCTGCAAGGCGGTGACGTCGTTTCATTTTCTGTCCGTGAATAAGGCCTTCTTCTGTGAGCCTCACGCCCTTGTAGGCTTGGTAAGTTAACAAGCCCCTGGTGGCCAAGCGTTGGACCATTTCTGTCGCAGAAGCAGGCGTCACGCCGAGGCGGGAAGCAAGTTCTCCCGTACGGACTAGGCCCATCGGGTCATGCTCATGAAATTCATACATGGTCTCGAGGTATTCATCTTCAAACTCCTGAAAATGCCCAACCACTGTACTCGCCCTCTGATCAACTCACGCCTTCATCTGCTTTGAAGACTGTTGTGCATGCTGGGCAACGAACTGAGCCCTCATAGGAAGCAGGAATACGAAGGCTTTGAGCACAATCTGGACAATGGATCTCAATCTTTCCACCACGTGCTTCTCGCGATGATGGTTTTGGTGGTACAACCTCAACTTCATCGGCCGGATCATCGATCTTTTGAACGGGCATCTGCTCAACAGATTCTATTTGAACATCGAATTTGGTTGTGCAATCTGGGCAACCAACTGTGCCAGAGTAGTTGATTGGAACCCTCAACAAACGCTCGCATTCTGGACATTGGACTTCTTTCTTCTCACTTGAAAGAGATGATTTTTGAGTGGTAGTGGAGGAGGGTTTGACCGTCTCTTTCTTGGTTGGGATAGAGGCACCACCCCCCACTTTTCGTTGCTCCCGTAATCGAAGCACGAGTACCAGGACACCACCTAGGAGACCACCCCACATCATCGCTGCATACGGGATATTTGCAGATGTTTGCTCGAGAGGTTCGCCAGAAACGAAGGAAGATTGCTCCGTGATCACTTGCCCATCAATCGCCCATACAGCTCTCAATATCACGTTCGTTCCTTCTGGCCAAACCACGTTCAACGTGATGGTTTCATCTCCGTCCAAAGTCCAAGATTCAGTTTCGGTCTGTCCCAAAATGACACCTTGTTCATCGGTGAGTTGGAGTTCTCCAATCGATTGAGAAACTGGCCCAGATTGATGCATGATGAGCGTTACTGCTGCAGAATCACCAACAATTGGACGTATCGGGGATGTGACTGGATTGAAGGTCACCCAATACAGAGTTCGTTCATCGGGTATTGAAAGGCTCGTGGAAAGCGCCCCTGGCCCTGCTGACCAACCCACAGGTGTCACTTTGAGCACCACTTTTTCAGCAGAAATTTGACCGAATGAAATATGCTGCTCTCGTTGTCCTTCTTCAAGAAGAATTTCATATTCCTGCAAATAGAACGTTGTATCTGAGGTTTCATATCCAAGTTGGAGGAAGACTGGACGTGATTTTCCTTCGTCAAGAGAGAGACGCATGGTGAATGACACACCTTCATGAGAAGTCCAAATCATTTCATCCAACTCAATCTCAATGGATTGCTGTTGCTGTACAGGAATGGATACCTGGCCCGAAGAAGGGACCTGCACCACACCATCGTCACTCTCAAGGGTCCAATTGAGATCTAAGGCTCCCTCGTCAAACATAGCCAAGGATGATGTTACTTCCCCAGCCTGCCCAGCCTCTAATGTCACCCATTCACCTGAAGAGAAAAATGCTCCTTGTTCAAGCACCAACCTTGTGCGCCCCGAGAGGTCCCCCGTATTTCGAATCAACATTGTTGCGTGAATTTCGTCGCCTTTGTGCCACGGCCCACCCAACAACGTAGGCGAGGAAGATCCCGCTGATTCAAACATTGCTGAATCCATCTCGATGAGGGCCTGCAGAGGGAAATTTGAGGAAGAATCAACACGTACATTTCTCGAATCACAGATGAGAATAGCAGGTTTTGCAGTTGTTGAGAAATTCAATGTTTTCGAGGATGAGGCGTTGATCAACACTTCTTGAGTTGCGATGAGGTCCCCATCTAATGTGCATTCAAAGGCACCATCGAAATCAATGAGGCCCGTGTTGTTAATCATCAAAGAGATGTTGAGTATTTCACCAGAACGAATGAATTCAGCATTGCTAGTAAGAATGCCCATCATCACGGGGAGAGGTGGGGGCAAAACTGACTCTTGCCCTTGACGTGTTTGATTGAACGAGTCGTTATTCAGGATGCCTGAGAGACTCACCGACCAATTTAGCACGCCTTCTTCCAAGATAAGACTTGAATCTTCAAAGAAAACTTGCGTTGAAGACATAGCAGGAACCGACACATTTTCGAGCTCAATCAAAGACTGAGATACTCCGTTCTCAACTGAGAAATGGACGTTTCCTGTCCAGTTGATGTCGCCGTCGTTGATGACTGGAATTTGAAGTTCAAGTCTATCTCCATCATGCAATGTCGTGTTGCCAGTCGTTTCACCTGCTTGATTAATCCCCTGAAGCAACAAACTGCTTTGGCTCCCCAAAGCAATGGCCAGAGGTCGCAAGCGTTGAATGGTTCGTTCAATTGTTGTTGATTGACCCGCACTGGCTAAACCAGTATCACCCGAAAGGGTTGCATTCACAACGGTATAGCCAAAAGGTAAGGCACTGAGGTTGAACGACATGCTTTGATTGTTGAGTGGCCCGATCGTAAGGTTCTGGTACAATGTGTCAAAAACAGTCCCATCAAGGGAAGAAAGCGTCACCATGACGTCAATATCTGCTTCGCTATTATCGACTTCGGTCAAGTTGAATTCAAGTGTGTAATCTGCTGATTCTATGGTTTCAAAATTCTCAAGTGAAAATGAACTTACATCAATGACTGCGCCGCCCCCTGCTGCGGAAACTGTTGGGAAAAGGGAACAGAGCATCAATGCGGCAAGAAGCGCCCCTTTGGAGCTCCATCTTCCAAAGCGCTGTCCGCCCATGGGGACCGCTCAACGCAGGGGTTCTTGACATTCTCGCCTTCAAGAAGAGAAAGGGATTCTTTATTCAACCTTGAACCGTAGCCCGTGTTGCATGAAGGATGAAGCGTTGCTTGAGGTGACCCCCGAATTTATGATTCGGGCCATTATTCATCGAAGGGAACGCCTTGCTATGATGATTCCCAAGCAACTTGAATCTCGCGGGGAGGAACTCCAGGTTGCAGAACCTTTGGCCAAGGATGCAAAGGAGCGAAGAGAGGCTCTCCAAGACAAAATTGTAGCATTTGATGACCAACTGCTTAAGGTCAAATCAGGCTCTGAAGAACATCAATCGCTCATTGATTCAAGAGAGTCATTCATTGCAGAATCACAACAAGCAGAGAATGCCTACCTCGAAAATGAATTGTTTCGCCGAAGAGCGGATTCGAGAACCAAGCGCCTCACTTTTGCACTCAATGATTGCCAGCGAGCGATTGAATATTGGGAGAACATCTTGGAAAAAGGCTGGGATAACTTGCTGACTGATGCCCAACGTGTTGAGTCGGGTGGACCCTCCAGTTATGCAGTCAAGAGGAAAGAAAAGGAGGCAAAATCATGACAGAGGAAATTTGCCCAGTCTCTGGATTCTCAAAAGATCAACAAGAGAGGTGGTCTCACCTTCATGCTTTGCTCACTCAAGAGGTTGACACATTGCATGCTCTCAACCACCCAGATTTGCCGCGTCTCGGAACAGAAATTCAGGCCAGTCTTCAACAGGCGACCATGAGTTCTGAGGAATTGACACATCGAAAGGCTGTCTTCCGACAACTCAAGAAACGTATTGAATTTGAGTTTGAAGGAAGCCAATTGCATGCTTTCGGTTCAACGGAATCTGGGACATCCTTGGGCGCTGGAGACCTCGACCTTTGCATCGTGGTCAAGCAACAATCCCCTCGACGCCTCCTCAACAAAATTCGAAATGTCTTGAAGCAAATGGGGATGAAAGACATCGAAGTCATCGGCCGAGCCAAGGTTCCAATCGTCAAATTCAAAGACGGACCATCGGGATTGCCCATTGATATCTCAGTGAACAATGAGTTGGCAATTTACAACACTGATTTGATTAAAGAATATGCTGAGTTACATCCTTTGGTGAAGGAGACCGTCCTTGCTGTCAAACATTGGGCTTCATCCAGGAGCATCAATGAAGCACCCAACGGGACGCTCTCCTCGTACGCATGGACACTCATAGCGTTGGCAATCCTCCAAGCAAACCCAAACATTGCCTTGTTAAATCTTCAAGAAAATGCACCTAAATCCATCATCCAACTTGATCAGAGTTACAATGTTGGATTCAAAAAAGGCCAAACATTTGTTCCCGCCAATCCATCGATGACATTGGCAGAAGCCGTGTTAGGGATCTTTGACCACCTTGCCAATGATTGGTCCTTTGATGAGGGAGTGTGTTCAGTAAAGCATGGAGGGTACATTGGCCGTGAAATCAAACGATGGCCGCATGGAGAACCTATCGCTTGGGACATGGTCCCAGAAGAATTGAATCAACGACTCGGCGACCATTCAATGCCAATCGAAGACCCATTTCAACACAGTCACGATCTCAGCCGCGTTTTGAGGCCTGAAGGGTACTTCGACATCCGAGAGGAGATTTATCGGGCCCAGAAACTCCTATCACAAGGACTGTCTTGGGAGCAGGTATGCGAACCAATTGGCCCTCAAACAACCCGATTTGAACGCTTTGACCTCTTTGCAGACCTTCGAACATTGAGTATGGAAGTGTTAAGAAACCAAATGACTGAGATCGAATCAGAATTAGTCAAAGTTGATGTCGAACATACGGAAGCTAAACAACGACGCACAGAATTGGCAAAATTGGTTAAATTTGGCCTTCGTCAAGAAAGAACCAAACCTGACATCACGATTCCTGACTATGTGGAAATCAAGGAGAGATTTGAAAACAGTGTTTCAGAATTTACGGCCATGCGTAACAAAGTCGACGAAATCAATGAAATCAACATCCTTTCACATTCCCGTATTCAACATCAAATGAGAACCATCTTTGAACGCATTACTGAGGAATTGGATGTCATGAACGTCCATAATTTGAATCGTGAACGCGAATTGTTCGGCTCATTTTTTGAACTCAAAGCCATGCAACCTTCAGCATTAAAAGCTCATCAAACATACTTGACTTCAAAGCAAATTGATGCAGACCTCCACAAGGAAGTCAAGCAATTGAATCGCATGAATCGTAAAAACAGCAATTCCATGAAACGGCTAATCAAACGCCGCAGAACCCTTCGAAGGGAACGGGGACGCATCGAAGCCTTCATCCGAATCAAGGATGGAGGCAGTCGGCCCAATAAGCCACGGGCAAAACAGGCCAAAAGAAAATCAAAGGGACCTGATGCAAGCATGGTAAAGCAGAAGATGTCAACGGGTGAATCGGTCTCTATGGAAGAACTCAATGCCTTGCTGAACAATGGCGGCCTCCTAGGAATGAATCTTGAAAAAGAAGTTAAAATTGAAGAGCGTTCGGGGAAAAAGCGTAAAAAACGCAATACGAACGTTCGCCGTGGAACTGCCAAAGGAAGCAGTCGCCGTTCAAGGAAGGAATGAACAATGCCTCGTCTTGAATGGGTCCCGGGACCTGAACCGAAACGACTGACTGAAGATGGAGCAACCCAAATCATTGAACTGTTCCTGGCTGAAACAGGTGAGATCTATTCTGATGTATCAATACGACACCTCCCCATCCCTGCCTGGGATGCGAATTTGATCCTTATCGATCTGGACCAACCCTCTCCCCAACCAATTCAAGGGGTACTTTGGGCCACACCTTTCAAAGACACCATTGTTCGAGTTGCTGCCTTTGTGATTTGTGAAACACATCAAAGCAAGGGGCTTGGCAACATTGCATGGGAACGCTTTCGTCAAATAGCATCAGAATCTGGATATCATGAAGTACAACTCGAAGTCAAAGCCAACAATACTGGAGCCCAGCGATTTTACAAACTTCGAGGGTTAACTGTTCGTCAGGAATTGGTTGGATATTACCAAAGTGGACTGGGATACATGATGCGTGGTCCGCTCAATCCATGAGAAGAAGCATTATTCGCTTTCGGCCTCCCATTGGTATCATGTTAGAACGCTTGGTGTCACCTGTGACCCAAGTAGAAGGGGTTCAATCGACCACGCTGTTTGAACCCGATGGCTTTGTCGTGTTCCGAAGTTCAGAAGATCAAACAAATGAAACCCCCCAGATGCAACGGTGGGTTCAGGCCCTAAAGGAAATGGACGGTGAAGAACGAATCACCTTAGTCATGGAAGGTGGAACAATTATTCTTCAGCGAGGAAAACGATTGCATTTCCTCGTTCATTGCAGCGCTAGAGCGAACCTAGGGCACATTCGTCAAGCATTGGACGAGTGTGTGCAGAACCTCCACAACATGGAACGGTCCAACTAAGGCTCCGTCAAGGTTTCCGTGAAGGGTTAAATGGAGGTGGAAGGTCGCCTTGTCTGCGGGAAGATGGGAATCTTCCGCGAACAGGTGAGATGAAGCATGGCAGAACTCAAAAATCTTCTTGAAGAACGACGAAAAATGGTTGACAAGAAAGCAACCCTTCACCGCGAAGTTCGAGATGATTGGAATGAGAAGACCAAAGAATTCACTACCACCCGAAACGAACTCAATAACGAAGTACGTGAACTCATTGTTCAAGTGAAAGAACAACGTGAATTACGCGACCAAATGAACGAAATGGTTCGCATGAAAAAGAAAGAACGAGATGGTGCTAATCAAGCTGTACGTGAGGCAAAAGAGGCCATTCGAGGAACTCAACCAGACCGCCCACAAGAATTTGATAAGCGTGGCCGTCCGATTCGCCCCGATACTGTCCAATCACTTACTCGCACCATGGAACGCTTGGAACGGGAATTTGAACAAGGCAAACATCAAGGTAAGAACGAAGTGAAATATTTTAAGAAAATGAAGGAATTGAGTTCCAAGCGAAAGAAACTCAAGGAATTACAGACCGATAGTGGTGAAACTGAGGGCAATGAATCTCTCCGGGTTGCTGCTGCCACACAAGAAGCTGCCCACAACGCAGTCAAGGAAGCCGCAGATGCTGCACAGAGTGCCCACGATTTAATGATCGAATGGAATTCAGAAGTTGAACGTCAACGCGAGAAAGCAGAGGCATCTCACCGAAAACTCCGTCACTCTAAGAAAGAGGCTGACAAAGAACACAGCTTGTACATCGTATCTCTCCGCTGCCTCCATTCTACCCAAGACATTCTTCGTGCAATGCGAGGAGCAAGTGCAGGTGAAGGACAGCGTCCAACAGCATCAAACGAAACTCAAGACCTCATGGCGAAATTGTTGTCGGGTGACACCTTGAGTACCGATGAATTGATGCAACTTCAACGATTTGATTGAATCTCAGCCTGCGAACACATCAAAGACCCCCTTTGACACGTAGCAGTTGAGGAAGTGACAGCCATGCTTCAACGGGACGAGATTGCCGCTATTGTGGAAGAATATGACCGGCTGAAATTGAGAATAGGCATGACCGCCTCTCATTCTGCTCTTGACATATGTGATGGAGCCATTGAAGAAGGGTTTCCAACTGTAGCGTATTGCAAAGAAGGACGTCACAAAACCTATGGAAATTACTTCAAAACACATCGGAATTCTTCAGGCCGTGTCGTTCGTGGCATGGTCGACAAAGCAATCGTTCTTGATGACTTCAATGATGTGATGGACAACGATCTCCAAGCTGAAATGAGAAAGCGAAACGTGATTTATATTCCCAATCGATCATTCACATCCTATTCAAGCATCTCTGATATTGAAGAGAATTTCCATGTGCCACTCTTTGGTTCGCGCAACATGCTTCGAATGGAAGAGCGCACTGAGGAGCAAGATTACTACTGGATTCTTGAAAAAGCGGGCCTTCCCTATCCCGAATCCATCCCGCACCCAGAGGATATTGACTGCTTGGTAATCGTCAAACTCCATCATGCCCAGAAGAAACTCGAGCGAGGGTTTTTCACATGCGCCTCTTACAAAGAATACCAAGAAAAATCTGCTGCATTATTGGCTGAGGGCGTCATTGACCAAGCATCTCTTGATGGCGCACGAATTGAACGCTATGTCATCGGCCCTGTCTTCAATCTGAACTTTTTTTATAGCCCGCTAGCCGAAGAAGGTGAACGTCTGGAACTTCTCGGCGTAGATTGGCGATTCGAATCTTCACTCGACGGACATGTACGACTGCCTGCACCTCAGCAAATGACGATGCCTCTGCATCAACAAATTCCTGAGATGACGGTTGTAGGACATAACACGGCAACAATTCGGGAATCCTTGTTGGAAAAAGCCTTCGAATTGGGTGAAAAATTCATTGAAGCAAGTAAGGAGCATTACGACCCTGGTATCATTGGACCATTTTGCTTACAGACCTGCATTGACAAAGACATGAATTATTACATCTATGATGTCGCTCCTCGTCTCGGTGGAGGTACAAATGTTCACGTCAGTGTTGGCCATCCATACGGCAACGCAACTTGGCGCAAACCAATGTCAAGCGGAAGGCGAATTGCAATGGAATTACGAATGGCTGTTGAGCAAGACCGATTGCTTGAGGTCCTCACGTGATCGAAAGCTCTTCTGCACGCAGAACCGTGGCCACTAATTGAAGAGCCTTCGTTGTTATTTCAACAGAGTGTTTCTGATGAACCCATCCTCTGTTTCAACGTTGTTTGAGATAATTTTCTCCGTACCATGCCCATTGTTCCTGAGTCCAACCTGGAGGCAGACCCTCAGGAGGTAATGGGGGGCCGGACGATGGTGTCATTGGGAGTCCGGGACTGGGAATATGGAATGGCATGGGTTGCTTAACTTGGGCTTGCTTTTTCCTTTGGAATAAGAGCAAAGCAACTATCAGGGAACCAATCAATACCAAGGCGCTGATTGTTATGATTACACGAAGTGAACTGAGTCCTTGACTCTCCTCATATCGACTAATATCTGCGGGGAAGGTATCGCCTTTATTCGACCAACCGTCACCATCATCGTCCAAGCAACCGAGACGGTCCTTCTTTGAAGTCCCAGCAACATTGGGGCAATCGTCGGAGAGATTTGTTCCTTCTTGGTCAGCGTATCCATCTTCATCACCATCTGACCACAAACGAGAATCTTCAGGGTATTTGTCAAGGAAATTGTCCCATCCATCGCCATCAGAATCAGGGCACCCAAGGCGTTCAATAGAGGATAACCCAAATACATCGGGGCAATAATCTGTAGAATTACCATCTGGTGAATCTCCGTAACCGTCTGAATCTCTATCCGAATGTTGAGTTGCATCCTCTGAGAAAGCATCGTTCAAATCTGACCAACCATCCCCATCAGAATCTACACAACCAAAGCGGTCCGCGTATGAATATCCTTCATCAATTGGACAAGCGTCCCCTTGGTATCCATCGAGTGAATCGCCAAAACTATCGTTATCTTGGTCCAGATATTGACTCGCAATCAGAGGGAATGCGTCTGCACCGTCTTGGACAGTCCAATCCTCATCGGCAGTCGACCATCCGTCACCATCGGAGTCAGGACAGCCTAAACGATCCTCATACGAGCTTCCTGGTAGTGATGTGCATTGATCGGCTTCGACACCGCTTGCATTATCACCAAACCCATCTTCATCAGCATCGGACCATTGGCTTGATTCAGTTGGAAATTCATCGATGGTATCTGCAAAACCGTCACCATCAAAATCATCGCAACCCAATCGTTCACCACGGAAACTCGTTCCAAAGGCTCGAGGGCAGGTGTCGAGATCGTCCTTGAATCCGTCATTGTCATCATCGTCGTCTTCCCCGATATCTTCGCATCCATCCTGGTCCACATCATTTCCAATGTAAGACATGAAAGAGGGAGGGCTGGTGGGGCAAAGATCCTGTCCTGCAGAAGATATCGAGCAGGCCCATTCACTGCTCGACTGAGTAGCATCACAGATTCGGTCGTTATCATCATCAAAATCTTCTACAGCATCCTGGCATCCATCTTCGTCATAATCAGTTGTCGATGATGCGGTCCAGGACACATCCCCAGTGGGACAAAGGTCAAAGACATCAGGAACATCATCATTATCATCGTCCCAATCTTCTATAGAATCTGCACATCCATCCGCATCATGATCGGTGAGAGTTGTTGAAATCCATGTGGAATTTCCTTGGGCACACTCATCTGTGATGTCATCAATACCGTCGTTGTCATCATCTGTATCGCATGCATCACCGACACCATCCATCTCATGGTCTGCTTGATCTGAATTCGCTATGAACGGACAATTGTCAACCGAGTCACCGACTCCATCTCCGTCTTCATCAAAAGATGGGTCAATGCGAACAACTTCGTCCTGCCCGTTATCGACGTAGTAGAGATTCCCTGAAGGGCCAATTTCTAAGCCCATGATGGAAGAAGCACTTGTTTGGATTGAATCCAATTCGGTGATTGATTTCCCATCTGACCCTAATTCATAGGCGACAATCTTCCCATTTCCATTTTCAGATACAAAGAGCGTATCTCCCTCAAGTGCAATACCGGATGGTATGTTCAGACCTGTGGCTAAAACGCCCCATTCGATACCTGACATGCGGGAATATTCTTGCAAGGGTTCCAAACGAGAAGCGTCGTTCATAATGTTGACTGTACTGGTGGTTGAATCATCCGTGTTCACCCAGAGAAGTCGGTCTGCTCCAGAATCAGCAATGTAGAGAATTCCACTGTCCTTATCGAGAGTCATGTGCCCAGGAACTCCCAGTTGATGTGATAGTTGAACCTCTGAATACCTACGAACAATGGCGTCTGAATGGTCATCTTGTCCGGTATCATGGTCTTCTTGGAAATCGTAATAGACAAGCTCTCCGTAATATCCATCATTGTACCAATACGCATTATCTGAATCATGGGCGATCCCAACACCGTATGGAGATTCATGATTCATATCGATGTGGCTGCCAAGGAGCGCATTGTTTTGATTTTCCATAGCAAAATGAGAGAGTGAGGATGGCCAAAGGGTTGGACCCATGAAATTGTTTGGCGATGCCTGCCCACAATAGGTATTGGCAGTTTCTTGGGCCGACCCCCACTGCCAGTCAAATTCAGGGTGATAAGCCCCAAAAGCGATAGCGCTCACTTCTTCAAGGAAGTGGTTTCGGTGAGAATCTTGACGATTCTGTGATGATTGATTGTCCATGCCTGTATTGGAAATAATGGTGATACTATCTGTTGCACGATTGGCCACCCACAATTCATCTGCTCGCCCAGGGTGAAATTCAAGATCTCTGGGGTCCGAAAGAGCATCGTTTGAATCTGCGATGGTAAATTCAGTAAAGACTACACCAAATTGCTCTACGGCGGCCGATTCCTTGGTTGTATGAGCGTATGTGGGATATGAAAAAAGTAAAATGCTGAGGATTAACAAAGCAGTTTGCTTCTTTGCCATGATTAACGCTGCGCCAATCCCTTTTTCATACCTTGTTAAGAAGGTCCCGATTTTGCATCGAGTATAATCACAATGAGACAATGATTTCAATCATTTTTGTAAGCGACCCAAGTGGCGGTTGAACCGTCATAGTATGACAATTGGTCGTTCGTATCCCGACTCCAATGGACGCCATTTTCTTCCCATTGCTGGGGGCCAGCACCCTGGAGAGTTGGTAATTCCTTTGAAAAGTTCTCACCCATGTTTTGATCGGTAGCAGCATCGTTGGTAGACACTTCCATGAACGGTGAAATGTTTGCATCTGTATCTTTTCGCATAAACACAAATCCAGCCCCACCAGTAAGAGCGAGCAGAACGATTGTCACAATGAGGTAGAGCATTGCGTTTCCAGAATCTTCGACATCTGCCGCAGAACGAGTTGCATCAGCTGGATAAGCATCCCAGCGGTCAGCCACTCCATCACCATCAGTGTCAGCGGTCTCATTGGCATCAAATTTGAATGCATCTTCCGCATCAGAGACGCCGTCTCCATCACTGTCTAATTGACTCAAAGCACAGCCAGTAGCATCGATGAGTTCGTCTGTGGAGGTGTTCGGGCAATCATCAAGATGGTTCTTGATTCCATCGTTGTCATCGTCTTTTTGCTGATCGGAGCAACCATCCGAATCCACTGTTTGTGTGACTGGAGTATCTGGACAGAGATCTTGACTGTTCCAAATATCATCCATGTCTTCGTCTTTCTGGGAATCGGAGCATCCATCTGGGTCAACTTGCTCCCCAGCTGGGGTGACAGGGCATGTATCTGCGGCATTGGAAATGCCATCGTTATCGTTATCGAGTTGGCTGTCGGCACAACCAATCGCATCAACAAGAGCCTCGTTGGGTGTTCCTGGGCAAGAATCTATGTCATTGTAAACCAAGTCTCCATCGTCATCTTTCTGAGAATCGGAGCAACCTTTGTCATCTGCATTTTCTCCTGCCGGAGTGTAGTCGCAGACATCAGCCGCATCGTCAATGCCATCATTATCTGAGTCACGTTCATCGGCAGAACAACCCACACCGTTCACAATTTGACCAGGTGCAGTGGTGGGACAATCATCAATGTCATCCGAGATGCTATCGCCATCCGAATCCAATTGGGAATCGGCGCAACCTGCAGAATCGATATCTGAGCCTAGCGGTGTGTTAGGACAAGCATCGAATGCATCCATCACGCCATCATTGTCACTGTCTTCTTGGCTGGTTGAACAGCCGACAGTATCAACCGATTCTCCAGCAGGCGTACCAGGACAGGCATCATTGGCATCGGAAACACCATCCAGATCTTCATCGAGTTGGGATGCAGAACAACCATTCTCATCAACAATCTCGCCGTTTGGTGTGTCAAGACATTGGTCGCCATTGTTGCCATTAGCGTTGTCACCGAAACCGTCGTTATCCTCATCCATCCATTGTGTAGCATCGGTTGGGAAGGCGTCAGGATTCATACCAGCTGCGTTATCACCATAGCCGTCACCGTCACTGTCGGACCATTGTGTGCTATCGCTTGGGAAGGCATCGGGAGTTGTGCCTGCTTGGTTGTCACCGTAACCGTCTCCGTCAGTATCAGACCATTGGGAGGCGTCATTGGGGAAATGGTCGCCGAGGTATCCAGATGGATTGTCACCATGACCATCTTGGTCTGCATCTTCCCATTGAGTGGCATCGTTCGGGAAGACGTCGGGTGTGGTTCCTGCAGGATTATCACCGTAGCCGTCACCATCTGAATCTGCCCATTGTGTACTATCAGTTGGGAAGGCATCGCCGTTGGTTCCCGAGGGGTTGTCACCGAACCCATCGCCATCGCTGTCAGCCCATTGTGTGGAATCCGCTGGCCAAGCATCGGGTGAATTGCCTGATGCATTGTCACCGTAACCATCGCCATCCGTATCCGACCATTGCGTTGGGTCGAATGGGAAAGCATCGGGTGAATTTCCACTTGCGTTATCGCCGTATCCATCGCCGTCAGCGTCGGACCATTGGGTGGCATCAGTTGGGAAAGCATCTGGATTATTTCCTGTAGCGTTATCTCCGTAGCCATCTCCATCCATGTCTGAATATTGGGTTGCATCGTACGGGAAGGCATCAACAGCATCGTTGTATCCATCACCGTCCGTGTCCTTCTGCGAGAGTGCACATCCATCAAGATCAACAAAGGCTCCTGATGCGGTGTTCGGGCAGAGATCGTACTCATTTTGAACACCGTCATTATCATCATCAAAAGTGAACATAATACACACCGTGTCTCCAATCAACTGAACGTTCACGTCCGAGTACAAATCAACGTGCAAGCAGTAGTTGCCGGACGAGGTTGGTGTTGTGTAATTGAACATGGAAATGGACATGTTTTGGGCGCTTGCTGTGAAACTCGTCATGCTTGATACTGCGACATTGGCATTTCCACTATCCGTCACTCTGTATTGGTACTTGTAATCATCACCCACAACCAAATCCATGCCTTCTGCGCTAACATAATTGGTTGTTGCATTTACGCTTGTTGAGTATCCATTGATAAGAAGGGCAGGGAGTTGGGGATAGAAATCTTCAAAGAAATCTCCGGTGATATTTTCGCTGGTTTCGTAGTCAATCACAGTATTGTTAAGGTGAAGTGCAACGACAAATAAGTGCTGGTTCAGGGTAGTTGGACCCGTCCATGTCACTTGAACGGATTCAGAAGATGTCGTTGCTGTGAAACTGCTTTGGTTTGAATCAACCAACGAGGCATTAATCCCATCAGAGACGTTCGATCCAGAGGAGACATTGTTCATGAAAAGAACATAATCTAATACCATCCACTCAACTGCATAATCTGTTCCAATTGACAAGTTGGTCAAGAAATATTCTCCCGTTGTTGAGGAGGTGACACTTCCTTCAACCATGACAAATTCAAGTTCGTCATAATCCGTGTCCAATGTCACACCTACTGCATCGAAAAGCGAGGCAAACACGAGCAGTTCCCCTTCCGCAGGTGCAGCCTGTATGGAGATATTCATTGTGTGAGTGGTGTTGGTTGCATTGAAAGTTCCATTCGTCGAGGTTGCCCAAGTCCATGATTCATTCAAGTCAACCTGACCATAGGTGTGATTGTAACCGTAGGTTGTACCAGCGGTTAAGCCTGAGAAGGTCAGCATTGCATCGGTATCATTCACGATGTTGACATAAACCGATTCCATGCTTTGTCCCCCACCTGGTAAATTGGTTGAAAGTTCAATGTCATAGACGGGCGATGTCCATGTGCTAAATTGGTAGAAGTAGACCCTCAAGTAGGAAGTGAAATTCGATGTTGCTGTATATGAAGCAGCTTCATTATCAGTTCCAGAACCAAGCGAACCAGACAGGCCGAGAGAAGTACCGCTGGAGTCCATCCACTGCCCGTCAATGTCACCGTTGGAGTGCGTGAAGGTCAAGTTCACATAGTAAGTAACTCCTGAAATCATATCGATTTCATAGAAATCTTCGTCAGAGGTAGAATCAATAGAAAGGCCTGAGCAAAACAATGGAAGCAGTGAAGCAGATGTCGCTGCTGTCATGGAGTCGTTTGGTTCAAGGATGTCTGGTGCATTTGTTCCATTTCCTGAACAATTGGTGACGGAACTACCGCCGCCACCGCCTGTTCCATTGCCACCTGTACTACCGTTGCTGACGGCGAATTTGTTCAAAGTTAGATTCCAAGTTCCAGCCCCATCATAGCGAAATATGTCAATGTACACCATGCCGCCGTGTGGTTGCGTATTGTTCGTAGTCAACGTTTCTGGGTTGTTCATCCATGATTCGCCAAGGTAGGTGAGATTAGCATCGTAGAAGATTAGATCAAAATCATTCATCACGGTTGTCCCGTTTGAAAATGTCGTGGTGGATGGGAAGGAAAGCGATGCTGACAAACCCTGATTTGCATTCAAAGCAACTCGTATGATATCGTTATCGTCTCCATAGTCAAGTTCACCTGACCCGGAATAACTCCCTGAAAAAATGTAATTCGTGATGTTCACAGTGGTATTATCGGGCAGGTCTCCCCCGGAACCAAGATCGTTTTGATTGGGCCCAACCGCTTGAACGGTTGATAATCCTGCTGAGAGAACGGAAATGAGCATGAGTAGGACGATCGAAAATGATGCAGATTTACTCTGACTCGTATCTTGGCTTACACTGGACATGTTTACGCTAAGTATTGAGGGTATATCAGCCTAACAGTTCCATCAATCTCAGATAGCTGTTGGTGCAACATGCCCATCGTTTTTATCATCGGGCTTTCGAACTCTCGACCAAACGCCACCCATTAACTCATCATGATGTGCTTGACAATAATGGAAGCGACGGTAGGCTTCCCGGAACGAATAGGCTTTCTTTCCGGTTGCAACGAGGTATCCCTCGGGGGACAAACGAGAAACAATCATTCCCTCTTCACCGCATCCTGGTAAATCGCAGACCGCTTTCTCGCCCATAACAAAGAACTCCATTTCATGCTTCATTAAGTCTTGCTCGGCATCGGGGCATCAATCTTCTTCCTCTATTTCTGGCTCGGGTGCTGGTTCAATGACCACGAGTGGCACATTCGCTTCAATTGCCTCACCCTCGGAACACTGAACCGAGGAAACGGTTCCTGAAACAGGAGCTTGAATCTCGTTCTGCATTTTCATGGCTTCTAAAATCAGGATGACCTGACCCTCCACGACTTCGTCTCCTTCGTTCACTTCAACGGTGACAATCTTCCCTGGTATGTTTGCAGAGACGGTACCTGACTTCTTCTTCTTGCCAGAGCGGGAACGGCGTTGTTTTACTGCAGGGCCCGCATCGGGAATTTCAATTTCAAAGGTACGTCCCTCGACCGTTGCTTTCCATTTGGTCCCCTCTCCTTCAAGCTGTACTTCGTACTCAACACCGTCAATCATTACTTTTTGTACATCCGACATGAGATTACCTCCAAGGAGAGCGTTGGCTCTTTGACCGCATCAAAGATGCCTGACCGGTCATCATCCTTCGATGATCTTGAGACCAGGGTAGGCCTAACTTTCGAGCCTGCTCAGCAGGGTCCGGTCCTTGTTGCCGAGTTACTGCGAGCACTGCAGCAATGGCAGCCATTCTCAAAACTGATTCATCGCTTGCCATGGATTTCCCTCACAACGGTATATTGCCATGCTTTCGGGCAGGCCTGAGTTCTTCCTTGTCCATCAACATGTCAAGGGCACGGCAAAGCTGTCGCCGTGTTTGATTCGGTTCAATGACATCATCAAGATACCCAAGCGCCGCTGCTTTGTATGGATTGGCAAAGGTGTCCTTGAAGTCTTCAGAGAGACGCTCACGTTCTTGCTCTGGGTTTCGAGCATGTTGGATACGACGCCTATGGATGATTTCAACTGCTCCATCTGCACCCATAACCGCCAATTCTGCGGAAGGCCATGCAACATTGTAATCACCACGGATGTGCTTACTGGACATCACATCGTAGGCTCCACCGTAGGCTTTGCGTAGAATGACCGTGAGTTTGGGGACGGTTGCTTCTGCGAAGGCATAGAGTAATTTCGCTCCGTGGCGGATGATGCCGCCCCATTCTTGATTCGTACCTGGTAAAAACCCTGGCACATCTTCAAGGGTAACAATGGGGATGTTAAATGCATCACAGAACCGAACAAAACGAGCCGCTTTATCGCTTGCATCAATGTCAAGACAGCCTGCCAAAACCTTTGGTTGATTGGCCACAACACCCACTGTTTTTCCACCAAGATGTCCGAAACCAATGACGATGTTCTGAGCCCATTCGGCTTGAACTTCCATGAAACCACCATCATCCAATATTTCTGTGATGACATCGAGAACATCGTAAGGCTTGGATGGATCATCCGGGATGATGCTATCAAGTGCATCACACAAACGGCCTGGAGAATCACTGGTCTTGCGAATAGGTGGTCGCTCGAGGTTGTTCTGAGGTAGGAGGTCGCACAAATCTCGCGCTAATTGAATCGCATTCTCGTCATCGGAGGCTGTGAAATGTGAAACTCCAGACTTGGAACCATGAGTTGCTGCACCACCCAAGTCCTCAAACGAAACCACTTCGTTGGTGACCGTTTTGATAACTTCTGGACCTGTGATGAACATGTGTGCTGTTTGATCGACCATAATGACGAAGTCAGTGATAGCTGGAGAATAAACTGCGCCTCCAGCACAAGGCCCCATGATGACTGAGATTTGAGGCACAACACCTGAAGCTCTGACATTCCGGAAGAAAATCTCTGCATAGGACCCGAGCGAAGCCACACCTTCTTGGATTCGAGCACCGCCAGAATCATTCAGCCCAATCACTGGACGTCCAGTTTTGAGAGCCATATCCAATACCTTGCAAATTTTAAGGCCGTGCATCTCGCCCAACGAACCACCGTAAACGGTGAAGTCCTGTGCGAAAGCAAATACTTCCCGGCCATTCACCATACCGTGTCCGGTGACCACGCCGTCACCAGGAATGATGTTCTTATCCATGTCAAAATCTCGACAACGATGTTCAACCAAAGCATCAATCTCTTGGAAAGAGCCATCGTCAAGCAACATTTCCAAGCGCTCTCTTGCTGTCATCTTACCACGATTATGCTGAGCATCAACGCGTGCTTGACCGCCTCCAGCTTCGCTTCGAGACTTACGATTTCTGAGGTCTTTGAGTCGCTCCTCCGTGGTTGCCATCCTCTTCCCTCAACCCTTGGATGAAAAAGACGCCCTTATGCGTTGCTCTTCTTTTCATCGGCTCATGCCGTTTGAAGAACCTCTCGCAGACCGAGCAGAAGGGTTGCGTTCTTAGGGTGGCGCCTCTTCCTCACATCATGGCCCAACCGTTGAGGATTGTCGTCGCCAAGCCTGGACTTGATGGACACGACCGAGGCGCAAAGGTGGTGGCCAGAACCCTCAGAGATGCTGGTCACGAAGTAATTTACACCGGTTTGAGAAGAACCGCCAAGCAAATTGTTGAGACTGTTCGCGATGAAGATGCTCGTTTCTTAGGTTTGTCATCACTCTCGGGAGCTCATGGTCACCTCTTCCCACGTGTTTGTGAAGAATTGATGTCTGAAGGCTTGGATGATGTGATTGTTTTCGGCGGAGGAATCATCCCCCATGAAGACAGAGAAGCACTCTTTGAAGCCGGAATCAAAGCAATATTTGGGCCAGGAACACCGACGTCTGAAATTCTAGAGTTCATTGATCAAGCCAGCAAGATGGATGACGCTGGTGTTGGACAAGGCAATGAATGGCATTGGACATCAAAGGCATGAGAGGTGTTCGATTGTCGGATGAAGTTCAATCAGCATCCAACGGCTCTCGTCGTTCAATTGCACGAGTCTTATCTTCTATAGAAAATGGGACTCTATCCTTATCTCAGGCTCTTGAGTCACTGAGCCCAATTGTTGGCGAGGTTGATGGTTGGAGCATAATGGCGATCACAGGCGCTCCTGGCGTTGGGAAATCTGTCCTGGTTGACGCACTGATGTCTCGTTGGGCTCACCAAGGCCACAACACAGCCCTCCTTGCTGTTGACCCAAGTTCCCCTCGAAGCGGTGGGGCGCTGTTGGGTGACCGCGTACGAATGACCTCTGTTGATGATGAGGCCATCAAAGAACGCGTCTATGTACGCTCAATTGCAACCAGAGCAACATCGGGGAGTGTACCTCTAATCGTTGAAGACATGGCTAAATTTTTGGTCGCCATCGGCTGGAATAGAGTGCTGATTGAAACCGTTGGAGCAGGTCAATCTGAACTGAGGTGCGCAGCGGTAGCCGACCGAATCGTGGTTGTAGAAGGACCTGCACGGGGCGATGGAATTCAGGCCGAAAAGGCAGGGTTATTGGAATTGGCCGATGCGATATTGGTGAACAAGTGTGATCTTGAAGGAGCAGAAAAACATGCATCTGAACTCAAGGAATCGTTTGGATTAGGCGCTGGAGAAGCTCCTCCAATTATGCTCACTTCTGGTCTAACAGGTGAGGGAATTGAGTCAGCAGCTTCCCTCCTCCATGACCTCCCATCATCCCAACGAGCCAAACGCGCCCGCATGCGAGAACGTTTACTGGCACAACATGAGCGGCGGTTGACCTCTCACCCACTGTACAATCGTGTGATGGAAGACCTCGCAAAGGGTACACTTGATATTGAGAAGGCTTTAATGACGCTCAAAGGCGAGAACCATGAGCGCTCAGGTTGAACTCACGAACCCTGTGGATTTGTCCGTGGGTGGAATGAGAGGACACGTGTTTCGCCGGTCCATTCACGTCGGAATGGCCATAGTACCCTGGGCATATTTTTCTCACGGTGAGGCCGTTGCTGATGCTGTCTCCCTCTCACTTCCACAATTGGTGGCGGCATTGATGCTGGCCCTGTTGTGTGCTGAAGCCATCCGCCTTCGACTTGGCATCACGATTTTTGGTCAGCGTGATTATGAAGCAACTCAACTTTCTGCCTTGATGTGGGGTTCAATAAGCTTGGGTTTTGTGTTCCTCCTCGTACCAGACGAAGCTTATGCTTGGCCACTTGTATTGTCACTGGCTCTGGGTGACCCTTTGATGGGAGAAATGCGACGGAAAGGATGGAATGACCGTAAAGTGATGATGGCTGCGACAGGGTTCTTGATCATTATTTGGCTTCTTTGCTCTTGGCAATTTGGCACCCCCATGTGGATGGCTTTTGTTCTTGCACCCATTGCAATGATTTCAGAATGGCCTCGATTGACCTACATCGATGACAACGCCACAATGCTCCTGATCCCCTTGGCATTCATTCTGATGTTCGAGCCCTTTGCTCAAATCATGTGACCTCCAGATTGAATTCTTTGAGAGGAATTCCTCAATATGTTGAAATGGGGGCTTCCGTTCGTCTGTTTGAGGAACACCCATGTCCGACGATTCAGATAGCAATGACCCCCCTCAGTTGGCCTACCAATTCGCCTTTGGACTTTCCATTGTCCTCCTCGGCGTTGTCATGTTCCGATACCCACTTTGGTGAAATTCTCTTCTCCTGATTACATTCATTCAAAAGGAACCTACCGTTCCTCGGCACTATGTGCGGCATAGGAGGGATGCTGGGGTCTCCCGATTTATCCATCGGCCACCGCATGAATGCACTCCAAGCTCATCGAGGACCTGACGGAAACGATGTTTGGTCCGATGATAATGTGATGCTTGCCCATACACGGTTGGCAATTGTTGATATTGAGGGAAGTCATCAACCACTATTAGGGCCTGATGGAACAACACTCGTCGTCAACGGAGAAATTTACAATCATCTAGATTTGAAACGGCTTCTCCCCCCCTACCCATACACAACCATGGGAGATAGTGAAACCATTCTTGCCCTTCACCGCTCAAATCAGGCAAAAACCTCGAGCCCGTTGACTGCCCAAGACCACGCAAACTGGATCGGTAAAATGGAAGGGATGTATGCTCTTGCTCTGTGGGATTCCAACGAAAAACAGCTGATATTGGCACGTGACCCATTAGGAATCAAACCGTTGGTCAAGACGATGGTGGAGGGATCTCTGATTTTTTCAAGTGAAGTCAAAGGCCTCAGAGCAGATGAGCGTCATATCCCTGAATTGGACACCCTAGCACTCTCAGCACGTGTTGCTTGGGAATATCCGCTCGATGCAACCACTCTGCTGAAAGGTGTTCATCAAGTCCGACCAGGAACAGTCGAAACTTGGATGCTTGATGAAACTGGACATGCCATCATGACTGGCATTGCCACGATCGAGAACCAAGCCCTCACTCCAGATTCTGCATGGGATCCAAGCAGTCAAGCTCCAATATTGCTGGATTCATTCATCACGAGTGTACAACAACGTTTGATGGCAGATGTGCCTGTTGGGATTGTTCTCTCTGGGGGTTTGGATTCTAGTTTGGTTGCGGCTGTAGCCAATGAAGCAGCACAACGTGCCGAACAGCCGGTTCCTGCCTGCTGGACTGTGGCCGAAGATGAACATAATCCAGATTGGATTGCCGCAGAACGTGTGGCCCAACATTTCGATCTTGAACATCACCAGCACATCTTGGACCCAGAAGCATTTCACCAAAGTTTACCCGACCTTGTATGGCATGGAGAAGACCTTGATGTCACAGTTCTCTTTTTCCAGCCACTGTTCAAAACCATGGCACAGAAGGTCAAAGTGGGTCTGTGTGGACAAGGTGCAGATGAACTCCATGCAGGGTATCCAAGATATCGGAACATTCCCATGTATCAACAAGAAATACAGCGCCGCATCATGGCCTTACCAACATCAGATTCTGAACGTCTGATGAACGGTCCCTTGAATACAGACGATGGATGGTTTCAATCAACTCACCAACCGGCCGAACATTTGGGATCCCTACAATCATGCCTTGAGTTTGAGATGAACCACGGCCAATTAAGCAATTTCCAACTACGTTTGGTTGATCGCCATTCGATGGCACACTCCTTGGAAGTCCGTGTGCCCTTCCTTGGCGGCCCTCATCGCCGTCAAGCCGCTCAACTACCAATGGATTGGCGCCTCCCAGACTCCTTAGAAGAAAAGGCTGCTTTACGAGCAGCGGCTGATCTTACTGGATTACCAAAAGACATTGTTCGACGTCCAAAAATGCCTGCAGGACGGGCAACATCACCCACGATGCTCTCAAATTTCTTAAATGAACATCGTGATGTAACAGCCCAACTCATGACCAGATACAAGCCGCTAGCAAAATCACTCGCTGGACAAGAAGAATTAGCACTCGGACTCGGCTTATTTGAAGCCCTCCACATCATGGATGGTGGAAGATACAAAAAGGTGGGTAGCGTGGATGATTTGTTAACAGAGGTGATGAATTGACGTATGTTCATGAATTATCTTCAAAACTTGAATCTCATCGAGAAGAAATCACTTCCTGGATGCAGAATAAACGCGCCGAAGTCCCCATCCCAATCTATGGAAGTGTCGACATACGTGATGCCGGTTGGAAAGTCGGTGTTGTCGATGCAAATCACTTCCCAGCGGGATTCAACAACACTGCTGAAGAAGACCGTTCCACATTGTCCAAACTTCTCAGAGAGCACATTGAGCGAAGGCATCCAAGATGCGAATGGGTCCACCTCTACCCGGAAGAGCATACTCGGAATCAAGGGTATGTTGAAAACATCTCCACCATTCAATCACTGATACGAGATGCAGGATATCGCTGCACAGTAGGCTCTCCTGAGTTGGAAGAGTTCGGGTCATTGAAGGGCATATCAGGTCCGCTCAAACTGAATGAAGTTCAATTATCAGAGAATAATGAAATTTTGGTGGAGGGGAAAAAGCCAGATTTTATCTTGCTGAACAACGACCTCACGGGCGGCACCCTGCCTGGATTAAAATCACCCAATGTATCACCGCCTCCAGAAATGGGGTGGCATCACCGAAGGAAATCTGAGCACTACGAAGCACTTCAGCCCTATGTGAACGAGGTAGCAGAGATGTTGGAGATTGACCCTTGGCACTTGATGCCCGAGTGGTTTGTTTCTGAGAATAAATGCCTGATTGAAGATGCCTGCCGCCAAAAACTCGCATTGGAGATTGATGCGTTTCTTGACCGTATTCAGCAAAAGTACACGGCTCTAGGCATAGAAAGAAAGCCAGCAGTTGTGATGAAAAATGACTCAGGGACTTACGGGTTGGGCATCATAGTGCTACATTCTGGTAATGAAATCATCAATCTATCAAATCGGAAAGCCAACAAATTAAGCTACGCAAAAGGTGGGGTTGATGTTGAAAATTTCCTCATACAGGAAGGAATACCGACCATCATGGTTACTGAAGATGAAGAACCTGTTGAGCCTGTGGTCTATCTGATTGACGGAGAGGCTGCATCGTGGTTTTATCGAATCAATCCAAAACGTTCGGACATGGACAATCTCAACTCACCTAGTGCAAGGTTTGAGCCACTTGGAGAAAAAAAGATTCGTTTTGGAGAACATGCTCACGGATGGCATGCACTCTTAGCGGAACTTAGCATGCTTGCAATGGGAGCTGAATCTCTCAATCGGCGGTGATTTTATGGCAAAAATCCACTGCCTCGGAAGTGGACTTGTCGGTGCATTTGTCATCCGCCATTTGGTGAAGAGTGGACATGAAGTTCACGCCTATGACCTGCACCCAATGAAGCATGCAGGAGCACATTTACACGTGGGTGATGTCTTTCAGGCGTTGAACAATCTAGAGGAGGGATTGATTGTGAACATGCTTCCTGGAACCATTGGTGGAGATTGCACTCAACGACTCATTACCGAAGGACGAAACGTGGTGGACCTCTCCTTTGCAGACCCAACTCCGGACCTACTCGATTCCCTCGCAAAGGAATCTGGGTCAGTGATTATTTGGGATGTAGGGATTGCTCCTGGCTTGTCCAACATGTTACTGCGGAAGGCTCAGAATGAATTGGGTCACCTCGATCTTGCTGAAATTCGAGTTGGTGGTAATCCCGTTTCATCCGATGAATCATGGTCCTACATGGCACCCTTTTCTCCAATTGACGTGATTGCAGAGTACACACGCCCTGCAAGAGTGGTCCGAGGCGGCACCATGGCAGTCCTACCTGCACTTGCTGAACGACACATCATCGAGGTCGCTAACAAGGGCCCCATGGAGGCGTTCCTCTCAGATGGATTACGCTCCTTAATCCATGGAATCAACGCCGAGAATATGTCGGAATACACCGTACGTTGGCCAGGCCATATTCAGAAATACATCGATTTACGAGACTCAGATGGATTGGACATTGATGCTCTATTGAATCAATGGAAACTTGATCCAAACCGCGATGAATTCACATGGATGGAGATCACTGCTACTTCGCCCACAGGCAGCCGCCGATGGACGGTTCAAGATCATGGAATGAACCACGACTCCTCAATGGCAAGGACGACTGGTCTCGTCACGGTTGCAACTGCCCTCACCCTTCTTGAAAATGAGGTGAATCTTCCACCTGGAGTTCATGCACCTGAAGACTTGCCGGAGGTTTTTCTCTCACGAACCATTGAACTCTTCCAATCCGAGGGTGTTGAAATTCAAGCGTTTCATGAATAGGAAACAGACTCAAAGGGTGCACGCCCTCCCCGAATCATGAACCGCCCCCTTTGGTACATCATGACCATCGGGATTGGCCTTTGGGCATCAGCCACAGCGTTTGGAGGCCTGGTTGATGATGGCGTAGCCGAATGGCCGGTGAACATCTGGTGTTGGGGATTGTTCTTCTTCATCTATCGTAATACCGACCGAAAAGAGCGAATTGAAATGATCACGGTAGTGGCCATCGCCACACCAATGGAATTATTCTTTTCCGAGATTTGGTTAATTTACGAATACCAACGGCATTTGATGCCACTTTTCGTTCCCGCAGGCCACTATTTCTTATTTGATCTCGGGAGGAGGATGGCAAAACGTCTCAAAGTCTCATGGGCTTTTCCCATGTTGTTGCCTTTCGTACCACTGGTCCTTTACGGACTATGGACTGGCGGAGATACCTCTGGGGTGTTCTTGTTAATCATGGTGCTTGGCTTCACAAAATGGGGTCCCGAACCACGACTCTATGCATCGATGGCATGGGCGGCGTTGGCGATGGAACTTTGGGGCACCTACCTGCTCAATTGGACTTGGGCTGCTGAAGTTCCATGGACTGGCTTGACTGCCTGGAACCCTCCGTTATTGGTTGGAGCATTCTACTGTCTAGGCGATGTTTTGGTGAACCTGAGCGTTGCCAAGTTTCAAGGGGAACCTGCGAACGAGGTTGTAGCATGACCGGTGCGGATGAGCTACGGCGACGAAGGGAGGAAGAGGCCCTGCGTATCAGAGCCTCCCTGAATCGACAACGAGGTGAGCAACGGGCCAACACCAAGGGTGGTGAAGGTACCGTGGCCTTCGTTGAGGAGCGAAAATGCATTGGCTGTGACCAATGCACCATCGTCTGCGATGATGACGCTATCGAACTCTACCATGTGGATGTTCTTAGCCCTTTGATGAAAGTTGAAAGCAATCGAAAGGCCAAGATCATTCGCGATGCCTGTACTGGATGTCGTCTCTGCGTACTGGCATGTCCAACAGATGCGATCACAATGATCGACCGATGAGGTGAACACGTATGTCAAAATCAGGAAAGGACCCAACAGCACAACGCTTTGGAGGAGAATTTGGACCCTACAGAAAACCCGGCACAACGGGTGTGAGCCTTGCTACTTTCAAGACCCTCGTCTGGACTTCCAACATCGGCGGATTGCTCTTGGTTGTCTTGGCACTGGAACTTCTATTTGTTGACCAGCGTTTCGGATGGGGGCTACTCTCATTGATGCTAGGTGTCATCATCGCCCTATTCCCTTCCAACTACGAGATCGTCGGCATGAATGACGAGGATGAAGAAGGCTCTTCCTAAGCGTCATAGCCCGGCAAATGTCAATTGCAGTAAGTCGCAAGTGAACTCTATTCGCCAACTGAATGGAGAATCAGGTCTTCAGGCTTCTGCGCTTTCATTGAGTGTTGCTTCAGCACCAATTTGAGCTTTCTTTTCATTCACTTGTCGAGCGAGGAAGGACACGACATCGAGAATCTCAATGTCTTCATAGGCTTCATCGCCTTCAAACTTCAAACACTCAAAGTGTGAAACACATTTTGGACAGGAAGTCAACATGGTGTCGGCACCAGTAGCACGCACTTCTTCCATGCGTGTGACACGCAGGGAGCGAGCGTTTTCATTGCATGACATCATGCTAGAAACACCGCAACACATAGCGTCTTCACCGTGGTGTTCCATCTCAACAATTTCAACACCTTCGACAGCATTGATGAGCTCACGTGGTTCATCGTAGACGCCCATTTGACGACCAAGTCTGCACGGGTCGTGATAGGTCACAGTAGTTTCTTCTGACTTGAGGTTCATGTCAAATCCTTGCTCGATGAGGAATTCAGTCGTATGCATCACCTTGACATCTTCCAATTCATAATCTCGAGCAAAGGTACGGAAACATTCAGCGCAGGAAGACACCAATGTATCAATGCCTGATTCGTGAATCTTGCGTTGGTTGTAGGCCTTCAACTTCTCAAAGACCTCATCCAGCCCTTGCCACTTCTGATCGTGACCACAGCACTTGAGGAAATCACGTCCAAGGTAGGATACATCGGTTTCCATCTCTTCAAACAAGGTGAATGCAGCGGTGGTGGAATCACCCAAGTTCATGGTACCCTCGTTCACGTGTGAAAACACCATCTCTTGGTCCAGGTAATCAACGCAACCTGGGTAGTAACCAATGTTGGAGGTGATGGGGTAGTCTTTGGTGGCAATGAAATCATCATCGGCTGCTTCTTCTGCTTCAGCTGAGAGAACGGCTTGAAGAACAGTGTGAGGGATTTCTGCTTGAGGGCCACCGACGATGAGGCTTCGGCGAATGTCCACATAGGAGTCATAATCGACGAGTTGTGGACATGCATTGGTACAAGCAGTGCAAGTCAGGCAGGAATAAAGTGGAACACCATCGTCCTCGTTATTCCATGAGTTGTAGATGATGTTGAGTTTGTCACCACCGTTGAACAGACGGACTGGGCAAGCATCGTCGCACAGGTCACAACCGTAACACTTGTTCATCTCAAATTCATAGCCACGGGCCATGTATCGCAAGAGGACAAAGACAAGGGCACCAAAGGTCACACAAGGAATGAACATGGCGTAGGTTAGCTTGGCATCCAAAGATTTCGGGTTTTGGTGATATGTTGGATTCTCAATGCTTGAGAACGCACTGCCACCCAAAGCCATCTCCTCGTTGTCCGAGAGGTTAACGGTGTGCCCAGCAAGAGCGGCTGGTGCATCTTCATCCCAAATCAAGAGAGGTTGGAAAGATTTGATAACGAAAGATGTCTCAGTTTCAATACTTTCATTGAGAGCCAAGGCCCCGCTTGCTAGAACTGTGTAAGTGTAATCATAGGAGCCAACCTCTAATTCAACGGTATCACCCTCGCAATCATTGAATGAGGACACGGTAGCCCCATTAGCATCCGTGACAGAAAGAGTTGTTGAGATCATTGTTTGAGTAGAGACATCGTTGATCTTACGGACGCTGGACCTGTATTCACATGAAACATCAGTGGTAATCGACATCACTTCCTCTGGATGGCCTTCAGGGAAGTTTATGGGATCCTCTGTGACACTAAATTGACCCGAAACTGTCCAGCCTTCTCCACCGTTAAACGTGGATGAACCTTCGGCTGCATTGATGCCGTTAGCTGCGTCCTGATGTCCGTTAGAATCGGTGAAATCAATGAGGATGTATCGAGCGGGCTGGTAGATGTTCCAATTCAACCATGCAGAGCTCGGGACAACACCGCTGTCCGACCATCCACGGTCATCTGTGAATTCGTTGGTTTCGTGAACATGGACATCGGTAGGTTGAGTTCGCATGGCCTCAAGTTCGCCGTAATCTTTGATTGTAAGCAGTCCTTTTGCGTCCCAAAACCCGTTATCATAGGTATCGAAAGTGGCCACTGTGGCAGCAGATGAAATGATAAGAGCCCCTACAATCAATTGGCGGCTCTTTGCCACGGTAAATCCTGTACCCCAGGCTTTCACCAGTAAGATGCGGCCAATGAAATAGATACAAATCCACATCAAGACGCCCGTCATGACCCACGGTATCGCATTGAACACATCGGCAATCCAAGGTTCACGAACACCACACAAGAGATCTCCGTGAGAATCAAGTTTACAGAAATCTGACCTGTTTTTACCATATAACTCAAGGAAGATGTTGATGGAAAAGACCGAGATAAACCAGATGTGTGCGAGATAAACCGCACCAGCAGCAGCAAACCATGGGTCCTCGACTGGACGCTTCTCACGGCCACCGAGGAAGGGTGGAAGAGCAAGAATACCGACTGGAATACCGGTGAGGGCAGCGCCCCACCATGCAGCGTTCCATGGGAACATGGGTTGCCCAACTATTTCTCCAACAAACCCTGTAGGAACGACAAATTGAGGCAAATATTCTCCCCACCGAAGGTATCCATAGGAGAACAACACGTACCAATCAGGGAACACGAAGCCTGCTTGTGCGTATGGGTCAGCAGCACCGTGCAATGGTGGTGGAATCAACCATGCATAAAACAGCAAAATCGCCAACATTGAGGCGAAGAGAATGCTGTCACGCAGAACTTCATGCGGCCAGAACCCGTGACCTGTACGAGTTCTCGTTCGCTTTTCCTGCGCTTCCTGAAGGTGCTTCTTTTCCTCCATGTATATGGAGGCAACGCGGCCAAAATTGTCGATCAATCCCATGCTTCTTCCTCCGTATCAATGTGGCTCTGCAATGCCTTGTACCCAGACAATAAACAAGTGAATGATGATCAGGGTGGTAACAATGACTGGTAGAATGAACACGTGAATGAAGTACATTCGAGTGACAGTGAGCGGCGTTAATTCAGAACCTGAGAACAAGAGGGTAGCCACATACTTCCCGACCAGTGGGCTTGAGTTCGCGAGGTTGATTCCGATAATTGCTGCACCGTATGCCAAACTGTCCCACGGAAGGAGATAGCCAGAATATCCGAACACGATGGTTAAAGCCATCAATGCTACACCGATGAGCCAGTTTAATTCACGTGGGTTGCGGTAAGCTCCTGTGAAGTACACACGGCACATGTGAAGGAAAACACTGGCCACCATAAAGTGCGTCGTCCAGTGGTGAACTGCACGGAGGATGTATCCAAAGGGCAACTCAGTCATGATGTATTGCATGCTCGCATAAGCAGGTGAAGGATCACCCTCACCACCAGGAACATAGTAGATTCCTAACACGGTTCCTGTGACGACCAAGATGATGAAAGAAAGGAAGGAGATTCCACCGAGACAATACAAAGGATACCAATACCAAATGATACGGAGTTTGTACTTTTCAGCGTGAGTAAGCGGCATTTGTCGGTGCATATTATAGTAAGCACCCTTGGACATATTCCAGTAATCTTGCAAACGGAAACGAGTGTCAAGCCATGAAAATACCCACAAGAAGGAGCGTTCTGCTACCCCCATGCGTCCTGTCGATTCAACCGCTCGAAGGATGTCACGTCGTGGCATTTCTTCATCTTCTTTTCGAAGAGTGAATGCCACCAGAATGACGAGGAAGGCAATAAAGAACCAAAGAATCCAAAACATTGTTGTCATTTTTTCACCTCAGTCACAATATGTGTACCAGTCAAGATAATCTGGCAAACCTTCGATTACATCACCGTTGAGGGAGATGGGGATGATTGGGAGGCCGACAGGGGCAGGGCCACCAGCTCGGCGAATACCCGCATACTTGAACGTGGAACCGTTCGAACGGTTTCGGTTGGTGTTCATCTCAAGCACTGTCGGGTCAAATCGGGACGAATGGCAGATGCAGAACATTTTGGTTCCACCGTCATCTCCGCCACCGGGCGTCCACGAATCTTCTGTGAATGAATTAGAGACAAGTTGCCATCCTGGAATGCAGCAAAGGTGAGTGCATCGACCAAAGACCATCACAAGGTCTTCGCTTGGCATCAATCGTGGATCTTGTTCTGCGAGATCATCGAAGTGACCGACGTATTTTCCGGTTTCATCGATGCCTTCAGTGAACTGGAATCTGGCTTTTCCGTTGGATTCAGGCGTACCTGCATTCTTGGAGTGAGCCACATAATTCACAACCACAGGAACACCGTTCCAAACACCTGAAGCACCAGAGGTGCCTGTGGAAGAGGAGGCGGCTTCTTTGACGAAGGAATCTTTGGTCATGGGTTGAAGGTGCTGAGCTCCGTACCAAGCAGAATCTTCTCGGCCCTTAGCCCAAAACTTCACTGCAAGGTCTCCACCGCTAGAGCCCCCAGGTGGAAGCAGGATTGAAGCAAAGCCAAGCACCCCTAGTGATGCGGTGAGGACACCTGCTGCTGTGTTGAACCCATAACGCAAGAATTGACGGCGATTGAGATGGCTTGAGGCATCGCCTGTGTCAACTGATGCCTGGGAAGGAGCGGGTTTGAGTTCGTATTCTCGTGCCATGTCCCTCACCACTTGTATTCTCGCCAATCTTTTTGATGTTCTGGCACGAACTTATTCTGTGCATGCTTGACAATAATGGTGTCAGGCAGGATGAATTTGAGATAGACGATACCGAGCATGATCAAGGTGGTAAAGGTCATCGCCAGATGGAAGGATAGTTGTTGTTGGTCCCATTTGTTTGCAAGGCCGTAAATCATCGAGAAACTCCAATAACAAACCCAAAAGAGGCCCCACGCAAGGAAAAACATCGCAAGGCCAGAGGCACCAGAAGGTGCGAGACTTGCACTTACGATGGTCCCCGGCTCAGCCACATTGAAAACACCATGGTCAATGGCTGAGTTCATTTGTTCCTCGCTCATTTCTGCCCCCTCTAGAGCAGTACGGGCATCTTCGACCTTGACGCTGCCGTCAGCAACCCCACGCAATAATTGGGTAATGGTATCGTCCATCATTGATCACCTCGTCGCATGAGTTTGTAGCGCAATCGAAGCTGATTGCTTCGACCCTTGTAGGACGTTGAAAATCCATACCGGAGAAGAAGACCAGCGAAAATAATGGTTCCAATCACGGCACCGAATCCAAGCAATCCAAGCCAGTGAGCACGGAGTTTGGCTCCCATGTGATGAAGGTCCACTCCATGATGAGCAGGTTCTGGTGGGCTCACGTTGCCGTCACCAGCAAATAGTGTACGAGTTCCGAAGGCATCCGTGTTTTCATCGCCTTCTTGAAGCCCAAAGAGAAGTTGGTTCCATCGGTCTTCAACTCCTGGAAGTTGGTCACCGTTCACAGAATTGCCTGTAATCCAGAAGTTTACAGCACCTTCCCCTGCCCCTGGAGCCGTCCATTGAACCACCCATGAACGGTCTTCGGTGTTTGCTGAGTCCTCGGTGTGAGTCAATGTTTGAGGGTCGTCCTCCCAATTTTGGGCCACGTCGCTAGATAAGACTCCCAACGAGACCCTCATAGAGAAGCCTGCTGTGTAGGCGCCGGAGGCTTCAGGGCCTCCGATAAGTTGGAGAGTGAAGGTGTAGGTCTCTCCTGCAATCCAACCGTAGGGGACATCATCAAGAATTACTTGAACTGAATTATCTGCCACCTCATTGTGACAAAGACATCCTGATTGCGCAACATCGTCAATGGTCACAGAACCACTCGAACCTTGGTAAGATTGACTGCCACCAATGCCTCCGTGATACGATGAAGCGAGCGTTGGCAGCAACAAAAGTGACGCTACCAAAGCCAGCAGGGTGGTGCGTGATGTTCGTGAACCTTTGAGCATAGCCTCACCCTTACATGTTTCCGACTTGTATGGACTCCTTAAACATTGTCAGTAAATCGCCACATAAATCGCCTCGCAGTGTAGCGTTTTTTGAAAGAAATTGAACATAATGAACTCAGCAAGCCAACCTTGAGAGGCGACAGGAGAAGGAAGGCTTGATGGAGGAGGGCGTTTTGGAAGACATGAACACCATGGGAAATCATACCTTCGATAACACTTATGACCTCAGTGACAAGCAACTCATTGAACTTGATGAGGCAGAGGAATTGATGATTAAGGGGGCTCTTGGAGCTGCTGAGAAAATGCTCCTCAGCATGCTGAAGCGTGATGAGGAGTGTATCCCAGTACTCTCCAATCTCGGCCACCTCTATGGACGATATCTCTCTGAATTTGAAACCGCCGTCGAATATTACAACCGAGTCCTCATCATCGAACCAGACAACGCCTGGGCCAGAGATGCCCGCCGAAGGTACCTCAGGTACATTGATTGAGACCGCGCACAGCGAACCACACCAAAGTTCAAAGTGACGCCGCGTTCTTCGTCAATCATGGACCCCTCCAACATCCTCATCGCCGGAGTTGGCGGATTGGGTTGTGCATGGGCGCACGAGGCCTATGTGCGCTGTGGAATGGGAGCGCATTTGGCCCTCATTGATGCCGATGATCGTAGTTTCAAAACGGGTGAAACGGTTCACGTTCTCCGCCTTGGTCATGCATTGGACGAAGTAGGATGTGCAGCCCTCCCACCGCTAGCTGAACAACGCATGCGGGGCCTGAATAATTTGACCCAACAATTGCTCAAAGACACCGAGTTGGTCATCCTACTCACTGGCCTAGGCGGTGGAGTTGGAACCGGCGCCGCACAAGAGTTCGCCCGCCAAGCACGCCAAACAGGTGCCATTGTCCTCGCCGTTGCAGGACTTCCGTTTGAAGCACAACCCGCCCGCTTGGCTTTGGCAGAAGAAGGGTTTTCACGACTTGAACAAACGGCTCATGTAACAGTACGCCTCTCCCTCGAACGCCTAGCAAGGCAAGCGAGAGAGAAAGGTCAGAATTGGCAAATGGGTGCAGAGTGGGTAGAAGATCTTGTCGATGGACTCGTTCGCACTCTGATGCGCATGGGACTCATCAACCTCGATCTCATGGACCTAAGGGCCATCGTTGACCAAGATGGGTTGGCTACAATGCTGGTCGGTATTGGACGCCCTGATGACCCTCGAGGCATTTTAGAATCTGCATTGAAAGCCCCTTTGGCCGAAATGGACGTGGGGGGTGCCAAGGGATGCCTGATTCAGGTTGAAGGTGGACCTGGCATGACCATCGGCCAGGTCGATGCTGTGGCAGAATTGTTCACTTCGGCCCTAGATAGTGACGCTCAAGTCATTTTGGGAGCAAGGGTGAGTGAGGACCTCCAGGATACGATTCGGGTTGTAACCCTTCTCTCTGGCATTAAGCCATCTTAGTCCAGAAGTTCGATTTCATCGTCCCAATCCACACCCTCTGCAAGAACTTCGGTGGCCCCCTCCCAGTCAACATCCTCGCCGATTGCACCCACTTCGACACTTGAGGTTACGACTCCCTCTTGCTCGGTCTCGGAGGCTTCTTCTGGACCTGGCTCTTTTGTTTCATCGTCAGCGACCGGTGCAGGAGCAATGGATTCCACTGTTCGATTCACCTTGACTGTCGCATCGTGGTCTGTGATGATCCCATTCAGCACCTTTCGTTGCATCCAAAGGAACGTGAGAATGACAACGATGTGCCCCGTGACCATGACGGTGACAAAATCATCGAATACAGTAGCAAGCATGGCGACGCTTCCTGCGTAAGCATAACCAAATGACAGACCAACGGTGAGTGCATTCCCCTCATGCACCAACCGCAGGCTTGAACGGAAAGATTTGGACGTTAACCCCCAGATTGCCATGAACACAGTAGACATCATGAGAAGCACTTCTTCAAGGAGTAGTTCAGGTGTACTCGGGTCTAATTCCCGGTGACGCCAAACGGTCAAAAAGTGCCATGTTATCATAATTTGAGAAAGCATGAGCCAGCGGTTGGAAAAGCGATGCAACATCACTTTGCTGCCTGCCAACTCCCTTGCGTGACGCGTCGACCACAGACTCAAAGCCAAGAGCGCCCCCACGCCGAGGAAGTAACCCAAATGACCTGTGAACAATGAGAGAACGCCCAGTGGTTCACCGTGCAGGGCGACAAATACGGCCAATCCAGCAGTAGCGATGATGGAGATTACGGTACAGAACACAACCATGCTGCCGACCAAACCTCCTTCTCGTGTATGCGATGACGGAAGTTTGTAAGCCGCAACGGATGCTAACCATCGTGCGAAACTTCGGCCCTGCATAACGGCCCAAAACAAAAACAGTGTTCCCAAAACAAAGGGTACAAGGGAAGAAAATTCAGCGGCTGGACCACCTTCATTGAATAGCACTTGTAAAAACACAAACCAGCCCAGTGAAATTCCGAGGGGGAAGAGACAAATTCTGAAACTTTTCAAAACGCGAATAATCAGTGAAGTTGAGTTCTCAGGATCTCGAATATCGGGCAATTGAGTCCAAGATTTCACTCGTGCACTGTTTGAGAACAAGCCCGTCGTCAGGTATCCAAGAGAAAGTGAGAGGAAGCAGAAGGCACTCAACTCGTTTTGACCATTATTTGCGAGAAGGTACAAGGGTGTTGAAAGAGTAAGGATGAGGAGGATATGAGGCAAGGTTTTGATATTCAGCAAGACCTTCAACAATGCTCGGAGAGACGGGTCAGAGGCTTGTAAGTGATCAAGTTCATGACCTTCTGATGGCGTTGAATCCGCAGGTTCAATCACTTCCACCTCATCCGACACATGAATCCCTCCCCTCCGACCGTTTTGATACTATGGCAGAATTTACGCTCAAAGGTCATGAAGCAGGTCCCCATGGGAAGCACCATGGCGAAGCGGTTGACCAAGGCACTGCGGGGCAAACGTAGGTGGGTTGGTCTTGCGGTATCACCAGAACATCAAACTCGCTCGTCGCTCGATTCAGTCCTCTCCCAGTTAGGGGATACACTGGACACACCTCGCCCTTTCCGTCTCATGGAGTTCCACTCCAGCAATGAATCCATAGCAGAACAATCAAGAACAAAAATGGCTGATGAAGCAATTGAAACACCACCTTCCTGTGGTTTTGCCATCGTCCAAGTCCCGTTGGAGACGATTAAGGGAGTCAGAGCCCTCCTAGCACGCGAACGCTCCTATGAAGACATTGGATGCATGTCTCTCACAACCAGTGGAAAGATTCGTTTGGTAAGAGAACGCCTTCATTTGCCTAAGCCAACGCGAAAACGTTGAGCCATACCTTCATCATATTCGTTCATTTGCCCATGTCATGGGCGGTGGAGGTGCAGCACCGAAGATGAAGATGAGCGATGCGCTGATCCTCACTGGAACAACCTTGCTCTTGGGGGCATTGTTCATGCACGCATGGGTCGTTCCGATCACCGTCGGTGGAGATGAACCTCCTTACCAGAATGGGGCCACGATGATGAGCGGAGATTCTTTCAAAGCTGCAATCACTGTTGAAAACGATACCACTTTACGCTTGATCTTGATGAATAGTGAAGGCGAAATATTGGATTCAGAATCGGTTGTGATGATTGCTGGCCAGACTCATCCAGTTCGTTGGGAAATCACGGAAAGTGGCTATTATACCTATGAAATCGACACGAAAGGAAGCGCAGCGACTCTTGATGTGAGCGTGGATCGGAAATATCACATCGATATGATTGCATTCCCAGTTGGCGCACTCCTTTTGGCTTACGGCCTCTATCAACATGATGAATCCGAAGAGGAAGAAGAAACCGAATTAATCCTCGATGCTGTCCTGGATGTTTGACCAAAACAGATCGTTTGGCTCATCAACATTGACCGTGGCGCCATCGTGAAGTTGAACCGATATCGAACCGTTGTTGAGCGCCGACATAAAGCCACATCCCAATTCCCTATAGAGTAGTGGACCTAGCGATGCCACACCTTCTGAAATGGCGTCATTGAGATGCTCGATTGGGAGGTCAAAAATTGGAATATGCGGAGTTGTTTTGATTTCAAATAAAGACGCAATAATTGCGTGTAAACCTCCGCATACATTCTCAAGTTCGAGGGAAGGACAAACCTCTTGGATGGACCCATATTGATTGTGCTCAATTGCAGCGAGATTCATGCCGATTCCAAGAACCACACGTCGACTCACCCCCTGGTGCTTCCCCTCAAAGAGAATGCCACCACATTTTTTCCAATCTGTGTTTGAAGAGGATCTCAAATATACATCATTGGGCCACTTTAGTCTCCAAAGATTCGGCATAGATGCATGAGAAAAGAACCGTGTCAAAGCCCATCCAACCCAGAGCTGATGAATGGGTGAATGGGTGATTCCCCCTCCATCATCGACCACCCATGATGCTGCGAGAGCGCCAGGTTGAGAGTCCCAGGAACGATTTTTCCGCCCCCTCCCCTCACTCTGAACACTGGCCGTCAGCCTGCTTCCCAAAGCAGTCTCAAGACCAAGTAATTGTTCATTGGTACTATCAACTGTTTCAAAATGAAATTGTTCCACATTTTCAAATGGCCTCCAGATGGCCACAACTCGGAGAAGTTCCCCGTTCTCAAATTCATGCGAACACATTTCACGGGCCGCTAAATTATGATGCCATGCTTGTTCGAGTGCTTGTTGCCCATCCCGGAGGTCCGAGACGACAAAGAGACCCACTCCCTTGGGTTTTAGCAAACCACCTGATTCTATTCTTTTCAATAACCGAACATATAACCCAATCGAATCATTGTCCAAAAGAGCAGATTCCTCGAACGGCCCCAGCGTAGCCTCACCTTCAACTACTGGGGGTAAGTAAGGAAGATTCCACATCACTACGTCATAATGTTGATCGCCGCCCCATTGAGCATCCAAACCATCGCATTGAGGGCCTGGCCCACCTTCATTCACGCGGAGGTTGTACCCCATGAATTGAGCATGGTGAGATGTGCAAGCCACCGCATACGGATTGGTATCGCATGAAGTTACGCGGAGCCCAAGACTTGCTGCATAATACGAAACTGCACCGCTCCCACAACCGATCTCCAGACATGACGAACCTTGAGAAAGTCCGAGACGACGAAGGGCATCCGCCAGCAGAAATGTGTCTTGACGAGGGGGGTATACTGTGGGAGGAACATCGATGGTGAATGAGGTTCCTGCTGGACCATCCCAAACGACGCGTTTTGCAGTCCGCTCAATACGTTGAACTTCGGCCTCGGCGTCTTCGGCGGAGAAGGTCGGGGGGTCCACCATGAACACGGCTGGAGTGACCGAGAAATGAGCCTATCCCTCCTCGTTCCACCTTCTTTCGGCTTGTTTGGCCTTCTTTCGGTATTTTTCCATCAATTATTCGTTTGGCAAATCAACTACTGTACGATGATTACGGCTTAGGATAAGACGGAAATGTATAAGAACACCTTGAAGGTCGGACGAAAAGCCCAAGTTGCTACATTGGGCCTGTAGCTCAGTCAGGTAGAGCGTCGGACTTTTAATCCGATGGTCGCGGGTTCGAACCCCGTCAGGCCCGCCTGACACTGCTACCGGCCCGTGTGGGTGGGCATTCGCGGGGTGTAAGAGAATGGTCGTTAAGAGTGCAACAAAAAAGCGTTTGATGGAACTGGGTGTATCGGATACGTTCGCCCACAAACTTGCCACAGACAGAAACATGACGGACATCAAGAACATGTCCTCAGACGAAGTCGCTTCTACACTTGGAATTTCCAAAGACGCTGAAGAATTCGTTGCCACCATGGCCATTATCGCTGAACAAGGTTCCCGCCGACGTGCAGCAAAGAAGAGCAAGAAGATCACCATTCGCTCGAAGGCCATTGATGACTTCGACCGTCCCGAGATCACTTCTCGCTTTAATGCCCTCAACCACATTTTGGTCCCCCACCAAGAGCTGGTGGGCGAACCCAACATCTCTGAAGAAGCGCAACTCGAAATCGAGTTGGCAGAATTGGAACGCTGGAACATGGTCCAACCTGACCCAGAAACTGGTGAACCCCGCCTGGCCAAGGAATTACTTCCAAAAATTCTCATTTCAGACCCTGTCGTCCAAGTCATCAAGGAATTCGCAGAATCCGCCGACATGGCCACACTCGCAGCAGATCCAGAACACAAACCATTGGCCGCTGGATGGATTGCAGACAGGGTACTCAAGGTAGTCCGCCCATCCCCATCGGCGGGTCAATCTATTGCATACCGACTAATTGTAGAGGGGAACTGAGGAGAGGAACATCATGCAAGAAATTATTCAATCATTTTTCAAAGAACGTAGCCTCGTGAACCATCAACTCGCATCATACGACGACTGCATCCCTGCAACAGAGAGCAGTATTTCCCGTATGGAAAAAATCATTCGAAACATTCGTGTTGGTACCGATGAGGATTTCAACGACGACGAAGGAGGTTACATCAAACTCGACGTGGCTGACCAAGACATCGTCATTCGCCTCAAGAATGTCAAACTTGGCAAGCCCATCGTCAAGGAAGCCAACGGGGCACTCAACGATTCAACCCCCATGCAGTGCCGCTTGCGTAAACTCACCTACATGTCACCCGTAACCATGGATTTCACCATCAAGCGCAACGGCGTCCCTTCCCCAACCGAGAAGGGTGTCCAAGTTGGTTCAATGCCAATCATGGTTCGTTCCGAACGCTGCAACTTGCATCCCAAGCACATCGCTGGCGACCGTGTTCTCAACCCGACTACCTCCGACGAAGATAAGGAAACTTGGTTCGAATTACTCCGCAAGAAAGGAGAAGACCCTCTTGACCCAGGTGGCTATTTCATCATCAACGGAACCGAGCGTGTCCTCATCTCGATGGAAGACTTGGCCCCAAACCGTGTCACTGTTGAAATCAACAAGCGATACGCAAAACAAACTGAAGTTGCGAAGATCTTCTCGCAGAAAGACGGTATGCGCAAACCACTCACAGTTGAAAAGCGTCGAGACGGTATGCTCATGGTGAAAATCAGTACTGCCGGAACGACCGCCATCCCAGTCGTCATGCTCATGCGTGCACTTGGCGTCGAAAACGATCAGCAAATCTTCCAAGCCATTGCTGGAAACACTGATTCTTTCAAGTTCATCGTCGCAAACATCAACGAAGTCAAAGACAACGAAGAATACGGTGTTGAAAACAAAGAAGAAAGCCACGAATGGCTCCAAAAGAAATTCGCTGCAGGCCAGCAAAAAGAGTACCGTGAAGCCCGTGTCAATCAACTGCTTGACCGAGAATTGCTGCCTCACTTGGGTGACCAAGCTGATGACCGTGACAAGAAGGCCATCTACCTCGGCAGAATTGTCCGACAAGTGTTGGAAATGTCTATTGAAGGACGAGACCCCAACGACAAGGACCACTACGCAAACAAGCGAGTTCGTCTTGCTGGTGATTTGATTGAAGACCTCTTCCGTGTATCTGCAGGACAATTGGCCCGTGACCTCAAGTACCAACTCGAGCGACACCACAACCGAAAGCGAGAGTTGAAGATTACCTCATGCCTTCGTCCTGACGTTTTGACCTCTAAGATCATGCACGCACTTGCGACAGGAAACTGGGTCGGAGGGCGCTCTGGTGTCAGTCAATTACTTGACCGGACCACCTATCTTGCCGCTCTGTCCCACATGCGCCGTGTCACATCTCCTCTTGTGCGAAGCCAACCTCACTTCGAAGCTCGTGACCTGCACCCGACCCAATGGGGACGTCTGTGCCCCAACGAGACTCCTGAAGGCCAAAACTGCGGTCTTGTGAAGAACGCAGCTCAAATGATTGACATCTCTGAGAACATCGACGAGATTGAAATCCGCCGACAACTCGACGAATTGGAAGTCTACCAACCTGATGACTGGACCGATGGTGACCGTATCCACGTGAACGGCGACATCTATGGAATTCACAAGAAGGGCACAAACTTGGTTGCCCACTTCAAGTCTGCACGTCGTCGCGGTGCTATTCCATCGGAAGTTTCCATCCGTCACGATGTTGACAACAAAGACATCTTCATCAACACAGACAAGGGACGAATTCTACGACCGCTCCTCATCCTCTACGATGGAGTTCCACGATTGACTCAAGATCATCTGGCCAAACTCAGTTCAGGTGAAATGAACTTCCGTTCTTTGGTGATTGAAGGAATCGTCGAATGGACCGATGCTGAAGAGGAAGAAGACCTCTACATCGCCCCACGACCGTTCGTTCTGCCTGAAACCGTCCCCGAAGGCGACTCCGCTGGCCTTGCTGGCCGCACTGTCAAGAATGAGGATATTCAATGGCTTAACCTTGGACAGAAGGGCGTCAACGCCCAACTTAAGGCAAACGTCCGCATGCCAAACGGCAAGTGGGAAACCACCGAATTTGAAGTGCCGCTCCTCTACACCGATGAACACACTCACTGCGAAATTGACCCACAACTCGTTCTCGGTGTGTGTGCTGCATTGATTCCTTACCCTGAGCACAACTCCACACCTCGTGTTACTGGAGGAACTGCCATGGTCAAGCAATCTCTTGGACTGCCAAGTGCCAACTACCGCCTGCGCCCCGACACACGGGCTCACATCCTCCATTACTCACAACGCTCCATCACACGCACTCGTGCTATGGAAACCACAAACTTCGACGAGCGCCCTGGTGGTCAGAACTTCATCGTGGCCATCATGTCATTGCATGGATATAACATGCAAGATGCTGTCATAATGAACAAGGGATCCATTGACCGAGCCCTTGGTCGTTCAACTTTCAACCGCACCTACAACGCAGAACGTCGCCGTTTCCCTGGTGGCCAAGTTGAAGAAATCGAAAGGCCCGGTAGCTCCAAGCAAGAAATCAAGGGACTCAAAGCCCCTGAAGCCTATGTTCACCTCGAGAGTGACGGTTTGCCCGTCCCAGAGACCGAACTGATTGGTGGAAACGTCCTAGTCGGCAAGACCAGCCCTCCAAGGTTCTTGGAAGAAACCTCTGGTGGTGCGTTCTTGATGGCTCAGGAGCGTCGAGAATCATCCATGCTCGTCCGCCACGGAGAGAAAGGATGGGTCGACAACGTCTATGTCACTGAATCCCTTGATTCAGGTCGTTTGGTTCGTGTCATGGTTCGAAGCCATAAGGTCCCCGAAGTTGGGGACAAGTTTGCTTCTCGACACGGGCAAAAAGGTGTCATTGGACGCTTGGTGGAGCAAGAAGACATGCCATTTACGGCAGACGGTATTGTTCCTGACCTCATCATCAACCCTCACGCCATTCCATCACGAATGACCGTTGCCCACGTTCTGGAAATGATTGGTGGCAAGGTTGGCGCTATGGAAGGACGAAGAATCGACGGGACAGCGTTCCGTGGAGAGAAGGAATCAAGCCTTCGTGACGGCCTTGTCCGTAATGGATTGGCCCACTCCGGTCGTGAAACCATGATCAACGGTGAAACCGGTGAGTCCTACCCGGCCGACATCTTCGTTGGCTGTATCTTCTACCAACGATTGCACCACTTGGTGTCGTCAAAGATTCACGCCCGCTCACGTGGACGTGTTCAAATCTTGACCCGCCAACCAACTGAAGGGCGTGCCCGACAAGGTGGATTGCGATTTGGTGAGATGGAACGTGACTGTTTGATTGCACACGGTGCTTCAATGGTCATTAAAGACCGATTGCTCGATGAATCCGATGGTATTGACATGTACGTCTGTGCTCAATCGGGTCACATTGCATGGTATGACCCCAAGCGGGGAACATACGTAAGCCCCATCCACGGAGATGGAGCTGAAGTTTACAAGGTGCAGACTTCGTATGCATTCAAGTTACTTCTAGACGAAATGAAGAGTTTAGGAGTGGCCATGCGCCTTGAACTGGAGGACCGAAGATGAGTCGAAAAACAACAATGATCCCCAAGCGAATCGCTCAGATTCGATTTGGACTGATGGACCCAAGTGAAATTCGTAAGATGTCCGCTGTTGAAGTGAAGACGGCAGACACCTACAAGGATGACGGCCACGCTTACAAGCAGGGTCTGATGGACCCACACATGGGTGTGATTGACCCTGGACTCGTTTGCCCAACCGACGGTTGCAAGTACGACGAATCACCTGGTCACTTCGGTCATATTCAGCTTGAACTACCTGTGATCCACATCGGTTTCGTGAATCTCATCAAGACGGCTCTAAAGGCAACCTGCAACACCTGCAGCAACATCCTCCTCCACACCGAGGAAGGAACAAGCCCTTCCAACCCAGAGCAATCTGAACAGGATTACTACCGCAACAGAATCCGTGACGTCATTACCAAGCACGGTGTCGGTTCAACGGAATTCTCCAAGATCATCAAGGAAGTGGAAAAGGTCACCTCGGGTACCAAGCGAGCCGTGTGCATGCACTGCGGTGCTACTCAAGGCAAGATCATTCTTGACAAGCCGACCACCTTCAAGGAAAAGAACGACAACACCGAGCGCAAACTCAACGCTCGCGATGTTCGTGAATGGCTCAGTTCCATCCCTGCAGAGAACTTGATTTTTATCGGAATGGACAAGCAGAACCGCCCAGAATGGGTCGTTCTCAAGGTGCTACCTGTCCCGCCAATCACCGTTCGACCATCCATTACCTTGGACAGTGGCGACCGATCCGAAGATGACTTGACCCACAAGCTGGTTGACGTTCTGCGAATCAACCAACGCCTTCGTGAAAACCGTGACTCCGGTGCACCTCAACTCATTGTTGAGGACCTTTGGGAATTGCTCCAGTACCACATCACAACCTACTTTGACAACCAAACATCAGGTATTCCACCTGCACGTCATCGCTCTGGCCGAACTCTCAAGACCCTAACTCAGCGTCTCAAGGGTAAGGAAGGTCGTTTCCGAAGCAACCTTTCCGGTAAGCGTGTTAACTTCTGTGCCCGTTCTGTGATTTCACCTGACCCATACCTCAGCGTGAATGAAGTCGGTGTACCCACCAAGATTGCAAAGGAATTGACGGTCCCAATCCGAGTGACTGCTCGTAACCGAGAACAAATGCGCCAGATGATCCTTCGTGGTCCTGACGTTCACCCTGGTGTCAACTACATCATCCGTGGTGACGGTCGACGCTTGAAGATCAACGCACGAAGCCGCCTGATTAACGCCGGATTCCGCTGCCACAACCCTGAATGCAACGAAGACACCACCACTCGCCATGACCTACACAGCGTGCTTCCTGCACCAAACTTCTTGCCTGGTCTTGTGATTCAGAAGCAAATTTCGCTTTCTGGCATTGACCAAAGCACCGAAGAAATCACCTACTCTGTGGACGATGCCGCTACCCTCAACAACCTCATGGGACTTGAAGGAAAGGGCAAGATGCTTCCAGAAGATGATCCACGGGCTATCCTTCACTATCGCTGGATGCACGAATTGGCTCAAATGGACAAGGCTGATCCTGAACCCATACCCAAAGAATTGCTCGTGACCTGCCCGCATTGTGGAAGTCCCGAAGATGAATGGGGAGACCGAACACATGTCGAAGACCGCCTCGCCACGATTGACCGCTATGGAAACCCCAAACCTGGTTTGCAGGTTGAGCGACACCTCATCGACGGCGATGTTGTCATCTTCAATCGACAACCATCCCTCCACCGAATGTCCATGATGGTTCACGAAGTTCGTGTCATGAAGGGTCACACCTTCCGCTTCAACTTGGCAGTTTGTACACCGTATAACGCTGACTTCGATGGTGACGAAATGAACCTTCACGTGATTCAATCTGAAGAAGCACGTGCTGAGGCTAAGATTCTGATGCGTGTTCAAGAACACATCCTCACACCTCGCTATGGCGGTGCTGTGATCGGTGGTATTCACGACCACATTTCAGGAGCATACCTTCTTTCACGCCCAGGAACATTGATTCGACAGCGTCACGGATTGGAAATGCTTGGAAACATCGATTACACCGGTGAACTTCCAGAGATGGTCAAGGATGAACATGGAGAACAATGCTTCCGTGGCCAAGACATCATTTCACTGATTATCCCAGACAACATCCATCTGCGATTCCGAAGTCGTTCCAACGACGAAGTTACTGTGAAAAACGGAAAGGTTGTTGGTACCCTTGACAAGCGTGCAATTGGTGCTGAAGACGGCCGTCTCCTTGACGCCATCGTTCAAACCAACGGACCAGAACAAGGTGCCCGCTTCTTGGATGAATTCACACGATTGTCAATTGCAGCTTGTACCTCTCTCGGATTCACAACAGGTATTGACGACGAAGATTTGTCAAAGGAAGCTGTTGATGCAATTGATTCAGCCAACGCCTTTGCTCGCTCAGAAGTTAATGCTGAACTTGAGAAGTTCGGAAAGAACGGCAAGGGATACGAAGCACGTCCCGGACGTACACCTCGTGAAACCATGGAAGAAAACATCATGATTATGCTCGACCAAGGTAAGCAAAATGCTGGTGATATTGCAAAGGACGAACTCAACAAGTCTGGTTCCACAAACGCTGCGGTCAACATGGCCATTTCAGGCGCTCGTGGTTCGATGGACAATCTGACCATGATGGCCGGTTCCATTGGACAAGCGAAGGTTCGTGGAAAGCGTCTCGAGCGTGGATATGATGACCGTGTTCTACCTCACTTCAAGCGTGGTGGACGTGGTGCTCTCGAGCGAGGGTTCATCTCGTCATCATTCAAGCGTGGACTTGAGCCAACGGAGTTCTTTATGCTCTCGGTTTCAGGACGTGAGTCCTTGGTCGATACCGCTGTCCGTACTGCAAAGTCGGGATACATGCAACGCCGCCTCATCAACGCTATGGACGATTTGAAGGTCTACGACGATGACATGCTATCGGTGCGAAATACCGCAAACCGAATCATTCAATTCAGCTATGGCGAAGACGGAATTGATCCGTCTCGTGGTGTGCACGGAGACCCATTCAACATCGACGTGATCGTTGATGCTGCATTGGGAACCGAAGGTGGAATTACCATGGAGACTGAATCATACGAGCGTGAGATGCCTGAGGAGGACCTCGGCGCCTGGGAAGATGAAGCACCTGAAGGAGGTGAAGTCTGATGGTTGTCAAGAGTGCAACCAAGAAGAAGCTCATGGATTTGGGCATCGCAGAGAATTTCGCACACATGCTTGCTGATGACCGCAAGTGGGACGATGTCAAAGTCATGACAGATGCACAAATCGCTCAGGTTTGTGAAACCGATTCAGAAACTGCTGGCACCCTTCATGCAACAATCATTGCTGCAACACAAAAGGGACGAGATCAGAACAGTGAGGCCACCGGTCCAGTAACCAGTGTTCGCCTACGCAAGACGGCTCGACGCCGAACTACCAAAACCACGGTGGACATGGAACCTTACGACATTGAGCGTAAGGTACTCTCAATTGCTGATGAATTGGCTGATGACCCTGTTTATGTGGCCCTCGTCAAGGCTGCAGAGGAAAACGGCTCCAAGCGATTTACCAACCGAATCTTCAACGATTTGACTGTGGCTTGCCACAAGCGTGGAAAGAAGAAGTTGACCAAGCCTCAGGCAAAGAAAGTCATCAACGAATCTGTTGTTGCTCTCAACCGAGCAAGTATTGACCCTTATGAAGCTGCAGGAATTATTACTGCTCAATCCATCGGTGAACCGGGAACTCAGATGACCATGCGTACGTTCCACTATGCTGGTGTTGCAACGGTCAACGTGACCCAAGGTTTGCCTCGTATCATTGAGATTGTTGACGCTCGGAAGGTGCCACAGACACCAACCATGACAATCCGTTTGAAGGATGCACAACAAAACGACCCAACGGCTGCCACCAAACTCGCAGCTGCTATTGAAGTGACCACAACCGTGAACATTGCATCATTGGAAACTGACGTCGCACAACGCCGACTGGTGTTGAAGCTCAACAAAGGTAACCTCAAGCAAAAGAGCATGAACGCTATGGAAGTGAAGGATAAATTGGAACGTGCTACACGCCTCTTCGTCCAAGCTGACAAGGAGAAGAACCCTTCCACCTTGACTCTCATCCCCGGAGTTCATGACCAATCTGACCTTGCGGAACTTGAGGAAAACCCACCGTCCTACACCATGCTACTTCAACTCGAGGAAAAAATCCGTGACATGCGTTTGAAAGGTATTCCTGGAATTGAGCGTGCAAACGTACAACTTGACGACAAGACCGGAGAATATTACCTCTCGACCATTGGAAGCAATCTTCAGCGTGTGAGTGAACTCGAAAACATTGATCGTTCCCGAACCTACACCAACAACATCATCGAAATTTTCGAATATCTTGGAATTGAAGCGGCTCGACAAGCCATCATTGATGAACTGCAAAAGACCCTTGATGGGGCTCGATTGGAAGTTGACGTTCGCCACCTACTCATGGTTGCTGACGTGATGACCAGTGAAGGCGAAGTTCGTGCTATTGGCCGACACGGTGTATCAGGTACCAAACACAGTATCCTTGCTCGTGCAGCGTTCGAAGTGACCGTCAACCACTTACTCAAGGCTGGTATTATCGGCGAGAGAGATTACCTGACTGGTGTTGCAGAGAACATCATCGTCGGTCAACCCATCTCTTTGGGTACCGGAAGTGTTGCTTTGTATTACATCCCTGAGGAATGAATTCCCAACCATGAGAAACACATGTGGAGAATGGAGGAAAAAATATGGATCTAAGCCGACAATTGAAAAATGCAATCGCAACAGGAAATCTGTTGTTTGGACAACGACAAACGACCGCTTCGTGCGATAACGGAACTGCCAAACTTGTGGTTGTTGCCGCAAATTGCCCTGAATCGTATACCACAAAGCTTCGAGCAACTCACCCTGAAGTGACAATGTTTCGAAGCAACATGGTGAACCGTGAACTCGGAATCGCTTGTGGTAAGCCGTTTTCGGTTTCAACAATTGCTGTCATCGAAGCAGGTGACAGTGATTTGCTCACATTGGACAGCAACGTTGAGTGAGAAACTGTTCGTACAATCAAGCAAAGGCTTGATGTCCCATAGCGATGTCCCTTGCTTATGCGCTTCGCGAAAGCACCAGCCGTAGCCCAATTCCTCGTCGTCTTCTTCTTGTTGAGCCTGATGGCTCCCATGCTCCAAAGTATGGATGATGGCCCCGTGGTCTTTGAATCAGAATCGAACATCTCACAAACCTCAGGTCGGGCGGGCTCTCCAGACATTTTTCTGGCTGCAGGGGGTGGATCTGCTGGTAACGAATTTGGCGATTCAATCTCAGCCAGCAATATGGGCTACTATGTCGCAGGTGATTTCAATCGCAGCATGAATTTTGGAAGTCATCAGATTAGTGCAACATCACCATTCTCTAATGGGAATGAATTCTATCTAGCGTCCATTTCTAATTCAGGGACCTGGAATTATCTCACTGGGGCAGACCATTCTCAAGGGGGCGTCTCCTTCCTGATGGACACTGCAGTTGGCATGGGGGGAACTGCCGTAGTAGCAGGCTACATGTATGGTCCTGTCGCATTTGGGCAAAACATCCACTCAACTGCTGTTCTCGACGGATTCATCGCTGTCGCAGATGTTTCAGGAGCCTGGATGTGGGCTCATGCCTTCCAAACACTGGCGAACACCTCCACGGACCAGAGTATTCCCTATGCCATCGCAGTCGACCAAATGGGTGACATCTATGTGGCTGGAACGTTCAGTGGAGAAACTGATTTTGGAGGTACCATCATCAATGTCTCAAACAACGAAGTATTCGTAGCCAAATTATCAGGAGCCACTGGCTCCCTCCTTTGGGTGGTTTCAGGTGGAGGAGTCGGGAATCAAGTTGTTACCGACATCGAAATTGACCAAGCCGGTTCCATCCATGTCTCAGGTATTACACAAACTGGCCTGATCTTTGGCAACAAAGGCTACAGTACTGTGGGAACACAAGATTCGTTCATTCTCAAAATGGATGGTAACGGTGGAATCCTAGCCCTCAGCGGTTATGGAATCGTCAATAATGCCGTCACAATTTCAGAGATTGAATCTGATAGTAATGGAGACCTGTACATTGGGGGTTCCTTTGAAGGTACGTTGGCACAAGGAAGTTGGAGTATTACAGCAAACCAGGGCCAATCAGATGTCTTTGTCGCAAAGGTGACTGGTACCAGCCAATGGGCATCAACTGGTGGTACTAACGCTGCAGATGGACTCGCCGACATGGTCATCAATTCAAAGAATGAAATCATGTTTTCAGCCCTCATTCAAGGTTCCTTCACCGCTGGAAGTAAGGCCGTAACAGCAGGAGGTACCGTCGACATGGTGGTCGGTGGACTCAGCACAGGCGGTAGTTGGGATTGGCTCTTGAATTCAGGAAGTTCTGACTTTGTGATTCCAAGTTCACTCGCAGTCAATGATAGCGACATGCTGGCCATCTCTGGTGGGTTTGGTTCAAATTCTCCACCCGCCCAAATGAATAAGGGAACAACGACAATCAACAGCCTTGGTGGCTGGGATACCTTCGTTTGGGTCACAGACCCTGTGTTCCAGAAAGATGCTGACAATGATGGGGTCTCTGACGTCAATGACAATTGCCCCAACACATCAAACCCCGCACAAGGAAACACTGACGGTGATTCCGAAGGTGATGCCTGTGACTCGGATGATGATAACGATGGAATTACCGACAATTCACCTGATAATTGCCCTCGAAATGGAGAATTCAATTGGACATCGACCCAAGATTTTGACAATCCTGCGAATTCATCAGATTGGGACCGAGATGGTTGCAAGGATTCGAGTGAAGATGATGACATGGACAATGATGGCGTTGACAACAACTTCGACCTATGTCAACGATCAAGTTATTCACCACCCCGCCCAACTTGGGTCTCAGATGCCATCACGGACTTCGACGGAGATGGATGTCGAGATTCTGACGAAGACCCAGATGATGATGGGGATGGATTTGATGATGCTGAAGATGATTGCCCTACAACCGTTGGAACCTCAACACTCGGAGAAACTGGGTGTATTGACACCGATGGCGATGGATGGTCCGATACGTTCGATGATTGTCCATTGCAAGCTGGCAACTCAACCCTTGGAGGTAAGAATGCATGTCCTGACTCCGATGGAGATGGATGGTCTAATGATGATGACGCCTTCGACATGGACCCTACACAATGGGCCGATACTGATGGAGATGGGTACGGAGACAACACAGAAGGTTCGAATCCTGATGAATGCCCCACTCAAGTAGGGACCTCGACACTTGACCGAATTGGATGTCTCGATTCCGATGGGGATGGTTACTCCGACCCAGATGAGATGTGGCTACTGGAAGACGGAGCCGATGCCTTTGAAGACGATTTGACACAATGGTCAGACTTTGATGAAGACGGTTATGGAGATAACTGGGCCAATGATACATGGACCGATCGAAATCCTTCATGGCCTGGAGAATTACGAAATGATGTTGTCGTGCAGGATGCTTGTCCAACCAAGGAAGGAGATTCTTGGCAAAACGGGACCATTGGTTGCCCTGATGCCGACGGAGATGGTTGGTACGACCTTCACGATGCATTCCCTCAAGACCCCACACAATGGAGCGATAAGGACGGAGATAAATTTGGTGATAACGCATCTGGCGTTGATGCTGATGATTGCCCAGACCAGAATGGTACATCGATGATTGACCGAAAGGGGTGCAGTGACACTGACGGTGATGGCGTATCGGATCCAAGTCTCGAATACTCCATTGCAGACGGAGCAGACGCCTTCAGGGACGATCCCACACAATGGGCTGACTTTGATGAGGACCGTTATGGGGACAACCCGAACGGTAACGAACCTGATGCCTGCCCGAATGCTGTGCGAGATGGTATTTCAAGCGTCGACCGATATGGTTGTCCAGATACTGATGGTGACGGTATTTCCAACCCTGATTCGGATTGGACACTTGCCCAAGGAGCGGATGCATGTGAAACGGTCCGTGGTAATTCAACAGCAGACAGAGTTGGTTGTTTGGATACAGATGGTGATGGATTCTCGAATGCTGATGAGTCATGGGGGATTTCTGATGGAGCAGACGCCTACCCAGACGACCCTACCCGCTGGATCAAAGAAGCCTCTGATGAGGCTGACTCTGCTGAGGGAACCACGGCGATTATTGTTGGTGGTGCAGGACTCCTTATCTTCCTCGCTGTTGGCTTTTTCTTCATGCGAGGTCGAGGAGGAGAGGGTGCTGAAGCAGAATGGGCCCAACAAGGACCGGCTGTTGGAATGCCAGACTTCTCAGCTCAACCTGCTTATGCAGCCCAGCCTGTTGCTCAGCCGAACTTCCAGGCACAACCCGTTGCCCAGCCTGCTTATGTAACTCAACCCGTTGCTCAACCAGTGGCTCTACCCGACCCAGCTCAGGAATATTATGCGAAATTGATTTCACAAGGCTACCCACCTGCTGATGCTATGAATTATACCAAACAATACTACCCACACTTTCAGAATTGAAATTGAAAAGCAACACGGCAGGTTTTGAAATGACTGAAGGCACTCCTTCATCGTGGCAGGAGAGATTGGACAATCCTTGGGTGAGGGGGTTCCTCATCTTTGCCGCATTTCGTGCTGTTTATGGAATCGGGATTCTTATTGTGACATACATCTTGTTCACCAATGATGCCGCTCCCCTATGGGCTCCTTTGCTCTTTTTGGTCGCATCGATGATCATATCCCGTGTTTTGTTTTCTTGGCTTAAGCGAAGATGGCCCTCACTTTTTCAATCAAAGGCGGACTTCAAGGAAAACTTAGCTGAACACTGAGTGGAATTCAGCGACTTGGCTATCGTGTGACTGATTTGTGACTGATAACAAGATCTGCCCCAGGATTACACTGCTTCAAAGGTGTATGAACCAAGGTCAACCGTTTCAACCGTCACTTGCATATTTTCATCTTCTTCAGAATTTTCGTGAATGACATTTGCCGTGATTTTACATGACTGTTCTGCAATACCAGAGCACAAGTCACTAGTTCCTTCTGAGATGAGAATACTTTCCTGGGCCGTTAATCTGCGGTCATCAAAGACTTCAAGATACTCAAATGTGCAAACACCTGAATATTTCCATTTGCATTCCAGTTCTTCCCCCCCATTGATTTGGATGAAGATTTTGATCGTTTCTTCTGAGTAAGAATTTGTTTTGTCAAGCATATCGAGCACGACAAGTTCATCGGATGACCCATCACCAAGCGCACCGCTTGCATCTCGTATGTCGAAGGTCGGTCCATCAGTCTCTCCGAATGCGTATTGTTGCAAGACAAATCCTCCAATTCCGGTCATCAAGACCACCAATCCCATGACAGCGGTTTTCACCTTAGCTCGCCATTCTAGAATTTCTTCCTCGTCCTCGTTGAAATCATAATGGTTCGTTTCACCGAAGTCATCGTAGCCTTCGAGTTCCTCCCATTCATGATTAGCGAGGGTGTGAAAGGCACTCGCGCTGATTATCATGGTTGCGATGATGGAACCTGTTCCCGTGTAGAATGCGTGTTGTTCAAACGAACTCAAACCGGTGGAATCACTTTTACTGACAGTCATGAATAGAATCGTAACCAAAGGAATGTAGGACGCTGGCAGGACCCACCATGGAACCTTTTTGATGAGCGTGAGCAATGATACAATCGCGACCAATGCTGAAAGGCCAACAGCCAGTTGATTGTAGAGCAGAATCGTTTCAAACATTTCAGAAATCTCCGTAAATCCTAGATCGTTTGATCGGTCCAGGTTTTCTTGCGTCTCAGGCAGGGTAAAGACCTGCGTAAATGCAAGAACAGCGAGTGATGCAACCAGCCCAATCAATGCAGCAAAACCACCCAATGGAGGGGCATCTTTTGAGAAGATTTGAACGTCCAATTCAGGTTCAGGTTCTTCGTTTGGGTCAAAATTTGCCCAAGCCTTCATGGTATTGTTGAAAATGATTAAGAAGATGCCCATCGAAAAAATCGCAGGGTATACCGCATCAATAAGGAACAACGAAGGCTGTTCAAATTCGAAGCAATAAAATTCCAGCGGGTCGCAAGCATCAAAACTCTTCTTCTCTGAAGAAAAAGCAACCAAGGACGCAATCAGAAGCAGACTTACAAGGGCAAGATTAGATGCAGAGGCTGCCCACCAAGGTGCTCTTTTGATCATGGTCATGATGCCCACGCCAATCATGATAACTGCAACAATTAGGGTTGCCATGTTGAGTGTTTGATAGAGTTCTAACCCGTCTAAGAATATCACGCTCATCTCACCTCCAAGGCTGGTCGATTCTGAAGACTGCAACTCAATGTTCAGTTTTGCAGTCGGCATGGTGATGAAAAAAGTCCAGACTATGACGAGAAAGGCAAGGCCAATTCCGAGCATGCCCGTTCCGGCACCTAATAGGGGAACCGGCCCTAATGGTTCATCTTCCCCATCTTCGTCATCAAGTTCTTCACCATCGTCCTGGTCGTATTGATTTGATGATTCTGTGACGGTTGGGGTTGTAGCCTCCTCTTCATCAACCCAGATTTGATAACCGTCGTCCGTAGACTGCCAATAATTTCCTTCAACATCAAGGTACCAGTGGGTCCCGTTTTCGTCGTTGTCCAACCATTCGCCGGGAGGAAGTTGCTCCCAATCTGCGACATACCTCAGTTGAGCCATGCTGGGGATTCATACTCCGTTAATAAGAGGAATGCCTCAACAATCGCTTTATTTGGCAGTCCACGAAGAGACATAAAACTAAGAAGGATGTGACCCCGCATATTTTGAGTATGCAAGGACAGCGAGCAACAGTTTTTTTCATTACAATGGTGGTTTTTCTTGCCGGATGTATCAGCAAAGAGGATCCACTACTCAATGAAGAAGCGGTCGAGGAAAACGAGCCGATTGCGGTACTTTTCCCATCTTGGCAAGGTTTGGACCATACCAATTCGACCTTCACCGGAGAGATGTGGAATCAAACATCCTATGTGGCCTATTTTTCGGCACCATGGTGCGCTCATTGCGAATCGACCATTAACGCGTATGATCAAGTAATTCCTGCTGAACGCATGATTGTCTTCTCAATGGAATCAAGCGAAGATTACGCTAACATGAGTGATTGGCACAATCGAACAGAGACTAATCTAAACCGAACCATCGATCGACCATTCATCCTCAATCCCGAGTTAGCAACGGATGTCGGTGTAAAATCGATACCTACGGTTGTATTCATCAATGAACAAGGCTACAATTATCATCTCAAGGTTGGAAAGGAAACCAACCTCACTACGATTCAAGGCATGTGGGATATTACCCAGCAAGCCTTCTTTGACCCAGTACTCGGATGGAATCAAACGATGCCTTGAGCAATCATGGCTTCGGCAACCTTCAGGAAACCGGCCACGTTGGCTCCAAAGACATAATCGCCTTCACGGCCGTATTCCTTAGCAGTTTCAGAGGCTGATTTGTGGATGTTCACCATAATTCCCTCGAGGCGTTGCTCAACTTCTTCCCGGGACCAACCCAAGCGCAAAGAGTTCTGGGACATTTCCAAACCAGAGGTAGCAACACCGCCAGCATTGCTAGCTTTACCCGGAGCGAAGAGGATACCTGCTGCTTGGAAGACTTCAACAGCCTCTGGTGTACATGGCATGTTTGCACCTTCACCCACCGCAATGACATTGTTAGCAACGAGGAGTTTTGCTTCTTCACCGTTCAACTCATTTTGAGTGGCACAAGGAAGAGCAACATCAACATCAACGCCCCAAAGACCGTTGAGGGAAGGTTCGGGTTGACTGGGAGTAAAGGTCGCAGAAGCAAATTCAGTTGCATATTCAGAAATACGTCCTCTTCGATTATTCTTCAAATCCATAATCCAAGCGAGCTTCTCACGGTCAATTCCATCCACATCATGAATCCAACCAGATGAATCGGACATAGTGACAGGGATTCCACCGAGGTCGAGGACCTTTTCACAAGCGAATTGAGCCACGTTTCCTGAACCAGAGATTGAGACTTTGGTACCTTCAAAGGACTTGTTCTTAGTAGCGAGCATTTCACGAGCGAAGTAAACCAATCCGTAGCCTGTAGCTTCGGGTCGAATCAGGGAACCCCCGTAGGAAATGCCTTTGCCAGTCAGGACACCGCCCTGGAATTCATTCTGCAGGCGCTTGTACATTCCAAACATGTATCCGATTTCTCGACCACCAACACCGATGTCACCAGCAGGAACGTCGCAGTCTTGTCCAATGTGTCGCCACAATTCCATCATGAATGATTGGCAGAAGCGCATGACTTCTCCGTCAGATCTTCCCTTCGGGTTGAAATCGGAACCACCTTTTCCACCACCCATTGGGAGGCCGGTCAAAGAATTCTTGAAAATTTGTTCAAAGGCAAGGAATTTTAAAATTGAGGCATTGACGGTTGGGTGAAATCGAAGACCACCTTTGTAAGGCCCAATGGCACCGTTAAATTGAATTCGGAATCCACGATTCACTTGTACGGTCCCTTCATCGTCAACCCATGGGACGCGGAAATGAATCAAACGCTCTGGCTCCACCACGCGTTCAACAACGGAGGCATAGTGTGGGTGAGCTTCAAGAACTGGCTCAAGTGATTCGAGAACTTCTTTTACAGCCTGATGGAATTCAGGTTGGTCGGGGTCACGGGAAACGACTTTTTCGTAAATTACATCAATTTGGCTCATTCGGCTACCTTCTCACACTAAGTGTTGTGCGTCGCTGACGAAATCCCCTTCTAATAGTTGCCATCGTTCCACCACAAATATGACGAATATCTGAGTAAACTGTGAACGTCAATTGTATGGACAAACAGTTAGGAAGCGTTCCAGGCGTTCAACCCTACGGCGACCTTCAGCATCTACATCACCCATAGCCCGAATGGCTTCTTCGATCAAGGCATGTTGGTCTTCTTGGATTCCGATGATTCTTCGTAAATGATCCAGCATGGCCCATTCATCTTCTGAGATCACATCGTCATCAAGGGCCGCAATCAGCGCGGACTGGTAGGTGGTGATGTCGCCCATTTGGTGACCATCATAAACATCGTCAACGGTGAACGGAGAGGATACCTCTCCTCGAACCACCGAACGACATTCAGCCGTATCGCTGGGAGCAACGCCCAAGCTCTGGGCCAGAATTCGAAGAATTTGGGCTTCATCATTTGTGACAATTTCATCGTCAAAGGCAATTTGAAGGCTTTCAAGATACAGGTACAAGCCGCGACTTGGTATGAGAGTCATGATACAAAGGCAACGCTGCTGTGCTTTGAACGTTCGCTAGCCTTCGGTTCTTATTGACAACTAGACTCTGTTTTGTATTCACTTGTCATACATATTGTCATTATACAGAATACATTTATATCCCCCCAGCAGGTCTCCTTGCTTACGGAGGAACACCAATGACCCAGCCAACCAGCCCTGTCACCCTCAGAATCACTGAGGATGATTTGTCACTACTCGATGCACGAGTTGGCCAACAAGGAACTCGAAATCGTTCCGACGTTGTCCGCTTGGCCATCCAAGAATTCCTCCATAACCAACCTCTTTTGACCGATATGAAAACCGTCAAGATCCCGTTGGGACGATACGACCAAACACAATTAGCCAAACTCTACGAGTTGCAGGGAGTCACTCCCGAACTCGCTGCCCAAGAAGGCATCAAACTCTACATCGCTCAGGCCCTTGAACGCCTGGCAGCATCAAATGATCCACTGGATGCAGCTCTTGAGGAGTCTCGAGTTGCAACCATGAGACGCAGTGAATACCAAGAATAATTGGTGAGAGAACGGAGGGGATGGGATGAATTGGCAAAACCAAGGATACAACCTCGGCAATGCCGCCCTTTTGGCCATGCAAGACCGGTCAACCTTGCATGGTTTAGCCTCACTGTGTCGACGTGCCCGTCATGCGCGAGCTGGCCTTGGTTCCCAAAACCAACCCCCAACAAAAGACTCCCTGGATGGCGGCCAGGGAGACTCCAATTCCAATTCAGCCAGTTAGGCTGAATGGTTCCCCGTGTCCAGCCCCCCACGTACTGGGCACAACGATTCCCAACAGTGCAACCGCTGTCCTCTGCTCCCCAATCCTTTAGGAGGGTCGGCGGTGGATGGTGAATATGAACGATGGAACGGGAGGGGATGAAGCAGCCAAGTTCCCCTTCTTGGCCCACCCAACCCCCCGCCCCGGTCAATTAGAAATGATCAACGATGCAGTCAAGGCCCTCGAAACTGGAGGTTTTCACCTGGCAGCAGCCCCAACGGGCATTGGTAAAACAGCCGCTGCATTGGCGGCAGCTCTGCAGGTTGCCAGCCAACAACTAACGAAAAAAACAGTCTTTTTCTTGACCTCTCGTCAAACTCAACATCGGATTGTGGTTGATACTGTAAGAAGAATCAATGATTTACGCGACGATACCTCGCCCATACGCTTGGTCGACATGGTTGGACAAGCAGGCATGTGTGTCCAAGAATTCGCACGTGAATCACCCCTCGTATTCTCCATTCTCTGCAGTCAGGCTCGAAAAACACGGCAATGCAAACCATGGATTACCCCCGCGCCCGGTCTCAAAGAGCGGATCTTGGAATCTCCACTTCATGTTGATGAATTAGTCGCCATCAGCCGAACCCATACGGTTAATGGAGAAATCACCCAAGCATGTCCCTGGAAAATCGCCAGGGAAGCCGTTGGAGGTGCCGATGTTTTTGTTGGAGATTACAACCACCTGTTTGACCAAGGCGTCAGGGAATCAAGCCTCAAGGCAATGGACCTCTCACTCGAAGACATCATTATTGTGGTTGATGAAGCCCACAACCTCCCTGACCGAATTCGACTGACCCTCGAGAAAAGACTCACACAAACCATGATTCGCAATACCTATGCAGAATTAGAGGAGAGTTTGGGGACTTTGGTCCAAGCGATGAAAATGCCTGGAGGGGAAAGTCTGGAAATGACCTATGAATTGGTTCATTGGGCCTTGGAAGTCATCAAAGCGTCGCGCACTGCTTTTGCTGACCTCTTTCACCGATTACGAACCACCCTCCCGGGGGATAAAGACGAGCAGGAAGTGAAGGTCGAGGAAATATTGAATGTCATTCACAAGGCGTGTGACGCCGTTGATGGTGTGTCGGGTCAGCAAAATCTGAATCAAGTACCCTCCACTCAACAACGCATTGACCCTGCAGTTCGAATTCATCAATTACGTGACATATTAGCGAGTTTGGACGTGGATGTCGATCCAGGTGGCGGGGACGCACCTATGGAGCCTGATGCACATCGAGTTGCAGAAATTCTCGATTGCCTCGTTCGTTTCGGCTCAACTACGGCTATGACGTTGGTATACGATACCAAAGGAAAAGATGGCCGCATTACCACTCACCTTCTTGACCCAGGATTGGTCTCTGAACCCGTTTTCAACCAATCTTCTGGTGCCATCTTGATGTCAGGCACCTTGTATCCACCCAATATGTACGCAGATGTACTGGCACTTCCAAAACCCAAAACTTCTGCTGTGGCCTACCCATCTCCATTCGCTGCCATGCGAAGACCAGTTTTGGTTGCCTCTAATGTGACCACCAAGTACACCGAGAGAGGTCATGAAAATACCCAAGCCATTCGGGCTCAACTCCAAGCTCTCATCGATGCAACACCCGGCAATGTTGCTGTCTTTGCCCCATCCTATGCGATGCTCAACGAGATGGTTGCAGAAACAACGTTTACAGGCGTCAAGATGATGGTTGAAGATCGCAACTGGACCAAGCAAGATTTAGATCAAGTGGTTGAGACACTCCTCGAAGAAAAACGCTCAGGACGACGGATTCTCCTAGCAGGAGTGTTTGGAGCAAGGCTCTCAGAGGGTGTTGATTATCACAGTGGAGCCCTCGACGCAGTGGCCTGCATTGGCATTCCAAATGCCCCTCCGTCGGTGCTCTCAAGCGCACTTAAGAAGCATGCTGAAGAACGATTCGGGAGGAATTTGGCCTGGCGATATACCGTCTCACAACCTGCGATCAATGCCATCTTACAAGCCATGGGTCGCCCAATTCGGGCCATCGGTGACCGTGCACTCATCGTCTTGCTGGACCGAAGGGTCACAGAGCGAACCTATGCGACCTGCTTCCCGAGTGATTTACGAATGAATGAGAGTCCTGAACCTGCCGCTACGCAGCGTTTTGCTCGTCGCTTCTTTTCGAAAATCCATACTGAACCACCACAAACTGAGTGAGAATGACCTCGTCCGAAGGTTCATGTGGGCTCGGGAGTTCCAACCCTCATGGACGAATGGAAACCCTTGACCATTGAGGAAACTGGCATCGATGAAACTGCTAAGCTTCCAGCGGTGAACTCCGAAGGCTTTGCTGGAGATGCATCCCTTTTACAGGCACAATTCGACGGCCAATCCAACCACCTTAGCGAAGTTCGTGAACGTCATACAGAAATCTTGGTCACGGCAGGAATGCTTCCTGAAACTGCTCTCCACGAACTTGAACCAGAACGTGCACTAGCATGGGTTGTCGAATCGGTCAACGGTCGAATGAATCCAGATGGCCTCACGCTACCACTCCTCGGTAGTTCCTTGGAAAACATCCATCTCCATCATCGAGATACCGATGAACACACCTATGTCCAACTCAAGATTAACGACGGAGACCTTCCAGCCTTGGTTCGTGAATTCCCTCTTCCAAAGGAGGCTTCAGCAACCCTTCAAGCACGGTTTGAGGCGGGACGACTTCACCTACGCTGGTGAAGTTCAACGTTGTGGGAACTTCTGAATCTCTTGGATCTCAGTACCCATTTGTGTCAACGATTGGACTGCCACATCCTTGTGCTGAACACCCATCTCATCACGGCTGTACCGTGCCATTTCGAAGGTGTTGTCAAGAGCTGTGAGTGCATCATCCGACACACCGTGTAGAGCTTGGCGGATGGCGAATTCAAATTCACGTACCGTTTCGAAATCTCGACGCAAGAATCCTCGTTGCTGGAGCATGCTGCACAAATCTTGGTAGCAAGTGAAGATTGATTCACGAATTTCATCACCTGCTGCAAGCAATTCAGCAGTGTAAGCGAAGACTTCTGCTGCTTCGCTGAGCAACGTGTCCGCCTGTCGCTTACGTCGGTACATCACAACTCCACCCGCAATGAGGGCAGCGATCAACAACAACAGGCCGTAGGCCCAAAGGGGCGTGGACGCTTCTTCTTCAGCGTAGGCGTAGCCTGGAGCAAACCCTTCACTCCTTAGCAATTCAAAGTCCTGAATGGTCTGATCTGAAAGACGTGGGTCATTGATGATGATGTCCATGGTAACCTCGCCCCAGACTGAAGCATCTCCATAAGGCGGGTCTGCAGTGAAATCAAAGTCCACCTGGCCGTTTTCATCTGTGAGGCGTTGGAGGTTGGCAATTTGTGTTTGATTACCGCTGTAGAGATACACGACAACATCAATTCCAGGCAAGCCATTCTTGGTATCAGAGGCTGTGATGGTGATATCAACAGAAACATCTTCAGTGCTACCCTCCACCACATTCTCAACATCCACATCGATGTTGGCGTTAACCTGAACAAAGACTGCTCGACTCACGCTTGCTGAATTGAGATAGAACGTATCGTTACGAGCGCTGTCAACCGCGAAGAACTGTGAGCCTACTTCAAGCCAATATGGTGCTGTAGCCGTCATACTGAAATTGCCATTTGACCATTCCAACAAGACTGGGGAGAAACATTTAGCTCCTTCACGTCCATTGGTACAGTCTGAACCGTTTCCAAGTGTGAGGACTAGATCTTCAAAGACTTCACCACTACCACCTATTTCCTGAATAGACCCCGTGTAAATCACTGGTGAAAATACATTGTCTGAACGTGTGACTATGGAACTTGAGGTTGGGTCAAGAGTGATGATGACGTTTGACCACACGAGTACATTACTCTTGGCCGAGACAGGAAGGTGGGCTTCTGTTCCTTCGAAACTGACAGTGATTTCATGTTGGCCTCGAGCGAGGTCCATCGTAACAGGAATACTCGCTTCCCACGAACCGTCATCTCCGGTAATTGTGGAAAAGAGCGGCACTTCATCCATGGAGATCTCAATCATCATGTTCGCCAATCCATCGCGCTCAACGGTATCGAAATCATAGAGGCGGCCAGATACATCCCAAGTATCTCCCCGAGTAGCATCAATGCCATCTTCAAAGATCAATGTCACCCATGAACGATGGGCCAAGAAGAAAGATACATTTCCAGACCCTGCTCGGTAATACCCTTGTGATTCAACTTCTGCAACCAGGGTTTGATTTCCGAATGCAAAGATGTCGGGGACCGTCCATTCAAAGGAGAAGTCGCCGTTCGCATCGGTGATTTGTGAAGTGATGACAATTCCTTGGAGAACGATCACGACGCTGTGGTCAGAGATGCCAACCAATTGATTATCAACAACCGAACCAGTGATAGTAACCGTTTGATTGACTGCAATCGGTGTCGTCAGGTCCACAGTCACCAAAATTGGACTGAAGATTTCCCAAAGCCCTGTTGCATTGCTTGGCAAGTAAGCCGAGGTTCCTGTGAAACGTACTTCGAGTGAAATCGGGCCAAGAGTGGCATCAGCAGGCACTGGGTGCACGGCCGTGAACAGTCCATCCCCATCCGTTGTTGTGTTGGTGAGGAATGTACCATCAAGCCAGATTTCAACCGTAAGGCCTGGGAGGTTGTTGTCAACGATGTCAACAAGTCTTCCTTGAATGGTCATGGTGCCTTCACGATCTGCTTCACCGGTTGGAGTGATAAGCAACATCTTGGTAGGGACACTCACATTGAAATCAATGCTATCTGAACTTGGAAGGTAATATTCAGGGTTGTTAATATCGCCTACGCCGATTGGATCAACCCAATCTCTGCCTCCACGGAATTCAACTCCGATGAGATGAGGTCCAGCAACGGTTTCCTCTGGAAGGGAGTATACGAAACTGAAGTTGCCATCAAGGCTACTGGTTTCAACACTTGCAACCGGGATGCCATCGATCAGCAAGTAAACAACGGCAAACCCGGGTTGTCCGTTCTTTTCAAGCACATTCCCGAGATCGTCGAGGAGCGTCCCGTTAATCACCATCGTATCGCCAGCCGTAAGAGAGGAAGGAGATTCAAGAATCACCAGTTCGGTTGCAGCGAGTACAACGAAGTCAGTAGTGCTGTTTGAACCAAGAATCCCCGTTGTTCCTGAAGTTCCAACAAAGTCTGCATGAATGTCAGCAATACCCACTGAGAGGTCTGCAGGCAATGGAAGTTCTCCGATGGCTGTACCGTTTGGTGCAGTAGTATATGCTGCAACCACAGTTGTGCCTGGAAGCGAAAGTGTTACTGTGAGGTTCGGCATAGGATTTCCTTGATTATCTCGAAGAAGGATTTGGAATGAAACATTGCTACCTCGCTCGGTACGGTCGTTGAGCGAAGGTTGCCCTAATCCATCCAAACTTGGTTTGATGAAGTCAATGGTTGAAAAGCCACGTGAATCAAAGGATGAATTATTGCTGGAGCCGACGTAATAATTTACCGTCGGGATGTAAGAGACTTCCACACTGTGGTTTCCAGCACCGAAGGATTCACTCAATTGAATGGTCGCATTCCAGAGCCCTAAGGATCCAACGCTTCCACCGGTAACGGTGAAGCCTGTTGGAATTCCATCGATCATGAAGAGCACGTTAGCATTGCTCAGAACCAGACCATCGCGTTGTTCCAAACCTGAACCGTTGTCCGAAACCACTGATCCAGACAAATTGAAAGAGGTCCCAGCAACTGGATTTGCCGAGATATTGTCAACGACGAGGAAGGTCAATGACCGAACCGTAATACTGGTCAAATTGGCTGAAGTACTCAACAAATCCGTGGAACCATTGTACATCATTTGGACGACAATCAATCCAAGGGGATGGTCATAAGGAATTTGATAGGAGAAATTAGCGAAGCCTTCTCCGTCGGTGTTCTGCTCCACAAGCCAGGTCTCATGGAACTGCAGAGCAACATCGTAGCCATCAAGTGGCGTGAAGAGATCTGATGCTTCCACCAACTTAGCTGACATGTTCACGGTATTTCCACGGTTGATTACCATTGCATTGAGCGGGTCCAAATTTTCAAGTCGAGAAACTCCCATTACTTGAATCGGTGATTGCGTACTTGCCGTGAGGTAGAATGGAGATGATTCGTTCACCACAGAGATAACAAGAGTGTGAGGGCCGCGGGTGGTTCCATTGCTGGCAGTATCTGTTGGCACTGTCATGTTGAAACTTCCATTGAGAGTCGTGGCAAAACCACTCACGAGAATTTCATCAGGGTTTTCCAGCCAAAAGGCTTCCAATCGGACACCTGAAATCATAGGACGTGAGTTGTTTTCTGCATCCAAAACCTGCCCGAGAACAGTGAAATCAACACCTGCAGTGACGGTCGACGGAATGCTATCGATTCGAATGTCGCTTCCAATTTGTACCGTGACGTTGATCATGGTGGAATTTCCAGTTCGGCGACTGTTGCCAGCGGACAAGCCAGCTGTGAGGTCATCCTGCACGACCATCATTACGTCATAATATCCGGGGGAGATTCCAGAGGGCGTGAAAGCGAAGGTTGCATTGCCTTCTGCGTCCGATGAAATCGTTCCAAGACTCTGATTTGTTTTTCCATAATCCCAAATGTATTCCACATTGGCTCCAGTGATATTGGAGCCATCGGCTACGTCAGTTACCTTGGCAGTTAGATCCAAGGTATCGTTCATTTCTACGATGAAACGGTCCCGTTCAGACTGAACAACGAATTCTGATTCTATACCCCCAAGGAGGGAAATCATTGTGGGTGGAGATGGTGGTGTAGCCGTGTCAACAAAGGTGTAGTATGCACCACCTGCGGGTGCTTGTGATTCGAAGTCGAGATTCATCACGAGTTCATAAGCATCCGAGGGGAGATTCTCAGGCATGGTTATGGAGATATTGAATGCACCAGTAGTGTTGTTCAATGTCGCCTGTGCAAGGTCAAAGGGCCCTTCTAGCGTGAGTAATGAGATGGTGATGAGTGTGGTATTATTGAGCACCGGGTTGAGATACAGGCCGTCGTAAATATCACCGAAAAGGTACGTTGAATTTCCAAGATGAGTCCAATCTTGAGCAATGGAAAAGTTCCAACCTATTTCTGCTTGAACTCGCGTCATTCCAGCACCTATCGAAGGCTGATAATGGTCCGAACCGTTGAACGATATGTCCACAGGATAATCGCCAGCAAACATCGTGGCAGGGACTGGGACGACCAAATCCACCGTTGTGGATTCTGGGTCAGAGGTGGTGTTGAACCAAGAACCGTTGAATGAGAAATCAAAGTCACCTTGTAAAATGAGCCCCTGCTCGGTACCTCGATGGTCGGTGATTCGAATTTCAAGAGCCCCCTCGAAGTTACGAATCTGAGTTGTCTCAACGACTTCAAAATTCAAGAAACCACGAAGGAAGAACGGGAATGTTGCGGTCAAATTCGCATCATCTGTAGCGGGCAATGATGAAGGGTAGAAGCGGAGACGCATCTCCAATTCACCGGCTCCAACCATCGTACTGTTAGCCGGAAGGAAATGTTGGATGCTGAACGCGCCATTCACACTGATGTTGAAGATTTCAAACCAAGCATCACCGCTATTGTTAGCTCGCATTGAAAGTTGAAGATCACCAGCAAGAGCCGTTGGAGTGACTCCGAAAGATACTGCACTGCCGTTCACCCAAAGGTCATCATCAAGGAGTAGGATGCTGTTATTGGTCAACGGACCTTCAATGGTAGCCGTCAAATTCGGCGCATCGGTTACGTTGATGGTGATGGCTTGTGTAGTTGGGGCCAGATGGAATGGCTCGAGTGGAATGCCTCCAACCGATGTATCTTGCCATCCAGAATATCCAAGCGTTGCAGAAAGATTGCCTTTTGTCTCAGTTTCACTGAGGTTCAAAGTAATGGCCCAAGCGCCGCTGTTATCAACCAATCCTGTGAGGTTTTGAGCACCATCAACTGAGGACGTGAACGAAAGCCAAACCGTTTGATTCGGTAATTCTTCAAACAAATCAACCGGCGGGTTTGAAAATTCAAGAACGCCTTCAATGACCGTTGTAGCTCCAGCGCCCGCAACAGGGGAATTTACTGGAAGCGGAGCAGTATGAATCAAGGTTGAGTTTTCTGTGACGTTGATATAACCGTCATAAACAACGGCTGCAGTTGGCACATATCCAGACTGTCGATATTCGATCACAATGTTATGCATACCTGGAATTGGTGCGAGATTGGGCAACCCAGTGAAAGTGAAATTCCCGTTGGCATCCGTCATGTTCTCGCCGATCAGTCGATCACTGGTGCCAGCAGATCCTGGAACAAGCGATGTTTCGTCAGCTGGAACCAAGTAAGCAAAGACTCGGATGGACGTTGCTGGTGTTCCATTCTCAGCGAACCGGAGTTGACCTGATGTTGAAATTTCATCATTCCCATCACGGTTCATGGTGAGAGATGAAATGGTTTGATTGACGATTTCAACTTCTTCTGCTGGCGGGCATGGGTCAAATGGAATCCAACCCAAGTCGGTATTTCCATTGGCTGAATTTTGTTGAAGTCGAACTTCTGACCATGTTGCCGAATTTGTGGAATAAATTTCGTATCCCTCACCGGTCCATGAACCACCGATATACCCCGTCACTTGCCGGGCAGGGAGGCCTGCAAGTCGAGCCATGGTGACGAAGACCGTGTTGTATTCACGGCAACTCGCTTCCTGAGTGGTTTCAAGAACATCCAATGACAAATCAAGGAAATTTGGAGTGCCCGAACCGTTGTGATTGCGCATGAAGGTGGTGCTTGCATTCCCGTTGGTGATGAAGTCTTCAAGTGCTGCAGCAACACTGTATGCATCGGTTGCACCAGAATCAGTGACGACTCCATTGGTCACGTTGAAGACGTATGAGTGGACATCGCTCATGTTACTCAAACGCTCGTCGGTGATCAATTCGTACGGGAAGCCTTGGCCTGCGACGGTGGTCGAAGCAAGGGTGGCCCAATCAAAGTAATATTCCGGTTGCTGATACCAAATTTCAGTCACCGGTCCCTGATTGACAGTGAGAATATGGGTATCATTTGTTCGGCCTATTTCAGCAGCCGAATCAAACACGACTGATATATTCGAGTAAGAAGCGGGTGCCGGGATGGGGCCTTCCATGAGGGGGTTGTTGAATTGAAGCATCCATTCCACAGTATCGTTAGCGAACGATGTGGGTGCAAGATGAGTGGTGTTTTCCATCGGAACCGCCAATGTGGTGCTCGGATGCACAGCATCCAGATGAGCATAGGTTGACCCTGTGTAGAAATCGTTGGTCAAAGTTCGCCATCGATGAACTTGGTCAATATCCACGATCCCAGAGGAATTGTTGGCCCAAAAGATCACGTCGGAATTTGAGGCGTCATCGGTTGGATCCCACGGATTGAAGGGTGAGCCTGCACAATTGATGAACCAAAATAATTCAGGACATTCCAAACCGTCAAGCATTCCACCACCATCGGTATCGGGATTGGTCCAATCCGTCCCTGTTTGGTTTTCAACTGCATCCGGTATGCCATCGCCATCGAAATCATCGGGCTGAATGTCGTCACTTGGATCGTTTTCTGGGTTGGTCCCATCGAAATACTCCGTTCGGTCGTCAACGCCGCCTGAGTCGGAGTCAAAGACGTTGTAGGAAGTAATCCACGCATCGGTTGAACCGTTATTCACGCCGATATAGATGAGGTCACAGCCTGTTGTGTTTTCGAAGTAATTGTTCAAGCCGTCACCGTCTTCGTCGAGCAAATTGATGCATGGTTCGTTTGGATCTGTGTTGTCAAACACCTCTTGGAAATCATCAACACCGTCTCCATCGCTATCCACAATCGCTGGATTGGAGAACCATCCGAAGGTACCGAGTAATTCCTGCCAATCTGCGAGACCGTCTCCATCGTTATCGGTGTAATCGTCATCACAGTACTGCTGTGTGGTTCCAATGGTTCCTGATGCTGTGGCATCGGTATGGCAGAAGGAGCCGTTACGGTTGGCGACTTCGGAAGCAGTTCCTGTAGGGCCATTTGAAACACCTTGCAATACGTTGTTAACCACGGTTGAATAAGCGAACGATTCCCATGAACTGGACACATTGTACCATCCTACACCCCCACCTGGGTTGAAGCCAGTACCGTCACCGACTGGTAGTTGGTTGGTGTTCGTGTTGAAGGTTCCAACTGTTGTTATGAAATCAACGAGTGAATCACAGGGATCGGTGCTGTGACTTATATTGCGCTCGTCACCATCATTGATTCCTCCGAAATCGGTATCCGCAACATTCCAGAGAGTGCAACTCAAGTTTTCTTCCCAATTTTGAATTCCATCAAGGTCTTCATCCCCGGAATCTTCCCGGCGTGTAGGGTCCGTTTCTCCTGCATCCAACACACCATTGCCGTTGGCATCTTCGTCCCCGTCATCAAAAGCATCCCCGTCTGTGTTATTGTTTCGGGGGTCACTCGCCTGGGCAGGGTTCCCGTATGCACCGTTCACTTCAACTCCATCACTGATGCCGTCGCTATCGGTATCCGAGGACGTCGGGTCTGTGAGGAGAGTCAATGCTTCGTATGAATCATTCAATCCATCGCCGTCGGTATCGGCACGTTGAGGATTGGTTGAGGTGATGCCGTCAATTTCTGCGGTTGAAGTAGCACAGCCTCCGATTCCCACGCCTTGAACAGGGTCACAGGGAGAGATGGTTTCAGTTACAGCACCATCCGGGCCGTTTCTGAAACAAGGAGAGGACCCACACATGGTGGTCCAGGTTGGATTCACATATTCCATGAGATTGTTGAGGCCATCACCGTCTGGATCGCCGTTGGGACCATCTGCGTTTGAGGCTGAGGTTGCGTTCAATCCGTTTGCAGCTTCCCATCCATCAGGCATTCCATCGCCATCGGTATCCCATCCGGCTGGGTCTTCGTCGGCAATGCCATCACCGTCGTCATCGTTGGAGGAACAATCAGCGTCACCGTCGTTATCAGAGTCAGCTGAGTCCACAAAACCATCTTTGTCATCGTCAAAGCCATTCGTACAGATGTTACCAACGGGATCTTCATCGCAGAGGATGATGTTTCCTGTTCCGTCGCTTCCCGTAGACCCACAAGCGGGTTGGTTGTATTGGAGAGCGTCCTCTTCATTCCAGTCATTGACAGGAATCGTGCCATTCCACCAAACACCGTTGTCAAGCACTGAGCCGGTGCTGGAACTGTCCCATCCGGTGGGTTGCAAGTAATTGTATTCTTGAAGATTCGACATGCCGTCACCGTCAGGGTCACCAACAGCACCATCTGCACCGAGAGAAGAAAGTGGGTCAAGACCGTATTTCCATTCCCATCCGTCAGGCAAACCATCGTTATCTGAGTCTGGGTCATTGGGGGCGGTGTTCATGAGATATTCAAGCCCGTAAGTGAGGCCGTCTCCATCCGTGTCTGATGCAGCAGTCACGTCGTAAACAACATAATCCATGGAGGCGAGGGATGAAAGAATCATCAGAAGGGTCAAAAAGACCGATTTGATAGCTTTTCGGTGCTCAGGGAGCCTCCATTGTGGGGTCGCGACCGATGGGATAGAGCCTGTCTGCATAGTACTCACAAGGGACGGTGTATTTGATGCCTCATAAGGGAAATGGTACGATGTTCATACACAAAGGGTTCTAGGAGGCCATTTGGCCCTCAAACACATCTCACAAATCTTCGAGTTCATCGAGCAACTCAAGGTCGTCGTCATCGTCATCTTCAGCAACCACTGGCGGGGGTAAATCATCATCATCGGTCGCAAGTTCTTCACCTTCAAGTTCACCCTCGAATTCAACAAACTTCTCACCGTAATCATAGGACTCCCTGGGTGAACGATTACGAACATAATACATCAGCAAAACTGCAAGGAAGACATAGAACACCATGGTTTGAGGTTCGGGGTTGACCAACTCGGTGAACAAACAGGACACTCCCCCACATTCAGTCATGTAAGCGAACGAGAATTTCTGAATGTATTCAGAGCCATAAGGCGTCTCTTCATTCATCGGCGTGACTTCCAGTTTGAAATCAACTTCTGCACTGTTCTTGAGCGCATCTGGAGCGGTCATTCGGACGCTGAAATTCTTACTTGAATAGGCAGGGAGTGAAAGAAGCAAGAAGTTGCTCCCAAGTTGATTTGAAGTTGCTCGAATCACACCATCCCAACCTTCGGGTTGATCCAAGGTAATGACAACATCGAGCGGGATGTTATTTTGATTGGTGATGCGGTACTCGATGTTCTTATCCTCGCCAGGGGCAAAACGAGAAGCTTCGCTCTTTGGCACAATTTCTAGACGGCCGGGTACAACATCCTCCTTGATGTTGACCTTGACAGGGAGGTCGAAGTAACGCGCATCGTCAGAATCCACGCCCTCCTCAATAATTCGTGTGTAAATCGTGTGATCACCTGCTTCAACTTCATCCCTCAACTCAATGTCAAGTCGAAGGTCAACATATTCATCGGAAGCCAAATTCACAACAACAATATTGTCATTGGTCCCGTTTGAGATGGTGTAATCCCAAGATGTGTATTTAGGATTGGCGTCTGCATTACGCTTCACGTCCGCAGGATTGATGATCCGCCATTTCGTTTGCCCACCACCTGAACTTGAGGAATCGGTGATCCGTAGGCTGTACCAAACTGACGACCCAGGACTGACAGGCCCAACTTGCCCCAGGAGATTTCCATCGCCCACTCCATCGCTATCCGAGATAACTTCTACGAGAATACCAAAGGTTCGATGAACAGTGAAAGCGACATCGGTCCTCAATTCAGAATCTTCTTGACTTGATATAGCCAAACTGAACAGTCCAATATCGACACCGTCTCTGTCAGCAGGAGGATACACCTCCATCCTCACGGTGAGGATTTGGGTTGAGCCAATATCGGGAGTGATTGAGTAAATGCCGTCCGGGTCCAACTCCATACCTGTGACGTTATCATAAAAGCGATATTGCCAGTCATCAGGTTGCTCAAGAATGCGAATTTTGAAGGCATCCGTGTCAAAGCCTGAATTAAAGACATCAATGTAAAACGAGCCCACTTCTTCTGCGTCAACGTAATGGGAAAGGGTTTCATCATAAGCTTCCGGACGGGTTGAATCGGCTATTTGTTTCTGATGTTCATCGTCTTCATAGATGGAGATACGAGGTGGAGCATAAACGCCAACTTCCTCAATGTCCAACTCAATGCTCTTGATGGCAACCTCTTCTCGCTGGTCGTCGTTATTTGTAGCGTACACTCTCGCCTCAACTTCAAGTCGAGAAGGTGCTGTTGAGAGGTCGGCATCGGGAACTTCGATGAGCAATTCAGCAATGGCTGAATCGCCTCCACCCGAAAGAGTGTAAAAGGTATTTGAAGACCATTGAGGGTCGGACCATGAAGACGGTAAATCTCGTGAAAGGTCAAACACGACTTCTAAATTCGAAGAAGTAGACCCGGTGTGCTCAACCAGGAAGGTGACTGCTGATGTTTGTCCTGGTGCGATCAACATGATATCAGGCTGACTAGCTGGGAGCGTTAAGTATACATCATGTTCAAGGAATTCAATCCCAGGATGCTCAAAGACAACAGAGTGCCCTTGTACATCTTCAACTTCAAGCCGTAGCGGGTATTCACCTGCAGAGAGTGTACCAAGGTCGTATGTGTAATTGTAAGTCCCAACAAGTCCGTTGTTGTCGAGTTTGAGGTCATTGTCATCAAATTCATTCTCGAAGACCACTGCCCCTGCACCACTTGGTTTGTTCAAAATCAGATTGACTTCCTCTATGTCCTCTCGTCCAAACGCATCTCGAACTTCAATCGAGAATTGCATCTCACGGAATTCAGGTCGATGGTTGGGGGACCATTGGAGTTTTTCATCGTCCAACCATCCACAGCCAAAGTCAACTTGGCAACTGTGCACTTTGACTGACGAATCTGAAAGGGCGTTCGTCATAATCTGCAATCGTGAAAATCCGCCGGAGCTATCCATTTTTCCAAAGGCAATGTCAACAGCGCAATCGGCTTGCCCGATACCACCGGTATTTCCTTCACAGGAAGCATCTGCGTCAATTCGTATTTTCAGTTGCTTCCCTTGCTCAACCACGAAACCATCTGAACCAATGTCAAATTCAACTTCAATCACAGTCCATGAACATCCCCCTCCGAAGGGGCTTGTTGAGGAACAAGGATTGTCCAATGAACGACTTTCTGAGGCGATTTGGGAGTCACCCGACTTGAGAGAAAAGGTGACATCAGCACTTGACCCATCGGCCCCACGGAATTGCATGTAGGCGGACAGACGGGCTGTGTTCGACGAACCAGTCCCGTTAACATAGAGGTTGCTAATCATTTCAGCACTGCGAAATTCCAAGCCACTAATGGCACTCCCCTCTTCTTGGCCGCCAGTGGGTTCAATGGTGGTAATGGATCCCTGGCCACCCAATTCTGAATCAGGCGAATCAATGTACAATTCGTAGGTTTGTTCACCTCCTGCTGCTCGATACGTCACTCCTTCATCCGAGAGTTCAGCAGGGGATTCTGGAGCCGGATTGAACATCACGGTTGGACCGCCGATTGAAAACATCATCAGTAGAACGATAAACAAGGCAAGAGCGGGGCCGTTCCTTGCATTTTTGCCGTACAGCATCTTGTTCACCGGTTCTTCGTGTACTGGGGGGTGTTAAACGGTTTTGGATGGAATGCTTCATCAAAGGCTGTTTCAAACCTCATAAAAAAATGGCGAAAAGGTGGTGCAGGGGGTGGGATACGAACCCACGAACCCATACGGGACCGGATCTTAAGCCCGGCGCCTTTGACCACCTCAGCCACCCCTGCACTTCCGCCGTTGATGATGACCTTCTTGAATTCACTCATTGAGGCTCGTTGGCAGTCCATCCCCCATCAACATGGAGTACTTGGCCAGAAAGCATCGGCGAGGAAAGAAGGTGATGGACGGCTCCAGCGATGTCATTCGCCTCACCCGAACGCCCCATTGGGACCTTTTCGAGCACCTTGGTGAAATGTTCACTTTCCCAATCGGCAGCCATGATCGCACCGGGGGCGACGCAGTTGACCCGAACCTCTGGGGCTAATTCCCCGGCGAGATTGAGCATCAATTGCCGCAACCCCGCTTTGCTTGAAGTGTAATGGGCCAAGCCTTCCCAAGCCCTCCCCCATGAGGTATCAACGATGCCAATAATACAACCTTGAGCTTGCTTGAGAGGGGCCAAACAACCCTGACTCAAAGCGTATGGTGCTTCCATGTGTAAACGGTTGAGTAATCGGTAAGTTTCAAGGGGTGTATCTTCAAATGATGCCTGACTATAGAACGAGGCATTGTGAACTAATCCTGCCAAGCCATTTGCTTTGACGAGTGGATGCTGAATCACAGACTTCACCAGCCCCTCAACCTCGGCATCAACGGTGAGATCCGCCTGCAAAATTTCGCCGCAAACCCTCTCGTTCCGAGACGCCGCATCTCTCAAGTTCTGCTCGGCTTGTTCAACCGAGGACCTGACATGAATGAACACATACCACCCTTCATCCATGAGGCGTTGAGCTGTTGCTGCGCCGAGACGGTGCCCAGCACCGGTGATGAGCGCCACATGCTGTGTCATACCCCCCACTACAAGAGTCCAATTCATGAAGCCTCGTATTCAACCAACACGAACTGATGCCATTGATGAAAAGCGCAAGGCTTCACACACCTTTTTGGGAGGCATCGGGTGGCCTCGTATAAGGAGGGTGGAGAATGACAGGCAAACCCCTCCCCATGGCTTCCAAAAACGAAACTAGTATTTCTGCACGCAGACTCCCAGATTGGTTCCGTACGCGATTACCAAGTGGCCAACAGCAAGCCGTGTTTAACGCAACAAAATCTGCAGTCAAGGACAATAAATTGCACACCGTTTGTGAAGAAGCACGTTGCCCGAACATCCATGATTGCTGGGCATCAGGCGATGCAACCTTCATGATTGCAGGTCAAGAATGCACACGCGGGTGCCGTTTCTGTGCTGTTGGCACCATCAAACGGCCCCCACCCTTGGATGAAGGCGAACCGGCCCATCTCGCCCAAGCTGTCTCCTCGATGAACCTCCGTCATGCCGTCATCACCGTGGTAAACCGTGACGATTTACCCGATAGCGGAGCCGACCATTACAAACGCTGCATTGAGGCAGTTGCAAAAAGTTCACCAGAGGTCAGTTTAGAACTTCTTTGCTCTGACCTTGCAGGTGACCATGAAGCACTCGCTCACCTGTTGGATGGAAGCCCGCTCGCTGTTTTCGCTCATAATGTGGAATGTGTCCCCCGATTGGACAGCACCGTTCGAGATGCTCGGGCTTCGTTTGCTCAATCATTGGGTATCCTAAAACAGGCCAAAATTCTCCGCCCTGACATCCTCACAAAATCATCATTGATGGTTGGAGTCGGTGAAACAGACGAAGAAATCACTGAAGCTCTCGGTATGTTGCGTGAGGCCGGCGTGGACTTGGTCACCGTAGGACAATACCTCGCACCTTCCAAGAATCATCTCAAAGTTGACCGCTTTCCAGAGCCCAAGATGTACGATATTTGGGCTCAGCAGGCCATGGATCTCGGTTTTTCTGGAATTGCGAGTGGCCCATTGGTGCGTTCATCTTTCAAGGCTGGCTTATTACTTCGAAAAACATTGGATGGGCAGAACAACGAATCCATGCCCGGAGCCTATGTTCGCGTGGCTGAGCGCCATCACAACTCACCGACACCACTTAAGAACGACGAGCCCTGAGGTGAAACGATGACGGAGCGAAGCACGGTTACGACCAGCCCCTACACCATCGGTGTCGCCCCATTCCGCCCTGGCGAAGAGCCAACATTTGGCGATTCATTCAAGGAACAACCCGAGGACCTCAATCGCCCGGACCCTGCCACTTGCCACTCTCAAGATACCGTTGCGCACGCCTCTGGCCTCATTCGAGTACTCGATGACAAAGGTGTCGCCAAAGGAGAATGGGACCCAAAGGTACCTGCTGAAACTCTCATTCAGGGTCTTGAATACATGATGCGTCTTCGAATCTTTGACGACCGCATGCTCAAGATGCAACGAACTGGGAAACTTTCGTTTTACATGCGATCCTTTGGTGAAGAGGCGATTGCTATCGCTCAAACCATGGCCCTGGAAGAACAGGACTGGCTCTTCCCGTCTTACCGCCAACCCGGTGCTCAATTCGTTCGTGGCCGAGACATGGTCAGCATGATTTGTCACTGCATTGGAAACACAGAAGACAATGTCAAGGGACGCCAAATGCCAGTGCATTACACATGGAAACCTGGGCGTTTCATCTCCATCTCCTCACCTGTAGGAACACAATTCTCCCAAGCCGTCGGCGTGGCCATGGCTAGTGCTTACAAAGGCGATGATGAAGTCTGTATCTCATGGCTCGGGGACGGGACCTCCGCTCAAGGAGATTACCACTACGCACTCAATTTCGCATCTACCTTCAAGCCCCCTGTGATTCTCAACGTGGTCAACAATCAATGGGCCATCTCAACTCACGTGTCCCTTGCCACAGGTGGACGAACATTTGCTGAACGTGGTTTGGCCTATGACATTCCTTCATTACGTGTTGATGGCAACGACTTCCTCGCCCTTTTCAGCGTTACAAAATGGGCTCGAGAACGAGCAGCAGCAGGCCAAGGCCCCACCCATATTGAGATCTACACCTACCGAGCAGGGGCACACTCGTCCTCTGACGACCCCTCGGCTTACCGACCACAAGATGAATTCAAGTGTTGGCCCGGTGGCGACCCAGTGGAGCGTCTCAAAGAGCATCTGATTACCATTGGTGAATGGGATGAAAAGAAAGACAAGGCCCTCGCAGACAAAATCGATGATGAAGTGATGACCGCCTACAAAGCCGCTTGTGAATTCGGAGATTTGGCCACAGGGCCGTATCCACCCGCCTCAACCATCTTCACCGAAGTCTACGAAGAAGTGCCTTGGCACATTCAGGAACAACGCGAGGAATTGGGGAAGTGAGGTGATTTTATGGTAAAAATGAACATGATCGCATCGCTCAACTCTGCTCTCGCTCACCAATTGGAACGAGACCCTAATGTCCTCATCTTTGGAGAGGACGTTGGATATTTCGGAGGCGTCTTCAGAGTTACTGCTGGACTTCAGGAAAAATTTGGACATCATCGGGTGTTTGATTCACCCCTTGCAGAAGGTGGCATCGCCGCCATTGCCATGGGAATGGGACTCAACGGTTTGCGACCCGTCGCAGAAATCCAATTCGCCGACTACATCTTCCCTGCGTACGATCAAATCGTGAACGAGATTGCCAAGGTTCGTCACCGCTCTGGAGGCGAATTTACTGCACCACTCACCTTCCGCACCCCTGCTGGAGGCGGTATCAAGGGTGGTCATCATCATTCTCAATCACCCGAAGCCCAATTCACTCATACGCCCGGCTTGAAAGTGGTCTACTGTTCCAACCCGAGAAATGCCAAGGGATTGTTGACCAGTGCGATTGAGTGCAACGACCCTGTGATCTTCTTTGAGCCCAAGCGATGTTATCGTGGTCCTTTTTACGGTGACCCGCACAATGTCCCAACTTGGAACGACCATCCAGATGGAGAAGTTCCCGAAGAATACTTCTCCATTCCACTTGAAGAAGCGAATATCGTCATGGAAGGAAGCGCCTGCACCGTCATTGCATGGGGCGCTATGGTCCATGTCAGCCAACAGGCCATCAAAGATTCAGGCATTGATTGTGAACTCATTGATTTGCAAACCCTTGTCCCTTGGGATCGTGACACCGTTGTCAATTCCATCAAGAAAACAGGACGTTGCGTGATCGTTCATGAAGCACCCAAAACCAGCGGGTTCGGAGCTGAAATGTCAGCCTCAATCCAAGAGCGATGTTTTTACCACCTCGAAGCCCCTATTCAACGGGTCACCGGTTGGGACACGCCCTTCCCCCACACCACAGAGTGGGATTACCTTCCAAGTCCGTCAAGGATTGCTGAAGCCATACATAAAACACAGGAGGAATAAATATGGGAACATTTGAATTTAAGCTGCCCGATATCGGAGAAGGTGTCGTTGAAGGAGAAATCGTAGAGTGGCTTGTTGCCGTTGGTGACACCGTCAAAGAAGATCACCCCATTCTCTCTGTGATGACCGACAAAGCCACTGTGGAAATTCCATCTCCTTGCGACGGCACCGTCAGCAAAATCATGGGCGAAGCAGGAGATATCCTTCCCGTCGGTGGAGTTTGCATCGTGTTTGATGTGGACGGAGATGGAAATGCAAGCGGTGCTGAAGAAGCACCAGAAGAAGAAACGACACCGGTCAAGCCAGCACCAAAGAAAGCCGAAGAAAAGGCTGCACCTGCCGCACCGACTCTGCCACCTGTCGAAGCAACTCCAGCACCCGCCGCTATCGTTCGAGCCGCTGGTACCAAAGCCTTGGCATCACCTGCAGTCCGTCAACGAGCACGCTCTGCGAACATCGATTTGCAACTCGTGGCTGGCTCAGGCCCCGCTGGCCGTATCAGTCACGCCGATCTTGACCGCCACATTGCAGGCGGAGCATCAGGGGCAAGCACAGCACGTCCAGTTGGAAGTAGTGCACGAGTGGCTAGAACTGGAACCGAGGACATCAAGGTCATTGGACTACGACGAAAGATTGCAGACGGCATGATGTCATCCTACAGCACAATCCCCCACTTCTCCTACTTTGAAGAAGTGGATGTCACTGCCTTAGAAGATCTACGCCAACATCTCAACGCCACACGCCCAGAAGGCGCTCCCAAACTCACCTACCTGCCCTTCATCATGCAAGCGCTGGTCAAGGCATTAGGAGAACGCCCAGAATGCAACGCTCTGTACGATGACGATGCAAATATTGTGACCCGTCATGAAGCCATTCATCTGGGTATTGCAACACAAACTGACCGTGGACTTTACGTCCCTGTTGTCAAGCATGTGGAAGCCATGGACATCTGGGAATCTGCCGCTAAGATGGGCGCAGTAACTCAGGCAACTCGGGACGGAAAGGCCGGAGTCGACGATTTGAGCGGCTCAACCTTCACCATCACCAGCCTTGGCCGAATGGGTGGATTAGGTGCCACGCCAATCATCAACAAACCAGAGGTCGGCATTCTTGGAGTTCACAACGCCAAAGACCGAGCGGTTGTTCGCCATGGAAATGTTGTCATTCGTCGCATGATGAACCTCTCTTCCTCTTGGGACCACCGAGTTGTCGATGGGCATGACGGGGCCACATTGGTACAGTTAGTGAAAACTTACCTAGAGAACCCAGCCACAATTTTCATGTGAGGGAGATGAAATGAACACCAAGCAATGTCAAGTACTCGTCATTGGCGCTGGACCCGGTGGGTACGTCGCAGCCATACGCGCAGCACAACTCGGATTGAAAACAATCATCGTCGAGGGTGAGCGAGCCGGTGGAACCTGTTTGATTCGCGGGTGCATTCCCTCAAAGGCGTTGATTCACGCCGCACACACGTTCCACAACCTGGCAAAGCACGCCAAGAAAGACGGCCACATGGGGATTTCAATCCCTGGACCTGCTGAACTCAACATGGCGAACTTGGTTGGCTGGAAGGAAGGCATTGTTGACCGACTCAACAAAGGTGTTGAAGCACTTCTCAAGAATGCTGGAGCAGAACTGATCACTGGATGGGCGGTTTTCCAAGATGCCAAAACGGTGAAAATTGGAGAAGGTAAGGACGCTACCATCATTCAAGCAGACCATGTCATCATGGCACAAGGTTCTGTACCCATTGAATTACCGTTCATGCCCTATGGTGAAAACGTGGTTTCATCAAGAGAAGCCTTGGCTTTACAAGAACTTCCCGAACATGTTGTTGTCGTTGGTGGTGGATACATTGGCCTTGAACTTGGCATTACCTTCCGCATGATGGGGGCTGAAGTGACCGTTGTGGAGGCAATGGATTCTGTGCTTCCACTCTTTGACAAAGAATTACGCCGACCCCTGGAAATCTTCCTCAAGAAGCAGAAGATCACCGTTCACACCGGCGTCTTTGCCAAAGGTGCTGAGGATGCGAAAAGTGGAAAAATCAAACTCAATTTCATCGATAAGAATGAAACTGACGAGAAGAAGATGCAGCATGTCATCGCTGACAAGGTCCTGGTGACCGTTGGCCGAAAGCCTGCTTCAAGTGGTCTTGAAGCTACTGGCATTGCCTTGGACGAGCGCGGATTTGTCAAGGTTAACGACCGATGTGAAACAAATATGAAGGGTGTTTACGCCATTGGTGATTTATGTGACCTCGGCGAAATGCTAGCTCACGTCGCCTCCTTCCAGGGGGAAATGGTAGCCGAACTCATCGCCGGTCATCGCCGAGCCTACGACCCAGTCGCAGTTCCAGCCATCGTGTTCACAGAACCAGAGATTGTTTCGGTGGGTCTTTCCCCTGACCAAGCAAAGGAAGAGGGTCATCCAATCATCATTGGTAAATTCCCTCTGGCTGCTAACGGACGTTCGCTCACTCAAGAAGCCGAAAAAACCGGTGGCTTCGTCAGAGTTGTGGCAAGAGAAGACGACCATCGAATCCTCGGAATTCAGGGCGTTGGTACCCATATCAGCGAACTAGTAGGTGAATGGACCCTCGCTCTTGAAATGGGCGCTGTGCTCGAAGACATTGCACAAACCATCCATGCCCACCCAACCATGACGGAAATGACTCACGAAGGTGTTCTTGACACCTTGGGTCACGCCATTCACAAAATGTGACGCTGTCCTCATTGAGCCCGAACTGGTATTTTGGCAGAGAAGGCCAACCACGAATAGCAAAGAAACGGGCTCTTTGAGTATCGAGATTATTCTTTCCTCGGCGCCATGATACGAGCAGCTCCAAGGAAGGAAATGATACCGAGGGCAAAGCCAAATCCTGGAAGTTCCGAGGATTCTTCTTGTGCTTTCTGGACGTTATCTCCAACTCCATCCCCATCTGAATCCATTGTTTCTGTAGGATCATTTGGGAAAGCATCCTCATTATCACCCACGCCATCCCCATCAGAATCTTTACTCTCTAATTCATTCAGCGGATAGGCATCACCGTTATCTCCAACACCATCCGAATCTGAATCGATGGTCTCATTCCCATCATAGGGGAAGATATCAGCATTATCGCCCACACCATCTGAATCTGCATCGTACATTTCTTCAGGGTCATTTGGGAAAGCATCTGCATTATCACCTACGCCGTCTTCGTCAGTATCGATGGATTCTGTCACGTCGTAAGGAAAGAGATCCACCTCATCCAGGACACCATCATTGTCATCGTCAGGATCTATTTGGTCGTCGATGTAATCGTTGTCGTGATCATATTGGAAAGAATAAGAGCCTCCGTTTTTGCAATCCATTTTATTTCGGCAGTATTCCAAAAATTCATCCAGCTCAAGGGTTGACGACGCGTCCAAATCATATTGGAATACCTCAAATTTATGGAAATCATATTCCATAAGTCCACACAAGTAGTCGGCCATAGATTGGTACACCAATTCCTGAGTGGAGAGGAATTTGTATTCTTCATCATTCTCGTGATAATACACCTCTGATTGGCTTACCCATTCAGTTTCATTGACCATAGAATCTCCATTTCTGTCACAGCCACGAAATGATCTGTACCCTTCGTCGGATTCAAATGAATTGTTGAATCCATCGTTATCGTGGTCCGTGTCCACCGTATCATTGAGTCCATCATTGTCGATATCAAAGGGGAATAAATCGTAATAATCTCCGAAGCCATCACGGTCGGAATCTTGCCATTGAAGTGAATCGTCTGGGTACAAATCACAACCATCTGGCATATCGTCTCCATCACTATCAGTTGCTGACTCGAGCATGCTCATATTTGACCACAGCATCAAATCTTGAGCAAGACCTTGGACGTCGCTGAATGCCAAACCATTAGGTGCAAACCTGAGTCCTGAGGATTGGAAATCGATGGAGCCACCGTATGGATTGAAGCCATGAACGATGGGAACAAAATCACCTTGACCAAATGCAGACAATTCAGAGTTGTCATTCGCCACATTGAAGATATTTCCTTCAAACTCACTCGTACCATCAATCTGCCACATTAAGACTGCGATATCGTCGGAGTAATCACGAGCTAAATCTTGCAATACATTCGTGTCCAACCAACGTTCTGAATGGGAGTCCCAAGAGGCATAAAACATGATTACAAGGGCTTTTTTATCGGCCATCAAATCCCCATACATTCCATGTTGTGTTCCATCTGTGCTGGTGAAGAAGAAGTGTTCACTGGTAGACGCGTCCCGAATTGACTCAAGGGAACATGCAGTCGCTGCTGGACTGATGTACTGCAAAGTTTGTGATTGTTCCTCGCCGCCCTCACCATCATCACCTTCCGCAGCGACATTGAAACTTGCCGCAAAGGAAGCAGAAAAAAAGAGGGCGATGACGAAAATAGACTTGAAGTTGTGAGGCTTGGGCATGATTTGGTTATTGCACCTCTGCATATCTATGTTTTGACCAAATCCTCGAGTTGCGATGGACCCAACTCTAGTTGCTGAGTTAATATTCTAATCAGATATTGTACTCGATTACTGTGACATCGCTTATTTGGAAGAACAGGAACATGATGAACATGAATACTCCAATGAACTTGTGATAACCTTTCGAATTGGTAAATGCAGCTGCCATTGCAGCGCAACCCACTATGAATGGCATCACTGTCATGTCAGAAATCATTGCCTTGCCGAACAGAGAATAATTCACTGCTGCTGATGTGAAAAGTGAGAATGCTACAATTGAGAAAAATGCTTGATGTACGGAATAGTAATGGTTTTCCAAATCGATAATTCCCTTATCTGTAGCCTTTGGGAGTACTAAAGTTGTAAAGAAGTAAATAGAGGCCAGATTTGTAACGAGGAACCAATATTGGGAATAATGCCATTCGTTTAGATCAATAGAGAGTTGCCACAATCCCCACCACGCATAAACTGACCACATGGTTACGGTCACAACCCATAATGAATTGAGCCAATAAGTCCTGACTCTATCTCTGATTTCATACAAATCAGTAACCGCCCTCAATATGTGTGAAAGGGCCAGGCCGAGAATTAAAGAACAAAATATGGTGACGAACTCAAATGGAGACATCTGCATTGCTATCGGTTGAATTTACAAAACGGAGCCCTATAATCAAATTCCAAAATTTTGACAGAACATCTGCTTTGTCAACCCTTCTATACAAAAAGGGGACGAACGGTAGGTCCAAACCCCAACGGACGGCATATCAGCTTCGTACTGGGCGGTTCATGGCTAGCGCAGCAGTTCTTGGCCCATCAATGCCTTCACATTGGACGAGGGTTGGTCATTCTTTGCGGCGAAGTGCCACAACACCTGCGAGCATGATAGACATCATAGCAAGCGTAAAGCCAAATCCAGGAATGGTCGCAGGTCCTGAATCTCCGTCCATATTAACGGTGATAATTGCGGTGAGTGTATCGGTTCCATCAGTCCATGAAATGGTGACATCAAGGGTTTCATCAACATCTTCACCGATCACAATGATGGCTCCAGCGCTCACTTCTCCAGCAATGGGACCAACGGTGATGTCGTTCACGGTGACCGTGATATCATCGCCATCGGTATCAATGCAGTGTGCAGTGATGTAGTAACTTCCGTTCGGGATGGTAATCACTGGCGGTGTTAAGGAATTCACACCAGCTTGTGCTGTTGCCCCAGAGAGCGCAGGAATTGCAGCATCGCCGTCAAAGGAAGTTGGCATTCCGTCCACTTCTAAAGAATAGTAGACCGCACAGGTGGGCAGCATGTTGGAAGGGAAGGAATTTGCATCCATCGGGTCGGTTCCAGCAGCGTCTTCGTCCAGGTTGAGGGCTCCGTCTCCGTCTGCATCGGTGTCGAGCAGGTCACAGATTCCATCGTTATCCAGGTCGGTTGGTACGCTGTTGATGTCGTTCGGGTCAGAGCCACATTCGGTCTCAACCGTACTGTCAACACCGTCTCCGTCGGAGTCAGAGCAGCCATCACTTTGGACGGTTGCACTTGCAGGCGTGTTTTCGCACAGGTCGTTCTTGTCGTAAACGCCATCACCATCGGCGTCAGCGGTAGATGCTGAAACCCAGCAAACGTTGGAATCGGTTGCTAGTTCTGTTGTTCCTGCTTTGAACACGACGGTGATGCAAGCATCGGTGGTGTCAGCAAGGTCGTGGAACGGTAGGTCGTAGGTATGTGTTCCATCGTTCCCTTCAACCCATACATGGTCATTTTGCATCATGGCCGTTGGAGGGGTTGCGGTGTTGTCGTTAACGACCCAATCAAATCGGTATTCTTGACCTGCGTCCAAATCAACGGCTGAAATGGTCACGGTCCCCCATCCTTCAGTAGCATGCATAGCAACTGAAACAGCCATGGTTGCATCGTCTTGATTTGATGTATCATCGACCACTTCGAAATCGTTTCCGATGAGGGTTCCCATATTCGTACCGTCAACGTTTCGGGTCACAACACATTCAACGTGATGTGTTCCTCCGTTTGTTGCGGAAAGGGTGTTCGAAGTGCCGCTTGAGAAGTACATTTGTTCCTCTGCCATATCCCAATATGTGGTTTTGTCAACGAAAGTAGTGGTATCAACGGCAGTTGTCACTCCATTTTCAAACAAACTGCAATCAATGTTGTACTTCAAGAACCCGAGTGGAGCATGGTCAAAAACAGCTCTCACCGAGAATAAGATGTCATCGGTAAGGAGGAAATCTTCTGTGACATAAACTTCCGAATTATACGTTCCTTGCATTTCCAACTCCCCTCCAAGATTGAAGACTTCGCCTTCGTTACCTGTGAGTTCGATTGTGGAGACGTACAGGTCACCTCCAATTCCATACAGATCATTGTCAAGGCTAGAAACGCCTGGATCTGTAAACGTGAACGATTGGGTTTCTGTCGTTGCAGCAGCGGTAAATGTGGTTGAGCCTGTTAATGCAGAATCGCTGGTGTCAACAGGGGATGAACAGCGGTAATAATGGGAATTGCCTGTGTTATCATACTGAGCGGTACTATGACAGAGGTTCCATTCAATTCGGTATTCGGTTCCGACATTAAGGTTGGTGGCATCAAACGAAAAGGGGATTGATGTGGTAGAGGTTGAATCGCTTCGGTCAAAGAATGTTGATGAGATGACTGGATTGCTCAACGCTTCTTGCCCCGTCACCGTGGCATCGACCACTTCGAAGTCGTTTCCGATGAGGGTTCCCATGTTCGTACCGTCAATGTTTCGGGTCACAACACATTCAACGTGATGTGTTCCTCCGTTTGTTGCGGAAAGGGTTTTGTAAGTGCCGCTTGAGAAGTAAATTTGTTCCTCTCCCATATCCCAATATGAGGTTTTGTCAACGAAAGTAGTGGTATCAACGGCAGTTGTCACTCCATTTTCAAACAAACTGCAATCAATGTTGTACTTCAAGAACCCGAGTGGAGCATGGTCAAAAACAGCTCTCCCCGAGAATAAGATGTCATCAGTAAGAAGGAAATCTTCTGTGACCTCAACTTTCGAATTATACGTTCCTTGCATTTCCAACTCCCCTCCAAGATTGAAGACTTCTGATGAGGCGGAGTCTAAGGCAACCGTAGATATTTTCAGTGTTGCTTTCAATCCATATAGACCATTATCGAGGCTAGAGATACCTGGGTCGGTAAATGTGAAAGTTGTGGTTTGAACCGAAGACCCTGATCCGATATCAATCTCTCCATTAATGTTGGAATCGCTGGTGTCAACAGCATTAGCACATGTGTAAACGTGAGAGTTGCCTGTGCTATCATACTGAGCGGTACCATGACAGAGATTCCAAAGAATGTTGTATTCGCTGTTTACGTCAAGATTTGTTGAGGTTACGGTTGCAGTAAATTGTGTGGTCGTGGAGGCGTCTGTTCGATCAAAGTAGGTGCCGGAACTGCTCAATGTAATCGAAATTTCTTCAGTACCGGTAGACCGAGAGGTGGGTTCCGAATCGCCTCCAGAAGCAAATGTTGTAAAAGATGTGAGAAGAAATAAAAATACAATCGTAAACGTCTTTGATTTTCTGTTAGGGCTCATATCTTGGGGATAACCGCTCTTCAAATAAACCATTCCCAATCTCATTACATTGGATTTTAGGGGGTGTGGGTCGAAATGAGCCAAGTTCATCCGATGCGGTTCATGGCTAGCGCAGCAGTTCTTGGCCATCAATGCCTTCACATTGGTTGAGGGTTGGTCATTCTTTGCGGCGAAGTGCCACAACACCTGCGAGCATGATAGACATCATAGCAAGCGTAAAGCCAAATCCAGGAATGGTCGCAGGTCCTGAATCTCCGTCCATATT
>JAKMEE010000020.1 GCA_022426155.1 Candidatus Poseidonia sp. | reverse complement strand
GCTCGGAACAACAAAGTGTGTTTTTTACTCACACATTAACGCGTTTCAGTACATCGTTTAAGGAAAGTGGACGTGCCGAGATTTGAACTCGGGGCCTCTACCATGCCAAGGTAGCGATCTTCCAACTGATCTACACGCCCAAATGGGTGCTTTCGCATCCCTGCGACCGACACGCCAATGATAAGCATTCCCGCAATCTCTGCTAGCACCTTGGTTCGAAAAAGGCAGGCATGCTTGACTTTTGCCTCCATTTGGCGGGAGTTTATATGGTCTCAAATGAATGGATTCTTGGTGAAGAATCGTGAGAGATAATGAGCTTGAAAATGACTTGCAGAAACGCTTGGATGAGGGACATAATGTGTGGGTGATTGGGGATGTACATGGCTTTCAAGAAACTCTTCTGGCCTTGCTTGGCAGTCTTGAACTTCAGGAAGAAGATCGTATCGTTCTTCTTGGCGATCTCATTGACCGTGGACCCGATTCTTTCGGTGTGATGGACCTCGCAATCTCTGACCCTCGCGTACACATCGTATTGGGAAATCACGAGGCAATGATGCGGGATGACTTCACTCCTCACGAATACGAATTACCAGAGAATGATGCGCGCCACTGGTATTTGTCCGGAGGTCTCGCAACCATTGCCTCCTATGCCCGAAGCCTTGGAGGTGTGGAAGAGGAATCAGAGAAGGAGAACTTGATTCAATTATTCACTCGTCACATTGAGTGGCTGAGAGAACAACCAACTCATATCGTACTGGACAGTTATCGTTTGGTTCACGGAGGGTATGACCCTCGCCAATCCATGGACACACAGATAGAGGCAGTGATGCTTTGGATTCGCGACCCGTTTCATCAGCATCACAAACCCATTGACCCCCAACGCACCGTATTGTTTGGTCATACACCAACGATGATGCTCCCGAATTATTCGGAGGAACCTTACGGTCAAGTCTGGTTCGCACCCCATACTGTGAAACACGGCCTAGCATCCGCCATTGGTTTGGACACATGTGTCTTCCACATTGATGATGAGCCAGCTCTTCTGAGTGCTTTTAATTTGCAAGATCACCGCATCATCCAACAGGAAAGGGTTGAGCCCTGGGGGATTTCAGAACGGCGACGTGCCCAAGTCTTCTAAGCATCAAGGCTCATGAAGGGGGCGCCAACACCGAGGTGCATGGGGGAGAAGGCTAACGGTCCGCTCAGCGATACGCCAGCCCCTACCATGTCTCCAACCGTGCCAGAGACGCTGGTCAGTGATGTCATCGCATCACTCTCAGGACACGTCGACGCAGTCTTTCTTCCTTGGATCGCCGACCGGTTCGTCCTCGAATGGTTATCCGTGGATGATGACCGTTTGGGAATGACTCGATTTGAGGCTGGTCCAACGGATTTGATTCGTCTTCGGCGTTTGCGTTTGGATCCTGGAGCGGTCACGATTGGCTTGCACCCAGCTCTTTTGGAAGACGAGCAACTCTACAACCATACCTTTGTTCACGAATTGCTTCATGCTGCGGGTCTTACTCTTCATTCCCCCCAACATGAGTCACTCACCCAAGCAATCGCACCTGCCCCTGCCCTTCGGGATTCACCCTTGCTTCAGCGCATGCGTGCCTCGGTGCTTGAGGGCATGAAAGTGCAATCATGGACCTGCAAAGTCTGTGGATATGCATGGAAACGGACCACTGTTCGTCGTCCAACCCGTTGCTTGAAGTGTGCTCGTCCCTTGTGATAACGGCGTCAATCTTCATGTAGGCTAAGCGCCGCCCTTGGCATGGACGTATAGTGTAGTTGGATATCACTCTAGCCTTCTAAGCTGGAAACCCGGGTTCGAATCCTGGTACGTCCGCCTTATTTCAAGACGACAATTTTGGCTTTGGCTTTTCCTTTGTATTTTGCTGCTGCTTCTGCATCGTCCATAGACTCAATGGCGATGACCCTGGTGTTGTTTTTGAGCACAAAGACGGGGAATTCGTGTAACTCTCCTTCAAAGTCAAGGTTGCCGTCCTCGTCGTACGTTGGTTTTTTCAACCAACCTTCTTCTTTCGCTCCTTTTTCAAGACGAGGCACCTCTACCGTCCAGCGATGTTCATGAACTCGGCTGTGCACTTTTTCATTTTGTTTGAGGGCAGGTTTTGCCTTGGAGACCAATTCTGCTGAGGGCGCCTTGACGGCATCGTATGTTGAGATGGTATCGTTTTCAACCACCAAATCACTCCACCCATCTTTTTCTGAGAACACCGACAGCTCGCCTTCGACGCTGCTGAACATTTCTTTTGGAACCATGGCCAAGGCTACGCTCATCCATTCATTGAGAA
>JAKMEE010000048.1 GCA_022426155.1 Candidatus Poseidonia sp. | reverse complement strand
TTCAGTCTTGGCTTCCATGCGCATCACAAGCACCGGTTCAGTGTTGGACTTGCGTGCCAAATACCATCCAACATACTCACCATTTTCATCTTCAAAGCGTACACGGACACCGTCTACAATGGATGCTTCGTGGTCTTCGTAGGCTTTGGTAATCGCAGCAACGACCTCTAATTTGTCTTCCTCAGAACAGGGCACTTTGACTTCACCCGTGGTTGGCAATTGAGGGGCCAAACGATCAAGTTCGCTTGAGAACATGGGGCCACCTGCATTTGGAGCGGAGCGGCGAGACCAGAGTTCGATGAGTCGTGCAGCGTTGTAGAGTGAGCAATCAAAACCGTACCAGCCGCGGTCGGCAAGGAAGATATGGCCGCTCATTTCGGCGGCCATTTTGGCCTTCGGCATGCTCGCCAATACCCGTTTCATGAAAGAATGACCAGTTCTTGCCATGACAGGGCGCCCACCTGCCTGAAGGATGGCTTGTTCCACATTCATGGAGCATTTCACATCGTAAATAATGCGAAGATGTTCATCGTCTACCGAGGATTCCTCGTCACCTTTTTCATCCACCAGCAAATCTTCAGCCAACAATGCAATTAGGCGGTCAGGGTAGATGAATCGCCCCGCTTCGTCAACGGCCCCAATTCGGTCCCCGTCTCCATCAACACCGAGTCCAAATTCACAGTCATGTTCAATCACCGCTTGGCCAAGATCGACCATGTTCTTTGGACGGGTGGGGTCAGCACCATGGTTGGGTTCAGTAGCATCCCAATCGCAGTAGAGGTCGACATGATCGCAACCCATTCGATTAAGCAAGGTCACCATAGCAGGGCCAGGGACAGCGTTCCCACAATCCACCGCTACTTTCACTGAACGAGCGAGAGGGCCGGTTGAGGCGATGATGGCGTCGAGATACGTCTCGAGGTGCGGGGTGTCAATGATTTCACCTTGCCCTTCAACGAAGTCTCCCTCAAGAAAGACACCTTTGAGTTCCTGAATTTCTTCACCAGCCAAAGGCAACGTACCTCTGCACATTTTGAAACCGTTATGTGTTGGCATGGGCAAATGACTTGCAGTGACCATCACGCCACCGTCAACGGGGAGGGTCCAGCAGGCGTGATAGACACAACCGGTCGAAACAATGCCCAAGTCATGCACCCTGACTCCTCCATCGACGAGACCTTGCATCAGTTGTGTGGCAAGAGCTGGTGAGGAATCTCGAATATCACGCCCCACAGCGAAGGCCTCGCAATCGAGGTAGGTTGCCATGGCTCGACCCAAACGATAGGCGAACTTCGGAGTCAATTCTCCACTGCCATCTCCGTTTGATAATCCACGAATATCGTAGGCTTTGAAACAGGCTTCAGGCCAAGTCTCCATGGGTCAAGGGGCGAGGCCGATGGATTTCAAGCCTCCCTGTTTCATTTCCGCCACCAAGCGGTCACAAACAAGGTCAACGTGAGGATGACCAGAGCTTCAAACAAGACGCCATAATACCAGCAAGCGCCTAAGAAAACAAGTGCGGGGAGTCCAATAAAACGGAGCAACCGAGGCCACGTCAGGAGGCCCTTTGGAGTCTCATCAAAATAAGGTGAGCCTGGCATGTCAATCCTGCTTAACTGCTTGAACGACGATTTCAACGAGAGCATCAACGGGCAGAGCATCCACGGCAAATGCAGCACGGGTGGGTTTGACCTCCACGCCTTCGAGCCACGCCCCGTAGACTTTGTTCATGGGCGCATAGAAATCCATGGTTTTGAGAAGAACTTGGACAAAGACGAGATCATGCTTGGATGTTCCTGCTTGGGCGAGGAGTGCGTCGATTTTATCCAACGTTCCTTGGGTTTGCGAAACGATATCATCACCTGCATCAACGTTGATTTGACCCGAGAGCCACACTTGATTTCCAACCACAACAGCGGGGGTGTAAGGTGCGTATGTTTTCGTGCCCGGAGGGCTGATGCCAACTTTTGTCATGCACCCCTACACCCCGAAGCCGTCCATCAACTTCTCCCATGCGATGACTTGAGGGTGACCACGCCTTCGCCCCAACCATGCGCACCTGCTGGGTCCTCGACCATCCTGCCCATGTGCGTCTTCTGGCGGAAGTAATGCGAGCAGGGAGTGCGTCTGACCTCATTGTGGCGTGTGAACGTAGCGAAGTACGAGCCATGATCGAAGCGGGTGAGGGCCGATTGCCCCGCCGCCAAACCTGGTGGGTACCTCGCCCAGTTGGCGAGGGTCGGTATCGCAAAGCCATGTTTCGTCTGCGAAGCGTTCAACGATTCATCAAACAGGCCAGTAAAGACGGGCAAGGGCCCGTTCAACGGATGGTAAGTGTGGGTGCGCCGTTGGAATTGATGGCGGTAAAACCCCGATGGTGGCGGAGATCAACCATTACCCAGCGCTGGTACATTACTGACACAGAAGTCAATCACACGGCGCATCGCTTGGCTCGGAAGGCTGCAACGGATGTTGTGATTCCCACTCATTGGCGCGATGACCTTGACGGAGATTTTCTGGCCTCTTTCAAAGGCCAAGTCCACCATTTAGATGGCCTGCACGGGCACGTTCATCTCGCCCCCCACCGCCGCCCTAGCAAGGTGAGTAACCCGCCTCGAGTTCTTGTGCGACGCCTGCTCGGTGATGGCATACACGATGACAAAGAACTCGTTGATTTACCAGACGATGCACTTGACGGCGTGGTTGTCACCTCAGCGGACGAAGCGGCCTACGAAGGGTCGCCCTGGAACCTTGACCGAGAACTAGCAGCCCATGATGGCATCATCACCCAATCGGTGACATTGGCGAGTGAAGCGGCTCTGCTCGGCACACCAACGCTTTTGATTTCAATGGCTGAACGAGGTTTCCTTGACCGACTTGAGCGCGATGGGGCACCGTTATTTCGATGGAGGGGTGGAAATGACGAATCTGAATGGGGCTCAGTCCATGCACAATTTTTGGCAGGCTTGCATCTCACAGACGCTCTTGAGCCAGCCGAATGGCCCGATGCCAAGAGTGACTTTTCTTCATTGTTTAACTCACAATGAATGAGTTCCGGTTCCATCATGAGAGAACCATCTGACTTATATTCAGCCCTGATTTCAAATGGTTTGTGCAATTGCATCGCCCTCTCTTCATGACGACTCTTGTCATCATGACGGCATTTGCTGGGTGTTTAGAGCCTTCATCCCCCGGTGAAAGCCTTGATCTGATTGTGAGTTATGATGCGACCAACGGCACCGTGATTGAAACCTATGAAGACGGGGAACTTGTCGAAAGGAAGGGGGTGGAGTTAACCTTTGATTTCTCGGATACCACCTCTAGTGGCGAGTTGATCAGATTTGGAGTCAACCTCCTCGATGGCTCTCCAGCAACAACGATTGAAGCAGACAATGGGAGTGTGGTATCAGTCGAATTTTTTGACCACGGCCTCTATGAAATTGCACTCTTTGCTCTTGATGACAATGCGGAACAAATCATCTCAACGATGGTTGTTCGAATTGAGTTGAGAATGGAATGGACACAATCAACCACCTACGATCCTCTTCCAATGGCATTCAACCCAGTTCCAATGAACGAAGGTATTCCGCCTGCAGTCATCATCATTGAATCCAATATCGAAAACCCTGAACTGATTGAAAATATTGGAGGTGGGCGCGAAGTTGAGGTGACCTGGGAGCTCATCGACCAAGGAAATCTTGCATGCCAGCAACAGGAAGGGCACGTTGAAGAAGGCGGCATTATCACGTGGAAAACGGTCCATTTCAATACCTACGAGGCGCATGAATTGGCAATCCAATACGATAACGGGCAAGACTACATCAACGTCAACCAAAGCGTGACCTATCAGTATGAGCAACTTGAGACAGAGCCCAATTCATAATCAGATCAGCAGCATCCGTCATCGCGCACTGGTGCGCTGATGAAGGAGACCTTGTCGACGTTTGGCGTATTTCGTAACTGGTCGATAGCGTCCCGAAAATTAATCGCTTTACCAATTGCATGTAACACGTCCACGCATGTATGGCTGTGAGAAAGGCAGCTGTGATTGTACGAAGTAATTTCCAAATGGTGTGAATGTCGAATTTTGAGGAGTTTCTCCTCCACATTGTGTTGGAAATAGATGACTAGATGGCCCTCTACAACTTCGTCATCCTTCATGGACATCAATTCGCCTCGGGTTTGCATTTCCGCGAAGTGAAGCGCAGCATCTCGCAAAAAGCGGCTACGGTTTTGATACCCCGAGGAGAGGATCAAATCTTCGAGATTATCTGCAAAGGTGCCATCAGCGCTGAAGGATATGATTTTGCTCATAGGCAATGGGACACCGTCCTCATTGATAATAATTCTCAACTTTATAATTATTAGTTTTAATTAAATAGTTAATATTTGTCGGAAGCGCCATGAACACCAACTGGAAGCGCGCCATGTTGACCAGCCTGATTTTGATTTTCTCAAGCCTAGCAGGCTGTTTAGGAGATGGAGAGAAAGTGGATACGAACCCTGAATCCTTGGGGACCGTGATGGTTTCAACCTACCACATTGGAGAATTGGTGAAGTCAATCGCCGGTAACCAAGTGACCTTGGAATACATGAGTCAGGACAACATCCCCGTTCACGATTATGAGCCATCCGCTCAGGATTTAATTCGCCTGCAATCCGCAGACCTCTTTTTCTATCATGGGTTAGGCCTTGAGCCATGGATAGAAAACACCCTGGAGTCTCTTGGCAGCGACGCCCCCACCTCCGTTCAAGTTCATACTATGCCCGACGGGAAAACAACTCTCGATTACGAGTCAATGCTCATAGCCGAGCTTTGCGAACTGATGGTTGAGGGCCCCTTTGAAGGCAACACGCTCACCATGGAATCTGACGTACATCCCGAAATTCATGCCGAGTACACTGCATACAACCTCTCCTTCCCAGAGGACATGCATCACGATGAAGAGGGACATGAAGACCACGACGAAGATGGTCACGAAGACCATGAAGAGGACGGGCACGAAGGACATGAAGGCCACGACGAAGAAGGTCATGAAGGCCATGAAGAGGACGGGCACGAAGGACACGGTCACGGTTCACCTGAAGAGACCATTGAAGATCCAGAAGGTTGCCCAACTCACACAGTCATCTCCATCTTCCACCTCGAAGCAGGCGAATACGTCCTCGAATTCGAAGATGAACATTTGGAAGATTTCACCATGACAGTTCTCAAGATGGGCGGCGGTCATGCTCACCACGAACATGGTGATCACGGTGAAGAAGACCACGCTGATGAGGACCATGCTGATGAGGACCACGCTGATGAGGACCATGACATGTGCCACAACACCGATACACACGTGAATTACGAATCAACAGAAGAGGAGTGCGAGGAAGCAGGACATATCTGGATGGAAGATGATGGCCATGGTGACCACGAAGACCATGACTCAACCCCCGAAGAAATACTTGAGATGCTTGATACCAACAACGATAGCCATGTTTCATGGGACGAATTCTGGGCATCTTGGGACGATGACCATGAAGACCACAACGAAACTCACGATGAAGACCACAACGAAACTCACGATGAAGACCACAACGAAACTCAGGAAGACGAGCACGAAGAAGAACTCAGGGAATTGTTCAACGAATCAGATCTGAACAATGACACGCTACTCAATCAATCGGAATTAGAGCACTTCGTTGAGGATGTATCAGAGCATGTTGAGGAGCATGAAGAACATGCAGCGGGCTATCTAACCCTTCACGTTGAAGTCGAAGGCGAGTATGGCTTTGCCCTCCCAGAAGATGTCTCCTTCCATGTCATCATGAATGAAAGCGGTCACGATGACCACGCCGGTCATGAGGATCATGATGACCATGTTGATGATGAAGACCACGATGAAGACCACGATGAAGATGGTGAAGAAGGCCATGATGATCATGATGAAGAAGCTCTCAACTACGACCCACACAGCTGGCTTGACCCTGGTGCGTTCAATGCCCAAGCGACCCTTGTGATGAACAGCCTGATCGAAACATTCCCAGAGGCTGAAGAAACATTTGAGTCCAATGCGGCAGTTTATTCTGCTCAATTGGTCGCTTTGGATATCGCTTATGATGCCGCATTCGGTGAAAACGGAGTTTGTATGGAAGGTGGACACGAGAAGACAGTGGTAGCGAACCACAATGCCTATTCCTACATCTCAGTTCGTTATGACATCCAATTCGTTACAGTCCACGGCCTCGATCCTGAAGGAGAACCGTCTCCAGAAGATATCATCAAGGTGATTGAACACATCAAAGAAGAAGACATCAAGGTGTTATTTGTTGAAGAATATACAGATAATTCATCGATTCAAAGCATCGTTGATGAAACCGGTATAACGATTCAAACCTTGTACACCATGGAAATGGCTCCAAGCGATGAGAATGACGACTATATGTCAATGATGACAAAGAACCTTGAACATTTGGTTTCTGGAATCGGCTGTTAACGTATAGACCATTGAAGGACTGCTCGAGAACAATGAGGTGATCCTATGCACAACATGGTTGATCTAGCCCCCGTTCTCTTTGTGGGAGGTATTTTCGTCACCCTCATCGGTCGCATGGCGGTGGAGTATTATAGGGTCAAGAGTGCTTGAAATTTGGATATTTTATCCCCTGACCTAATATAGACTCTTCTTGGACAGGCTAACTGGGGTGCTTACACGTGCAGGCTGTAAATGTCGGGCATTTGAATCATGATACCCCCATTCTGGAAATTGAAAACATATCCGTGAATCGCTCAGGAAAATTAATCCTGAACAATATCAATCTGAAGATATCCCGCGGTGAATTCGTGGGATTGGTTGGCCCAAACGGGAGCGGTAAGTCCACATTGTTGCTGAGTATTCTAGGGGTTCTAAAATTGCAGACAGGTTCTGTGCGGATGTTTGGCCACTCGCCCATGTCAAGGGAACTCCATGGGAAAATCGGATGGGTGTCTCAAGCGGCATCAAACCTTCCGAAAGACATCAAACTCACCGTTCGAGAATTGGTGAAATTGGGGACTGTGAATTCAAAAAATATGTTTCGATTTTTCGATAAAACCCGCCAAGAGCGAGTGGACAAGGCCATCAAGATGGTTGAATTAGGTGACGTGGAAGATATTGACGTAGGTCGTTTGTCCGGGGGACAACGTCAACGGGCTGTCATCGCACGAGCTTTGGCTTCAGATTCTGAATTCATTGTCCTCGATGAACCCCTGGTGGGAATTGATCGTGACGCTCGCAATTCCTTACTTCAGTTGCTAGACAACCTTTGCCACGATGAAGGCAAGACCATCCTCATGGTGTCTCACGATTTAACAGCGATACGACAAACCGCCCATCGAATGATCTTCTTGGAAGAAACCATTCGCTTTGATGGGTCCACAGAAGACTTTCCTGATTTGGCTAGTCTTGCTACCTTGCGTGGTATCGGTCATGTCCATGCACACATGCATGCATCTCACAATGAAGGAGTCAAGGAGGAAGAGTGATGGGTTTAGGAGTCATTATGTTGGACCTTGCCTCTCCAATCTTGGAAATGCTTGCGCCCATCATCCCCGGTGAATTCTTTCCCGCATTCTTCACGATGCCCATGCTTCAACGCTCTCTCCTCGGCGCGCTGATGGTGACGGTTGTAGCAGGAATTCTTGGCACCTATCTCTTGATTCAAAACCTCGCCTTAATCGGCGACGGATTAGCACACGTTTCTTTTGGCGGTATCGCAGTCGGAATCGTCCTCGGAGCAACCTCTCCACTTTGGTATGCCTTGGTTTTCAGTGTTATTGCAGCGGTATTAATTCATGAAATGCAAGCAAGAGAAATGATGACTGGAGATGCATCGATTGCCATTTTTCTGACGGGTATGTTAGCCCTTGGCTTGGTAATTTTACGCCTTGGTGGAGGCGGTATAACCACCGATATTGAATCCTATTTATTCGGAAGTCTTCTCATCATTGATGAATCTGGTTTGGATTTCATTTCGATGATTTGTTTAGGGTCCGCCCTACTGCTGGTCTTCCTCCGCAACGGATTACTCGCTACCGCCATTGACCCGATTGCTGCTCGAGTTCAAGGCCTTCCAGTGAGAAACATTGGCCTTCTGTTCAGCGTGATCACAGCGGCTGTTGTGGTAAGCATGGTACAAATTGTTGGAACGCTCTTGGTCACGGCTTTGTTAGTGACGCCTGCGGCCACTGCAAAATTGATTGGAAGGAGTTTCAAGTCCTGCTTGATTTGGACGCAGATATTTGGACTGAGTTCGGTCATTTTAGGTCTGTACTTTTCAGCTGAAATGGATACAGGAAGCGGTTCAATGATCGCTTTAATCACAGCCTTGATTTTCGCTACCATTGCTATTGGTCAAGTGATCATTCAAAGTGTCCTTCAACCTGAAGACAACTTGAATTGAGGGCCGCAAAGGCCTGAACTTTGTCGTTTGAAAGGAATTTATTTGAGCCAATTGGTGAGAATTTCCAAGTGGTCACCTGCAAGTTCGAGTTCTCCTCCAAACACCGTTTCAATGGGCCAGAATCGAGCATCGGCTGCATCATCGCCTCCCACAGGGTTTTGGTCATCACTGACGGTGATTTCATAGACAACGCTCACAATGTGTTTGCGTGGGTCACGTTCAGGGTCGCCCATCACCATTAGCAAGCGAGGGGAATGTCCGTCCAGCCCAGTTTCTTCTTTGAGTTCGCGAACGGCTGCGTGAAGTGGGTCTTCGCCCTGGTCGACAAAACCGCCAGGCAAGGCCCATGCACCTGCCATAGGCGGATGTTTACGCTGAATCAACAAGATCTCATTGCCACGGCGAACGGCAGCGTCGGCAGCGAGGGCAGGATTGAGCCATCCGTTGCAGGCATCGCAGGTCGTCATGTCACTCACCGAACCTTCTGCCTCGGTCTTGGTAGGTCCGAATTGCTTTGAGCAGGTCCTTCTTTTGGAAGGAGGGCCAGAACACATCGGTGAAGTATAACTCGGAGTAGGCCATTTGCCAGAGGAGGAAGTTAGAAATCCGTTCTTCACCACTGGTTCGAATCACCAAATCTGGGTCAGGCATATCAGCGGTGTAGAGGCGTTCAGATACCACTTTCTGATTGATTTCATCGAGGCCTAAATCGCCTGATGCGTGGTCTTTGGCAATGCTTTGAATGGCGGTGATCATCTCTTCACGACTGCCATAGGCAAGGCAGACGGTGAAACAGAAATCAGCGTAATCTTTGGTTTTCGCTTCAGCATAATCAATGGCATCATTGACGTATTTGGGGAGGAGTTCACGTCGCCCAATGATGTGGACTCTCACCTTATTTTCGTGAATTCTGGGGTCGTCTGCAATGTCTCGTAAACCTTCATCGTAGAGTTTGAACAACACTTCCAATTCATTTTGAGGTCGTTGAAGGTTTTCGGTGGAGAGGGCGTAGACAGTGAACCAAGGGATGTTCAATTCCAAAACCCAATCCAAGACCCGTTCCAGTTTTTCCTTTCCAATGCGATGGCCGATACCAGTAGCGATTTTGCTCTTCCAAGCGAAGCGACGGTTGCCATCCATGATGATGGCAAGATGGTTGACTTGGAGGGGGTGTTCTTGGACCTCGCGAAAGAGTTTCGCCTCGACCGCATGGCCCAGTACGTCACCCATTCGCTCAGAGATGCCCATGGCTCGTCCTCACCCTTGCTGGTCGCATACGGTGTTTGATTGCTCCCCTTGTTCCGTCAGCCTTGAAAGCCCACGCACCGTCGTCGTCGCATGGAGGATGCACCTTGGTGGCCATCTGGTCTGCTGGAGAGGACGGCCGAACATGCCACCTCCGATCTCGTGCGTACTCCATGGGGTTTGCTGACCCACTGGGACATTGAAACAGCGATGAACGAAGTGTGGTGGGAGGACCTTTTTGATGGGGCTCAAACCTGGGGCGAGTGGCCACAAAATGTGGCTTCTGTATCGCTTCAACACGAATCCAGAGCCGGGCGATGGGTGAATCTGGATACACGTTATACCGCTCTGCTGCTTCCATTTGCGACGGGGCAAGACCTCTCGATGCTGGCACGATACACGCCTTGGTGTGAAGCACTGGAACCCTGCGACCTTCTGTTGCCAATCGGAGGAATGTTTGCCAAAGGTGGTGACTACGTCGTGCTGTTTCCTTTCCATGAACCTCTGGGTGTTGAAGCGTTAGAGGGTCATCAACGTTCGCTGGCTCAAGGCTTGACCAAGGTTCACGCCGCCCTTGATTTCGATGCGACACCGAACACGGAACGACGTTGGAACGACCGCCTCAAAGCGATGGAAGACGAACTCCAAACCAAGACATTGTGGCGAGCGCCGCACACCGATCAAACAGTTGGCCTCCCACCCGTTCATGTCTCATTGGAGGCCATCACACGAAACGACGAGCGTCTTCTATTTGTGCCTCAGCCGCGAAGCGTAGCAGATTACCTGCTGTGTGAAGAGGACCGTTTGCCAAGTTTGGCAGGCATCATGCATCTTGAACAAGCATGGGCGAAGCACACACCGCTTAGCGAGGACCAACGCCAAGCATGGTTGGCGACATGGGAGGAACATGCACCCAAGCGTTGGTCATCAGGACGCGCTTTATCGACGGCGCTTGGTGGTGCTTGGGTGTGGCGTTATCACGCCAATATATTGCAGCTTGCCAATGCGACATTGTACGGCGATTCAACCGAAGAAGAACGCTGCATGTCTTGGCTTTCTGACGTGTCACGCTTGCAGGCTCGATTGGGCAACTTACGCTTCCTGAAGAGCGGTCTTTGGGTGGGCGTTATTGGCGTGGTTGTGGCGTGGTTTGGCACACAATGGTCAACGTTCTCATCCGGTGGAGGCATAGCGATTGCAGCGAGCAGCGTGGCTTTTGCTTGGCTCAGCAATCGCTTGTATTGGCGAATGGACCCGCCGCCGTATTGAGTCAGCGTTGTTGGCGAATGCGGCCGTCGTAAAACTCAAGATTCAATTCTTCGGCGATGCGCTTGATTTCAATGATGAACTTGGCTCGCTCTTCACGTTCTTCCACGCCACCGTTCACGTCCCAATACAGGTTGAGGTCAACGTCCACCGAGGTTGGGGAGAGGGCGCTCACGTTGCAGAAGGAGGATTCTTCCTTCAGAGTCTTGGGGTTTTCCTTGATGGATTGAAGGGTTTGTACGCAGAAACTGTCCACGGCTTTCCCATCGGAATTGATATCAAAATGCAGCTGAGTTTGCCATCGACGCCATCGTCTCTTGCCCCAGTTCTCCACGGGAGAACTTACCAAATTGGCGTTGGGCATGGTGATGATGGTATCAGCAGAGGTGCGAATGAGGGTGGTGCGCAGGCTGATCTCAATGACTTCTCCCTCGCAAGCCTCAACAATGATCCAATCGCCAACCTTGAACGGTCGGTCAACAAGCACCGTCACCGCTCCAAAGAAGTTTGAGATGGTGTCTTTTGCAGCCAGGGCCAAGGCGATTCCAGAGATTCCCAGTCCTGCGATGAGGGATGTCAAATCAAGGCCCAATGAATCGGCGATAAAGACCGCACCAACAAAGACAATGATGAATCGAAGGATGCTTTCTAGGGCAGAGATGAGGGTCTTTTCTGTACCATCCACTTTCTCGTCATCATCAAACATCATCACGATATCTTGCACGATGTTGACCAAACGGAACGCCCAAATTACCAGAGCAAGAGCGCAGAGGAGTTGCAAGGCATTGGGGAGAATCGCCCATACAATTTCAGGCATGACCAAGGCAGAACCCGTAGTTTCAGATTGTTCGGCGAACAAGGAGACGACCCACACACTGAGTCCTGCGCCTACAGCTGTACCAAGGGCCTTGTCGGAGTTTTTGACGGTCTTGGATTGAATTGTCTCTGAACGGATGATGCGACGTAAAATAGCAGGCGATATTTTCATCGTGATGAACCGGGTCACTAAGACTAAGGTCAAGAGACCTGCCAGTAGTGCGAGAGAATAATACGAAAATCCAAGAATTTCATTCCTTAATTCAGAGGTCGCAGTTGGTTCCCATACAGTCTCCATGATGTTGGCCAACGGGTCCTATGGGTTGTGCTTTTCCCTCTCCATGTTCCAATTTCCTCTCACGATTCCTCCTCTCACGGCCCAACCACACTCACGACGGCTTCAAGAAGAGAAGCCTTCTCGCTGTAATTGATAGCATGACGACAGCTGTTTCATCCCCCTATGTGCAACGCACACCTCGAGCCTCATTTGGCTACTTGATTTGCTTGCCCTTGTTGCTTTCATTGTTCAGCCCAGTAGCTGGCAGTGCCTATGTTCAAGAGGTCACTGGAGACACGCCAGATGATATTTGGTCGAGTGATTATGTCACGTATGAATTCCCTTGGGCGGTTGACGAAGCAACCAATTTCAAACAATACCACACCTATGACTCCATGAAAACCCGCATGATGCGACTTGCCGAAGACAACCCAGGTATTGCTTCCTTCCATGAAGGACTGAATGGTGGAACCAATACTCGTGGACAAGAGACCACTGAAGATACCTACAAAGGCTGGTATTACGGTCATGCTTCACCGTGGATGAAGATTACACTTGGTGTTGAAGATGGTGAGTACAACGAGTTCAATGGTGATGCTGGAAATTATGCCGACCGTCAAGACGTGCTTGTTGTAGGCAACCACCACGCCCGAGAGTGGATGTCCTACGAAGTTCCGATGTTCATGATTGAGACCTTGATTTGGTCCTATGACGAGATTGGATACGACAACGACGGCGATGGATTGGTCGATGAGGATCCATGGGGCGACGCAGACGGCGACGGCATTCTCGACGATGACGGTGATTGCCTGAGACTCGACCCTGCTTACCAAGATTCAGACGGTGACGGCGTTGCCTGTGGCCCTGGCGATCTTGGTGTGGACGAAGATTTCTCCGAGCAGAAGTTACATGACCTCATCAACAACCGTGAAATTTACATCGTTCCGATGCTCAACGTTGACGGCAACCGCTACGACCGAGAAGAATTCTGTGGACCAACCGCTTGGGAAAACTGTGCAACCAGTGGATGGAGGAAGAACCTCCGCGATAACACTTTGACTGGAATCACCCCTCTCCCCGATTTGGATGAGCAAGTTGACGAAGGCTGTGACGGCGTTGACCTCAATCGCAACTATCAGTTTGAGTGGGGAGCTCCCTTGGGTGCTACAGGACCTCTAATTCCTGGGGCATGTTATGCTGGACAGAACAACGATGTTTACAATGGTCCAGTCGATACAGTTGACCAAGACAACGATGGACGCCTGAACGAAGACGGTGTTGACGGAAAGGACGACGACGGAGACGGGCTTGTGGACGAAGATTGGCTTGGTGGGAACAGCGAACCCGAAACCAAATTCATTCAAGACCTGACCGAAATGAACGACGACAATGGAAACGGTGGGTCTGACTTCCCAGTGACGCTGACCTGGCACTCCTTCTCTGAATTGATTCTCTATCCGTGGGGCCACTGCCAAAACTGCGACAACCCCGACCAAGACCAACTCAAATATCACGGTGACGTGATGGCGACCATGTCCAATTACGAGAACATGCAATCCTCAGACCTCTATCCGACCAGCGGAGACTTCTGTGACTGGCATTACGGCTTGTTCAACTCCTACTGTTACACCATGGAAATCGGCAATGCCTTCCACGAGCGTCCAGAGAATATCGACGACATTCTTCTGCGCAACGTTGGCATGGGAATGTACATGATCGAGATTGCAGACAACCCCAAGGAACGTGCCGATTTGGCCATCGCCAACATCTCTCAGCAAAACTATCTGAAGCAACCCAACAAGGTTGACATCCCCCCCGAAGGCGACATTCCTGTTGACATCTGTGTTTCCAGTTTGTTCCCTTACAGCGTTGACAATTCTCATATCAAGTGGCGTCAGGTCAAACCCAGCCGAATGCAGAGCGATTATGGTCCACGTGAATGGTCCTACACCGACTGGGAATCCGCTAAAGTGATGTTGATTGAGGGCGGTTGCCCATTGGCAGCTGGTAACGGAACCCTTCTGCGTGCTATGTTGCCAATTTCAGAAACAGCCACTGGTGAACTGCATTACAAGGCCATGGTTTCAACTCTGGGCGGTGCTGATTTCTATCAGTATCCTTCAGATGGTTCGTATTACACCCTCGACATTTCCTACCGTGCAGCCTTTGGCAGCCTCTTTGGAGCTTTGTTCATGTTCTCTGTTGTTGCTACCTTTGTTTGGGGCGGTCTTGCCGTAGCGCTTCGCATCATGCTCAAGGGCGATGGAGAGAAGGTTTTCGAAGCAGAATTGCAGGCTGAGGGTGCTTGACGAGGTGATTTCATGGCGGAATCAGACCAGTTTAACGGCCGTCTTGGCCTCATCTTCGCATCCATAGGTGCCGCTATCGGTACCGGAAACATCTGGCGTTTTCCGAGAATGGTTGGCGCTAACGGTGGAGGGACCTTCCTCATTCCGTGGCTGTTTTTCCTGTTCGTGTGGTCCATTCCACTCGTGATTGCAGAATATGCTATGGGTAAACGAAGCCGAACAGGAACAGTCGGTACATTCCGTATCTTTGCAGGTAAGCGGTTCGCTTGGATGGGTCTGTGGACAGCATGGATTTCCACCGCCATCGGATTCTATTATGCGGTGGTTTCGGGATGGACGCTGAAGTATTTCCAACTCGGAATATCGGGCGCTCTTACGGGAGATGAGGTGGACACCACCGAAGTGTGGAACGCCTTCTTGCAATCCCCTGGGCAAGTCATTTTCTTCCAATTCGTGGTCATCCTTTTGGTGCTTGGCGCCATTTGGAAAGGCGCCAAAGCCATTGAGAAGGTCAATTTTTACCTGATGATTTCACTCTTTGCTCTGCTGTTCTTGACGCTGTTCCTCTCGTTGTGGATGGACTTCTCTGATGGCACACTCGATGGAGCTCTATTCATGTTCACCGTCGATTTTGACATGCTGTTTGAACCGGAGGTATGGATCAACGGCCTTTCTCAATCAGCATGGTCTTGCTCGGCAGGTATGGGTATGTGCATGACCTACGCAGTCTACATGCGAAAGGACGAGGACACGGTGCTCAACGCCTTCACGATGGGTCTTGCCAACAACAGCATTTCCATTATCGCAGGTCTGGCAGTCTTGTCGGCGATCTTCGCCGTCAACCCTGACCCCTTGGCAACCGTCACAGGAGGTTCATCCGCCATCACTTTCCTCGCTTTGCCAGAGGTCTTTGCCCAAGCACCCGGTGGTAGCATCGGTCCGTTATTCATGATGGCTGGTTTCTTCTTGGCCCTCTCCTTCGCCGCCCTAACATCGATGATTTCTACCGTTGAATTATGTGTGCGAAACTTCGTTGACCACGGCTACGACCGTGAACGCTCCGTCCTGATCACAGGAATTGCTCTCTTCCTATTCGGTTTGCCATCCGCTATGTTGTGGATTAAACTTGACAGTTCAGGTGTGGCCTTCCCAGAATTCTTGGAAGTACAAGACCACATTTGGGGCTACGGTTTGATGTTCTCAGGTTTGTTTATTGCGTTCTCTATCTGGAAGTATGGCTACGTCAAGTGGCGCAAGGAAGTTGATGCGGGTACTGCTCCTGCTGGTTTTTCGGGTTACCTTGGATTTGGTGTCTCAGCCTTCCGTGATGATTTCATCAATACGGGTGATAACGATTTGGAAGTCGGTCGTTGGTGGGATGTTCTCATCTACATCGCCTTCCCAATACTGTTCATCGTCCTGATGGGATCGTATTTCTTGGACATGATTGCTAATACCGATGATGTTTGGAATCCATCCAATCCGAAGGGGCTGAGCATCATTCTCCTGTTCTGGGGCGTGGTTGCTATCACGTTCATGCTGCTCAACAAGTATCTCATTGCCCGGCCGCTCTACCGTAACATCCCCGAAGGGGCTGATGTTGACATCTCCGCCCTTCCAGGCGGCGATGATGACATGGTGGTTGAACTTGGTGAAGTAGTGCCAGGTTTTGAACACCTGACGCAAGAAACGGCCATTGAAGCAGAACTTGTAGGTTGAGGAGGTTGCGAACGTGGCTGAGTTGTGGGAAACCCTCACAACTTTGTTGATTATTTCGTTAATTTTCATTGCCATAAGTTACTTTTTTTGGAAGAGGTACGACCAACCTACGGCGCTCATGATTGATCGGCAAGAGGAGAAGCAACGCCTCAAATCAGAACGCAAAATGTGGAACGAAGTCGAGGCCCGAATGAAGGCTGAGCAAGCCGAGGCTGAAACCAAAGCGAGCTATATTCGGCGAAAAGCTGAGGAACGGGCACGAGCCTTACCACCTGAAGCTAGCAATGTTGATCAAGCATGGGGTGCGCTTGGGGTGGATGCTTCCACCATCACCTCCAACCCAACTCCAGATGCGCCGACCTTTGCTACGCAAGAAAGCGATGCAAACCGCCAACATCGGGCTCAAGCAGGAATGTCATTTGATGATGAATCTGACAATAGCGATGTACTTTCACTGGATGAATTGGTTCAAGTTCGTCAAGACCCCCCAGTAACGTCGCCTACCGAAGAGCCTGATTGGGGCCTGATTGACAAGTTGAGTGAGATCGCAGAAAAAGACGTGGTCGAAGTACCGGATGTTCCCGAGGCACCAGAACTTCCCGACCTAGATGGTTTGGACCAAGCCATCGCGGCCTCAGAAGCGCTAACTGAGTACCCCGAAGAAATTCCTGAGACCTCGGGTGGAGCCAACGAGGTTGAAACAAACACAGTAGAAGTGATTGCAGAACCATCAGACGTCGTTCGATGGGATACACCGATTTCCGACGACCATTGGGATACGGCCGATTGGGAAGAGGAATAATTCTCAATTAAGCCCCAATTAGAACTTCAATCTCAAAGATATAAGATCGTCTCACTCAAATGTAGAGGCTCAAAATCTGCTTAAGATTCTCATTTGTCACACGAGTTTGTTCAACCATGGAACTGTTGAGTTGTGAAATTTGTTCCTGGCCTTGGTTGAGAGTGCTATAAACAGTCTTCATCTCAGAAAATTGCCAGTCAATATCTGAGAGTCCTTGTTGGAATGTTGTCATTACTTCAGAAATGTTTTCGTTGAGTTGACTCCAACCCTGCTCGTATTCGATTTGGTCTGTACCAGTTCGGTCTTGGATGACTCGTCCCTTCTCTTCGATGTCTCGAAGAAGAGAACGAATTTCTTGTTCGGCTTCATCAAAAATCTTGTCAAGTTCAGCTTGCTTTTGGCGGTCTGAATTTGCAAGTGGAGTGCTGCGGTTTCGCAATTTTTGAATAAATTCAAGCATGCTGTTGAGTTCTCCAGTCACATCATTAGGTGTGACGGGTGCAGGTGCGGTGAGGTTCATGCTCGACCAGAGGATGAAGACCCCTACAACGAGGAATCCAACTTGCATCATTTCCATATCATTCACCTTTCTTTTGAGTGTTTCACTTCTTCAATGGGCGATTTGAACCGCCGAGAATCAGATTTGGTTGATTTCCAAACACGTTGGAAAAGAAGTGACGGTAGAACGCTCGCAAGAGGTGGGCGTCATCTTCAGCAAATCGATAATTGCTCTTTTCATGTCCTTCAATGAGTTGTTGGAACAACCGAGCAAAGCCGTTAACATGAGCATAGTGAGGAGCTTCAATAATGTCCAAATTGGGATCCATGGTGATGGTTCGCTTCTTTCGAGCATCTCCATCATGGGTTGAGACAAGGAGCATGTTGTGAGCGGGTTGGTCTTCTGTCAATTGCACATAAACTAGGCCCTTGTTTGGAAGAAGGAATTCTGGAACTTGATGGCAATGAACCAAAATCTTGTCCGAACCAGCCTGGTGGTAAGCGTTGGCAAACACTTGAGCAACTTGTTGAACCATGTTCGTTGTGATCTTTTCGGCGCTCTCCAAGGCTTCCTTGGGGACAAAGATATCCAAGATACAGAAACCACCAGCATTGAGGGCGGTATCAACCGATGTGGCGAGGCCACGAATCTGTTCGAACATTTCCTTAGCACGTTCGATGGCTTCGCTGTTTCGCTGACCTAGGGCGGTCGAAAAGAGCTCCCCATAAGAGAATGAAGCAGCCGAAGTCACACGAGTTCGACGGTTCAATGCCCAGGGTCCCTTGGGCTTGTTTTCAACGGGATCGTGAATCACAAATTGCTTGGCATCGGTGATGTCTTCTTGAGATGCGATAGCCGTTCGTTCATCCGAGATGTCCATGAACATGGGTTCGAGTTGAGTAACACCCGGGAAGAGTGATCGCAACACGGTTTCAATGCATGTAGTTTGACGGAGTCGTCGTTGAATTGGGTCGTGGCGGTTGGCCAAGTTCACTCGAACGTTGGTCAAACGGTTGGAAAGCGAACCATAGGCGGTTCGCAAGAGTGTTGTAGCAAAATTCGCTCGGTATTCTTGAAGCATGTTACCCAAGTTGTTCTTTACCCAGGCACCATCATCCAAAAGAATGGTTTCAACAGCGTCAGCACTGAAAATAGGTCGTGGTACCTTTGCATGAAGCAGAGCATAACGTCCAACGCGGGCAGTTCCTCCGAGTGTTGTTTCAATAGCCCCGATCTTTCCACCACAAATGGTGAGTGCGGCTTTCCACCAATCAAATTCGTCAGACAAGGCCTTGGCCTGTGATTGAGTTCGACCTTCACTGAGTGAATGGTCTGACTTTCCACCGCCAATATCGTTGGCTCGGTGGAGGTAAATGTAGTGCTTGCCTTCACCGTAGGTGTCGATATCGCTGAACCGAATTTCAAAGGCCGTGATATAGCCGAGATTGTTGAACAATACTGGCTTAATTTGGATGTTGAAGTCGACGAAGTTGAGTTTCTTATTGACGTAATATCCAGGGCGAACCTTGGCAAGGCCAAGTTGAGCAAGAGCTTCAATCAAGCCCTGACTTGGGTCTGATTTCATTGAGTTTGTGAGTTTGTCATGGTCAGAGCCTCCTAGAATGGTGATGACACCAAATTGATGAGGCCTGTTGTCACGGTCAGTCGCTTCGATTGCTCGTGCAGCTCTTGCGCTCTTTTGAATGAATTCGATGGCTTGTGGTAGGAATCCTGTGACGCCTAGGGCTGGATCGTAGCCTTCGGTTTCTTGAGCATTGCTGGCTGAGGAACCCATTTGCATAATGGCTCCATGGAGGTACATGTTGTTATGATAAACATAACTCTGTGCGTCACCCTTAACGTTGACTAGTCCCTGGTTTTCATCTTCTCCAAGGAGAAATTGTCCAGCAGCAATTGGGCCTCGATAGCGTGGCTGACCCTCTGAATCTTTTGTGTATTCAATGAGGGAATGAAACTTAGTATTCTTCTTTGATGGAGCCGGAGATGTTGCAGACGGTGCCACTTCAGATTCAACCTTGCTAGATTGACTGACAGGGTTAAATTGAGCCCTTTGACGTGCGTCTTCGACCATTTTCTTCAATTCTTCAGCGGAAGAGGTCTGCTTTGGTTCACGCGTGACGGCTTCCCATTCATTGGGCTCGCCTTCTGGAGTTTCATCTGAAAAGATAGAAGTATCAATGATTGGCATTGTTTCATCTGACATGGTCATTGTCTCCTTTTCTTCTTGAGTGGGGATATATGGGGATTCGGGATTGAAATCTTCAACAACAGGATTTGAGTTACCTGCGGGAATGAGCGTAGGGAGGGAAGGTTCTCCACTCTCAGTGGTTTGGTCGAGAGGGATTCGATAATGACGTGTCAAGCACCCACCTCCCGAGCTAGCGTTTGGGTGAGTTCTTGAGTAGTTTGAAGTTGATCAATGAGGGTGAAGGCGTTCTGAACGACTTCGCTTTGCTCAGTTTGAAGTTTGATGAAGACGTTCTTCATGTTCTCCATGTTCGTTTTGATATGCTTAAGTTGATCAAAGTCAGCGAGTTTTTCTTCCAGTTCTTCGAACTGGTCGAGTAGTTGATTGTGGAAGTCTTCCTTGGTTTGAATGGATTGTTGCATGATGTTATGCGCTTCATTGAGTGTTGTCTTTTGCTTGAGCGTATTCACTTGTCGCTGGATGAGTTCACTTTCAACTTGATTCACTTGACTTCGCTCATCGTAGGCGACTTGATCTAGAAATTCATTCATGTCTTGGATTTTGGTGATAGCAGCGATTTCTCCTCGCATGTCTTGGGCCTTCATCAGATCGTTTTCCATCTTGATTTTGTATACATAGCGTGCAGCCCAAAGCGTAGCAGCAGCTGCACTAAATGCCATTCCTGGGTAGGCGAGGATGGCATTGTAAACGATATCAGTCTTCATTATCACTGGTGACGTTCTTTATTTTCAGATTCAAATCCTGAGGGAGAAGATTTGGATTTTTTCAAATTATTTGCAAAATGCGCAACCAATAATGGGTGAATTTTCCTAAGCCTTTGTGATGCCGCCCTCGACGATGGTCGCGTTCCTAGCCTCAGTGCCTAACAGTAGCCACCAGGGAAATGAAATCTGTTAAACCGGGAAGTTATGCGAAACAAAGTAAGTTATGCTTTCATCATTCCATGGTCATCATATTTGAGAGCAGCATCATTTCATCGATTGATGCATCAACGGTGGATTCAGCAAAGGATCCTACCTGTAGACCTTCAAGGAAGACAGAGGAGTCTTCGCATTCGGCTAAAACATAATGAATTCGATTATTTTGAGTGGTTTTTGTTTCTTGAAGAGCCTCACTTAGATGTTTCATTGCTTGTGTTTCCCTGGCATAGCTTGCGTATTGGTGAAGGAAATTCAACATTGCTTGGCCCGTATCATAATCAATAATTTTGGATTGAACTGTCATGCAATATGACAATGCATAGTCTATCGCACTGCGAACATTCAATGTAGGAATCATAAATTTACCATCCAAGACGTATGAAAGAATTTCAATCGCAAATGTTGCTCCTTTCATTGTAGCTTCATCAGCCTCAACCTGATGGAGTTCGATCATGGATTGCAGTTTGGTGTTGAGATATTCTGACATGTTCCATCGAAAGAAAAAATGTTCTTCTTGAAAGGCATCCAATTCCTCCGATTCGGCATAGATGGGTGTTTTCTGTAGCAAATCTTTGCTCCCTCCGCCACATGTCTTGGCCAAGGTTCGCAGCAATGGTTTGAGATCACGAGCCACCGCCTCGAGATTGCTTTCCGCCGACCTATCCATCTAAAGTGCTTTTACCATGACGAATTAGATTCAAATCTCGACATTACAGATTCAAATCTTTTTTAGGGAAATATAATCAATGGAGAACAGAAAAGAGAATTTGTTAGGGGGCTGATTGAATGGAACATCGTGTACGTATTCAAATGGCCAAAGAGGATGCAATGTGTGGGGCAGATCTCCCAGCAGAATTGCGGTCCACTCATGCCGAAGAGAGTGTAGGTTTTGCTAGCATTCTCGAATCCCTTGAGGATGGCGGTATCTGGGAAGGCGGAAGTTTTGAGCCTACGCCCTTGCCGACACTGACCAACGAACTCGATGATATCCAAATTAAATTTCAAAGATTGATTGATGATTTCAGACCCATTGTACAAGACCTCTTGAACGATATTGCTACCAAAGATCGTCATGTAGACGCCATGAAATCTTGGCGAGAATTGAAGTTGTGGGATAAGGCTTTCAAATGCCCTACGAAGGATTGCGACGGATTGATTGGATTTGATGAATTTTCCAACGACCGCCGACAATATCGGGAGCTCAAGCGGCAAATGAAAAAGGCAAAAGAACAATTCACACTGGGTACGAAGAGTCGGTTGGATCAACTCGATGAGGTGTGTACAAAAATTGTGCAAAAAGAAGGATCCGAATCCATGAAGCGATATCAAGTGGATTGGATGCTGTTTCGTCAACTTGTGAACGAGATTCTGAAAGATGAAGAAGGCCAAGAAAAACAAATCGACATCAAAGGAAAGAAAGTAACGGGCGTCATTCCACCAACCATCAACGTCAAATCCTCCAAACCCCTTGATGGAAAGGAACTTCATCTACTCACAAAGCATCACCCCCTTCTTTCCGAGATTGCGCTTCGCTTGAAGATCGTTCAGCGAAACATTCTCCATTGTACCGAATGCAAAACCCCGCAGTGGAAAGGAGACGACCTCAATGTAGATGATATCGTGTATTTCCATCGACTTTCAGGGAAAATAATTCGTGCTGTAATTGAAGTTGCAGTTGGTAATGCGGTGATTCGAGCTCCGAAATCCTTGCAAGTCCTCAATCAAGATGGAGATCTTGTCAAGGCGACATTTTCCAGTCCTGGTTCGAAAGGACGTGAACGTCGCGACCGTGAACAAATCCTCGGGGAAGCGATTCTCACCGCATTTGAGTTTGAGACACAACTTAATTTCGAATCTGCAGTTGATTCCAAAACAACCTATAGCGCCATCAAAGAAGACCAGAAGAATGTTGAAATTTTCATCGCTCTTGGAACTGAAATCGCCGAACGTCTTGCACATGAGGTGAAGATGGTCAAGCCAAAGGTTGCCTTCCACTTGGAAGCGAATGGCAAACCCGATCGAGACGAGTGGTGCAAGACGAGGGCCGTACAATTGCTGTATGCTGTCAACTCCAATGCGGATCTATTCTACATCGAAAAGACGCGAGAGTTCCGTTACACCGATGGAGAGGTTCCAAACTACGAGGCAAATCTTATCCGATTAACAGACCGACTCCATGAACGCATTCGCAAGGATTTTTGCGTTGAAGTTAACGGAGTGACCCGGAATTTGCTCAGGGAATACTTTCACAAAGAACGCGTAGACCCTATGATTTGCCCTCCTATCGACCGCTCTAACTCGCTCGATGATGAAGGCGGCTTCCTGACCCCAGGTATGCAAAAGCGCAAACCAATGATCTCTGACAAGCAAGGACATCTCAATTCAGGAACCCCCCGATTCAACCCCTCAGACGAAGCCGTGAAGGTTCTCAATGTTCTACAAAAGACAACATGGAGCGTTGACGCTGAAACCTATGATGTGGTCAAAACAGTGTTTGAAAATGAAATCAAAAACAACCTTGTCCAAAAGCTCGTCATTTCAGAACACGCAGGAGACCTTGTTCTTGGATTCAAAGATGGCATGTCAAAAGTACGCCACGGACAGGTCCGAGAATGGATGGAAACCTTCCAATTTGTCGATGAATTGTTTGAACACCATGCTGGTATGCCAGTGTTCTGGCACCCATGGTATTTTGATTGGCGAGGACGAGTCTATACCGTCACTAACATCCTTTCACCTCAGAACGATGACGTCTCACGTGGGCTTCTCAGATTTGCAGATAAGCAACCGATCAACCAAAGTGGATTGAAGTGGTTGGGTCGCAAATGTGCATCGTTCCTCCGTGGTATGGCAGGTGTTCAATCGCTCAGCAAGGGTGAACAATACGATAAATTACTCAAGAAACTCGATGCTAAAACATGGGAATGTTACGATGAAGTGACCGACAATCCACTCTTCGAGGAACTTCTTCGTGAAATCCTTGCACTTCCAACATTGGAAGGTTTCGCAATTTGGGGCGAGGGAGATGTTTTCCGTTCTAAGGCTGAAGGGTTTCAAAGATATACAACGATGCTTGAATACATTCGTGTCCTAGATGCGGGCGGTGTAGGAGCTCTCTCTGGCCTCCCACTCAACCTCGATGCATCCTCAAGTGTGTATCAACACGCTGCAGCCCTTTTGCGAGATGAATCTATGGCCAGTGTTGTCAATGTAGCCCCTCAACTTGAGATTGAAGGACCTGCTGATATTTATCTTGCAGTTGTTGGAGAAGTAGAGGCCCTTTGGAAGAAAAAGTGTCCATTCGAGTCAATTGAACTTGAACCTTCTCTCAAGAATGAAATTAAACGGGCAGTGTTGAAGCGTTCAATTGCAAAGACCCCAGTCATGATCTATGGTTATGGAGCAGGACGCAAATCCATCATTCGTTCTTTCCTCACCCACAATCAAGCACCGGACGGCGACCATGGTGGGTGGATTAAGGTCAACGAAGCATTGGATTTGGTTGAGGAAGACCAAGAAGGGGATTGGCTACCAACAGCACATTTGGAGAGTTCCTTGGCCATACTGGCCACCAACGACGTGAAGTCTCAACTTCATGAAGAAATTGCAACACATATTGCTCAGGGATTTTTGCAAGCAATCCAGAACATTCTTCCGTCATTTGGAACGGTGACTTCATGGTTGAAAAAGATGGTCAAAAAGCATGATTGGCTTCACGAAACCCCTCTGCAATGGACTTTACTCGATACATCTCAAGTCAACCACCATGTTTGGATGCCCGCGGTTGCTCATGCTCCAAAACCTTGGGCGACAACAGAAAAAACACGTGGATCTTCAACGAGGCTCTCAATTCGTAAGAAATCCGGAGAGCGTTCCCTCAAAGAGGAACTCAGTGGGGTTGCCCCGAATTTCATTCATTCATTGGATGCCCTGCACATGCGTAGAGTGGTGCTCGGCCTCTCGAATTCATTGAAGACCAACGACTTTTGGTCAGTTCACGATTCATTCGGTTGCCACCCCAATTTTGTTGACGACATGGTGCAAACAATCAGAGGGAAATTTGTTGAGATTCACGAACTCGACAATCCGGAAGGTGGTATTTTGTGGAACATGTTTGATGAGATTTTTGTCAAGGAACTTGAGTATAATGCGCTGGGCCGTCGTATGAAAATTATCAAAGAACAATTTCCTGCAGTGGACAACTTCGATGAGGTGCTGGCCACTTCTGAAACGCAACATCAAATCGACTGGACGCTGTACCGTGGAATTATCAATGATGTCCTGAAGAACGAAAAAGTAGCACCGAAGTTCGAACATCATCCAGATGATACAATCACCGTCCAATCCAGTGAGGCCATCCCAACAAACGGCCGTATTATTGCTGGTGAAGGGGCCCTCCTCAAGCCGATGAAGAAGGCTCAGCCTGAATGGACGAAGGTTGGTATTGACGATGTTGTTGAAGCTAACTGGGTACTTGTAGAAGGCGAAATTACAATTCAAGTATTCGCAGATAGCATTGATTCAACCTCTTCGAAACCCCTCACACCCAAAGAAAAGACACTCGTGAAGTCACATCATGAGACTTTGGCAGAAATCTCGGATCGATTGAAGCTCCTTGAAGGAGATATCGATGCAAGCACTCTTCCAACATCCGCCCCTCAACCTGGTGAGTTGAACGGCGCCAATGTTCGATCAAAGTACTTTGTAAATTGAGGGTTATAGATGCAAGAAAGTGAAAAATCCATGGAATCTCGTCTGAGACTCATTTCGAATGAATTGCGAGAAAGGACGTCGAGACTCTCCCCTCAAACGACAACACAAATCGCTGAAGAAATTTTGAATTTCCATAGTTTCCGCCCGAATCTGACCAAGAAAATTACGGCTTACGGGGCAAAAGACACGGGGACAACAGGTTACATCAAAGCCAATGGGTTTGCAGTTCTTCTTCCAATTGATGCTGATGATGACGAGGCTGATGAAGGTGAGATTGCTTACTTTTCACACGAGTCAGAAGCACGAAATGTTATGGTGGAGCACTGGGGAAAAATGACAGAAGATTTGGAAAAATATATTCTCCAACCAGCCGTTTTGCAAATTCCTTTTTCAGAAGGAACAACAATTCCTCAAATGAAAACCACTCTCGATCAATTGCTTGAATTGCCCCAAGGTGCTCAGGATTCAGATACACTCTTCCCAAAGACATACCCCAATGAGCAAATGTTCTTGGATGATCTCCTGCGTCATCAAGCATCACAATTTCAAATGTTGAGCAATGTCCTTTTGGGTAGCGACCTTCTTGGTAAGAACAACGAAGGTGAGCGCACGATTATTCCAAAACAGGAATGGAAGGATTGGAAGTCAGATAGTTCACAGAAATATCCAAGCCTTCCCAATGTCAAAGGTGTAAAGATTGCATCAGACCCACAGATACAAAGAATTCTTGCCATTGAGGCTTATCTGTTTCATCGAGTTTCAGAACCAGTCCTCGTAGCACTTGCCCACGCCCATACGATTCTGGGGCCAGCCATGCGTTCGCCAGGCCAACGCCCTTCTTTGATGAGTGGTGATAGTTTCTTGGGAGCCAACGAAGGAGATGATATGCTCTCCCTCATCAAAACGATGGCGACTGATGGTTTTGACCTCCATCCTGTATTTTTGAAAACAGGGCAATGTGTGGGTTCAGTGGTACTTCAAGACGTCACAACATTCCTTGTCACGAATGGAGGCGATTCCTTGCCGGAAAAGCTCCACCCAAGCGAGTTGAAGAAAATAGGCTTGCTTGGACCAGCACCCCCAATTCTTGATGCCCTTGAACCAACACATCGAGTTGCAGAAATCCTCACCAATGGAGTTGGAGCGATTCTTGTCTATTTCGATCCTACCATGTGGGGCGACCATTCAAATTCAGAATTTCTCCGTGAAACCTTGGAGCCGGGTTATCACATCGTCACTCAACACGATCTCGTGACTCGAACTCTGATGACTAGTTCACAAGGATGGCAGTGAGAACACTTGATGGAATCAAGGCCACAAACAGAACGGCTGAGATTTCCAAACCAACACGAGCTTCAAGTTTCCGAAGCATTTTGGTGAGGATGGGTTCGGGTTCAATCAACAGTTTGTCTGGAACTGTTACGCCAATTGAAGCATAATGTTGAGCAAGACCAGTCAATGAGTTTGTGTTTATCTTGTTGATTTGTAACAATGCATACAAGGGCTTCATGCGCTTTTCAATATAGGCGAGAAGGCCAAGCATGACGTGCAGAGCAAATAACATCAAAAACAAAAATCCAGGATGCGTATTCATTCCTCTCCCTCCTTATGCACAATTGGGAAAGGGCAAACCTCGGATTGCAATTGGAGGATTTCCAATGAAAAGACACGTCCACTGATTTGATGGCCAAGTTGATTTCGCACATCTTCCAGCCGCAATAAAGCGGTCCTGGCTTTTATCTGAGTTGTAACAATTGTTTGACAGTGGTTTGTTGCCTGAGAGGACAGCATCAATGGGTAAAACAGAGGATGTCCGTCAACCATGGTCTCAAGAAGAGCGTTCAACCAGTGAAGGTGCCCGATCATTCGTTGGTGTAGATCCCGCCAATTCTTCGGTGTTCGTGTGAATTTCGCCAACATTAATTGCCCCTCCCCACCCAAGAATTGGAGAGACATCGAAGGGAGCATTCCATGCACAATTCGTTCGGTGTGAAATTCCTGTTGTGACTGTTCACAAATCCAGAGCGTATCTTCATAGGATGCAAACAATCGAGAAAAGTACAGCAGCAACGGTTCAATTTTGTTGGCATCCACCTCGCTGATGATGTATCCCTTCAGTTGTTTGAGGCGGAGTTGATATTCGAGACATGTTCCAAGTTCTCGTTGAATTGTACCCCGCATTGAGGTGATGGCAGCAGGTATGGTTTCCTGGTTTGGCACTTGGAGGTTGGTGGCAACCAATTCACAATCGCTTTCCAGATGAAAAATTAATTCGTTGAGGTAACCATAATACCGTTCAACAACGTCAAGCGAGATTTGAAGCTGCTCACATGCTTCCAACAAGGCTTCATGCTTCATTCATATACCCCCATTTTCGAGGGCCCTGAGAGTTGTTTCGCTGCAATGATGAATGCATTCAATCGTTCTTGAGTTTCTTGGGGAAGCGCACTTTCTTCAATTGATTGAAGCAGAAGGAGAGATTCAATTCCATCATCGATCACATCCAAGACCTGGGTTTGGATTCGTTCGATCAATAATTTACAATAGGGTTCGAATTGAATATCATGCATGTTGGAAAGGCGTTCAATTGACGCTTCATGCTCTTGTTTAAACCCGAGCAGAAGGCCCATCACACCACTGTACGAGGCTTTGGTCATTTCTCGACCTCCTGAGTTGAAAGAGGCCACAAGGATTCCAAAGCCTGAAAGTTTGGTCCATGATTTTCATCATGTCCCAAAACTGCATGAAGGTACTCATGATAGATGGTGGCTTCCAGTTCTCCATCACGGGCATGAACGAGTTTTCGATTTACCAGAATTCTCCATGTACGTTCACCAGGGTTTGATGAACGGCCGTTTTGATTTCCTTTCTTTGAATACGAGCAAAACCCCAACAATTGAGGTGCAGGTTCTCGAAGAAATCCAACGATGGTTGTCGAAAGCGAATCGAGGTTGATGTCGGCAAATTCGTGACTCTTCTTCATCGTCTCAAGAACTCGCTGAGCTGCCTGAAGCGCCAAAATCCGTTCATTGAAGGTCCCGATCACACGTGGACGATTCCGGCGAGTACGTACGCGATCTCCGTATCCTTTGTTCATCTTTATTGGGCATGATGATGTTTTCTTGATTTGAATCTGATTTGAGGCAATTGAATCTCCAACTACGGTGTCGTTCTGTTCTAATCAAACCCAATTGAAACATCGGCAAACCAGTTTGACGAACCCTATTGTGGCTAGCAAATTCATTTCACTTGGTGAAAGAAACAGATATAATCTGTGCCTCCATACGACATTTGAGTCCTTCCTATGATTCAAAATTTTGACACGAATGGTCTCATTCACTTGATGAATTATACATGGGCAAAAAAGAATGGGTGTAAAAACGAAGCGACCTATCACGATGCGATTGAAAATATATTGGATTCCCAAGGTTTTGATTGCATCCCATTGGTTGATCGACCAAGGGTGAGGGCGAATGTCAATAATTTATTCAACCGCGCCACGTATCTCGAAGACCAAGGAAATGTCACTCATATTGCAAGAAAGCGTCATGCTTTTGAAGAAGGCAGTGCTATCAAAATCATCAATATTGCAGAAATTCCACACGTTGACGAAACAACAGATTTGTTCGATGTCTTGAAATTACTTTTTTCAAAAAATCAAAACAAGCATTACCATTTTATCACCACAGTAGGTGGTACCTCTGAACAGCCTAACGCACTTTTCACATTCGCTCAATTGCAATCCCCAAGTGTAATTGATGAGATATACCGGAGGATTTCTCATCATGCTCTGGTTCAAGATGATGAAAAATTAAAGGAACTTGCCTTGATGACCAGCGGAGGACTTTTTGAAAAAGTCTGCAACCTTGTGGACATCGACGAGGTTGAACAAGTTCTTTCACACATCACCGATTTAATGGCCAATGTACCCGATACAAAGAAGAGTATGTCAGGCAGGAAAACTGGTACGTTATTGACTCCAACATTTGGTGACCTCAATATTTTAGATGTCATGACGATGGTCTCCACTGGAATCCAATGGGAGACATCTCGAAGCCCTCAGGAACAACCCGTAAATAAGGTCGCGAAGACCATTCTGCAAAAAGCCAATGATTTCACATATCTCGCCGTTTATCAAAAAGGAAAGTTGGTGCCACATCATGTTATCTCGAGAAGTCGAGACCAAGCCATGTCCGCCTTATCTTGCTCACCGATGATGAACCTGCGCGAGTTCTTGTTATCGTTGAAACCGACGAATGACAAAGACTTCGTTGCCATCGTACCGCCAGATAACTCAATCATTACAGCCGAAGGACCGATGATTTATCCTGGGATTCTCACAGCGGCAGATCTCAAACAACCGTTGGCCTTGATGAGCTTTTTTTCAGTCTGTGCCATGATTGAAGTGCGAATGCGTGAAGCGACTTCACACATATACCAAGAAAAGAAGAATATGACTCTGGGGCAAACCATCCACTGGCTGTTTTCACTCAAAAAAGAACAAATCAATGAACGGTATGCCGTCATTTCAGAACTTTTCAATTGCAAGAACGCTCGAGAACGTGAAACGATCGAAAAACAGTGCTGGAAGGTTAACACCCTTCGAAAAGCCCTTGCTCACCAAGCTGCGGTTGTGGCTTTTCCGAATCAATCCATTGATGTCGGCGGTGTGACATTGAATCATATCAGAGAAATGTATGACCTTGCAATGCAACTCGAAATCTTTGGGAAGAAGCCCTGAAACGCCAGATGCGCCCTCTATCAAGCGAAGGGGTGATGAAGCCTCGGCGACTCGGAAGTCATGATGGTGCAACGACCACGCGGTACACGGGATTTCCCTCCAGCGGCGATGAGACGCCGCCTGGCCTTGGAAGGACTGCTCGAAGATGTGGCGCAGCGTCACGGCTTTTCTCGCGTTCAAACCCCCGTGTTTGAGTCGCTTGATTTGTTCACGGCCAAGTCAGGTCCTGGTGTGATCGGCCAACTCTACGCCTTCCAAGACAAAGGCGAGCGAGACCTCACATTACGCCCAGAACTCACCGCACCCGTGATGCGAATGGTTGCCGAAGAAATGCGCAACGAAACCAAACCACTCCGCCTCTCCTATTACGGTCAATGCTACCGCTACGAGGAATTCAAAAAAGGACGCTACCGCGAATTCTTCCAATACGGTGTGGAACTCATCGGGGCTCACGGTCCGCTGGCCGAAGCCGAAATCATTGCCCTTGCGGTCAACATGTTGGATGCTTGTGGGCTGGAGAATTGGGAACTCCGTATTGGACACGTTGGCGTACTCAAGGATGCCCTTTCTGGACTGGGCCTCTCGGATGAGATCGACGCTTCAACTGGAGAACCACCGATTGCCAGCGCCATGCGCCTTTTGGACAAAGGTGACGATAACGGCCTTGCAACTCTCTTCTCAAAGCACGGTTTGAACCCAGCCAACGCTGACCCCTTGCGTTCCCTCGCCTCGCTTGAAGGTGGCATGGAAACCCTCCAACCCGCCCGTGAATTGCTCTCAAGCATGGACGGTGTCTCTCTTGAGGCACTCGATGAATTGGAAACAACCCTCAACGCTCTGTCTGCTCTCGCCCCTTCGCCCCCTTCGCTGGCTGTTGACCTCACCGTCGCTCGCGGCTTGGATTATTACACTGGGATGGTCTTTGAGGTCAAAGTACCCGAACTCGGCGGAGAAGGACAAGTGCTTGGAGGCGGTTCCTACCGTCTGCTCCACCTCTTTGGCCTGCCCGACCTCGACCCGTGTTGCGGTTTTGGCTTGGGCTTTGACCGAGTCTTGCTGGCGTTAGAAGCCCAAGCAGCGGCCTCAGGTCGCGAAGAAACGGTCCCGGGCGAACACGATACTCGTCCACTTTTGGCCGTCATACCGTTCAAAATCGATGCTCAAGAAATCCTTCCTTTGGTTGGCCAACTTCGGGCTAGCGGTGTTCGCGTGGAATTGGAATTGCGTGGACGAAAGGTTGGCAAAGCTATGGGTTGGGCAGACTCCATCGGTGCAACCTGCACTTTGGTAGTGGGGCCGCGTGACATTGAAGCAGGCCAAGGCATGCTCAAGGATCTTAGCAGCGGAGATCAGTTTGCAGTTGCCCTCAATGTTGAGGCCGTCAAAGAAGCACTGTGAGAGGTTCAAACTTCGTCTTCTTCCCGACCTTTGTTCATGAACAAGGCCATGCCTAGAGCGGCAGAAGCGGTGACGAGTGAGAATCCTGGTGTGTCTTCTGTCTCCATCATGCCGTCATCGCCGGCTTGGAATTCTTCACTCCAAGATTCGTCGTCAATGGGCATTTCAAAGCGGCTGTCCATACCGAGTTTGATGGCAAACCATGCCTCCTCGCCTTCAAGAAGTAGCCCTCCAGGTCCTGTATTTTGCAAATTTCCTTTCAGTTTCATGGTGACTTCAATGAGGGGACTGTCGTCTCGACCATCCCATTCTGCATGGTCTTCGGTCACAGCGAAGGCAAAGGGCACGTTTTGTTCGCCCTGTTGGATGCCAGTGAATTGATTGGTCCACACTTCGCTCGCTCCTCGGAAAACGGTGATGTTGAGATTCTCACAATCGTTGTTGCAGGCCCCGTCTTGGTCGTTGGTCCAATCACCGCCGACGTCAATCTTGAAGTTGCCACGGAATTCACCGTTTTCAGTCATGAGCAGGCGCTTGTCAAGGTCGGGCTTCATGCGGAAGCGAAGGTTGATGTCAATGA
>JAKMEE010000035.1 GCA_022426155.1 Candidatus Poseidonia sp. | reverse complement strand
GAGCCTGCAATCGGTGTTGTCACTCGAATGGTGGTGTCGTTCACCACAGTCCCGGTCACGTATCCATAGGAGCCGAATTGGACCGTTATCTCTTGATTGAGGTACATCCCAGTTGAACGATTCGCATACTTCAAATTCTTGTTGGTTGTGTCGTAATATGCAATGTGAACCATGTTGTTGTCATCAACAACGATATCATTTCCATAGCCGACATTACCAACACTGTCGATGGTCATTGATTGGCGTGAGGCTCCCGGCGCCACCATGCTGTAGCCAAGGTTTGAGTCTCCATTGTATTCCGAAATGTGAACGGTGTCAAATTGGTCGATGTACATGCTAAACGTGTCTCTTGAGTTGCCTTGGTTTGAAACACTCCAAGCCGAACCGGAAGCACCGTCTGCAAAGTACGCAGTATTTCCAGCATTATTGGAGGCGTAAACAAGATGAAGACCATCGTTTGAATCCACAGCCATAGCGCTGTCGTAGCCCACATTATTAGCGCCGTTATGAACGGTATAACGCTGCCACGAACCACTTATGTTTGAAGCAATCAACATGTCCATGTTACCATGGTGCCTGTATGCAACATGGACAAAGCCGTTAGAGTCAATCGCGATAGAAGAGTCACAACCAACGTAGGTGGTTGTGTCATCCAAAGTGACGGTTGACCATGAAGAACCGTCATAATAGGATAACATTGCCGCATTGCAAATGTATCCATCCCTTGAGTAGGAGATATGTGGTTGATTATTGGCATCAAGGGCGATGGAAATTTGGTCATTCTCAATATTGGACTTACTCCAATTATTCGTCCACGATGTTCCATCATACATTGAATAGAGCAGGTAGCCATTGCCTGACAAACTGTGGTAATAAGCGATGTGAATGTTATCATTGCTGTCAATAACAAGGTCTGCATTTCTGCATACATCACAATTCCGAATTTTATCATGCGTCCAAGTTGAACCATCATAACTGCTGAGCCAAATATCATCACTATCCAAATTCGAGGAGACAATGTGAACGGTTCCATTTGAGTCGACACCAATGGAAGGATCCCAACCGCTAGAAGTGACATAACTGGCCGTGCTCTTCGTCCACTCGTAGGCCACACCATCGCTCGTGACGTTTTTGTACGCCATGTCGAGGAAGCCAGAGCCGGTGATGGTGATTTCCTCTCCACCCGTGGTCCATCCATTTGCTGGGCTCACGCTGTACGTGGTGGCGCGTTCACCAACGTTGTGAACATCTTGAGAAGATGAGGGTTGTGCGTCCGATTGTTGACGATCGTCAGACAAAAGTGACGGGGTCAGAATCATGCCCAGTAACAGTATTGTGACCAATAGAGTCCTGCGAATCATACCTCCATGGTATTGAATCATCTAAAAGAAGCCGTCGCCCCCAATCATCTCTTTATTGGAAAAATTAAGTTTGATTTTTGGGTCAAAAGAGACTGGCAATCATTTCCAGAAGTTCGATTGGTTTCCAAACGCCCATAAAATAGGAAATTGCAAGGATTGCAAACACCGAAATTACACCATAAAACACATTCTCATTCCAATCCTTCACTTTAGCGCCATCCAAAGGACCCCATGGAATCATGTTGAACAGCCCAAGAACGAGGTTTGCTCCAATCCAAAAGACCCCTGCATCGATAAGCATTTGTTGCCAGATGAGTGTTCCACCATACAGGTATCCTGTTGCATCGGCGGGTAGTGTTGCATCAAAGGCTCCCGTAAGGCCAAGGATGACACCCCAAATTGGGATGCCGATTAAGAACAGGCCAAAATTCACGAGAGGTCCGGCGACTGCAATGTGGCCGTTTTGCCGTCGAGTAACAACGCCAGCAACCATCACTGCACCTGGGGCCATAAAGAGGAAGCCAAGAAAGAATGAAAGAAATAAACCGAATCTCAAACCACTCGGATCAGCCCGGAACTCTGCCCAACATCCATTCTTCTTGGCGATAATTTTGTGGCCGATTTCGTGGAGTAAAAAGGCGGGACCTACGGCAAGCAGCATCACAGGCATAGCGAGAAGAAGTTGAATGATCCATGAGGAAAGGGAGGTTGAAAGAAGAGCGCCAAGGCCACCCACCCACATAAAACCGAGAGCGAGGGTGAACGCTGCCGTGGCAAGACGGAGGTGTTTTTTCTCTTCATCACTGAAATGCCAAATGCCACCTGTGTGCATTGCTGCAGGTTTATTGGGTTGAAGTCCCATAAACTGGGCAAGAAGGGGATTCAAGCCTTGATTCCCGTTCAGTTCGAAATGGAGGGTTCCATCGTTGCTCTGGCGTGCATGAACGCGATGGACTTTCGGGCGTTGTTTGAATGGGTCATCATCGAGGATGTCCGCTCTCGGGTCTCGACCTGCCATGGAGAGGGTTTCGCCCGATACAATTTGAAGCCTCGCTCCCGAAGGTTGATGCGGTTAAGGCCACACCTCATGGTGAGCCCCCATGTCAATGCCTAGGCGAGCCATGAAAGAAATGGGGTTTCAAGCGTGTTGTTTATTGTGCGATGCGCCTGATGAAAAGGGGGTTCAGCAATGCAAAACATGCATCAGCCACCACCGTACTGTACGTGACCAAATTGCAAAGGCACCTGCGGACGATTCATTAGTTCAATTTGCGAAAGAGATCTTGATGATGGCAGCAGCGCCACACCAGTATGATCACGATGAAGTTCACGGCCCTACACTTGTTCGCCAACAGCAACTTGCTGCAGCTCTTACCGAACGCAAGCCCTTGCCAAAAAGCGAAGATGTCGCAGAAGTGTTTGACAAAATGCGCGCCGGAAAATCCTTTGTCGATGAATCAGAGAATGTTCTTGAAGGAAAACGAGGGATGATTGAAGCGATGTATGTCGACCAAGAACAGTTGGATAATTATGGTGCACGAACGGTTCCTAGTCGGCCCATTGAACCTGTTGACCGGAGAGATCGCGTTGGGGAAGACACTGAACTAACGGACCGTCTTGAAGCGGCCACTCAAGCCCAATCGGCACCAGAAGAACTTGTTGAAGTTGTGGAAGAACAGGTCTTTGAAGAGCGACAACAGAAGCGTGCTGCATGGCAAAGCACACTCTCTGATGTGAAAGATTTGCTTGACGAAGACCTCGATATATGATTTTTATCGATTTGCCAACCCTTTGGTAATTACTGTTTCCCCTTTTCAGTTTGTATATGAGGGTTTAGGGCTTCTCACATCTCTGCTTAGAGTGTTGCCTGGTTTGGTGATATGTCGATGAGGGGTTGATGGAGATCATAGGAGAACCGTTGGGTTCCCTTTCCTTTCGATTTCTTCCCGAGAAAGTTGACTTCTCCAATCTCACCGAGTTGTTGAACATGGGTGCCAGCACACGGGCATAGGTCAAATCCATTATCGATTTTCACCACTCGAAGTTCTCGAACACTTGATGGGAGAAGGTCCATGTTTGTTCGTTCAGGAGGCATGATTTCATTGACTTCTTCACGCGTCATGACCGTGTC
>JAKMEE010000044.1 GCA_022426155.1 Candidatus Poseidonia sp. | reverse complement strand
GGATTGAGCACCTTCACGTTCCAGACGAGCTCGAAGTTCAGACATGGCTCGTTCTGCAGCCGCACGTGATTCGAGGGCTTCTTCTTCACGGGCTTCTTCGATTTGGGCCAAACGGTCGGCTTCTGCTTCAGCGAGTTCCTCTTGGCGGTTGGCCTCGCGTTCCGCAGCAAGACGTGCTTCCTCTTCTTCTCGTTCACGTGCCTTTTCAGCGAGTTCATCCTCGCGACGCTGCCGTTCTTCTTCTTCCAACTTCAAGCGCTCGGCTTCGTCCGCTTCACGTCGTTGGCGTGCTGCTGCCTTAGCTGCCATTTCTTCTTCTTGAAGCCTGGCAAAACGCTCTTCGGCCGATGTTTGGTCAATGTTGCTTTGTTTGCGCAGCATATCTTGAACGGCTGCCAATTTACGGTCGAGGTTTTTCTTTGCCTTTCCAAATCCAACAGCCGTATTTTGCTGCATGAGACCTTCTGCACTCATGCCACTCTGAACATTGACTTGTGCTTCTTTTCGCATGACGATAAAGAGGAGTCCGATCAGAAACGCCCCCCCAAGTCCAAAGGTGATGAGATAATCTGCGGTCGCCATACACTTACTCCACGAAGGCACACCTCTTGAACAATACGATGCCCCCCACTTGGCGAAAATCGCACCACCCCCATGCACCTATGCTAAGAATAGGGTCTCTGTGAGATGAACATGCGCGAAGTAACGATGGCATGGTCCAGACAAAAGCTCGGGAAGACTTCTTTCCGATATTTGGACGAAACTGTCGAAAGCATGCGTGTCATGGGTCACCTCTCTGTCACCCCAGAAGGGGTTCGCCAAATCGTGGTCCCAACATACCGCGAAGGTAAGACAGCTGAGGATTTGGATAAAGTTGATTTTTTAACGATTGAACAACGATTTGAGCAATTTGGGAACGAATCACTGGTGGTTTGGAATTCTCACCCGCTTGTCTGTATGGCCTCAAATACAGAGAATATTCACGTCTTGCCACCTTATGATTACATTGATGGGAGCATTCAGATCTCGGTTCGAGGCCTCCCTAACTCAATCGCAACCTTTGTGAAAATGAGCAAGACCTTTCTTGAGCCAGATGATATCCGCGTGAGGAATATCGTCAATGAAACGGAGGGGATGGAAAGTGTCTTGACGCCGCGCCAACTTGAATGCTTCAAATTAGCCTCGGACTTTGGCCATTACAGGAACGATAAGAAAATCACGCTTCAACAACTTGCAGACCATCTCAAAATTGCACGCTCAACCTTTCAAGAACATCTTGATAGCGCAGAATCGACCATTCTTCAATGGGCGAGTGAACAACTTTCAGAGAAGTGAAGTCAAAACAAACCTTTGATGAAGTGAAGGGTCTGCGGCAAACATGAGCAAAGGCTCACGATTGAACAAGCTCCTCCCAAATGGGAAAGGTGTCTGGATTCCGATTGACCACGGTGCTTCAGACTACCCTCTGCCTGGGCTCACGGTTCTGGAAACAACCATCCGCTCACTCATTGACGCTGGCGTCAATGCTATCGTTGCACAAAAAGGAGTTGTTTCACATTTTTCACATCTTTGTGAAGGAACGCAAACATCAATGGTCGTGCATTATTCAGTTTCAACAAGTCATGGAGGGCCAGATTCCAACAACAAAGTGCTCGTTGGTCATGCGGATGAAACGCTATCCAGAGGCGGGGCAGGAGTGTCTAGCCAAATCAATATGGGCAGCGAGCATGAAGCCGCAATGATTGAACGCATGGGTGAATTAAATCGGCAAGCATTTCACCTCGATTTACCAGTATTCGGCATGGTCTATGCTCGCGGAAAATATCTCAATGTACAAGAAAACGACCCGACAAATGCCCAGGCTCACGCAGTGCGACTCGCCTTTGAGCTCGGATGTGATGCGGCAAAATCGGTGTGGACAGGCGACAAAGAGAGTTTTGCTATGGTCGCTGGTGCCGTCCCAATTCCAGTCTTGGTGGCTGGAGGTCCAGCCACTGGTGACAGCCGATCCGTTCTTGAAATGGTTAAACATGCAATGGAAGCCGGGGCAGGAGGAGTCTGTATGGGCAGACAAGTCTTCGCCCATCCAAACATCAACTCAATGGCAAAGGCACTGATGATGATCGTCCACAATGGTGCATCGGTTGATGAAGCCATGGAAGCCAACAAATTGTGAGATGGTCTGATGGAAGTATGGGTTGACCTTCGAAATGGAGAATCATCTCACAGGGCTGAAGGCGTTGATAGATGGCTAACCCCGGAAGCGAAAGGAGTGAATGAAATCGCGGTCAAAGGTGAGGAATTACACGACCAAACCCATTGTATTGGAGCGCATGTCATAGTGAAAGATGCTTCATCACAAGACCTCGGGCGTTCACTGATCGGTAGCGTGGAATGGTTATTGGTCGAATGCGAAACATGGTCCATGATTCCATTTGAAAATCTCGTCGCTGCACGCAAGGGATCACCCACCAAAATCGCAGCTCGAATTCGCTCAACACATGAGGCGCAGGGGGCTGGATTTGCACTCGAATCCGGGGTTGATGCTTTGGTTGTTGATTCATCTACTGAACTTCTTGAGGCGGCTCTGATCATCAAGGCTCAGCGTCTGGAGCACGCTGCTGAGAAGGTTGAAACTCAACATGAAAGTGATAGCTTTGAATTGACACCAATGCGAGTCACCTCAGTGACGGATGGAGGTGTTGGAGATCGCTATTGCCTTGATTTCACCTCCCTCCTCAATATCGGTGAGGGCGCCCTAGTAGGTTCTAATTCCAAAGCGCTGATACTTGTCCACGGAGAAACAATCGCCTCGAATTTTGTTCCGACACGACCCTTCCGCGTCAATGCAGGCCCACCCCATTCGTACATCATGATGGCCGATGGTACGACGAAGTACATGAGTGAATTACAAAGCGGTGACGAATTACTCATAGTCGATCAGGAAGGCGTTTCACGTCCCGTATCTCTTGGACGGATCAAGATTGAAACTCGCCCGATGCTCAAAGTCAACTTTGATACCAGCACGAACATGCATGCAAAGGCTAAAGAAGCCCATGTGTTCATGCAACAAGCAGAAACCGTACGTCTGGTGAGCCAATTGGGGAAGCCATGTTCCGTGACTGAAATCAAACCAGGAGAATTCATTCTGGGACTTCACGGAGATACTGGCAGACACATTGGCGCAACCATCACCAGTCAGGTTGAGGAGCGATAGGAAATGGCAGTATTGGGGAAGGGCATGGCTCATGGAGCATGCAGTCTTCTCCACGCAGCAGCCCTGGGATACGGAGCAAGCATTGCACTGGACCTCCCCGTCACTGTACGGCTCCTCGACCGTCCAAGCAAACGTGATGTCAATGACCCTGACCAATTGCTCAAACATATTCTCCAACAATGGTTCGATGATGGACACCCATTGCCTGAAGGGTTTACAACGGAGGACCTCCATTGGGGCGTGAATTCAAAAATCCCCCAAAAGCAGGGCCTCAAATCCTCTGCTGCCATTTGTGTAGCGGCATTTCGAGCCCTCTCCAAGGCGACCGAAGTGGAACTGGGCGATGCTGACATTGTCGGGTTAAGTGGACGGGCACAACTCGCAGCAGGAGTTTCAATGACTGGGTCGATTGATGATGCATGGGCTTGCGCAACACCGGGTTGGAAACTAGTCGACCCCCAGGCACCGGTTGAAGAGGGTGTTTTGCTCCAAGGTGACGGCCCCACCCATGAGGATTGGACGGTACTACTCCTCATCCGTGGCGAACGAGAGCATATCTTGACCTTCGATGACTTTGAACCTCATCTCGGCGCATTCCAACAAGCCTTGACAGCGCTTCAGGAAGGAAAGGAATTGGTAGCACTCACTTGGAATGGTCGTGGAATGGTCGGAGCGCTCAAAGATCTTGAAGGTAGGAAAATGGCAAACGATTCGTTTGTCAACAGCGCTCGTGCTGCTGGTTTATCGGGTTCTGGCCCGGCTGTGGCTATTGTTGTTTCAAACCAATTCCAACCGACCATAGAACGTATCACCTCTTGGTACAACATGCGATACAAAGACGTGTCAATACTGAAAACAACGTTTTTGACCAATGAAACAGATGACGAACTTGAGTGAACACCTTCTTGAAGGCCGGGAAAGTCGCTAGACTGAGCATCATGCAGATGAGCTTAGGTGAACACCTCAAAGTGACCCTTCTTGGGTCCAGTCATGGCCCGTTTGTGGGTGCCACGATTGAGGGTCTGCCCGCTGGCATTACCTTGGATGAAGCATGTGTTCGTACCATGATGGAACAACGTCGTCCAGGAGGGCGATACAGTAGCCAGCGACGCGAAGCCGATGAAGTGCAGTGGTTGAGTGGATTGAATAACGGCATCACAGATGGATCAATTCTTGAATGCAGGATTATGAACAATGATGTCAAATCCAAGGATTATGAGTTCCTACCAGACCATCCTCGGCCTGGTCATCAGGACATGGTCATGATGAAGCGAACCGATGGAGCAGCAGACCTCCGTGGAGGTGGGACTTCAAGCGCACGAATGACCGCCCCCCTCGTCGCCATTTACGGCCTACTTTCTCCATATCTTCTGAAGATGGGCGTGCGATTTGAAGCCCAAGTTGGTGCTATCGGTTCTGTTGAAGCGAAACCGCTTGAGCAATGTCCGCCTCGTTGGGCAAGTGAAGCATGTGAACAGATGCGATGCCAAGATCCTGAGGCAGCAACCAAAATGATTGGCCTGATTGAACGATATCGCCGTGAACGAAATTCCATCGGCTCAAGGGTGGATTTGGTCATATCCGGTTTGCCATTAGGAGTGGGAGAGCCATGGTTCGATGGATTAGAACCTGCCCTGGCTCGAGCACTCATGGCAGTTCCTGCAGCGAGAGGTGTGGAATTTGGCCATGGTTTTTCAGTTCAAACGATGACTGGGAGTGAACATAACAGCGCATGGGGAGGTGATGCCAATCATCCTGTGCTTCAAGGAGAACGGCCTGATGGTGCATTGGCTGGCTTGGCTACGGGTTCACCGATACATGCCCGCTTAGCACTCAAACCACCATCCAGCATCCCTCAAGAACAGATCACACTCAATTTACGTACAAATCAGCAGGAAGCATTGCTGGTAAAGGGGAGGCACGACCCTGTATTGGCTCCTCGAGCGGTTCCCGTCATGGAAGCCATGGCATGCATCGTGGTAGCCGACCTCATGCTAAGAGGGGGGTTCTGGAATGAGTGAGAGTTTTGAGATTCACAAATTTGGAGGCTCATGTCTTCGGGATGCTAGAGACTTGGACCGTATTGCCGATGTACTCAGTCACTCTCCCAATCAAACTGTGGTTGTTGTCTCAGCACTTTGGGGCACTACTGACCGACTCATGCGAGCAGCCAAAGAACCCCGTTATGCCGCTCGGTTGACCAAAGATTTGGCTAGCCAACACCTCCGTTTCACTCCTAATCTCGTTGACTCACCCCTCTTCGATGTATTTCAGAGAGTGTTGGACGGTATCGAAGATGCTTTGGAAGTTCTAGCTACGGAGGAAAAAAATGATATCGCCTACAACCAACTCTTGGCCTCTGGTGAACGATTATCTGCACTCGTGGTGGCCTTCTCATTGCAAGAGCGAGGTCTCGATGCACATCCAGTCGGCTCTGAAGACATTGGTTTATGCCTCAATGGAACCATCACCGCCACAACTGTGGACTTAGAAAAATCAGCACGCCTCCTTGACCGCACGGCTCTGTATGGAACTCCAGTAGTGACTGGATGGTTTGGACAAGGACGAGATGGCAACATCGCTCTTTTGGGAAGGGGCGGGAGTGACCATACCGCATCGGCCATCGGCTCTTTACTCGATGCAGAGCGGATCGTGCTTTGGAAAGACGTCCTCGGAATCTATCCAGTAAACCCTCGGTGGGGCATCGAATGCACACCAATCACGTATCTTGGATATGCGGAGGCCATGGAATTCGCCCGATTGGATGCACCGATCATCCACCCCGCCACAGTTGAACCGGTCTACTTCTCAGGGATTCCCATTGAGATACGTCACCTCTACAGTTATGAGCAAACCGAATTAAAAACTGTTATTGGCCCCGATATTCAGGAAATAAGCGTCATCAAAGGTGTTGCTTGCATCCCCAAAGTGGCTTGTATCAATGTGAAGACAATGTACATTCATGACTCTGCTAACGCTCTCAATGAGGTTTTGACTGAATTTAGAGATGAAGGACTCCGAATTTGCTGCTTTGAATCAACCCAGCATAGCATGAGATTTATTTTGCCTCAGCATGAAGTGAACAAAGCAGTTCAATGCCTCAAAGCTCGATTCACCGAGGTCTCACACACCTACGCAGCAGCGATGGTTTCACTCATTGGAACCAACGTCGAAGTAATTCCATCTGAAATCATCGAATCGTTTGAGTGGTCAGACACTTCTTTTGCAAAAAGTACCAATGCCATCCATTTGTTAACTCAACGGACCGATACAAGCCGAATGCTTGAGGAATTGGTTCAAACATTGAATGTTGCGAACAACATCTAAGTTCATTCTGCTCGGCTTTCACGGAAGCGTTGCAAATGTGTTGGTAGGTTCAAACCGAACAAAATTCCGACCACAATGAAGACAAATAGTGTGCCGAGAGCCACACCGTAAACAGATGTCAGTTCAACAGATTCTTGCAATCGCACTTTGGTATCATTGGAGAAGATACCCACAATGAACGGAAGAATGGTATTTGCAGATAAGACAAACCAAGCCAATAACGTCGCAATAATGGGGTTAATCACCAATGAACGGTGGTATTTCCCAACGATCTTCTTTGGGTTCATGACATAGACCTCATTGGTTCGAATGCTGGTATCAAGCATGGAATAGCGAATGACTCCGTTGCTCAGTTCGAAATACATGATGAGAAGAACTGAGTAAACAACCACCAATATAGCCAACATGAAAGGGTTGTCCTGGAATCCAAACAAATCATTGGAAAGGGAAGTTTTGGAGGAAGCAAATCGAAGAATGGCAAGGATAAACAGCGTGTTACTGAGGAGTGAGAAACGGGCATCTCGCTTGTATGTGCCCATGAATCCAGTCACAGTTGCACCAGCGATGATGGACAGCTGCATGATATTGGCAAAGGCCAAACTACCAAACAAAATGTACCACATGGTGCCTTCCGGTGGAGAAATCATGTAGGTCAAAAGTGCGAGACCAACGAGGACACCGTACACGGCGACTTGCAGGTTTTGGACCATCTTATCCGGTGGAAGGAACTTCATCTTTGGAACCAATGGACCCCCGAGTAAACTCTCGATAAACGAAGGTATTTCCACATTAGGGATGGCGTCTGAAGGTATTTCACTTCCAATGCCGAGTTGGCCTGCGGCCTTCTTACGAGATGGTGCAGATGACCGGACGGTCTTACCATCGTAAAGGTGGGATGTATCGCTGCTAGGTTTGCTAACTACCATAATTGTTCACCTCAGAATCCTCGAGCGCCTGCTAGGGCGGTGGATAGGAGCATATCTGGCTCCCAATCCATGATGTTCACACCGAGACCTCGAAGTTCTCCAATGAGAACGTCTCGTTCGGTTTTCATAACCTCATACCCTGTTCGGTCAATGCGCTTGGCGTCGAACTCGAATTCAAGGGATGAAGGTGTAAGAACGGTGACATCGAAATCTCGTGCACGGAAGTCACGAAGAGCATTGACAATGGTTGGGTCATCTTCGAGGTTGGAGAGGAAGATGATTGGACTTCCCTTGTTGATGTGAGGTAGAATACGGTTCACGACAACTTGCAGAGGAATGTTTCCTCTTGCAACTGCACCAGCGAGTTTGGTCAAGATGACATACAATTGCTTCTTTCCGGTATCTCGGTCCACACTGACAACTTCATCTCCGTAGACAATCACTCCGACGGAGTCACGACGTCCAAGGAAATACTTGGCCAGTGATGCCGCCGCTCTGGTGGAATAAACCAACGAGTTTCGAGAAACTGGACCGGTTTCGGCAACCGATCGGGAGTCCACGATGATGATGATATCAGAGACAGCATCACGTTCTCGCTCGTTCACCATTAATTTACCACTACGAGCGTAGGCTGACCAATTGATAGATCGGAACGAATCGCCTTCAAAATATTCACGAAGGGAGTAAAACTCAGAACCAGGACCTGGTTGACGAATGTTCACAGCTCCAGTGAAAATCTTTGGAACACGGGATTTGACGAATGTTTCTTTCAAATCTTCCATCTTAGGGAAGACAAGGAAGTCATTGTAAACATGCAATTCTTTCTCTTTGTGGAACAAACCAAATGGATCTTGAATTCGCACCGTCACCGGCCCGAGGCTATAGAAACCACGCAATGGACATTCGACAGTGTATTCGATGAACGTCTCACGTCGAGGACCAAGTTCCATCAAGATGTAATTGGCGCCTTCTTTGATTCGCATCACTTCAGGAACACGATCACGTACTTCCAGGATTTTGGGGAGTGATGATGTATTTTGCATTCTCAGGGTAACGCTCAATTCACCATCTTCAAACATGCGGGCACTCGAAAGTTTACGCATGGCAACAACGCTGCCAAGTGCGGCTCCTTCTTCGCCTGACCATTCATCTGCTCGTCGTCCGCTCGCTGCGACGTCTGCGTGCCCCCCGAAGAGTGCAGCCCATGTGAGGAACACAAAGATCACAACGGCAATGGTAACGAGTTGAGAATTGCGAAGCGTGAGACCGAGCAAATACATAGCGACAGCTAGGCTGCCGAGCATGGCTGACTTACGACTCCACATGTTTAATTCACCTCAAAATTGGTGGTTCCAATCAAACAGTTGGAACTGGAACTTCTCGCAAAATTGCTTGAATCACTTCACCTTGTTCCAAGCCCTTGATTTGGTGCTCAGGCTTGAGGATAATACGGTGGGCAAGTGCCAATTCTGAGATAGCCTTGATATCATCGGGTGTGACGAAGTCGCGACCACGAAGAGCGGCAGCAGCACGAGATGTCTTGAGAAGTGCTTGAGAACCACGGGGTGAAGCTCCGACGAGAACACGAGGGTCTTCACGAGTGCGGGAAACAATCTCGACCATGTACATTCTGAGTGCAGGGTCGACGTAAACATCTTCACACGCTTGTTGCATGGCGATCACTCGAGCAGGGTCGGTGATGACGTCAACGTCAACAGCGTCCTTTCCACGAGAAATACGACGAGCAAGAATCTCATCTTCATCAGCACGGTCTGGGTAACCAACGGACATCTTGAACATGAAACGGTCAAGTTGTGCTTCAGGGAGCGGGTATGTACCCTCTTGCTCCACAGGGTTCTGTGTTGCCATAACAATAAACGGTGCAGGCAGTTTGTGAGTCACAGTACCGATGGTCACTTGCTTTTCTTGCATAGCCTCAAGCAAAGCAGCTTGGGTCTTAGGAGGAGCACGGTTAATCTCGTCAGCAAGAAGTAGGTTGCAGAACAAAGGTCCTGGCTTGAAGGTAAATTCACCCTTCTTTGCATCATAGATGTTGGTACCGGTGATGTCAGCAGGAAGCAAGTCAGGCGTGAATTGAACACGCTTGAAGTCACAACCAAGTGCATCAGCGAAAGTGTTGGTCATCAACGTCTTTGCCAAACCGGGGTAATCTTCGAAGAGAAGGTTACCGTTTGACAGGATGTTGACCAACACGTTATCGATAACGTGTGGTTTACCGATAATGACCTTTTGGACTTCGGCTGCAATCGCTTGCGAGATTGCGCCGACGGCCTTCAGGCGTTCACGGACTTCCGGGGTGCTTTGGTGCTTCGGCTGGGCCGGAGCGGCCGGCGCTGCAGGCGCAACAGGTGCTGGCGGCATTGGAGCAGCGGGAGCTACTGGTGCCGGTGGCATGGGTGCTGCGGGCGCTGCAGGTGCTGGCGCGGGCGGGGCT
>JAKMEE010000029.1 GCA_022426155.1 Candidatus Poseidonia sp. | reverse complement strand
CCAGATGCCTTCACATCATCAACCCATTCACAGGAAGAGAGGGCGGCATGTTCATGGTTGTTCGACTAACACAGCATAAATCATAGGCGATGCACAATGGACGAACGACCCCTCATCATCGATGTAGTTGACAACGGTGGGCAGTGGACTCACAGAGAATGGCGAATGCTGCGTTATCTCAAAGTCGATACCAAGATCATCGAGAACATGACGCCTGTCGAGGAGATGCGTCAAGTGGATGGCATCATTCTCTCGGGAGGGGCGGCGCGGGTTGGACTCACTGGGGAACTCGGAAACTGCGGAGCCTATCTCGAACTTGATGTCCCGGTTTTGGGCATCTGCGCAGGCCATCAATTCATGGCGAGATTCTATGGCGGTGATGCACGGGAGTCTCCGGAACCTGAGTTTGGTGCCATGCAAATCACCCTGCACGACGGTGGAGGCACAATTTTTGCTGGGACAAACGAGTCTCAAACGGTTTGGGAATCTCATAATGACGAGGTGCATGAAGTACCAGATGGATTCTTCATCACCGCAAGCAGCGAATCATGTAAGGTCCAAGGAATGGAGAATGAAAAGGGCGATCGATTTGGTTTACAATTCCACCCTGAAGTCAATGATTCCGAGTTTGGAAAAGAAATGTTCGAAAATTTCGTGGAAGTGTGCCGCAAAGCACGGGATTCTGCTTGATTACGCCTCTTCGTCACCTTCAACCTCTGCAGATGAGGCCTCTTTTTTGAGGCTCATGGCGGGGAAGACAAGCCACAGCACAGGAAGAATGAACAACGATTGTATGTTTTTTCCAGCCTTAGCGGTGAGCCTTGACTCGAATTGAACCCAGGATGATGCGTCCTTGCTATCAGGCTCAGGTGCTTCAGCACGAACTGCTGATTGGTTGGCTTTCTCGACCAAACCCAGATCATAACCATTGAACATCATATCAATGTGAACGCCGAGGGGGGCCAATGACAGCTTGATATCTGACGTACCATGAACCATCGACCCTTCTTCGGTTTGAGCAACAAAGGTTTCATTCGCCAAATCATTGTTGGAGGTGTTCTTCCTTTCATTAGAGTCTTCACTTCCGTCGCCACCTGTCAAATCGCTCAGATAGGCCCCCGGGAGGACAACAAGGAAACACAGCAGCACAGCGGTCCATGAAACCCCCCTTAGAGTCCCCCGGAACCGGAGCCCGAGCAGCATTGCCAATTCAGTAAGAATCATCACCACGAGGCATGCTTTAGTAAAAAGTCGAGCCTGACTCAGGCGTTCTTCGGATTCCCCTGAATCAGTTGAGGAAGAGGAGTCAGGTTGATCCGTGGGGGTTTCGTTGGATGGTGGTTCTTCGTAATCACGCGTGAGCATGTACAACACAAACGAGGTGGAATTTTCCATTTTGACGTCGATGAGGGTCCGTTCATCATCGACCGCAACAAGGGCCTTGATGTTGGTGGGCGAAGGGCGACCCTCGGTATAACGTCCATCAAACTGGACCACAAGCCAAGCAGACATCATGATGTGGATCACAATCAGAACCGTCGCTGCACCGCGAATCACCGTCCCTGCGGGGGAAGGTGATGGGCGAAGGGACATAGCATCCCCTACCGTTCATCGTACTTGAGGTGTTGATTCAAGCCTCTTTGCCCCGACGACCTGCAACTAGACCTGCAAGGGAAATGATTGCAATCACAGAGATTGGCGACAAGGCTGGCACGAGGCCTGCCTCTTCAGCAAGTTCCTCGGCTGTTTGTGGCGGAGTGTCTTCGTTAACGGTTTCATTGGCAGTGAACGATTCTGGGAAGTCAAGTTCGCTGGTGTCGACACCTGCTTCCTCAAGTGCTTCTGTAATTTCTCCAAGGTCGTGATCTTCGACGTTGACGATGTCCTCGATGCTGTTCGCATCTTCTGCTTCATCAGCAGCGGTGCTCGCTGGAACGCCTGTGAGGTATCGAATGCTCATCTTGACTGGTGCGTCGGCAGAGTAGCCCTGTGTTGCTGGGCCTGCCATGATGTAAGCACCATCGTCGTCCATTGCATAGACACCGACGCCGACCATTGCAGCGTGCTCGGAACTCCACATTGGAGCCCACATGCCGTCGTTGTATGGGAATTCGGTTGGTGCAACATCTGAAAGTCGGTCTTCAAGGTTCATTCCAAACTGTTCGAGAACCTCTCCAAGATCGGATTCTGCCATTGCTTCAGCGATGGCAACGATTCTGTCGCTTGGTTCTTGGCCTTCTTCAACACTGAAGCAGTTTGAGTGGGCGTCATATGGTTCTGATTGCCCGGTCTCAGTCAATTCAGTATGAACGCAGTATTCGCCTTCCTCAAGCACTGAAACATCCTCTCCCCAAGAGTATTCATTTTCTGAGCCATCAATAGCCATGTCATCGAGGAAGACTTGATTGCCATTTTCATCAACTATTGAAACATAGAGCGTAGCATCTCCTTCTTCGGAATAATCGTACACGGAGACCTCAAAGTTGATGTTCATGCTATCTGAATGCGCGTGGGTGTGCCCAATTGAAGGGCCAACCCACTGGTCGTTGCACATGCTTGAGAATTCCATGACGACAGTCCCGTCACTCGAATCAGTGACCATACCGCTCACACAGTAGACGTGTTCTCCGTATGCAGTTGGAGTGAGGGTTTCTGTTTCAAAGCCCACATTGCCATAGAACCATTCCATGTTCGTGTCGCATCCATTTGCATCACACATGGTGGCTTGCTGCTGAGAGAGGGGGGTGCCCGCAGCGTCAGTGAGAATTGCTTCGACCATGTAATGGCCCGTTGCGCCTTCGTCTTCTGCCGTAGTACAATCTGAATTGTAATCGTTGACTGCATCCCACTCGATTTCGGTGCCGTCGTCGCAGGTGAACATGTCATCAACGTCGCGGCCTTCGTATTCATCTTCGCTGTTTGCACAATCATTGGACCAGTCGTTCACTTGATCCCAACTGATTTCCATCCCGTCATCACACATGAACATCTTACCGTCTTCATCGAAGGAAAGCATTTCCTCGTCTAACTCGACATTCATGTAAACGTTGTCGCTCCAACCGCTCCAGGAACCGGACATGTCCATTTCATCAGAGCCGTCGTAGCAGTCATCGTAGCCGTCATTGACTTCCCATTCGTAGATCCATTGGTCGCCGCTGTCGCATTGCCATTGATTGCCGCTAGGCTCTTCGTAATCTTCGCCTTCGCCTTCATCGCCTCCAAAGATGTCGAGGATGCTGTCGCTGAGTTCATCTGCAACATCTTCTGCAACTGATTCTGCGAATGATTCGCTGGCTCCGCCGATGACTTCACCCATCATGAAAAACATGAGTGGGTTGCCAGGTGGGCAATTTGTGCATGCACTCACTGAAGTTGTGAGGCCTGCTCCATCGCCGAGGTCGACAGTAAGCGAGTCGCCCATGGAGAACTCCATTTCAGTCCCACCGATGTTCTCTTCAAAGGTTCCAGATTCTGTGACGGAATCTGACAACTCAATGTCAAGTTCACCTGCATCAAGGCCGATGTCTTCGGTCGGGATTCCGGTGATGGAGAAGGAATAGTCGAGCGCCCCGGTGTAGGTGCCGGACATCACACCACACATGTCGATCACTGACTCGTCGTCGACTTCAGCCTGCATGCCCATGTCAATATCCCACTCTTCCAAGCAATACCACTCAGTTTCATCATTGGCCGACATTTCCACATAAATTGGGCTCGGGGATCCAAGGCGCCATTGTGTTGCGGATTCTGAGATGGCATAGGACACCGAAATTCCGGTATCAAAGTCGATTGGTAGTTGTTCACCGCCACCTTCGAAGAGCGCGTCAAGTTCGATGTCGTTTGACACGGAGACTTCCATCGAGAACGCCATGTCTGCTCCAACGAGGTTGTAGTCTTCATCGAGGTATTCAGTGTAGCCAATGTCCACGGTCAACACTTGTTCGCCGCTTGTCGAAGCATCAATGTCGAAGGAGGTATCATCGTTGGAGCCAAAGGATGCAGGTTCCATCCAATCGGTCATCAACACGCCGTCGAGCAACACGCCGTGACGAAGTGTGACTTCATCGGTGCGGCTCCAAACGGTCACGTCTTCGCCATCCATGTCTTGAATGGTTTGAGGTGTGATGTCTTCTGAGTGGTGTACGTACACATTCGAGGACCCGGTGAGGAGTTGGCCAACAACCAAATTGAATCCTGCATCGTCTGCAGCCCCCATGACTTCACCGAAAATTTCTGGGAGGTCAAGGCCGGTAAAATTAGTCAAATCCGAATCAACGCTTGTCCAATCATATTCGACACCGTAGTAGAATTCTGAGGCTTCCGTTGGTGTTGCAGCCACAGGCCCAGCTGGGACTAGGGCGGCAAGAAGGAGGGCAGTTAACAACAGGCTTGGTGCGGTTTTACGCATGTTCATGAAGGGAAGGATAATGTCCCAGGATATCAATATGTCCCCAACAGAAATTTATCATTTTTCAAATTTATAGGGCGAATGGCGCTCGAATCAACATGGCGCTGCTCAACCTTTGGTCCCTTGGCCATTTCGTTCAATGGACCTTTGTTGGCAGGTTCATACCGATGGGATGGGGGCTGTTTTTTGCCCTATCAATCGGTTGGGAAATTCTTGAATGGTTCCTGCCTTACGAGTTCACTACCGAAGAGATCAGCAATAAAATTTCAGATGTCGTGGTGAATTGTGCAGGATTCTATCTCGGAACCTCCCTCAAAGGTTCGCAAGACGTCTGAGTGGCGCTGAACTTAGTGGAAACAACAATCGATGGAGGTCTTGCCAAATTCCGATATCTTTATGATATCACCCCAATAGCACGAAATGGTCCTGCCTATGGAATCTGCGACAACCAGCCAAGAACTCAAGCCCTCCGATATAGAGATACGATTCAATGATGTATCGAAAGATACCCTGAACGGTTTTTTGGGAATTGCCATCCACTGGTTAGCCGTTCCTGCTCTTTTCCTTCTGACATTCATATTCTATGCTGGAGGAGGAATCGGCGTTACAATCGGAATTTTACTTCAAATTGTCATTGCAATCGCTTGGTTTTTGATGTTCAACAGTTACCTCGTCATCAACCCAAATGAGGGGGCAGCTCTCCAATTCTTCGGCAAGTATTCAGGTACCGTCGACGAGGAAGGATTCCACTGGCTGATCAATCCACTCTACGAGAAGCGAAAGATCTCACTCCGAATTCGTAATTTTGAGTCCGCTAAACTCAAGGTAAACGATGTAAATGCAAATCCGATTGAAATCGCTGCTGTTGTCGTCTGGAAAGTCGTCGACTCTGCCGAAGCCTTGTTCGAGGTGGATAATTACCATGATTATGTGCAAATTCAAAGTGAAGCCGCATTGCGCGCCATGGCGACAAAGTACCCATACGACATCATTGAAGACAAGGACATTGGTGGTATAGCGCTTTCCAGCCATCAAGAAGTCATCGCCCAGGAATTGCAAATTTCAGTCGAAGAACGCCTAAAGCGTGCCGGTATTGAAGTGCTTGAAGCACGCATTAGCCACCTCGCCTACTCCCAAGAAATCGCGCAGGCCATGCTCCGCCGCCAACAAGCCAGTGCTGTTGTTGCTGCCCGCAGTGAGATCGTCAAAGGAGCCGTCGGCATGGTTGAACTTGCTCTAGAGCAACTCAGTCAAAAGAACATCATCGAACTCGATGAAGACAAGAAGGCCAGCATGGTGAGTAATCTGCTGGTTGTGCTCTGCTCAGAAACGGATACGACGCCAGTGGTGAACACTGGTACTTTGTATCAATGAATTTGGAATTTGAGGTGTTCGTAAATGGATACGGCAGCACTCTTTAGGCATGCGCCAACCATTTTTGTCACCGTTTGCCTGCTCGCATACGTCACGTATAATTTCGTGAGAGGTGGTGCGTATGCTCGCGGTAAAGGTTGGCAATCAAAGGAGGAGGCCCCCAAATCATACTACCTCACACAAGGGATATTGATCTTGATTTCTTTCGGGCAAATAGCGAGCATTATCTTCTATTTGTACAAATGAGGAGGCATTCGGGTGGATAAAAAGAAAATTTTACTGAGGATTGATCCTAAACTCCACGACGCAATAAGGCGAATGGCAGAAAACAACATGCGTTCTGTGAACGGCCAAATTGAGTTCATGCTCAAAAAATCAGTCACTGAACAACGAGGTGAATGAACATGGATCGAGAGGACGGAGCGAGAACTGGTTGGATGGGTCGATGGTTTGGTTTCGCAGGGTGGAAAGCCATGTCGGTTCAAGCAAGAGTGTTCACTCAAATCGTGTATCGAGTGTTCTTTTTGTTGGGAATGGCAGGTTTGCTCATTGGCCATGGCATCATTGTAGGGGACGACCCCGGCGGCTTTACGCTGATTGCAATGGTTGGAATCTGGTTTCTGCTGTTCCAAGCAATGGTCAATTTTGTCTTCATTGAAGGTTCACGCTGAACGAGAGTTCACTGGGGCGAGCGAGGGCCTGTCATCTCTTCAGGGCGGACCCACGCATCGAATTCCTCGTTGGTAAGGTAGCCAAGTTCGAGAGCTGATTCCCGCAATGTTGTGCCTTTCTCATGAGCGTTCTTTGCAATTTTTGCCGCTTTATCATACCCAATGTGGTTGTTGAGGGCGGTCACCAACATCAGTGAGTTCTCGAGGTGATTGGCGATCGCTGATTCGACGGGCTCCATGCCCTCCACACACTTGGTTCGGAAGGCACGGCACGAGTCTGTTAGCAAGCGCACGGAATGAAGGAGGTTGTGAATCATCATCGGCTTGTAGACATTCAGTTCAAAATTCCCTTGGCTACCACCGACAGTGATGGCCGTGTGGTTGCCCATCACTTGAGCGCAGACCATGGTCATGGCTTCAGCCTGAGTTGGATTGACCTTTCCAGGCATGATCGAAGAACCCGGTTCATTCGCTGGAAGCGATAATTCGCCAAATCCACACCGTGGGCCTGAACCAAGCCAACGTACATCGTTTGCAATCTTCATCAAGGACACCGCAAGCGTGTTGAGCGCCCCAGAAGTGGCGACAATTGCGTCGTGTGCGGCGAGTTGGGCGAACTTATTTTCTGCTGTGCAGAATGTAAGTCCTGTGATGTTAGCGATTTCATCGGCCACCATTTGAGCAAATAGAGGGTGAGTGTTGAGTCCCGTCCCAACTGCCGTTCCACCAAGGGCGAGTTCGAACAAGTCGTCCAGAGCGAAATCAATTCGTCGAAGGTCTGCATCAAGTTGAGCGACCCAACCTGAGACTTCCTGCCCTAGCGTGAGAGGGACTGCGTCCATCAAATGCGTTCGGCCAATCTTAACGATGTCTTTCCACGCCTCTGCTTTTTCCGACAATGCGTTTCGAAGCGAGCGAACGCTCGGTAGAAGTTCGTGGGTGATGGCTTCCGCTGCTGCGATGTGCATTGCGGTTGGGAAGGTGTCGTTTGAGGATTGAGCCCTGTTCACGTGATCGTTTGGGTGGACGGGGGATTTTGAGCCGAGGGTCCCGCCCGCCATCTCAATAGCGCGATTTGCAATGACTTCATTCGCGTTCATGTTGGATTGTGTGCCGCTTCCGGTTTGCCAAACCCGTAGAGGAAAGTGGTCGTTAAGGTGGCCATCGAGGACCTCTTGTGCTGCAGCGATGATCAAATCGCCAACGGCTGGGTCAAGTTGCTCCAGCGCTACGTTGGTTTTAGCTGCAGCCTGTTTCAAAATCCCAAAGGCTCGAATGACGCCTACGGGCATGGTGTCTTCGCCTATATCGAAATTGATTAGGGAACGTGCTGTTTGACAACCGTAGTATTTGTCTGCTGGAACTTCGAGTTCGCCCATGGTGTCCGCCTCAATGCGTACATTGGCCATGGTGAAGCGTAGAAGTGGTACTTCTTCACCGTTCGTACGGATGTCCGCCGCTCAAGCCATTTACGACTGATGCCTCTTGTTGGCTGTTATGCATTGGCCAGTGGTGGGTATCTGGCGTCAATCTCATAGTGAATAGTTATCGATGCGAAGTGCATAATTTCCTGTTTCCCGTTTCGAAGAGTAATTAACAAGGCTTGCAGCACACTGTTTAGTCAGAATAGGTTTCTTCGCCGATGCCTGTGGTGAGTGCTCCATTGTGCCAGAGCCCTCTGTACATGAGCATCGTTTGGAA
>JAKMEE010000025.1 GCA_022426155.1 Candidatus Poseidonia sp. | reverse complement strand
TTTCGATGATTTCGTATCTCGAAGAACTGCACTGACAATGGCCCCAACGGAAGGAGGAGCAGGGACGTTTTCTGGCCTGAGTGCCTCGTCAATATGTTCTGCACAGTAGGGTTTCTCACCCGCCTTGCGTGATTCACGGAAAAACGATTCACAATTGTTACAAAAAAGTGATTCGCAGCCTTCCTTGAAACAGAAGAGGCCGGCATTGTTCACCGCATCTATTGGAGTTTTACACATGCTACAAATTTCATGATTACCTGCGGAATTAATGATGATGTCGCCGGTTGTTGGGCCGATTGCGTTATCCCCGATTTGAACGGAATCAGTGAGATTTAATCCCGCCTCGTCACTCGGTGTCATAATTACCCTAACACAGCGTTGTTTATGAAACTCTCACCGAAGGTGGCCTCATCAGCCCATTTTACTCTTGAAAATCCGTAGGCCCTACTTTCAATTAAGGCCGGCAGGAATTAATCGGACAATGGAACAGGTCACGGAAGATGATGAAGGGCAAGGGCGGTAATCGAAACTGAACAAGCAGATGTGGAAGATGATGAAAGACGGTGAGATGGATATGGACCCGTCTTCCTTCGGCATGTGAACATATAGACTGATTTCACACCTTCAATACACGAGGTTTCTGGCGCCGAATCTCAATTCGTAGCAATCGCTTTGAAGGTGATAATCTCAACGGTAATGTTGACTTCTTCTTCGTTATCATTTTGACCAGGAACGGGAAGGGATGAGGTTTCAACTCCAATTTCAATCTGAAGTTCTCCAAATCCAAAACCATCCAGCATCCACTCTTCGAGAACCTGAATCTCATTGTACCCTGTCGTGTTGGTGTCTTGTCCATCGTAACCCGGATAGGTTCGAAGATCTAGATCGATTTGGCTCCCATCGTTTGATGAACCGCTAAGACTGTTATTGTCGTCATCCCATTGAGCATTGAGGTCGTTGCGAATTATATTTCCAAAGACTGAATCTGTCGGGTCAAGAGGGGTGCCTGATGTCTCTGTATAGGATAAGGTCACTGAAATCCCTCCAAACCTGTACCCGTCCGTTAGGAGCGATTCATCAATGGAGAAGACCCGAATTTCTGAATCTCCATCGGCTACAATGACCGAATCTGTGAAAGTCACAATTTGTTCGTCAAAGCCAATAGACCAATCAGTATCTCCATCAACAATTGACCTTACATTTTCATTATTAGAAATCAAATCTAAGGAATTGAGGGCAAGGAATGCAAGGAAGAAGGCCACGATTCCTGCCGTAATTTTGTTCGCAGTCGAATCACCAAGTAATTCTTCCAAGCCGCTGAGGTCAAGTGTAGATTCTTCCGACATCGTTAGACCCCCGCATTTGCAAATATGATTCCTAAAACCACGATATAGACGACGATGAGGCTCATGAGAAGAGAAGTATTTCTCAACATTTGATCGTTGAATCCGTCACCTTGAATTGTATCCAGGTCAGAATTGTTAGCAGTCCCAATGAAACTCTCAGTAATCTTTTCTTCCCAGCCGATGAAAAAGACAACTCCAATCGCAAGGAGTGAACCGGATATCATTTGAGGGATTGGAATCAGCGATTGAATTAATTCAATAACACTGGAGGAGATGATCAGAAGGATTAACAGAATCATGATTCTTGTGAGGTTTTTGTTTTCTTCCGATGATGTGTCAATGATTTGGAACTGTACCATGAGGTAAACGAAGAGAAGGGGTTTGAGCAGATAGATCAAAACTCCAGAAGTCAGATAATTGACGAGTTCAAAGATACTACTTTCAGATTCGCAGTTTCCTTCGATGCAACTGTAGTATGCATCAAGAAGTAATGTGTCTTGAATCCAATTGGCAAAACCGAGGAAGAAGACAATAAACACGATAAGAGAAATACCAGAAAGACCGCGCTTCGACGTACGAAAAGCCTCACCTGCTAGCAACGCACAGATTGTGATGGCCCCAACGCTCCAACCAAGATTAACGGCAATAAGCCAGAGAGTTGATGGTGCGTCATCAAGTTGTGTTAAGACACTTACAAACCATTCATTGTTGAGAAGGGAAAAGGCAGAAAGCCACCAAATCATTTGCCATCCCAACCAGATAAGGAGAAGGACCGCACTTGCTTTGGACTCAGACCGGTACTGTTCATCACCAGTTTTATGCTCAAGAATAATGCCATGAAGATACTGATGAGTCCAAAATATACCAACTATAACCCAAATGACAAGTTGGAACACCGCATATTCAAATCCACCGAGGAAAATAAGTGGAGGTATGACAATACAATAAAGCGTGATGACAAGGATAATCAATGAATTCCATGAGCTACCCCTGCCTATGTCTTTTGGAATATGTAAGGCCATAACAAGCATGATGATATTGAGAGCAGAATCCGTGCTGAACTGAATCAAGACAAGAGTATCCCTCCAAGTTTCGCCTGTGAGCGACACGAGACCAAAATCAATGGTTGTTGGCGCAACGAATGTATAATATTGATCTAAGAGAGTTTCAGCGAAATTATACATTGAAAGTAGAATGAACGTCCAACCAATCAGTACTGCAGAAAAACGTTTGTGGGAGGTCTGATTGTCCCCTCGGTTTGACATGATGATAGTGATAATTCCCAAAATAAGATTCGTGATGGCAGCAACCGGGGCGAGCGATTCCTGCGACATGGTATTACCTACCAATTCAAGTTTATAACCGATGTTCCGAAAATCGAAAGTATTCACCAAAGTCGTAAGAATTTACAACCTTGCACACTTAATGCGCCATCAATACAGATAAATTCAGTATGTTTTCGCCAGAAGCACACGACGCGTCGTAGGCTCTCCTGTCATGTGACAAGGCCGAGCCTCTGTGTAAGGGTCCGTTGCATCGCCGAGGAATGCGAACCCTGTGGTGCGTTCTATAATTTCAGCATGAGCGTCTGAACCATCAAATGCAAGTTCGTAGATATGACCGTCTTTGACTTCACCATCCATCGTCCATGCTCCGTCCTTTTCACTGAAACTGGGGAGTGGCTGCACCACATC
>JAKMEE010000041.1 GCA_022426155.1 Candidatus Poseidonia sp. | reverse complement strand
TGGGCCCATAGTCCAAAAACAGGGGATGTTTCATGCTGTTCACCGCCAAAGACATGCTCGGGCAGGTCTCCGAAAGGGAGACGCACTTTGAAACCACCGTCAAAAATCAAAGGTGAAAATCAACTTCCAAGTCAACTAAAAATGTCGGCAGGAATTAAAAAAAGGCGTATATTTCCAATAAACTCATAAAACCTACAACGAATGGAAAGATATGACCCGTAAGATTGTTGCTTTAATTGCTCTAACCATGGTTCTCGGCACTTTACCCAATACGACATACGAACTCAATACAATTACTGAGAAAATAATGGAGGCCTCATCAAGAGATTCGTGGACCGAGGGTGAATGGCTACATCAATTCCCTACCGATTGTGGGCTTGATTTCAACAACGATGATGACGTATGTGATACAACCGGGGTTGATTTTGTGGTGAATTCAACCGGAGTCACCCATGCATTTTATGTCGTGTACAAAGATGATGGGTCCGTTGCAGGAACTCCATACTGGGCCAACAATTTTGGAGGGACATGGCAGGAAACTGCCCTTCAACCTCTGTGGGCGGATTCGTACGCCTACGCAGAACAGATTTCAGCGACGGTTTCTTCGAACGACACCATTTATGTCATCATCAACGCTTGGGCCGAATATTCATTGTTTGAGATAAATACGACCATGTTTGAGGACGGACAAGGCGGATGGTATGCTGAAACATTATGGCAGACTCCTAGTGATGGCCATCAAAGCCTCTTTGATTTGGACCTGTATCTAACAAGCGACGAAGAATTGATGCTCGTCAGCGTATCTGATAGGGACCATCCAAGTTATCCGGGACCTTGTTGTGTAAGTATGTTCACATCAGTCCAAGAATTGAGCCGCCATTGGGAACTCAACAAGGAATACGGTACGAGCGCTGATGCCGATGTTAATTTTACAGTTCTCAACCTTGATTATAAAACCCAAATGAGTGCCGGAAAGAAACATGTTTGTGCAGTTCAGTCAGGCAATGATTCATTGCACAGTGGACTGCTGTGCTGGGGCGATAACTCCAAAGGGCAATTGGGAGTAGCAGATTACCTCTCAATCAATGGCGACGAAACCAGTTTGTTGGGCTATGAAGTCAGTATTCCCTCATCAAATGCGGGGTATTCTACGACGTTCTTCACCGCAGTAACCGCGGGGGAATACCACACGTGCGGAATCACAAATACAGGAGATGTATACTGCTGGGGAGATGGCGATTACGGACAGATTGGAAATGGAGACTTTGTTGATAGTGATGTACCGTATCACGTTCCCCTTCCATCGAACCTCAAGGCGGTAAGTGTTGCAGCAGCAAAGGAAGGCTCGTGTGCAGTCATGGAAGATTCTTCTGTTTATTGCTGGGGCAGTACTGACAGTAATGGACAAGCCTCAACATTCAATCAAGCCCCATTTACTCCGCATCAGATTCCGAATTTTGAAGCGATACGAATCGTCGGTGGTTGGGCATCTGAAGACTTCTGTGCTGTCCATGCTGATTTCTCATTCTCATGCTGGGGAGCCAATGTCGGTGGAAAATTAAACAGCGATGAAACGGCCAAACATACCCCCGTACTCATGGAGTCAGGCCTTCCCATTACCGACCTTTCAATCGGTTTTGATTTCATGTGTTTCACCGAGAGTTTGCCCAACTCAAAATGGGAAACTGTGTGCCAGGGCGCTGGCCAATTCGGTCAACTTGGAAGTGAAGACAGGCCTACGACTTGGTCATCGGTCACGCACGATACCGCCGCCACTGATCCGGCTGAGCCTGCGAGAATATATTCAGGGTTCGCTGACAGTTGTGTCGCCAATCATGCAGAGAGTGGAATGACGGGGCATGATGCAGTTTGTTGGGGGCCAAATGCAATGAAACAACATGGTCATCAAGAGAATACTGATGGTCGTGATGTAGCAACTGGAACCGAAGCAAAATCGATCTACCATGCCAGCTCTGAATGGGACGTTCAAAACGGCATCACCACCATCGCCATGGGTGATGAAATCACATGTTTCATGTTCAGTAACAGTTCGGTCGGTTGCTCGGGCTATCTTTGGGAAGGTTCCAACCAAATCAATGGAATCTCGGTGGTGAATCAACTCAATGACATGACCGACACAAATTCAGCACGTCCTGCCTCTCTTGGACCCTTTACTCATACGCCATACCATCCTTCCTTTGATATTGACCATATCCGGTATGATTCATCAGATAATTATGATGAGTCCGCTTCAACTTCTGGGATTCAATATGCTGGACTGAGCAACACAAATAATTACGACTCTGATTCTGACCTGATTATCATTGGAGCGACTTGGTACGGTGATTCACATCAAGGTTCAACGATGATTGCATCCAACGGAATGGTTCACAAACAATTTGATGGTAATACTGTCGGAGATTGCTGGGCGGGGGGTACGTTATATGTCGGCTTGCACTCCATGACAAATGAAAAGTTCAAATCCGTTTGGTTAGATGATGGAGATTTGTATTATGAGTCCTCAACAGATCCTTGTTATGATGAGTCTGAAACTGGCGTTGACACAATGACGGTGCAACTCACCGATGGTGAAACTATTAACTGGAAACATATCTCATATGATTTTGATTCAAATGGTGATCTGCATTTGCTTTATGGAGAGAGTTTTTGGAACGAAAACCTTGATCAGGAAGAAGTATATAGGTACAAAAAATTCACAGAAACCTCACTGATTGCTAATTCACAAGGAAGTGTTGCAAACAGCCCTGATTCTGAAATGTCATTAACAGGCGAACATTCGTGGATTATATGGGGTCAGAACAATCAAATCCAAATCATTGATGATGAATTTTACCTTGTTGGTTCTTTTGACGATGGAATCAAATTCTTCTCCACCAACGATGGCACAACCTCCATTGAAGATGATGATGGCGATGGTGTTGCAAATGATGTGGACCTCTGCCCCAACACAGCAGTAGGAGCTTCAGTTGACCAAGATGGATGTTCCTTTGGACAATCCTCAGACGATGATAATGATGGAGTTGATAATTTACTCGACAATTGCCCAAACACTCCCTCGGGAGAAACAGTGGATACATACGGATGTTCAGATTCGCAGAAAGACGATGATGGCGACGGTGTCACCAACAATATTGACCTGTGCCCTTCAACCCCAAGCGGTGAAACAGTATCGACTGACGGATGCTCAACTAGTCAACTTGACGTTGACGGAGATGGAGTCAGTGATGCGGATGATTTGTGTCCGAACACACAACAGGGCTGGATCTGGATTGATGTTGATGGCTGCTCTTGGTATGAATCCGATATCGACGGAGACGGGGTAGCTAACGGTATTGATTTGTGCCCATTTACAGCGGCAAACTCTGTTGTTGAGACGGATGGCTGCAGTGACTCTCAGGTTGACAGTGATGGTGATTCTGTAAGTGATTCTGATGACCTCTGCCCTAACACGCCTCAAGGGTGGCTCTGGATATCTTCGGATGGATGTTCTGAAGCTCAACAAGATTCCGATGGAGATGGGGTATCTGATCTGCTTGACCAGTGCCCAAGTACACCTGCCAACACCGCAGTTGGAATCGATGGATGTAATGTACCACCAGTCTGTAATTTGTACATCAATGATTCTAGTGGGGCAAATGAAATCATTCAATCTGTTTTCGACCTCTCAAGTAGTCAAACAGAAAGTGATATTTCGCTCCCTATTGGAGACTATTTGTTCACAGTGACTTGTATCGACCCCGAAGACCAGAGCATCGATATGATTGTTACCATTGGAACAAATTCTCCTCAAACATTTTCAGGAAACCCACTTACAACTGGCCCAATACTTATCCCGATTGTAGATGGAGGACTCATTGAGAGAACCATCGCATATTCATGGGATGACGGAACCAATTCTGGCACAAATAGTGTCGTCATTACGATCACAGAAGATCTCGTAGTGGATTCACCAGGGTTTACTTCAGCACTGGCATTGATGAGCATCATTGTCGCTGGCTTAGTAGTATCAAAACGTCTTGAAAGAGAACAAAATTAGGTGGAACTGACCCCTAAGGCATCCCGGTGTGACAAGAAATATGAATGCCGACCGCTTCTAGTGACCATGGTCCTTGACGGAGACGCTGCGACAGCGAGCGCTCCAGCCAAATGCATTCTCTTTGGAGAACATGCGGTTGTGTACGGTGAGCCAGCGGTTGCTGTTGCTCTTGAGCAACGCCTCCAAGTCCGTGTTACACCCGCCAGTTCGTGGAGCATTGACGGCAGCTCCC
>JAKMEE010000012.1 GCA_022426155.1 Candidatus Poseidonia sp. | reverse complement strand
GTGCATCTTGGTTCTTGGATTTTTTTCCTTTTCGCAGACCCAAAGGACTCACCCCGCCTAAAGGGATGGGGGACCACCCTTGAACCTTACCGCAAGAAACTCTTGCTTCATGCAGAATTATAGGGGTGAAATCCTAACTCAATTGATCAATTTCGCCCAACCTTTGAGAACTAAAAATGTGGCACCTGCTTCATGAATTATGACTTTCTCACCACATTTAGCATCAATTCGACGTTCGCCAAATTGTGCGATTGCATCATCGACCAACATTTCAACCTCGAGTGAGTCATTGGTATTGAGAGCCATGGCTTCTGAAAGTGGTTTGTAGGGGTTACTTCCGTCTGGATCTAAGCGGTCAAGTGGGAATTCTGAGACTCGCATACCTGATTTACCATGCAATGAAGTCGGCCAACGAATTTGCCGCCTCACGTCGATGGTAACCACTTCATCAGTTTCTCCCGCAGAACCCAACACCACCGATGTATCAGATTTTAACAAATTTAGGAACAGCGTTTGGTATTTGTCAAGAAGTTCAAAACGACCGTCTTTCAAACGTTGTGCTCGTTGATCATGATTGACAACTTCTGCAAGTTTTTTGATTGAGGCAGCAGTCCGTTGTGATGTTACGCCCTCACGTGATTGAAGTGATTGGAGTCCAGCTTCGAGCCGCTTGAGTTCTTCTGATGCATTTGGCCCCCCTGTATCGATATTTCGTAATGTTTGAATCATGTCGTCCATTCCATTTCTGAGACGTTTGGTCCAGCCTGTTGCCGAAGAATCGTGATATCTAGCGAGACCGCCTTTGACATCTACACCCTCGCCTCGAATATGAGATACCAATTCTCTTCTAGCCTCCGAATCGAGATGAAAAAATTTCGGGTCTCGATAATGAAGGTGAAATCCGCGATGTCCAGAGAAGGTTACTTGCAAGTAGTCGTCCCGGAAACCGAATTCAGGTTGTAAAAAATCATTCCATAGTGACCATGCTTGTTCTTGTATCACTTCCATCATACCAGGGAAATCTTTGTCTGTTACGCCAGGTAGGTGATCGCCATCCAAATCAAAAATGAGATCTGCTCCATGCCAACCCTTGTCGGCCATTTTCAATTCATAAGGTCGCTGCCAATAGGCCGTAGAGTAAAAACAAGAATGCATTGCCCGAGCATTAAGAAATGTCCGAACTGATTCTGTTGTTGCGAACCCTTTGTGCCGAATTGGTGGGGCGCCTCCGAAGGGAATGAACATCCATTCTCTTGTTTTGATCCGAGGAGGCGACCAAAGATCAGCCGTACGATAGTACTGGCCAAAACGATGCGCAAATCGCGCCCAACCTTGTGACATAATACTCGCTCATTCACCATGAAACGGTGAGGGTTCTTGAACAAAGCCGTTCTTATTCGCCCTTCATCCAGAAGCGTTCATCGGCCTGAGCTACTTTGGTCTCAGTATCAGCGCCTGTGGCAGCCACATAGTGGTCCCAGCACATGTAGAACTTGTCGACAACCATGGCATTTCCGAAGGTCAACCTCATGCCACACTCATGGCAACGAGGACCTAATTCACCGTTTGGGGCTTGGGCGAGTCGGAGATGTTCGTGCGGCATGGCCCTTCTTCCTGTAATGTCGTATGGCATCTAGTCTTTGAACTTGAGGGAGGATGCACCTACCAATCTGTCGATTCAAATTCCGAGCCAGCCACCCAAGCCAGCAAATCCAATGCAACGATGCAGGATTCAGAAACCTCTGGTAGCGGATCTTTTACGAATTTTTCTAGGATTGGAATGACACTCCGGTCGCCTATTGCTCCCATCGCTTCTGCAGCTTCATGGCGGACCATGACATGTTCATTATCGTCTTCTAGACGTTCAATCAATGTGGGTAAACAGACTGAATTTTGCATTTGTCCAAGGACATAGGCCAATTCATGACGCAACAAAGCACTGCTTGAAGAAAATCCGCTACACAATGCCAGGCATGCTGCATCACTGCGCTCATTTCGTAATGCAAAAACCGCCCTCATTCGGTGAAACATTGGAAGATGTTCATCATTGACAATGGATTTTAACGACTCGATGTCAGTCGATTTTGAAGGTGGAGCTGGGTCAACTGACCCGTATTGGCTCACCTGTGGTTGACGTTCAGGATGAACCATGCCCTCAATCCTCACTGTTCTGGTGCACCAATGAAATCAATTTCATTCACATCAAATGATGAACGGATCAAACCGAGTTCTTGGCCTTCTTGTATGAATTGTCGAATACTTGAACGACCTTCATCGCGATAGTCGATTGTACGATCATTGACATACATGCTTACAAACTCGCGATTAGTTTCATCATCGATTCCTCGACCCCATGCTTTGGCGAATTCCAATGCTTCAGTAGGTGATTGTATCGCAAATTCAATACTCATCTTCGTGTACTTTGTGATGTCTTCCATGACGGTTTGCCCAAGATCGCGGCGTACTACATTTCCGCCCAATGGCATGGGCCAATTCTCTGTTCGTCCATTCCACCACTTACCAAGATCAATCAAAACGTTAAGATCATGTTCAACATAGGTCAATTGCCCCTCATGAATAATCAGTCCGCTCAGATAAGTTCCGTCAAGAACGCGTGGGATAATCTCGTCAAAAGGAACGACTTCAACATCACAATCACCCCAAGCCAAACGCAAGCCAAGATATGCACTGGTCTTCAAACCTGGAACTGCAATGGTTGAGGAACGAACTTCGTCCAAGCTGATTCCTTGCTTTGCCACTACCATGGGGCCGTAGCCTTCTCCCATCGAAGCACCACAATTCATCAGGGCATAATGTTCTGAAATATCTGGGTAAGCATGAATGGATACTGCGGAGACTTCTAATTCTTGATTCATAGCACGATGATTCAAAGTTTCGATATCTTGTAGTTCGTGGACGAAACGATAACCAGGTGTAGGAAACGCCCCGGTAGTCATAGCGTGAAACATAAAAGCGTCATCCGGGTCAGGGCTATGCCCAATACGAACGATTTTGTTTCCATCTTCATCTAGAGGTAACTCTGCCACCATACCTGCGCCACCCTCCTGACCTTCAAGAACCAACCGTTTCAATTTGTTCAAGTTCAACATCGTAACCGGATGAATCCCAAGCGAATTCCACCGGTTTATTGATCCCAAACACGTGTTGAAGGTAAACAGACAACCCTTCGATATGAACCGGATCGAGACGATTGAACACTTCGCCAAAATACTGATCAAGCCGTTCAAAACTTAAATCTGATTTTTCCATAGCCCACTGAATAACATCGTGACGTTTCTGAGTTGAAGTCTCAAATTCCTTAAGCCCGAGTAAAAGAGTTTGATGAGCGGATTGTACCGCATCCAGAGGTGTGTCCTTACGAGCTACGAACACGCCGAAAACCATTGGCAAACCCGTCCGTTCCATCCAAGCCTCACCAAGATCGAGACGGATATTTTCTGGATGGTTTTTAGCAGCCTCCAAAGCCCTGTCCCCGATTAATAAAGCTCCATCAGAAGATTCCATCATGAGTTCATAATCCGGGCCTTGTGTAGTGTAACTGACATCCAAGTCACGTTCTTTCAAAAGATACTTCAAAAGGGAAACTGAGGTTGCTGAATCTGTGGGGAGTGCAATTGTCTTCATGGCTTCAATTGGCATTTCTCCGAACAATAAAACGCTCCCAACTGTACCAGCAGATCCAATGCCAATATCTGGAATGAGCATCAATTCAGATTTGTGTTTCGCATAATCTGCAGCTGGGATGGGTGCCAAAATACAATCTTGTCGAAGAATATGACCCGTAAGCCAAGAAGGAGGAGCAGAAAGAACATTCCAGCGTGAGTCTAAGTCATGATATAATGGGTCACAATTCATGAAAGCGACTCTGCCCAAAGTTTTGAGCCATGTTTCTTCAACCATACCATCACATCATTGGGCCATTTTGAGAGAACGACGAGGTTTGATTGTCGGCGCTTCAAACAGAGAAAAGGATTCGTAGGTCGTATTTCTTTGCACAGCGATGCACCCTGCATCCTCAATGATACGAGCAAGCCTTGCGCGGTCATGGTCGAGTGGTGCATTCGAACCAGCCAAATGCATGATGGATTCCTTCTGGACGGTCCCATCAATATCATCCGCTCCATATTGTAACGCTAATTCTGCAACATGATCTCCGATGTTCATACGATAGGCCTTGATGTGGGGGATATTGGTTAACATCAAGCGAGAGACTGCAATGGTGCGTAATATTTCAGTCCCTGTGGCCAACTGTGCTTGTGGTAAGCGCGAATCATCGGGAAGAAACGGATATGGAACAAAGCATTGGAATCCTCCTGTTTGTTCCTGTAGAGAACGAAGTGAAATCATGTGTTTGACGCGTTGTTCTATGCTTTCTATGGTCCCAAAAAGCATGGTGCAATTGGAGTGCATACCAATGCTATGTGCTTCGCCGTGTATCCGAAGATATTCTTCAGAACTCTCCTTTCCATTGCAGATAATCGCCCTCACCTCATCATCTAAAATTTCAGCACCACCACCTGGCAATGAATGCAATCCAGCGTGGTGAAGTCTGACTAAAACATCTAAGGTTGGTAGGTTGGAGAGTTGCCCTAGGTGCTTGATTTCAACAGCGGTTAGTGCCTTAATGGCGATGTGTGGGAATTTTTCCTTACATGCTTGAAATAAGGATTCGTAATGTTCAACCCCCCATTTAGGATGCAAACCGCCAACTGAATGAACTTCATCCACAAAGGGCGCATATTGTTCAAGGTCATTGAGGTACGTATCAATATCCATTGCATAAGCATCCTCCGCCTTTGGCCCTCGACGAAAGGCACAAAATCGACAAGCAAGGACACAAATGTTGGTTTGATTGATGTGTACGTTAGAATTGAAGAAAGCATGGTTTCCAAATTTTGCAGTTCTAACACAGTTCGCCAACCGACCGACTTCATGGAGGTCGGGATGATTGAACAATTGAACTCCATCGCTCAATGAGAGGGCTACTCCACGACGAAGGCGTTCAAGAATAGAGGATAGCATCGGGCTCCAGTCCCCATCAATGCCAAGGGAAGCCGAAAGAAGGTCTTGCCAGTCTTGATTGGCACCAGCACGATGACCTTCAGACGTCCATGCCTGCATGACAAACCCTGTGGGAAACCCTTCATGAAGATGTGCATTTCATCAACGTGCCTTGACAGCAAATATCTGGGACTTCACAAGGAGTTTTCTGAACTCCTCGATAATCAAAACCGTTGATGCAACGAGGAACACAATCAACCAGTCATTACGTTCAAGAACGGTGGTTGATAGTAAACTTCCAATTTGGACGCCAAGGATGCTCAACTCTGAAAATTGTACAAAGAAGAGAAGGAGTCCAGATGAGATGATGAGAGCCAGATTGATGGCTTTGTTGGAAAATAGACCGAGTTCTACGATGCTCTGGTCACTCGATCTACAATTTAGCACATTGAATAATTGAAACACGATAAAAACGGCAAATGTCATCGTTTGCGCATGTTCGAAATGACCGTTTGCATAATGTTCCCAATCTTCAATTGCAGCTGCATCTCCATCATCACACAAATCAACATCGAATGATGTGAATTGGTCAGAAGCTAATTCGTCTGCGGGGAGCATTTCACATTGCTCAAGGCCCCCGCCAGCGAGGAAGAAGACTGCGAGAGTTCCTGTCACCATCACTGCGCCAAGATAGAAGATGAGTGAAATATCACCCATATTCGGCAAACCTTCGTCAACTGGACGCGGTGGGCGGCTCATGACATTGCCGTGATTCTTTTCGACACCAAGAGCAACAGCAGGTGGCCCATCCATGAGGATATTGATCACTAGAATTTGTGTTGCTGTGAGGGGGAGGTTCCAACCGAAAATAAAGGTTGAAATGATGATTAAAGCAACTGCAGCAACGTTGGTTGAAACTTGATAACGAACGAAATTACGAATGTTTTGATAGATTTTTCTTCCTTCTTCCACCGCATGCACTATGTTCGCAAAGTTATCATCCTGCAAGACCATGTCTGCAGCATCTTTCGCGACATCTGTGCCGGAAATGCCCATGGCAATACCAATGTTCGCACCGGACAAAGCGGGTGCGTCATTGACACCGTCACCAGTCATTGCAACGATCTCACCTTGCTCTTGAAGAGCAGAAACAATCCGCATTTTTTGGTCAGGCGTCACACGGGAGAAGATGGATATGTTTTGAGCAACATCGGTCAGTTCAGCATCATTCATCTCTGAGAGGTCACGACCATCAACAGGTGGTAAACTTCCTGCTGTAATTGCTAATTCTTTGCCGATTGCTTGTGCAGTGACAGCTTGGTCTCCAGTGATCATCTTGACCTTGATACCAGCGGTTTGGCATCTTGCAATCGCATCTTTAACCTCGGGGCGCGGGGGATCCATAATGCCAATGAGGCCTAGGAAAATCAAATCATTCTCAATGACATTCACATCTTCAACGTCCTCACCTATATTCATTTGACGGGCGAAGAGCGCAATAACACGCATGGCCCTTGAACCCATTTCTGCATTGGTTTGTTTGATGAATGCACGGTCCTCATCGGTAAGGGGTACGACATCATTGCCATTCAATTTCCATTCCATGAGTTCATTGTACCCACCCAATCCTCCTTTCGAGAAGACCCAAGATTCGCCTTCGTATTCATGGACAACACTCATGCGCTTACGATTGGAGTCAAAGAAGAATTCATGCGCTCTTGGATAGCGTTGGGAGAATTTTCGAACATCTCCATTAATCTTCCAACCAGCGACCGCACAGGCAGAATCAGTGGGGTCACCGATTGCCTGCCAATATCCGTCTGTTTTGGAGATGTGTGAATTATGGCACAATGAGAGACAAGCCGCAGTCAATCGGAAATTCAAATCTGCTTGCTCACGTTTAAAGTCCTCATCAGATAATTCGATATTATTGATCATCAACGAACCTGATGGTTTGAAGCCCTCTCCCGAGAAATTGTATGATTTATGGAGCGTTGATAATTGTCGTAATGTCATCTGATTCTTGGTCAATGTTCCTGTCTTATCCGAACAAATAACGGTTGTTGAGCCAAGGGTTTCAACAGCCTTCATGCGACGAATGATGGCCTTATGTCGTGCCATGTTTCGCATTCCGAGTGAAAGTGTGATGACTAAAATGATTGGAAGGCCTTCTGGGACGATGGCTACAAAGATAGCAATAGCGACAATGAATTGTTCGACTGCAGCTTCCTTAACATCTGCTCCAGGGTCTCCAAAAGCAATAATCATCTTCAACGAAACAAGAAGAACTGCGACAATTAAAGCGATAAAACCAAGGAAACGTCCAAGGCTCTCAAGTTTCAATTCAAGTGGAGTTTTAGGAGTTTGTGACTCAGCAATGTTTTGAGCTATTTTTCCGAGTTCGGTTTGCATGCCTGTATTAACAACCAACCCCAATCCTCGGCCAGATGAAACAGTCGTACCCATGTAGGCCATGTTCTTTCTATCTGCAAGAAGTGCATTTTCGGTAATATTTCCGGTAATTTTTTCGATGGTATCTGATTCACCTGTCAATGCTGATTCATCAATTTTACATTGCTGTGAACGAAGTATACGTACATCGGCAGGTACATTCAATCCCTGTTCCAGTTTGACAACATCTCCAGGTACCAGTTGAGAAGTAGGTATCTCGCTTTCGAATTCACGTCGTATCACCACACAATTTGAGATCGACATTTCCTTCAGCGAATCCATGGCCTGTTCAGCTTGTCCTTCTTGCCAAAAACCAAACAATGCGTTCGCGGTGAGGACAATGAAGATGAAAATTGCATCTCCGGGTTGGTCCGGGTGGATGGCGAGAGCGACGAGTGCAGCCCCGATAAGAAGATAATTCAGAGGATCGTTATATTGAGATAAAAACCTGAGGAGTGATGAAACTTTCTCGGGTTCCGCGAGTTTATTTAGTCCATGGATGGACTGTCTTGCAATGACTTCATCAGATGAAATACCCTCTGTTGATGAGTCAAGCTCAGTCAAGCAGTCATTAATTTCAAGAGAATGCCAGTTGACTCCAGTCATACCATCACCGAGGTAGTGCCAACAGCACCATGTGGTTCTATGCCATTGCTGAAGCCTTATCAAAATGATGGGAGGTGTCCCACGTAATTTCATCGGTGATTATACCTACTCACTCCACTTCGAAGGAGCATGAGCGGAACTCAGGAGCCGTACATCTCGGCAAATGAAAGTCCGAAGGAATTGACACTGCGAGTGATTTTAGTCGGCATCGTTCTTGGAGTGTTGATGACTGCAGCCAATGCATATCTTGGACTCTATGCAGGAATGACCGTCTCAGCAAGTATTCCCGCCGCCGTCATGTCGATGATCATACTTCGTTCGTTGTTCAAAGATGTCAGTATTTTGGAAAACAATTCTGTTCAGACAATGGCATCAGCGGGCGAGTCGCTCGCTGCAGGCGTCATATTCACAGTACCAGCATTGCTTGTGATGAATTTGTGGACGAGTATCCAATGGCTTGACACATTGATCATCGCCACACTAGGAGGTCTGCTTGGGACCATGTTTACCATCGCTTTACGACGACTGTTCATCGTTGAGGAAGCCCTACCATATCCCGAAGGTGTAGCATGCAGAGAAGTTCTGGTTGCTGGAGAAGAAGGTGGCGATGGTGCATTGGCCATCCTCTATGCTCTTGCAATTGGCGGAATCTATGGGTTGATGGTCAAAGGATTTGAAATCACGCATCACACTGTTGAAGGAGCCGTTGAATTCATGTCGACACGTCTGTATGCGGGCATGGACCTCTCTATCGCATTACTCTCTGTGGGCTACATTGTTGGTATTCGAATTGCATCTTTCATCTTTTTTGGAGGTGTTCTAGGATTTGCCATACTTGTCCCAATGTACGGCCTCATTTATGGTTGGCCAGCAACGGAACACCTCGTAGATGGATTTTACTTAATTTGGGCCAACCAGGTCCGCTATGTTGGTGTAGGAACCATGGTTGTTGGTGGCGTATACACATTGTGGTCCATGCGAAAAACAATCATCACGGGATTGTCAAAAGCCTTTGTGAAATCAGATAGCGAGGACCGTGAACTTCCTCGCACTGAACAAGATCTTCCAATGCCCAAAGTATTTCTCGCCTGCATTGTATTGGTGGTCCTGACCTTCTTCTTTTACTGGTGGTCAACCTCTTCATTCATCCTGGCTCTCGCAGGTGCACTTTTCTTGGGCTTGGTTTCCTTCTTCTTTGCCGCAGTTGCCGGATACATTGCAGGGGTCGTTGGCTCATCGAATTCTCCAGTCTCTGGGATGACGATTGCTGCTCTTCTCTTCACAGTAGGTCTGGTTTGGGTTATTGGAGACCTCATGCTCAATATGGAGACCCGGGATTTGATGATGGCCACCATGCTTATTGCTGCAATCGTAGCGACCAGTGCAGCCATTGCTGGCGATGTCATGCAGGACCTAAAGACCGGTCACATGTTAGGTGCAACACCGAGAAAACAACAAGTTGCTGAGATTATTGGAGTTTTGACTGGGGCGATTATTATCGGACCCGTACTATCACTTCTCCATGGTGCATTCAGAATTTCTCAAACTGCATGTCAGTTGAACCCACTACCTTCAGATCCAATGTGTGATAAGGCATTGATGGCCCCCCAAGCGGAATTATTTGGGGCCATTGTGCAAGGTGCGTTTGGTGGTGGATTGAATTTGCAGATGGTCATATTGGGTGCCGCTATTGCCGTGGTACTGATACGCCTCAAAATGCCAGTAATGAGTGTGGCAATCGGCATCTATCTCCCCCTAGGTTTGTCTGTTCCGATCATGGTTGGTGGGATTCTCTCTCACATACTTCTTCGAAGCGCACACCTGCGTGTTGACGGAGCATTGCGTGAAAAACCATCACCCAAAGCAATAGAGGCAGCCAAGGAAGTAGAGAATCGAGGCGTGCTTATCGGAGCTGGATTTATTGCAGGAGAATCGATCATGGGAGTTCTAATTGCAGTCCTCATTGTTGCAAAAATTGACCTCCCAAAGATTTTTTCCATCAGTACTTTGGGCAATATGTACTCCTTACTCTTCTTTGCTTGGTTTGCAGGAGTCTTCGTTTGGCTCGCAACTCGTGCACTTCCAAAGGGCAATAGTTTGGCAGGTGACTCAGTTGTTATTGCCAGTGATGCCATAGGTCAACTCATGCAATCCTTGAAGCCGAAAAGGAAGTGAAGCGGCCTCATTTCTTCAATGGTTGTTGACACAAGGATGAAAGGCCATCCTTGCTGCCAACATGATGTTGGTGGCATCATGACATGGAATGTTGAAGATTTGGAAGAAACGGCGCGTAAGTGCAGAGTTCACATTGTCAACATGGTACACCGAGCACAAGCTGGACACCCTGGTGGCTCCTTATCAGAAATTGACCTTCTTACAGCACTCTACAAAACCCAAATGCGTGTGAAGTCCGATGAACCCACTTGGGGAGACCGGGATCGCTTCATTCTCTCAAAAGGTCATGCATCACCAGGAATGTATGCCATTCTTGCTGAGATGGGGTTCATTTCGGTAGAAGATCTGTCCTCTTACCGAGTACTGGGTGGAATTTGTCAAGGACACGTGGATATGAAATGGTGTCCCGGCGTTGACTTTTCCGCAGGTTCACTCGGCATGGGATTATCATTTGGCATGGGTACAGCAATTGCTGCCCGACTTGAAGGAAGCCAACGCCAAACCTACGTAATGTTAGGTGATGGAGAAATTCAGGAAGGAAGCGTTTGGGAAGCAGCCATGGCGGCTGCACACCACGAACTTGGAAACCTCAATGTAATTCTGGACCGGAATCGGATACAAAATGACGACTTTTGCGAGGCACAAATGCGCATGTTCGATATCCCTGCAAAATGGCGTTCATTTGGATGGAACGTCAAAGAAGTCAATGGACATGATATGAATGAAATTCTGGAAGGTTTGGAATTCTTAGGTAATAATAACGATGGGCCAAGTATCATCATCGCTCATACTGTGAAAGGACATGGGATTTCATACATGGCCGATAACCCTGCATTTCACGGCGCTGCTCCTAACGATGAACAGTATCATCAAGCCATGATTGAACTTGGTGAGGTGGCACAATGAGCAATGTAGCAGCAACACGTGACGGCTACGGTGAAGCGCTCCTCGAATTGGCAAATAACCCAAAAGTTGTAGTGCTCGAGGCCGACCTTGGTAAATCAACAAAATCACTGCATTTCCGCAAAGCTCATCCTAACCGTACTGTTTCTTGCGGCATCGGTGAACAAAACATGCTTCTCGTTGGTGCTGGACTGGCAGCATCAGGATACATCCCTTTTGCAAGCACCTTCGCAATATTTACAGAACGAGCCTTTGAACAGATGCGGAATGGAGTTGCTCGCCCAAATCTCGCAGTGCATGTATGTGGCAGTCACGGTGGAACGCACACGGGAACCGATGGTTCCTCTGCCCAATCCATTGAAGACCTAGCAATTTTCCGTACTTTGCCCAACGTGATTGTCATGCATCCAAGTGACATCGTTTCGACTAAAATCCTCACCATGCAACTGGCGGAATCAAATTCCCCCTCCTACACCCGAACTGCCCGAAATAAAACACCGGTCCTCTACGAGGGCAAAGAAGATCTTATCAAAATTGGAAAAGGAATTGTTCTGAGAGAAGGAAATGATGTGGCCATCATTGCCTGTGGAGTTATGGTGTCTGAATCGCTCAAAGCCGCTGAGCAACTTGCCCAAGAAGGCATTCACGCAACTGTAGTAGATATGCACACCCTCAAACCCCTTGATGGTCAATTGATTGACCAACTCGTTAGCACATGTGGTTCAATTGTCACCGCAGAGGATCACAACATCATTGGTGGATTAGGAGGCGCGGTGGCGGAACACCTTGCTTCCAACTCACCCGCTCCGTTGGAACGCGTGGGTGTTCCTGATCGATTTGGTGAATCTGGCGGTGCCGATGAAATGCTTGAAGTCATGAAAATTTCATCACCGTTCATAGCAGAGGCTGCGCAACGAGCCATCAAGCGAAAACTGTGAGTAAAACCGTAGGGGAGAGTTCATAGATTCCCTCCTCTGACAAATAAACATGGAGTTCTTTTTGGATACTGCAGATGTTGATGAAATTCGTGAGATTGCCGCATGGGGTATTTTGGACGGTGTGACCACCAATCCATCCCTCATCAAGAAATCTGGAAGAGATTTTAAAGAAGTTGTCAAGGAAATTGCCGGAATCTGCTCTGGACCAATTTCTGCAGAAGTCACTGCAATGGACACTGCAGGCATGGTGGAACAAGGGCTCGAATTGAAGGATGCATTACCCGAGAATGTCATCATCAAAATCCCATGCACACCTGAAGGCCTTGCTGCAACAAAGATACTCACTGAAAAGGGAATTGACACGAATGTCACACTCATCTTTTCAGCCTCTCAAGCACTAATGGCGGCTAAGGCTGGAGCCACCTATGTTTCACCATTCATCGGACGAATCGATGACACAGGTCATGATGGAATGGAATTGATTGCGGAAATTATGAACACGTGGGATAATTACGATATTTCAACAAAGGTCCTTGCAGCGTCCATCCGTCACCCAACACATGTACTCCAATGCATACAACTTGGTGCCCATACTGCAACCATGCCTGCCAAGATATTCCGTCAATTGATGACGCATCCACTGACCGATAAGGGGCTTGAAGGATTTATGCGAGATTGGGCAGAAGTTGAAGCCGCTGGAAAAGCCTGAACCTCATTCAACAAGTTCCATCGTCCACGTGTGAACATCCACTCCAGATGAAACATGGATTATATCTGGATTAAGTACATCAGCAATTCCCAAATCATACGACTCCGTCAATGTGTTGGATTGGACATGAGCTGTCGCTTCCTGAAATTCCCAAGGATTATGATGCGTGTATCCTCGATGGAGTTTGCCTTTGTGAACGGAGTATAAGCAATATCGTTCGAAGAGAAAATATTCCAATGTACCCCTTTCTGCCGTCAGTATTGGACCATAGGCTTCAGCATGACCCACCAAAGAAACACCGTCAGATCTACGTTTCGAAGACCATTCGTAACGATGTGGTTTTACCTTTAATCTGCATGAAGCATATCTGTATGGGAGGCCGTAGGCTCGCGTGGCATACATGCACGTCACCATACTTTGCGCATCCAATGTGAGAAAATACACACCAGGTTTCCCATCCTTGATGACGTATGTACGAACATTGAATTCTGGAAATGATGAAACGAATGGAACAGAAGGCAACCATCGAGGACGAACATGTTTCATCCAGAAGGGAATTGTTCCCACAAAGGCACGTCCTTCAAAGAGGTCGATTTCGAGACCTGGGGGCAAATGAGCTTCTAATGCATTAGGATGAATTTCCCAATGCAAAAAGGTGAGAGTATGCCAAGATTGGGAAAGGGCATGCGACCGCTTGGGCATCGGGAACGGTAAATGGTTCGTATCAAATTGGCGGCCCATGGTCATTCAACCATCCATGGCTACCTTGTGTGAGTTTTACTTCAACGACTGGCCAAAGTGAGGTTCTTCCACATCTCCTCTGGAACTTCCATAGCCAATCGTAGACCACCCATAGCGCCGAGGCGGACTGGGTCATCAACGACGTGAACGTTCACATCACCCATGTCGGATAGACGACGTTCAATGAGTGCGCCGAGTCCACGAATTGAAGAGCCACCGCCTGCGAGGACCATGTTCTTACGGAATTCATTATGGTATTCAGGGTTAGATCCAGCAATAAGTGCCTTCACATTTTCAACAATAGGGTCAACAATGGATTCACAGGCTCGCTGAATGCAATCTGTGATGTCAAGTGTCATGGCCTTTCCTTCAATTGAGAAATCCACGAGAATGGGTTCATCCGGTGCTGATGTTGAAACAAAAGAATGTTGTTCCTTCCATCGACGAGCCATGTCCTTTGTGATTTGGGCACCGTTGTATTTCTTCTGAACTTCCTTGATGATTTGGTTATCTACATAATCACCAGCGTAGCCGGTGTGCATTTGGTCTCCAGGACCTGGGATCGTTCCGTAAACGCGGCATAAGTCAGTCGTACCTGCTCCGATATCAATCACGAGAGTATGTGTTAGCATGTCCAATGCGTAAGCCACAGCAAATGGTTCGGAAATAATCATTGCAGAGTTAACGGATCCTGCTGCTGCATCAAAGATAGCCGTCTTATCGACATAACTAGCCTCAGCAGGTGCACCAATAACTGCAACCACACGGTCGTACTCTTCGGGGTCGGAGAGTCCAATGAGATGAGTGATAAAGTGCGCAATATATTCTCGGTCTTCAGGGGTGTCCTTGATGACACCGAGTTCAAGAGGGCGGTAAAGATTCAATGCTAAACGGTTCTTGAGTGCTTCTTCTCCGAAGAGCACATCGCGCTTGAGGAAATTTCGTGCAATCGCATCTTTTGGCGTACCAATAACTGTCAATTCTTCGACTTCGTGACTGTCAGATGAGACCATCACAGAACGGAAGGTTCCCAAATCAATTCCAATATACAACGTCTCTTTTGCCATAGGCTACCACGCTTCCCATATCGGTTGAGTTTATGAAGAATCCCACCGATATCAACGAGAGAAGATTATCAAAATCCGAAATATAATCAAGATTCAAACCTATAGAAGCGGAGGCTAAAGTCAATTTAAGATTCAACACCAGTCTTCACAAGCATGACAATACCAAGCAGCATATTCTTGATACAATTCAGCCATTCCTGCACAATTGGTACATTCCTTCAATGTGTTTTCACCACAGATTTCCAACACCAATTGAACGTGATATGAATCATCAATACCTAGTTGTTCCCGAATCGCCCAGAGAAGTTGATCTTCACTTGGTGAAATGATTCCGTCTTCCAGAACCAACTTGACGACATTGCGATAATCTTCGAATGAAACTGGATCTCTTGCGTCCAAGACAACTCCTCCCTTCTCAGCGATAATGTCCGTGCCGCCGGGGTCATCAACAAATAAGACAAATGAGGCTGCTTTCAGTGACTCATCGCGTAATTCAAATCCGATACGTGGTCCATTGATATTTGCAAAAACCAAACGAGATGAACGATTAATGACGTTCGCAATTGATCGGGCCGTGGCCTCAGCATTTTGTCCACGCTTCCACCCTGTAGGACTTCGCTCATTGAAAGCGTAAAATTCGGTTCCTTTTCCGGGATATTCAAGACGAATTTCCTCGCCACCATCGAATCCGTTGGCCACAATTGTTACAGAAGCAACTTCAGTCGAAAGGATATTATCCTCGTCATCAAAACTAATCATCAACGGCTTACGTTCTTCAACAGCTGCATTGAAGTGTCCTTGCATGCCAGACATCCACTTGTCCTCCAATCGCTTCAGAGATTGTTCTTGTTCTGTTGATAATTCTGATTGAACGCCCAATACATTGGCAAGTTCACCAGATTGAATATCTTCTTTGAATTGCCGAATCAATTCTTCATCACGTTTGTAGGTCGGTGGTTCGATAACCTTCTTCTCTTCAACATAATTTGGGTCCTGCCACTCATGACTACAAGAACCACATTGAAGGTAACCTTTCATGGTTGAATCTTGGGCATTACCACCACATCGCGGACAATCACCTTCTTCGTTATAACCGAGGTTGTCTATCGCCTCGTTCCTGCCTTTTCGCAATCCGCCAAAACCTGCCATGCATCCTCGTCGGCTTGGCTTTCTATGAAACCTTTGTTCATTTCAAATGGGTCGAGCCTTCAAGCCATATCGAACAACACTTTCTTGACCGTAAATCCTACGAATAACAAATTCAACTGAATTTCCGATTGAAATATCATGTTCCTCATCATCAACCATCAAAAACACACCATGAGGACCGTCTGTGAGGCGGACATATACCGTTGTCAAGCCCTCTAAAAGTGGAGCTCTCAATGAAAATTCAGATGGTGCACCAGCGGCTGAAAGAGCAGTCCATGATTCAACAATCCCGTTTGTTTGCAAGGGTTGGCGCTGTACATCAGGCCGTTGACCGGATGAATCCATTTGTCTGGGGGGCCAAACCGGGCCATTTCCAAAAACATCACTTGCAAGTGTCATCCTTGTGTTTGCCCCCTCATTGTAAAGGGCCATTGAAACATAGGCGCCTTGACTAACATTCGAGATATTGAGTTCTTTCTTCCAAGCTGCCATCATACTCTCATGGAATTGGGCATCAACCTCAATTTTGGTTTCAAATTCTGGTAGTTCAAATGAGGAATTGTTCAAGGCGAGTACCACTGTAGCATCGTCACCAATCAGGAGGTCCCACTCTGGAGTTGAATCGTTATCCATCGTTGAGATTTCAATTCCCGTTGCATATTGAACAATACTTGGTTCAATTTCTGAAGGTGCTGAAACTACACTCAACAGACCACCATTTTGTAGATGAAGTTGAATCGCAGCTATTGCGAAGGTTGTATAATCACTATCAGGGCCAAATACACGTATGCCTTTGTGAACGAAGGGTGATTGTATCATAATGCACTGTTCTGTCCACGCAGCAAGATAGCCCTTCCAAACGTCGGATTCCATCATGCGATTTCCCTCCCGAAAACATGAACCGCACACGTGGCTCCAGAACCACCCACATTGTGAGTGAGTGCGTTCTCAGCATCGTCCACTTGTCGCCCTTGCTCAACTTCATGACGGAGTTGTTTGAAGACTTCAACGACTTGGCCCGTTCCTGTCGCTCCAAGTGGGTGACCCTTTGATTTCAAACCTCCACTTGGATTGATGGTGACATTTCCTTGGTTCAGCATTCCACGTTGTTCACGAGCAAACTCACCGCCCTGGCCACGTTCAGCAAAGCCAAGATCTTCGGTTGCCATCAATTCGGCTATCGTAAAGCAATCATGTACCTCTGCGAGGTCAATATCGTTGGCCGTCAGGCCACTTTGGCCATAGGCGAGTTTTGCTGCCTGCTGGGTAGCTTTCAGTTGAGTGATGGATGGGCGGTCATGCAAAGCAAGATTGTCAGACGCAGCACCAGAACCACGAACCCAGACAGGTGAATCTGTAAAGCGCTTGACCACATGGTCTGCAGCAAGAATGACGCAAGAGGCCCCATCAGAAGTAGGACAACAATCGTAGAGGGTCAATGGGTCAGCTACCATGAAACCGCTAGCAGCTTTCTCAAAAGTAACCTGTTTCTGAATATGAGCCAAAGGGTTGAGGGCTCCATGTGCGTGATTCTTGACACTAATATTGACAAGATCATCATGTGTCGAGCCGTATTCATGGAAGTGACGGCGTGCCATCAAAGCATAGGTGCCAGGAAACGTCAAACCAGCCAATCGCTCCCACTCTGTATCACCCGAAACACCTAGCCAGAATCGCTTTCTTTCAGGAGTGAGATCATTCATTTTTTCAATACCGCCGGCAACGACAACATCTGCTTGACCACTCTTGATGGCCATCCAGGCATCTCGGAATGCAAATCCAGAGGATGCACAGGCATTTTCAACTCGCCGTACTGGCACACCATCCATGCCTGAATGTTCAGTTAACAAAGCCGCAGTGTTGCCAAGTTGAGCACCACCGAACGCTAAACTACCGATGAAGGCTTCATCCACCATGGAGGGAGAAAAATCGCCGTCAATCGATGCAAAGGCCCGTTCTGCTGCTTCGGCCCACATGCCCTTGAGTCCAAGTGGATGATTGCCATATTTTGTCTGGCCTGCACCAACCACTGCAACATCAACCATGGTCGTGCCAGAAGGCGACAACATTTGATACACACGCCCCAACACTTTGTCCCATTAGCGTTGTTTGGGAGTGTTGTGGAACCCGCAGGGTTCTTGAACAAGTCACTCCCGCATGCACAATATGCTACGACAATGCAGAAGCCACGGACATTTCTCAGGGACCAACTGTGCAGTGTGCAACGATGAAGGGAAATTCATCATGAGTGATCGAGAAGCCAATTCATTGGGCCGGATGCTCGCCCTTGTTTTGCGACACGCTCCTGAAAAATTCAATGTAGAGATGGACATCAATGGATGGGTTAACGCACGAGAGCTCTCCGAGGCTATTGGAAAGCAACGACGTCACTATCACTGGTTGCGTGGATGGCACTTTGAGGCCATCGCTAACGCAGACGAAAAGGGGAGATATCAAGTTGAAAATGGAATGATGCGTGCAACTTACGGACACTCCATTGAACTTGACCTTGACCTGCCTACGGACGACATTCCAGAGGCATTGTACTATCCTTGTGAAGAAGACCAAGCAGCTACTTTGCTTGAATTCGGAATCACAGCTGGTGACAGAAAGAACGTTCACCTTTCACGAAGTATTCAGAATGCTATGGAAGCAGGACACGTTCGAATTCACCGACCAACCATCCTTGAAATTGATACATCTCGTGCAATTGCTGACGGCCAAACAATTTACCGTGCAGGAACCACTGTGTTCCTTACTGACGAAGTCCCTGGAGAATACCTCTATCAAATTGAAGCAGATGACCCATTGATTTTGGAAATGGTTGCACAATGGGAAATTGAAGAGCAAGAAGAAGAGTGATTCACTTTTCCCATCCACAAGCTGGACAGAAATCCAAATCATTCTCGAGCACGGCGCTGCATGACCCACAAAGGATATGTCCTGTCATCAAGGCTTCAACCTTCTTTGGTGCAGGTGCAGATTGTTCAATTTCTGATGATTGTACAAGACGAATGGGGTCGATACCATGACGTTGCAATTCCTCATAGCGGTTCTTGTAGATGATTGCCTCTTGAACAGCGCTTTCCAGCTGCCATAGACGGTTTTCACGTTCCTGAGTATCCGGAATTTCTTTTGCCTCTTGGATGCAAACCTGCAAATGTCGCATGAACTCGTCCATCGTTGGTCCTTCGGCCATGGAGCCTGCTCCCCTCCTTGCTTCATGAATGCTTGGAAACAGTCGGCCCAAGCGTTACACTCATTGACATGCGATTCATGGGGTGTTCATGCGAGAGCGGGTCGTCATGAAATTGGGTGGCGGCCTCATCACTCAGAAGGACCAACTAAAGGTGCCAAACCTTTCAACTATTGACAACCTTGTTGAACAAATATCCAATGTGATGAAGGAAGGTTTCGATGTCATCCTAGTCCATGGTGCGGGATCCTATGGACATTTGAAAGCAAAGGAATATCGGCTTTCCGAAGGTCGAATAGAGGGCTTTGAATCACCTTTGAAACTCACACAAAGACAGGCAATTGAAGAAGTCCGAAACGATATGATGGAGCTCAACGACCACATCATGAAGGCCCTCACAAAACAGGACATCACAGCCATTAGTTTTCCACCACATCAATGGGCAAAGGGGACTGGACTCAATTTTGAAGGGGATCTCTCGCCCTTCATTGAAGCACCGAGAGGCATTGTCACTGTTACATTTGGCGATGTTGTTCCCTGTGATGAACCGAAACTCTTCGGTATTCTTTCTGGAGATGATCTGGTTGCTCGACTCTCCATTGAAGTTCCCAACGTCAAACGACTTGTATTTGCTATTGGGGGGGTTGATGGTGTACTTTCGCAGCCACCTCACCTGGCCACAGCAGAAGACTTGATTGAAATCTTAAGCCCAGAAACAGTCTATGTAGGTGAGCACAAGAGTGCCATTGACGTCACTGGCGGCATTGGTTTGAAAGTTCAGCGAGGACTTGAAGTTGCTGCCAATGGGATTGAAGTTGTAATGGTTAGTGGCGAATATCCAGAACGGGTATACAAAGCCTGTATTGGTGGCGAATTCCGTGGCACTCGTTTTAAAAATTGAGACTTTTATCCAACTGAGTAAAGAGAACTCTTCATGTAGCGAGAGTGCTTACAAGGAACGGGGAGAGGAATGGCAGGCTACGGTATTACTGACGTCCCCACCGTTGGATTGGATGATGCACAACTCAAACGTCTTGCGGACGAAGATGTGAATCAAGCCGCACTGATGGCTGAAGCTGTCATTCATGTTTCTGAACAAGACGAAGTTCTCGGACCGATGTCCAAAGTCGAAACTCATCATGGTGCAGGAGCATACCACCGCGCATTCAGCGTATTATTGTTTAATTCATCTGGGGAACTTCTGCTTCAACGTCGAAGTATGGACAAGGTTACTTTCCCAGGAGTCTGGGCAAACTCATGTTGTTCTCATCCATTGCACAGCGAAGATGAACTGGTAGAATCCGATGCGTTGGGTGTGAAGCGAGCAGCCGTTCGAAAACTCGAACAAGAATTAGGAATCTCACCAGACAATGTATCAATTCATGACTTCACATTCATGACAAAGATGCGATATTCGTGCCGTATGAATTCGGATTGGATTGAGCGTGAAGTCGACCATATCCTCGTCATACAAGCAGATGTTGAGGTCAATGCTAATCCAAATGAGGTATCAGAGTGGATGTGGGTTTCATACCAAGAGATGGAAGCACTTCTGCTTGAACAGCGTGAAGGAATGAATGCATTAGCGCCTTGGTTTCGATGCATCGCTAGTCGAATAATGACGAAAAAATGGTGGGATGTATCTGGTAATTCGTCCGAATTGAAGGAACTTTCTGATGACATGATACACGACATGGGCGACATCAGTCACATGCTCCCTGGCGCAGAAGGAGCCGATCTTCTGACAAGTATCAAGGAAGTTAAGCCCCTTGTTGAGAAGAGGATTGAAGCAAGTCTAAGAGAATCACGCCATCCACGCCTTGCCAATGCCATGATGCATCTCATTGAAGGTGGTGGGAAGCGTATGCGTGCTACATTGCCATGGCTCGTTGCCAAAGCCGTCGGAGATAGCCACGCAGGCCTGCTAGATATTGGAGCGGCCATTGAAACAGTTCACAATTTTACCTTGGTTCATGACGATATCATGGATAACGATGAAATTCGAAGAGGTAGAAATGCGGTTCATATCGAATACGATATGCCTACTGCCATCAATGCAGGAGATGCGATGCTGGCGATTGCATTTGAACGACTCGTGCAAGCGGAAAACCTTGAATCAAAGGATGTCGCACCGTTGGTCAACAGAATCGCTTGGATGGTTCGACGAGTCAGCGAGGGTCAACAACTCGACATTGAATTTGAAGAGCGGCTGGATGTTTCGGAAGAGAATTATATCGAAATGATTGAGGGGAAAACAGCAGTAATGTTCCTCACATGTGCAGAAATAGGAGCACGAATCTCCGGTGCTGACGATGAAATCATCCAACTCATGGCCGATTGGGGCCTTGCTCTCGGGCTCTGCTTCCAATTGATGGACGATTTGATTGATGTCCTTTCTGATTCTGTAACTCTCGGAAAACCTGCGGGATCGGATGTGGCCCAAGGGAAACGAACACTGATGGTGATCCATGCATTAAGACAGGAAGATTCCGCAGCAAAAACCACTTTGCTGAAGGTTCTAGGAAGTGGTGATGACGCTGACCCTGATGATTTAAGAGCAGGACTTCAGGCCTTGGAAGACCTTGGTTCAATCCAATACGCACGTCAAATGGCTGAATCATATCATGCGAAAGCGCACGCATGCCTTGACCAACTCGGTGAAGGACCTGCAATGAGGGCGCTTCGCGAGCTCACCGATTTCCAGTTGGCTCGAATCCATTGAGTATGGAGACCTTATCACCGAGCTGTATTCTTCCTTCCACATGAACTCGAGCATACCATCTCGTTTGTTTTGGTGTGATCTTATGGCTCAAGGATTTGAAATCACCCTGTGAAAAGGACGCTCGTATCGTCTTGCAGGGAGGAGCATCTCCCGTGACTTCTGCAAGGACTTGACCGATGGTGATGAAAGTACCAATATTGATTTCATGTGTTGGCAGACCGACAATGAGGATATTTTCTCCCGTAGAGCCTGGAGAAATGGGGTGGCCTTGTTGTCGCAACAAATCCAGAACTTCAGACTGCATGAAACAAATGGCCCGGTTCGGTCCACCATGATGTTTTAGGTCATTTTGACGGTCACCCTCACAGCCTTCAGACGTGATGTCAAGAGACGCAACGGGATGCTTTGGGACGCCTCCGTTTGGATTGACGTGCAATCCGAGGACAGTACCTCCCACGGTGACCAACTCAATCTGAGTAGTATGATTCGGGGTTTGGTTCTGGCTTGAGACCCTTTCGTAGTCGAATTTCTCCGACAACTTTGTCAAACAATTGAGGGGGAAGAACTTCGAATCCGAGGTTCTCTGTATTCCATACTGCACGACCTTGTGATGCGGCACGAATATCGTTTGAGAAACCGAAGGTTTCAGCGATTGGAATAACGCCAACAACGGTGGTAACGTTTCCTTCAGATGGCATGTCTTCGATGATTCCACGACGTGTTGTAACCTCACGAGTGACTTGTCCAAGCCAATCGTTTGGAACGGAAATGAAAGCCTTCTGCATTGGTTCCAAAATGACGGTACGGGCTCGCATCATGGCCCCCTTGATTCCATTACGGACTGCTGGGATGGTTTGTGCTGGGCCGCGGTGAATAGCATCTTCGTGGAGCTTAGCATCAACCAAGCGAACATACATTCCTTGAACTGGCTCATCAGCGATGGGGCCTTTTACACACACTTCCTTGAAAGCTTCAATGATCAATTCTCGAGTTTCGTGAAGGCTTTGAATACCCTTGGTATCGTTGACCAAGACATTGGTGCCATGAATTGCGTAAATTTTACGCATGACATCCTTGTTCATCCCCAATTCTCCGAACTTGTTTCCAACCTCCTTAGCGTCTCCTGAGCGAACAGGTCCATCGCCGAGGGCTCCAGAGCGGAGTGCAGCAACGACTTCTTCAGACAATGCTTCGATTTCAAAGAAGAAACGGTTGTGTCGGTTAGGTGATTTCCCTTCGAAGGAATTACCACGATTGGAACCATCAATACCTTCTCTGTAAACCACAATTGGCGGACTTACTTTGACTTTGATGTTTTGTTCTTCTTCAATTCGATAAACAGTGATTTCCAAGTGAAGTTCTCCCATACCAGCAAGCAATGCTTCTCCAGTTTCTGAATTGGTAGTCACTTTCAAAGAAGCATCGGCTTTTGCCAGTGAACGAAGCGCATCGATGAACTTTGGAAGGTCCTTCATACTCTTCGGTTCAACAGCGACGGTAACGACAGGGTCGGAGTAGTGGCGGATTGCTTCGAAAGGCACGAAATCCTTGTCACGTGAGAGGGTTACACCAGCAGCTGCTGATCGAATACCCGTAACAGCTGCTATGTTTCCAGCAACGACTTTAGGCACTGGAATACGGTCGCCTCCGACCATCATTGATACTTGTTGGACACGTTCGGGCTTAGCGGCACCGATCGCATAGACAGTTTCACCCTGATTGATTGACCCAGAATAGACACGACCGACTGCAACTTCACCTGCGTGGGGGTCCATCCAAATCTTGGTAATCATCATGGCAAGTTCAGCATCGGGATCGCACTGAACCATGGCTTTTCCGACTTCAGAATCAATGTCACCTTGCCAGATATTTGGAATTCGGTAAGGTTGAGATTCAACTGGACCTGGTAGTTTGGAAACCGCCATGTCCAGAAGAACTTCGTGGACGGGAGCCTTTTCTGCAAGCGTCTTTTGGTCTTCGTTATTACAATATTCGAAAATTTCCTTGAAAGAAATCTTAGACTTAGCCATGTAAGGAACGGTAATGCCCCAGTTGTGATAAGCGGAACCGAATGCAACGGTTCCATCAGAAACTGAGACTTGCCAGGATTTCTTGAATTCTTCAGGTGCAAATTGACGAATCAACTTGTTCACCTTGGTAATGGTTGCTTGGAATCGCTCCATCATGTCTTCTGGTGTGACTTGCAATTCATTGATGAGGCGGTCAACTTTGTTAATGAACAGAACAGGCTTCACCTTTTCCTTCAAAGCTTGACGGACAACCGTTTCTGTTTGAGGCATTGGTCCTTCAACAGCACAAGCTAAAATGAAACATCCGTCAACAGCGCGCATGGCACGTGTCACGTCTCCACCAAAGTCAACGTGACCTGGTGTATCGATGAGGTTGATGAGGAAATCTGTTCCTTCGACTGCGTGAACCATTGATGCTGAAGCAGCGTTAATGGTAATTCCACGTGCAGATTCTTGTTCGTCAAAGTCCAAGACACGAGCGGCACCAGCCAACTCATTCGACATCATTCCTGCACCAGCGATAAGGTTGTCAGAAAGTGTTGTTTTTCCGTGATCGATGTGAGCTGCAATGCACAGATTGCGGATTTGTGGAAGTATATGCATGACCTCTGTGGCCTTCTTGATGTTGTCTTCTTTGCGTCCCATGGTTACCACCGTGTTCTCGTTATCTTGCCCCACTGAAAAGGGGTTCTTAAGTGACTCGCTGCGTCCCACCAAAAAGCCATGACTCATGGGTCAAAAACAAACCAACTAGAACTTCTGGATTTAGAGGTCTTTCTTGCGATTCTACAATCGCCAAATATCAGAGAGAAGATCAATGTGCGTTAAGAAACAAAGTCACCTGATGCTAATGAGAAAATACCCTAGTCTTGAAAGGTATGCAGCGTGGCAAAACCAATTGGAAGTGCGAGGAACTCAACGTGCAGATGCTGCAATGCGTTCCAATTCTTCCTTCTTGCCAACTGCAAAAGAGGTAACATCGCCTTCTGCGGCTTTTGTCAATTCATTAATGACACAACTCTTGAGCGTGCGCTTGGACTTTGTTGTTCCTTGTTGAGCTCCTCGTGCGAGGTTAGCAAGTGCAACATCAAGACGGCGAGAAGGAGATGAATCAACAGCCTTTGGCTGTGAAACGGCTCCGAACTTGATTCGAGTGATCTCTTCCATAGGTGCAGCATTGCAAATAGCGTCAACAAAGACTTGGAGAGGATTGTTACCAGATTTGTCAGCGATGCTATCCAATGCGCCTTCAAAGGCCTTCATGGCACCCATCTTCTTCCCGGTGTAATTTCCTGTTCGCATCAATTTGTTGATATAACGTTCAACCACGGAAAGTTTAGCTTTACCAAACCAGGCATTAGCGTGACGTCCTCCGGTATGAGGGACACCAACCGTTGAGAGGTTGATGTAAGGAGCCAATCCAGGGTCCTTGCAGGTAACTTCTGAAGCATCCCACTTTCCAAAGACTTTGGTACCAATACCAGCGATTGGTTTGACGGTTTCAACGGGTTCTGAATCTGTATCACTCATCATGTTCACCTCAGCGGACTGGCTTCTCCTTTCGTCCTCGAACCATTTCGTCGAGAGACACACCATTGACTTGAATCACTTTGTAACGAACTCCGGGGATATCTCCGTATGAACGACCCATGCGCCCACCAATACCTTCCACCATCACTTCGTCGTGTTCATCGATGAAGTTGATAGCACCGTCACCAGGAGCAAATGCAGTAAGTTTGTTTCCGTTCTTGATCAGTGAAATCTTGACAGCCTTGCGAATCCCTGAGTTGGGTTGTTTGGCTTCAATACCTACTTTTTCAACAACGATACCCTTTGCTTGAGTTGAACCAGCAAGAGGGTCGTGCTTGGCACGAGATTTGAGCATACGCTTCTTGTATCGTCGGTCTGACCAACGGAATTTTTGTCGGTCCTTTGCCATCTTGGCACCTGCGAAGAGTCCTCTGCCCATCATAACACCTCATTGAAGCACTTCGCCGACTTGCCGCCCCTATTTAATGAAATCCCTCGCAGCCAACGCAGCATCTCCTGAGTCTCTTGTTTTCGCCTTGAAGAGATTCAACAATTCAAACTGACATGAACAACATTCAAACCCCGCCGTTCATTGGAGTGTCTATGGCCTTCCGTGACCATCTTGGCGCAGCGAACAATGAACCTTCGCAGGTCAGCCTGATTCATGATATGCTCAATCATTCTCAATCAACTGGGCATGAAATGACCATCTTTAGCAATATTGAAGAATGCCCCGGCCATCGTGCCGCCGTCAACATGTTGACCCGTGACCGATTGTGTGCGGCCATCGGAATTGAACCCGAAGCATACATCGACACACTCGGTTGGGCCATGACGAATCCAGGTCAACCAGAAATAGTATCTCAGGAGAATGCACCCTGCTTGGAGAACCAGCAATCTGAAGTCGATTTGACAGTTCTTCCAATCCCGCACCATTGGCCAGAAGACCGAGGTCGTTATTCATCGGCGAGCATCATTATAGCAGAGGATAACGGTATTCGAAATGTCTCATTTCATCGTCAGTACCTAAGAGATCCAAATCACTTCGTTGTCCGTTTGGTTCCACGTCACCTGCGAACCATGGTCATGGCTGCGCGTGAAGAAGGAAGAGAAGTGTCCATTGCAGTCGTGAATGCACCTGACCCAGTAGTCTTGCTCGCAGCTGCTATGTCGTTTAATGAAAACATCGACGAATTAACCATCGCCGCTGCTTTGCATGAGAAATTATATGGAAAAACCCTACAATTGGTGGAATTGCCTAATGGCATCCATGCGCCAGCAAATGCTGAATATGTCATGTGGGGTAGAATCACGCTTGAAGATGATGATGAAGGACCTTATGTTGACATCACTGGAACTGTTGATGATGTTCGTCAAGAGCCCGTCATTGAGATTGATGGGATTTCTCATCGAAATAATCCAATTTTCCACGCCCTCATCCCTGGTGAAGCCGAACACAAGACATTGATGGGATTGCCCCGAGCCCCGACCATCAAAGCCGCTGTCAATGAAGTCGTTGATTGCTTAGATGTTCACATGACAGAAGGTGGATGTGGATGGCTAGGCGCTGTTTTGAAGATCAGAAAAACCAGCCAGGAGGATGGAATGAAAGCCATTGAAGCGGCCTTTGCAGGTCACAGGAGCATGAAAATCGTGACGGTTGTTGATGAGGACATCGACATCACCGACCCAGTAAGAGTTGAATGGGCCATGATGACTCGATGGCAACCGGATAAAGACACCCTCATACTTTCCGGTCAACGAGGAAGTTCACTTGACCCATCACGCTACGATGATGGAAATACCTCAAAAATTGGCTATGATGCAACCATTGATTTCGGTATTGATCAATCTGGCTTTATGTCCGTCCAATGAGGGAATGCCATGGTCGACAGTCAAGACCTCCTTCAACACCCTCGCCGAAACCTGGGAAATCGTTATCGCTCCGCAGCCCAGAAATTCGCTAAACTAGCTAAAATTGATGTTGACAGAGCCCCTGAGAATCTTGCTTGGGCAGAACAAAATGCAAGGCAGGCCATCTTACATGATTTTACAGATGAACGGAATTGGCGTTGTTTAGCAGAGCTCAAGGAAATGAACCAAGATAATGACGGCCTTCATGCTGTTCTCGAAGACATCTTCTCCATCTTGGGCAGAGATCCTGAACATTTGGAGCAACTCACTGACATTAATTTCCTTATGGTTGGCAGAGAATTACTCGAAGCTGCCTTCGCCAAGGATCCACTCGAACCCGATGCATGGTGGAAATTCATCCATTCATCATCGACCACCAAGGAAGGACCGCCTCCTGCACTCATGGATTTTGCCACGCGATGTAAACGACTCGATTTTCGTGATCAACGTGCTAACATAGTTTTTGCTCGCCGATTGGAAAGAATTCGGAGCGCTGGGCACGAAGATTTGTTCATCGACCTCGCACGCCATCTTCTCGCACACCGACCAACAAACCATGAACTCTGGATGGAGATGGGCCGACTTCACGAGCGTCGAGATGAAATCGATGAAGCGTGGTCTTGCTATGATCATGTTCAACAACTCAAGCCCCATCGGGAAGTACGAGACCAATTTCTTTCAAGATTGAAGCAACGGATGGATGGAGAAGAAGTAGAACCATGGTCCGGCCCTTCAATAGAACATCGTGATGCGTTCCTTCGAAACATGGAGTCACTTACTGAGCGCGTTTCTCAATCATCGCAACCTGTCGAAGAAACCCTTGCCAAGCAAGAAGAGATTGCCACAGTCCATCCCGACCTTTCTAAATTGGAGACCCTCGTAGCTGGGGGAGACACCCAACAAGCGTTCTTCCTCGCTCGACGACTGGTAGCCACCGGCGAGGAATGGGCTGAACCTTGGCTCAATCGTATTCAAGGTGAAATGTAAGATGGAAGAACGAGAAAACCCCATTTTTGTTTTGGCTTGGGTCACAAAATCAAATCAAAAACCAACTGTGATGGGTGGTGAATCCGAAGTCCTCTTTGTAGAACATCCAGAACGAGGCTGGGAAATACCAGGTGGCCATCTTGAATCGGGAGAATCTCCTGAAGAGGCACTGTTACGAGAATTATTTGAGGAAACTGGAATGAGTGGTGAACTCAAATCCTGGAATACCACTTATTATCCTAAAGGTTGGGTTGGACATGTCATCGTAGAGGATACCGTGGAAGAAGCATGGTCAGTCAGTGATGAAAAAGTGTCCGAAGTAAGGTGGTGGCGAGAAGTCCCCCCTGTCAAAACCTGGACCATCGAGGAATTTCAGGAACTCAGCGAATGGTGTGCGGCATTATCACTCTAGCATGGTGAGCTGAGCAAGTCGAGTGCCCCATTGTTCTTCCAGTTCCTGATTTTGACAACAAGCTTGAACAACGGCAGCAAGCATTGGATCTTCAACTAAATCTGGTTGCTGTATTAATTCCTCAAAATGATCGACCCGGTCCAATCGGTGGGCCAGTGAAAACATGGCTCGCAAATCTGGTCGGTCAATCCCTCCATATCCATCACCCAAATGTTCGAAACACCATCCAAAAACACCGTTGACATCAGCGATGTTGACCGATAAGATAGGTGCTGTTTGTTCAGCATCTCTTGGAACGGCGTTGTCAACTTGGTCCTGCATACGGGGTGCTGAATCATCGATGTGGGGGAGAGATAATTCCAAAAAGAGGGCTCCTGCTTCAATTGCCATTTGTTGCTGATGTCCAAGAATTGCATGTTTGTGGGCGTTCCATGCGTGACGGCCAGCATCAAACATATGGCCCAGAGAGGCTCGAATCCGACTTGCTCCCATTCGTGAAATTGCGATTGTTTCATGGGCATGACCTCCCGTACGTGAGATGTCCCCATACACTTGCAGCGCCATCAAGGCCTCACCTTGGGCCAAATGAAAGGCGGCCTTGTTTAACAATGACAAGTCATGGTCTCGAGATGCTTTTGCAACTGATTTTAAGCGGGTTTCAGCCCATGTCAAATCCTCTTCTGCACCTTCAGCATCTCCAGATTCATATCGAGTGAGCCCACGTTCCATTCGAAGTCGTCCTTCAAGAATCAAATCACGAGTATCGGGGTGTTGGGTGATATTGATGGCCTCCTCAATGGCTTCCATCAAATGTGTATCCCCAAGCCATCGGCGTCGCACCAACAATAGTACGGCCTGTTCGGCGGGACTAAGGCAAGTCTCAATGACGTTCAATAATTCAGGTGCATCCAAAAACAAAGCTGCTTCAGCGAGTGGAAGCCAAGCCGCCCATGCATCTTCTTCTTTCCATGCAACAAGAGTTTCTGCATCCACCGGGCCATGCTTCCTCCAACGGGAAACGAACTGGCCAGGGCCACGGGTTGGCTCAATCACTGTCAATCCGTCCCTCTCCTGCGCTTACAACGTGCAACGGCATCAACGAATGCTGATTCGGCAGCAACTGGGTCGGCTGTTCCAGACCATCCTGCAGCACCATCATGACCTCCACCTTCTCCACCGAGGGATTGGGCGATTTCAGACATGATTTGTCCAAGTTGAAGGCCTTGATTAACACTTGACCGGGGTGCACGGACAGTCATTCGCGTGGCACCATCACGGTGTCGGGTTACAACAACAGCATCCCCACCCAGTCCAGTAAGTAGTGATGCAATTTTTCCTTCAAGTGTTCCAGCAGTTGTTCGTATTATGGACCAATCTCCCGCTTCGGTGATTGTTGCACGATTCATACCTCGTAACATTGCACCCCTCTCACTTGGTGAAACCTCCTCGGATTCAAGTTCCTGGAGAAATGCCTGATAGTCAATGCCGCTGACATCAAGCAAAGCATGTGCGGTAGCAAAGGAAGCAGCGGTGGCATGTTTGAAGCGGCCAGTATCGGTGACTAATCCTGCAAGGAGGAATTCGCAAACAGGAATGGAGAGCGAATCTTTTGCATGCCTCAGGAGATAGTGGGTGACCACCTCGGTGGTAGCACGAACATCCCATTGAAGCATGAGGTCATCTGATGAGAGATTCCAATCATTGGTTGCGTGATGATCTATGATGCAAAGAGGGACTTGAGGAAGTTCAAGGCCAGTCTGATTTTCTGCTGCTGCATCAACGACAATGATTCCAGCCAAGTCTGTAGGCCAACTGCGGTGTGTTGGTGCCAGTTTTCGGAACGGAGCTCGATGCCGTTCAACAAGGCGTTTAGAAATTCGACCAAGATGCAATCCGCATGCCATCATACTTGGATGAACAGAGGCCAAAGCAATCGCTGAACCAACAGTGTCCATATCTCCATTTTTTCCTGTGACCACAGCGACTGGACCCCGCTTCACAGCTTGAAGAAGCCAGGTATGAAACTCATCCAGTTGATGGCTTTGAGAGTCCGATATTGAGTTCATTCTTGTGCTCCTTGTATGGATTGCTTCAACTCATCATAGGTAGCAATAAGTTGCTTTTCACGTTCAGTGAACCGTTCCAAGTGGGTTCGTAATGCGCTGAGGGTTTCGGTTAATTCTTGCAATAATTGCCCACGATCTGCAACTTCCACCAATACACCACCTAATTGCCGATGGAGCGCCAATTCTTCTGGCTGATTTTTCACTGCAGTGATCGTGCCTTCGAGCTCCTGAACTTGTGCTCGAACGTTGTTAACTTGTTGTCGTGCAGCTTGCACTTCACCGACAACCAATTGGAGTTGCTCTAGATGTTCCATCATCCCACCTGTCCCAAGGGAAGACTACAGGTTCAAGAATGCTTTCCGAAGACTTTCAACACTTCATCGGTTGCAATCAATCCACGAAGACGGGTATTCCACATGGCCCGTAGGTCCTTGCACTTGGCTTCGCTCAGTTGAAATCGGAAGGTCTGTCCATCTACCCAATCAATATCACAATCTGTGGCAAGAGCTGCTGAAAGTGCCTCAGTGTCCTGTTGACTGCGTGAAGTTATGTCCAAATCAAGATGCCACATAATGACACCTCGGTGAGGCTCATTCCTCTTCGCTCTTTGCGCTTTCAGCGATTTCTCGCTCGTAGTTCATAGCTGCCTGTTGGGCGATGTAAGCCATGTCGGCGGTAGTTGCTCCGTCAATGGAGCGGCGAAGAATTCGAGTGTTGGCATCGGAGGCTCGTGTGAACGGCTCCCAAGCACCACCGGCAAAGGTGTGATCACACTTTTTGCATGACCAAATACCGACGGACTTGCGTTCGACTTTCTGATATTGGCACACAGGGCATGTGTACTTTCGAGAACGCTTGGCCATAGCAGACCCTGCATTGCGTCGAACGGACACACCGTATCGTGCACCAAATCGTGCTGTTGCACCTGCTTTCTGAGTACGCTTTGCCAATCAGTTCCCCTCCTTTTCTGCTACGAGTTTTCTTAGTTCAACACATCGTTCCTGTGCCACATCGAATATCTCGGTAAACTCGGCGGGTGTGAATGCCCCTTTTAGCCCCTTCTGTAAGGAGTGGAGATGACCTTCATCTCCGAGAGTAATGTGAATGCGCTCATCTCCACCAAGTTCTTCTTGTTCAGTTGCATCGTAAACGAAGCGACCACCAACACGTGTGAATGATGCCATAATCGGTGTCCCTTTGACACCCAAAACATGGTCTTCACCGACATCAAAACGTTCGGCTGGAACAACAGCTGTTCGCAATGCTGCAATGGCAGCAAGGCCACATGCATCGAAAATATTTCCTTGGTCTGACATAACGTGGATGTCGATCATAACGCCCCAAACTTTCTCGCCTGGAACGATGCACAAACTTTCCATGTCGATGCAACCTGATTCACGAATTCCACGGTCGACTACACGACCTAGCTCAATGGATTGAGGTGATGGTGGTCCTGGTTCGTACTTGCGGCCAGCCACTGGTCGGAGTTCCGCGCCACACATGAGTGAACCTTGTGTTGGTCGGTCTGGCCATGGTGTGCGAAGTTCAAATTTGACACCAGCATACACGACGGTTCCGCCCAAGACAACCTTGGCAGATCCTTCTGCATTGTAGAGACAATCGGTTTCGAGATTAAAACCACGGGAATCCCATCGACCTCGTCCATCGATACGAGCATCTTCCTCAGCGAGGCGAGCCAATTCTTGGCGGAGAAGAGTTGGTACCAACTGCACCATCAAGCCTCACCTCCTTGGTAGCGGCGTTGAAGGGCATCAACCATGATTTCGTGAATTTCCTTAGCGGCTTTGAAATTGTATTCCATTGCCAAGTTGTATTCATCTGGTGAAAGGTCTCCATCCATTTGTAGGAATGCGATTTCGCCAGTATTTGGTAGAATTCCGACTGGAAGGTCAGCCTGTCCATAATTGTCTTCAGCCTTATCCAAATCCAACACGACAGTATCTTCGATCTTACCCGAGGCCACACCTACGATGAGGTCACGCATAGGGATCCCTGCATCTGCAAGAGCAACTGCTGCTGCAGTAATACCCGCACAGCGAGTTCCGGCTTCTGCCGCAAGAATCTCGATTTCCACACGAATCTTTGAGCGAGGGTATCGCTCAACTAGAACGACTGATTCAAGAGCTTCCGCAGTCACCTTTGAAATTTCTCGAGAGCGTCGATTGAATCCAGGGCGGATTCGGTCAGATGTTGAAAATGGAGCCATATTGTATCGGACATCGATGACGGCACGATCCTGACGTTGAATCTTACGAGGGTGTGCTTCCATTGGACCGTAAACTGCAGCTACTGCAACATTCAGTCCCTGTGTGACCATGGCTGAGCCATCGGCTGCAGGGAGAATTCCTGCTTCGATTGAAACAGGACGCATTTCATCCACTTTACGACCGTCCAAACGGCTTCCATCTTCATTGAGTAATTGTACATCTCCGTAGCCGCCCATCATGCATCACCTTTGAGTTTCTGTTCTTGTTCCATGTCGGCGAGAATCGCCTCGAATGCTTTGGTGTGACCGTCACTGGCCACCATTTGCAGGGCCTTTCGCGCCCATGTGATTCCTTCTGGTTCACCGTCAATCCAGATACGGCCGTTTTCACCGACCATAATTCGACAGTCGCATGCATCACGGAGACGCTGAAGGGTTGCGTTATTTTCTCCACGCACACGGTCAATGTGCTGGACTGGAATGGATTCAACAGTACCTTGGTTGAGGCGACGAAGGCCAACCCCTTTCATGGTTAGGACGACATTGTGACATTCGTCGACTTCCTGAACACGAGCGAGAACAACGTTCCCAACATCCATGTGTTGTCGGGCTGCCCCAAATTCGACTTTCCAAGGTGCCAATGACATCGGCAATAAACCTTGGAATGCCCCGTTAATATCCATGAACCAAAGATTGTTTCGAACCTCAGCCACATTTCCGACAATTAGGTCGCCAGATCGTGGCATGTAGGCTGCGTGAATAGGATCGATAGAGACTGTGTTGTTAATTTCTCTTAGCCAACCAAGTTGGGTGGCAACGAACGTTTCGTTTTCGGCAATAATGCCGCTTCCTGCTCGCTTCCCGGTGGATGACCCGATGGTCATTCCCGGGGTCACGAGGCGCTGCTCGGCGCCGGTCTGACCTTGGGACATTCTTTTCTCTCCAATTCGGCCGAACCGCCATCCCATGATAAAGCCCACCCTATGGAGCACAGGGTGAAAGTTCAGAGTTCTTTGACTTCAGTATCAGATGAACGCCTCATGACATCCCCAATCAAGTCCGCTTTCATCCCTGCAGGGCACTCCACCACACACGCCCAGGAGCCATCTTCCAGCCAGCCAGATTTCTGGTGATAAGGTTGTAAAATTCGATGTGCACTCCCGTATGCAGAACCTGGCACTTTGAAAGCCAAACGAATCGACTCAAAAGACAGAGGAATCAAGGGTTTGAGCTTAGCGATGGCATCTTTGACTTGCTCTTCGAGTCGCTTAAACGGGTCCACGGAGTACCTCGATTCATCCAATGCCAACTCCAGGCGTGTTTTGGGATGGGGGGACTTTGTTTTTGGATCAACTGCTTGAGTATGGATGTGATGAATTATCTGTTGACGCATGTTTTCCACCATCGCTTTTCGTTGAGCGGTTGTCAATTGAATGCTACCTTTCTCCAAGATGATTTGTACAATCGTGGATATGTCTTGAGTCCCGAAAACTCGCTCAATGGCTTCTTCCGTAGGTCGCTCTCCACCACGTGCATCATGAAAGACTTCATCCATGGCCAATAAATCATCTAGGTTAACGTTTTCTGGATTGGCTTTGAAGCCCTCAACGAGGGTGGGGTCAAGTAAGACCTCGTAACGCTTTCCACCCTTTTCCATACGAGCCAAAACAGCTGAATCTAGACTTACCATGGTTGCCCCTCGGATACGATGAGCGCAAGGAGGAGCATCAAGATGCCGATGGTTCACTCTTCAAGTGGCTTCAAACGATCAATTTGCTTGTTAACCGCATCTCGGTCGAGAACACGGTAGCCGTTTCCGTCCACCACAGTCACTTCAACAGCATCACGGTTCAACTCGGCATCATTAGCAGAACGAAGAGCTTCAAGACCAAGTTTCATGGCTGCATTCAATGTCATGTTATCCTTCCAATTGTCTTCGAAGAACTCAATCACAGTGTTTCGCCCACTTCCGATTGCCCCTGCGTGGTAAGATTGGTAGGCGCCAGAAGGATCGGTTTCGTAAAGATGAATCCCGTTAGCATCAACGCCGCCAATGAGCAAGGCAGTACCAAAGGGTCGTGATCCCCCGTATTGTGTAAAAGATTGCTTGAAATCGCAGATCTTCTTGACCAGGACATCCACAGGGACCGTTGCACCGTAGGTGATTCGATTCACTTGAGCCTCAACTCGTGCTCGTGCGACCAATTGCCGAGCATCTGCGACTAAACCGGATGTAGCAATTCCGACATGTCCATCAATTTTGAACATCTTTTCAATGGATTCAGGAATAATGAGGCGGCTGATGATGCGCTTATCGCAAACCAGAACAACGCCGTCCTTGAATTTCAATCCTGCAGTAGTAGTACCACGCTTGACAGATTCACGAGCGTACTCGACTTGGAACAATCGTCCATCTGGGCTAAAAGTAGTAATTCCGTGGTCGTATCCTCTTCCGCTTGGTTGCATATTCATGACCTCTGTTGTTTTCGTTTCATTGACACTTTATGAGGATGCGGGTGATTCTAGATGAACGCCCCTCGGGTGACATTTAATTTATCCCGCCGCCCCATATCAACCCTCACATCTCAACATGCTCTTGAATGAGAAGTGTGTGCCCTGTTCATGCGTGTCGCAGTTCTCTCATCCGGTGGGAAGGATTCAGCTGCTGCATGGTGGTGGGCGATTTGCAAAGGTTGGACGATCGATTCACTCGTCACCGTCAGAGTCCACGGTGATGATTCTCACATGTTTCAACTCCCTGGCACAGAGCAAGTTGAGGTTCAGGCAAAACTGGCCAATCTTCCATGGGTTGCTGTTCCTTCATCGGGACAATCCAATCAGGAAATGAAGGACTTGGAACATGCACTAAGGGAACGTGATATTGACGGATTCGTTTCTGGGGCACTTCGTTCAGATTATCAAAAATCTCGATTGGAACAAATGGCTGAACGCTTGAATGTTAAATGTTGGACTCCATTATGGCATCATGATGGACTAGACCACGTTCATGGCATGGTCGAACATGGCTTTCAAATTATGATTACCGCGGTGAGTTGCGAAGGTCTGGATGACGCATGGCTTGGAAAAATATTGACACTTGAAGATGTTGACCAACTCGACAAACTTGCAAAGAAACACAGATTCAATGTTGAAGGAGAAGGAGGGGAATACGAAACACTCGTTACTTCAGGACCGCATTTTCATGGCAGTATGGAATTGACAACAACCAAACATTGGGATGGCGTACGAGGCCATCTCACCTTTCATTGAATGGCTGCTCTAGCAAGTGCTACGCATTCATCAACAATTTCACCAGAAACCCCTACATGGTTCTGAGGGTCAAACATAAATTCGAGTTCTTCTGCTGAAAAGGCAGCGGCGATGGCAGGAGTTCGACTGCAAACATCAATCAACTCTTCCTTGTTTGCTACCGCGGCAAATGAAGCCTCACGAAGAATCTCATGGGCCTCGTCACGAGCAATGCCATGATCCACCAACTCAATCATCACCTTCTCGGCCATCACCAATCCACGTTGACTATGGATGTTAGCGAGGCAGCGTTCCCGGTCAACCCACATATTTTTGAGAACATCTCCGGTCTTTGCCATCACATCTTCACACAGTGCAGAAGCGTGTGATAAGGTAAATCGCTCACTGCTTGAATTTGCAAGGTCACGCTCGTGCCAAAGCAATGCGTTTTCGTATGTGGGGATGATGAAGGAACGAACAATTCGAGCAAGACCTGACGCATTCTCCGATTTGATGGGGTTCTTTTTGTGAGCCATCGTTGATGAACCAACTTGCTTCTTGATATCAAATCCTTCTCCTGCTTCTGCGATCTCAGAACGCTGTAGATTACGTATTTCTTGCAGGACTTTCTCACAGGTGGTAGCAACGTTCGCCAACCATGAAACATATTCCACATATCGATCACGGCCGACAACTTGTGTCGTTGCTAAAGGAGTTCCAAGACTCAAATGCTCCATGATAAGAGATTGCAGAGCTCTTGCGTTCTTACCTTGCGCAGCTCCGGTCCCAACCGCTCCGAGGAATTTTCCAACGGCAATACGAGGAGAACACTCATCCAGACGGATCAATTGGCGACGAAGTTCATCCAACCAAACAGCTGCTTTGAGGCCAAAGGTGATGGGGACAGCGGCTTGACCGTGAGTTCGGCCAAGCATGACGGTATCTCGCTCACGTTCAGCCACATCGGCACAAATGTTGATCAAGTTGCACAATTGCTCCCGAAGAAGCACCAGGCTATCTCTCAACTGGAGAGCGACAGCAGTGTCGACAATGTCATTTGATGTTGCGCCGAGATGAATGCACCAACCAGCATCTCCAGCCGCTTCAGCCATAGCCTTTGTTAGCGCCATAATATCGTGCTTGGTTTCTGCTTCAATCTCCGAGACACGTTCTTTTGAGACGGAATCTGGGTTTGCAATAGCAGCCACTGCATCATAGTCTGATTCTGTCACTCGACCAAGTTGCCAATGTGCCCAAATAAGTGCACGTTCAACTTCCAATTGTCGTTCATGGCGGCCAAGTTCTGACCAGATGTGTTTGAAATCTTGACAACCGTAGCGGTAATCCAGCGGGCAGAAGGCCATGTTGGGTCTTCATTGGGGCCGATTCATCAACCTTGCCACGACACATACTGCCATGATTTGTGAGGAATCACCTATGCAGCGTTTGTTTTTTCGACAACAACTGGACTCATCACTGCCCGAATAAGGATGATGGCGAGTCCTGTGGACGCCAAGAAAACCACCCCGACATAAATTGAGATATTGTACCACATCATGACGATGGCGCTCAATGATGCATAAGCGACCAACTGACAAACCGCAGATGCCATTTCCAGACGAGCGGTTCGTTCCTCACTCAATTTCCCTTCATGCTCGAGCAAGAAAGTGTAAATCAAGAAATAAATGGCTTGGAAGGGTAAGGCTGCAGCAATGACAGTGAGTGCAACTTCCCTCATCACCGCCGGTGATCTTTCCTGTTCAATCCCCTGAAAGAGCATGAAGGCTGTGTTAGTACCCAGTAAGGCTGCCATAATGGTCCAACGCTTGTCTTGGGATGATGTGCGTGATTCAACGTTCACAGATTGGTCATCCATGCCGCCCGTTTTTGCATGTAGGGTTTGATGTTATCGCCCTTGCAGAAGGGAGAAGGGCTACTTTTGGACTCACCCGAGAAGGCGGAGAAGTGTTCCAGTAACCGCAGCCACGATGAGCAGAAGAACGGTCATCGCAACTGGTCCGTATTGATTTTTATCTTCCAGAGCTGTGCCGAAAAAACCATCGCGACGAATGGCTTCTGAAAAACTGCTTGCCTCCTCAAATTCAGGTGCAGGTCGGCGTGGGATTCGTTCGCCATCTCGGATTTCTCCGCTCATGGTTTCCCCAATGTGTGGGAGGTCATAGGCCTTCCTCAAGGAATGTTTTAATGAAAACCATCATGCACCCCTGCCTACCGTTCAATGACATGGAACGAGTTGATTTCAAGGTGAATGGAAAGAAAATTCATCTCGCTGTTGAAGGAAGCACCGGTGGAACAAGTCTTGGTCTTCATGCTGCAGCCGACATCATTGCTGCGAAAGGACGTGTCCTATGGGCCAGCTCCGAGATGCCTGACCCAGCACGCTTCTCGCAACTGTTTGAACATCTCTCCTTGGTCGAATCTTCGAGATTTCATGCCATGAATTTCGGAGGTCGGTTTGACAAAGCCATTGATGCAATCCTCGAGGCCATGCATGGATTACCAAGTGTGAAATTTGTTGTGTTGGATGATTGGTGCGATGGTTCGGGTAGAATTCCCGTTAACTCAATCAACGAAGTGAAACGGTTGGCCGAACATACACCCGAAGAAGTTGGATTACTTCTCATTTCCAAGGGAACTGTTGACGCAAGCGGATCATCCAGCGAGAACATCCTCCCTCGTGGAAAAGAGGCCATGACCAAAGCTGGATTTGAGGCATGGACATTAGAGCGTAGTCAAAAAGGGGGACAACGCATTTTGAAGCGGGAGGGCGAACCCACTGAATTAATGATTGAGGATTCAGGCTTCAAGATCTGATTCTTCGTCGTCTTCACCAAGTAATTTGGCCATTTCATCGAGAGCATCCTCATCTGGTTCATTGAATTGCTCTGGGTTTCGTGCGGCTCCACCGAGTTCATCCTCACCTGCAACCTTCGGAGCATTCTGCTCCATCATAGATTCACGATTTTTCATCGCTCGTCGGGTGATAAACCACACCATGAGGGCCAGCGTTAGCACGCCGATGAGTGACACAATATTTCTCGTAGTCTCCGGTTCCATGAATCTTGGTTAACAGAGGATGGTTTTCATCTTTCCGTCCCCATCAGGGTTCAAATCTCGTTTCAGGGACCCCCCATTCCAAGGGGCGAGCGAGGTGGCGACGGTGAGTGGCCGGTGGCTCAATCCAATCGAGATAGGGTGGCTCTGGTTCAAGTTCAATCCAGGCATCTGCGTGTTGTTCTCTACATTTAGGACAACGGATTCCCTGATTTGCCCCCATGCTTTTCATTCGAACATCACACATTTTACACGACGGTCGGACTCGTTGACGAGCTTTGGCAGAAACGAGTTTCATCTGTTCAATGTGCAATGAACCTTGAGGGTCATGTAGGCCTCTGACATCAACGACATCACCAGGTTGAAGCCATCTCGCTAAACGATTGATAGGACCACCTTCTGCATAGGCAATCATCGCACCATCCGATGACTGGATGGTTGCATGTTTACGTTCCCTTACTACATCAACTGATTCAATGGTAACTCTCCTGGTTCCATCAAGATGATCACCTGACGCTTGATTGGTCTGAAAAATACGGAAAGACGACGCTTGTTCTGTGTCCTGAGACTCTAAGAGTGATGAAAGGGCTGCACTTGCGGTAGATTCTGACGTTGCTCTTACTCCCAGAAGTACGGGTGAAGGTCCTCTTGGTGCGATAAGACTCACACCACGCCGTGGGTCGCGTGAAAGAAAGGTATCTGGCCACTCATCAATGTCCTTCAGGGTTTTTTCACAGACCCTTCTCGGTGTATTGGGGGAGGAAGTTTCACGCCAAGCAATCCCTTCCCAAGTTGAATGATGTTTTGGCCAAGCTGCGGCTGCAATAGCTCCAATGCAACCAAGACCTCCCCATTCCTTATCGGGAATTGGTAAATCCCGCTGTTTGACTTCACCCCTGACTGTCATCCAGTAGGCAGATTCATCGGGTTGATGAGAAAACCAGACCATTCCTGGGTCGGTTGATTGTTGCTGTCGGCTCGAATGATGAGAAATTGAATGTTGACCTTTGAGGTGAACAAGAGAGGTCTGCCACCAATCCTCTAAATGTTCCATAAGAGCTGCTTCATTTTTGGTCAGAAGTTCAACTGACACCGCCGCATTTCCTCGGGTTCTCCCAGATGCAAAAGGCCACAATCTAACGAGACGAGCCGTTCCCACCTCGACATCGGAAGGCAAATGCCGCAATAAATCATCAAATGCATGAGTCGTACAACCTTCATCCAATGTATCTGTATCATCAAGTCCTAACCATCCCATACATTCACCTCATGGCTGGAATGAGTCTCCAGATGTTTCATCGTTCAACCATTGAAGTTGAACCTGTGTAAGCCCAATGCTTGCATTTACACGAAATAAACGACACCCAAAAGCCCACCCTGCACCCATATCAGAGCGTCGGTCACCCACCATCAAATCCAAAGGATGAGGCGAGGAGGGTTTTTTGCCCCACCAATCCACAACCGGAGATTCGATTCGTCGTTCAAAGGGACCTTCTTGACGTTCAGTCGGAATTTCCTCACGAAGCATTTGATGTCCAAGTCTGAGCATACCAGGTGAGGGTTTTCTGCAAGCACATCCATCTTTGAACCGATGAGGGCAGGCCAAAAAAAGATCGATGGCGGCTTTGGAATGTTCACCAAGCAATTGCCGTTGCAATTCATGATGGATGTCACCCAAGCGTTCAGGACCCCACAATCCTCGCTGAATGGGCGATTGATTTGTTACAACACATACAAGATAACCTGCTTCTTTGAGTGCTCCAACAACCAAACCCGCTCCTTTGAGTAATTCCACTTCATCTGGCCCATTCACATATCCTTCTTTTCCAAGATTGAGAACACCATCACGGTCCAAAAATGCAACTGGTTGTGAGGAAGGACCGAAGTCATCGGGCTCTGGACCCCACTGTACAAACACTCCCTCCATGGTATGGCCACACCTAGGAACATGAAGGGTTTTCCCGAATGATTGGAGAAGTTCAAAGAGAAGCGACCCCTGCATTGACTTGTGCTGATGGAAAGTTCAACCGCGACACTTGTCGGTGCCATCGGTATGTTTGCCTTGGCATGTTCGTGGATTTGGAGGAAATCTGCAACTGAGCGCCTCGCACAAATTGGGTGGATCGGTGTGGGTCTCTATTTTTTCAACCTTTCATGGACCTACCTTGAACATGATGATTCAGTGTTGGTCGCATTGTGCGCCATGACTCTGCCTCTTGCAATTGGTATGGCTTGGTGGGAGACACATCACCAGCCCCACCAACGAGAAGCCTTGTATTGGGCTCGGGGAACCGTTGCTTTTGCAGGTGGCCCCTACCTGTTGATCGCTTACATTCCATGGTTGAGTATTCTCGCCATTTGGTTCGTTGCTTCTCAATCAGCGTGGCTACTCGGATTTGCAGGCGGTGAATCCATTGAAATTGGTGATACATGGGTGAATGCGACCAGTGGGCGAGTCACCTGGGAAGAATGGGACGGAAATCGATGGTTCTCTACAGATTTCACAGGAGAATATGCTTTCCAATCTGAATTGATTTTGGCAGATGGAGGAGTGATTGGAATCAATTTTGTTTTGGCCTGCACGGCTTTGCAATCCATGGTTCTCTTCATCGGTGCAATCTCAGTGCTCAACCTTCACTGGAAACAACGTGTACGTGCTCTGATTCTCGTCATACCACTCATACATTTTTTGAACGTGTTCCGTAATGCTGGATTAATCTGGATGCACATGACCTACACCGAGTGGGATTTGTGGGGGATGAGTGTATTTGAATTTGGGCACACCTATGTTGCACGCTTTTTCAGCCTCCTTGCAATGTTCCTTATCGCCCTCATTATGTTCGAGATTCTTCCAAAGATGCATCGAAATATTTTGACGCTCATTGAACCGTTCAGTCGAGATAAGAACACTTCACCATGATAGCGAGTCATCCTTGATGCCAAATGGTGACGGAGAATTTCCTTCGGAAAGGATGATGGCCGACCCACCTAACCACCTCTCATGAGAGCCATGGATGAGCCATTTGTCTTTCCTCGAACGAACATCAAGGTTCGAAACCGTTCTGTTTTAGCTGCGATGACCAATAAGCAGAGTCATCAAGATGGAACCATTTCCGACGATGAAATCCATTGGCTCGCTTTGAGGGCCAAAGGAGGCTTTGGTATTGTCACGACGGCGGCGGCAAATGTTCAACAATACGGAAAAGGTTGGGATGGTGAAATCGGTGTCTATTCTGATGTTCATGTTCCTGGATTGACACAACTTGCAAGGGAGATTCATCAGCATGGCTCGATTGGACTGGTTCAGATTTTTCACGGGGGCATGAGGGCCCCAGAGGCATTGAATGGTGTGAGACCTGTTTCGGCATCTGAAAATATAGAGGCGGGCATGGAGGAGTCATCAAGGGCATTAACTCATGATGAAATTGAGAGCCTCATACAAGATTTTGCTGACGCTGCCCAACGGTGTGAAAAGGCAGGTTTTGATGGTGTTGAACTCCACGGTGCGCATAGTTATTTGATTTGTCAGTTCCTCGGAACTGTCACCAATCGCAGAAAGGACAAATGGGGAGGTACTCTTCAGAACAGAGCAAGATTTCTGCAAAGAATCTATGAGGCAATTCGTAAGGTAACAAGTCATGATTTCTTGGTTGGTGTCAGACTCTCCCCCGTGATTGAAAAGGCTGGCATTACCTTGTCCGATACCCTCGAAGTTTCAAGATGGTGCAAAGATTGGGGAATGGATTTTCTCCACATCTCATGTTGGGATATCTTTCCACTCCACACCAATGAAGGTGATGAGGAAAAGACCCTCACGCGGTGGTTCACGGATGACCTCAAGGGGACGATTCCAATTATCACGACAGGCGCTATTTGGGACCGAGCAGATGTGGATTTTGCAATTGGTGAAGGAGCGAACCTCATCGGTGTAGCCCGTGCTGGAATTGCCCATCCAACATGGCCAGAGATGATCAGAACAAAGGGAGAAGAGATTCAACGACCCCCATTTCATCCCCGTACCTTACGACATGCAGGGCTTAACGAGACATTCATCAGTTACATGAAGCGTTGGAAAAACTTCGTTTCAGAGGATGAATGAACGCCCTTGCCGCGATTCGAACGCGGGTTCCTGGCTCCGGAGGCCGGGGTGATATCCACTACACTACAAGGGCAGTTGGCCCATGAAACAAAGGCTGATGAAGATGACTCTTTGAATCACTCATCGAGTTGCCATGGTTCTTCCATTGAATTTCGGAACCAAAACCTACCGGAAGAGGTTGGATATTCAAGGGTCTCTCGTCCGCTGAGTACCATTCCCATCAACGAGGGGTCAGGTGCCGTGAGTTCTTGTGCAACTGGTACATCTGAAACCAATTCAATTGGTAACGGGTCTGAGATATTTTCAGTTGATGATATGGAATAATCCATGGTCGATTCTGGAAGCGGTTCTACATATTTGGATGGGGATTCACCTAACATTCTGTCTTCCATACTCTCCATTCCATCCCAACCCGTTGGATTGTCATTATTGCGGTTTGCACCACGAATGAAGAGAGCAAGAAGACTAGCTAAAACCAGGAATAAAATCGCTGCAGTAGAATATATGATGTCATTGGCAACGCTTGGTGCGAGATCTGAGTTATCACCGACCCCGTCACCGTCTGTGTCCTTGCTCTCACTAGGGTCGTCAGGGAATGCATCCTCGTCATCGGGCACTCCATCACCATCACCGTCAAAGGCATCGAATGTGGTCTCACACATAATTGCCAAGAGCCCTAATTCATCACGATCGATGAAACCATCTTCGTTTCCATCATAGGATTCAAAATCATACTTGTTCATCCATGGATGAGTGATGAGGTTTTTGATTGAAACTTGTTCCCCACCTTGGGAAAATTCTTCAAATGCCATGGTGACCTCATTATCGCAATTGCACATCACCTGCAAGTATTCTCTGTATTCCACCTCACCATCTTCGTTAGCATCAAACAACATGAAGATTCGAGGTCCTACCGATGAAATCTGATCATCTGAATCCATTCCTAATTCGTCGCTTTCCAATACGCCAGACCCATCAAGATCACTTTCAGCGAAATCATTTCTGGCAGTCTCATCACAGGATGAGGCTTCAGTTCCTTCTTTTGGTTTCACTGGATCTATGGGCTCAACAGGGAAATCTGAGACATCCCATCGAGCTACTAAAGTGAGATCTATGACGTCAGAAATACCCCTGATTTCAATATCAATGTCACCGTTGGTTGGGAATTCCACCGTCAGTATGTGATTTGTGCCAGATTTACCGCTGTTCATCTCAAATTGTTCAGCTTCGAATTCAAGCGGTGGTCCTTGTCGGCCACCTTGGTCAATCCATCCATCATCTCCTCCGAACATATCAAACATGAATTGCATTCCATTGATGGTAATCATTACATCACCAGAACCACCTGATGACTCAATTTGGAAATAATTGCCTGGCTCATCAAGAGTTGCATAGAATTCGATGGTTTCCCCTTTCGGAACCTCAATACCGGAAAGGGGCTCCTCGTTGTACAATTCAATGGGCGTTCCATCGTAGGACCAGACATATCGGTCCGCAAACTCTGCCATGATGTTCACTCCAGTAAAGACAGATTCTGAGGTCAAGAGAATGTACCACCAACCCGGAGTTGGGTCATTGAATGCAATTCTATCATCTGCACCTCCAGATGTTGAATGATGATCATACGTGGTCGAAGTGGGGGCTTGGTCCAAGCGCATGAAAAGAGAGGCTTCTCCATCCCCATCGGAGAGGTCCACAATCAAGCGCTCTGTGTCTTGAGGCACCTCCACTTTGAAGTATTGTGAAAGACCGACATATCCGCTCAAAAGGCCATACTCTATTCCTGGTGTGAGGACGATTGCATCGCTTGGCTCAACGTTTTCGGGAGGATAAACGAAATCTGTCACAATAGTAAATTCCCTCGCTTGACGGTATGTATATGCCGTAATGTAATACAAACCTGGCTCCACGTCGAACAAGTGGACTTCTTCATCATTGCCGCCGCCGGTTGACCAAGCCTCAAGTTGTACCTCACCCTGATCCTTCTCAGTCGAAGGCTCATCCCAGACCCAGAAATCTTGGGGTGTTGGAGGACTGTAATATGAAATCCCGATATCCACATCGCCTCGTCCACCGTAGGTTCGAACTCGTAAATCAGCGAGTGGTTCGGTCACATTGACGTAATAGTAATTCGCGATGAAATCCCAATCGCCTCCAGGACCTCCTTGCCCTGACAATTCTTGATTTGTAACTGGGATACTTTGTTTGAGTTCAGTCATCTCATCAAGTGTAGGCGGTGGGTCAGCCGTATCAATCTCGACCGAGATGATCAACTCTTCCAGATCACCATCTGGGATAATTGAAAACCATGCGATGCCCTCATCTGGCCAAGACCAACTTTCTGAGGCCCATCCATATTCCGCGAGAATGTATTCATCATGATTCCATGAAGTTGGCACTTCGTCATGAGCCATGTACAAATCGTAATTTGTCGGTAAACCGCCTTCGTCAAATTTGTAGGAAAAAGAAAACCAAGACAAGGAGCGCGTGTATTCACCAATTTCTACGAAAAAGAGCAAGGTGTCACCGTCGTTTACAAATTCCAAATAGTATTCTTCTCCCGAGAATAACTCAACGGCTTGAGCAACAATTGAACCGTCGGGCATCACCCAATCAGCACCGACAATGCTTCCGTTACGAGATTCATGATCAATCGTAATGTCACCTTCGCCCTCTGCAAAGGTCCATTCAGAACTTAAATTCAATTCGCCAACTGGTGAGGATTGTTTGGAAGACCAAATGGATAGGTTGTCGAGCATTCCCTCAAAGTAATTGCACTCACATCCAGCCCCCATTCTGGCGATATACAATTCATCGCAATCGTCACCAGAGGTGAAACAATCGTTGGAACCAAAGTCGCCTAGAGGGATTTTGGCATCTTCAGCACCGATCAATCCAGCGGATTGATTATTGATGAAAAATTCACCACCAACATCTTTCTGGATGGAAACTCGGACATGCGACCAAACATTAGCATCGAGAGTTTGATTGGATTGGGGATGTTGGGATAGGCTGTATTCAGAAGCGTAAGCGAGTTTGTCTCCGTTAAGGTACATGCCCCACCCATAATCACCCTTCATCATGATGAATTGCAAGCCTTCAACCTTGAATGGATGAACCCATGCTTCCAATTCAATTTCTTGGGAATCAGTGAAGTTAAGTTGTTCGTCGTGTTGAACAACTACATGATCGCCTTCCCCGTCAAATCGAAGTGAAAAGTCGGCACCGGGTCCGATCTCAACAACGCCATAGACCGGGAAATATTGAGGGTCATTTTCCAAATCATTCCATGTTTCTGGCATGATATTACCCATGTTGGTTGAGGCAATGTGGACATAATCTTCATCTCCACCGGCAGATGGTTGCTCTTCTCCCCAATTTCGATAAAAGAATGGAGTTCCATCATGCCAGCGATATTCACCTTCCGAATTGACATCGGACAAACCAGTCCATAGGTGCCTTGAGAGATTGTCCCAAGATGCAAAAGTATCGAACAACCATGTGTTTTCAACCTCGTCATCCACGGTCGTCAAGAAACCTCCAAGACCACGTGCAGCTTGTGCAGAATCTTCCCATGAGCCTGCTGAAAGAAGATGGTATGTGTGGTTATTTGTAGGATTGATTGCTGTGTGAAGTATTTGAAAATCATCAGATTCTCCTTCTCCGCTTGTTTGTGCTTGCACTGAAGAAGTGAGAGGAAAGAGAAGGCTCAAAACGAATAATGAAACCAAGAAAACTGCTTTCTGCATGTAGGTTGGTAACCGCGGGGTACTTTAAACAACATTGGTATGCTGATTTAACGAATGATGGGCAGTTACTGAAGTTTCTTGCCACCGATGCGAAGTTCTGTTTGCAATGGCATTTGGTGCTCCCAAGCAAATTCTTTGACAATTCGCCAAGCTTTTTCAGATCCTTCGAAATCTTTCACATCGATAATTTTATTTCGTGTATTTGCCTTGAATGCGGCCACCGGTTCTGCATTTCTGAAGACCAAATACGCTGAACCAAATCCAAAACGTTCCTTGAGTATATCGGCAAAATACGGAGCAATCGGATCCGATGGAGGGAGGACGAAATCACGTATCGGAGGGATGGAGCGTGCCTCCTCCAACAATTCTTTCCTCCCCCAGCAGACTTGATGGAAATCCTCAATGAGGAAACCTTTGATGAGAGTTTCATCTTCTTCAAACGAGTTGAGAACGGCCTTCAATTCCTCTGGCTTAAACGAGGTTCCGGAGAGTTGAGTCAGTTGGCGCAATGTGATAACAGGGTATTTTTCGATTAATTTACGGATGAATTCCCTGCGCAGTTCAACACGGTCAATGTCGTTTCTTGGCATCACGGTTCTAAATCCGCCACGGAAATCCTGCACGATATGACCTGTACGAATCAAAGGCTGAACTAACTTCCGGAACTCTGATTGAGAGAGAGCGTGCCGCTCTTTGAACAAATTTGGGTCCGAATTGGAGGTGAAGAACTCCATGACATCCCACAAATCCTCATCAGCAGGTTCGTTCCTTATGGCAAGAATGTCCTGGAAATGTTGGTATGAAGCCCAGACTTGATGACCACGTAGGTTGATTCCTTGGTGTAACCGATTCGCACTCGCCATGCTCTTGAGGTCAACACGATACAACTCACAGCGCCCACGTAGCGCAAAATCATCTCTGATTTCAGTGGTTGCCTTGAGTGCTTGCAATTCATTTTCATGACGTGTATTTTGGTGGAGGTTATGAATATGGAATAAGGCTCTTTCAGCGATTTCACGGGGTTGGGGGTCAACAATAGCACCACGAATCATTCGCTCTCCCGTAATTTTGAAACCGATACGTTCCAATGCTTCACGAGTAGCATCGTCTACCTGAGTGATAGGTTCGCTGTTGAAATTTGAAAGAACGGCGACGTCGATTAATTGGTCTGAATGATTCTGAAGAAGGGTTTCAAATGCTGCACAGAACTCATCCAAGTAAGCTGTTGGAACATGTAAGTCTTTGATTTCGAGGTAATCATTCACTTTGAACATCAAGACCTTACCAATCGGATCAACACCCTTGAAAATTGGAAGATACCAACCACGATCCAGAACACGACGAACTTCCCAAATGAATCTTGAAACATAAGGATCAGATTGAGTGAGGATCCGAACTTCCCGATCCTCCCTACGTGGTCGACCAAGCAATTCTGCTTCTTCTGGAACGCAGTAGAATGCTTCGGGTTCAGGAACCAAGGCCATGACCTTGGTGACCCGTTCAGTTCGCTCCAAATTCATCAGAGCGATCGTCAATTCTTCAAAACCTTGTGAAACGTAGAAACGGAGCGTGTTCGCCTTCACGGGCCCCATTCTGCGAATTACTTCAACCAAAGCATCCTCAAAACTCATTGGTGGGTATACATCATGAACTCGGTGGAATAATGAGAGGCGACGACGTCGTCCTGCCACCTCCTCAAATTGCTTTACAACCAACATTTGACGTTCCAAATTACTAAGGGCGTTTTTGAGATCTCTTTGCAGCGATTTAAATTCATCACCCTTCGGATAATCCGCCATAATTTCCTGACGAGTCACATTTTCTCCGATTGGTATCTTGGTCAATAATTCGGCTTCCATCGGCCCAATCCATGGTTCAGGTTTCAATCCAAGCAACATGGAGATATTGCCCTTGGTTGTGTATCCGATTCGATTATGGAGCAATCGTCCCATAATCACATCAGAATCCAATTGGACGTCCTTCCAATCACTGAAATTAAATCCATCAATCCTGTACAATAATTCTTGTTGTTTTTGGAAGAGAACATGTTCGTTGAAGGCTGAAAAACCATCGGGATAGTGTTTGAAGGATTTTTCGAGAACTAAGTTTTGAATCCATCGATATTCAACGACCTCTTCTTCACCTCCAGTAAGTCGATGTTCATCGACTCTCAAAATATATTCAGCATCATCAGTTTGCTTGAAAAAGCCTACAGAAATGACATTTCGGGTTTCGAGGTTTTGGAGTACACGTTCAATCAATGATTCAGGGAAGGGCAAACGAGAAACCAAGCCTTCTGTTGTTTTTGGGCCTTCTGAACCTAGCATCTCGATAATTTTTACACGCATGGCTTCTTCTGGGTCACTCAACTCACGATTTTCCCATTTTGTTGGAGTACGCCCGTCAAATTCAACTGCGACTTTGTAACGAATCCCACGAGTATGTAATTCACGTAGATCTTCAACATCTTTCCCACCGTTAACGGCTAGACAACCAAGAGTCCCGTGAATTTCAGCCATGTATGAGGAGAACCATTTTCCATCGAGTTCATCCAGACCAGTCCCATCAATCTTCGTGATTCGATCCGCCTGGCATAACTCTTGAACCCATCCAGCCACTCGTTCAATATCGATATTGGATAACTTTTCTTTGTACAATGGATTGTTGAAATCCCGGTCCAAACCTCCACCATGGCTCATCAAACGGAACAGACCGTTTGCATCTTGTGGGATGGGGGCCTTGTCCAAGTAATAATTCGTCAATTGTTCATCTGATAATTCCGTTGCCAACGAACGGGTTCCGAGCAGACGTTGCAAGATAGCGGGATCGATGTCTTTTACCAAGAAAGCCCGGGTCTTCATCGACATCAGATCTTCAAAGGCGGACATGAAGAGTGACATACCGAGGCGGGATGGAACAACAACTTTTGTATGTACAATCCGAGCTTCACCCTCAACACAGGCGGAGAGGAAATTTTCCAATCCAATCATGTCAATATCAGCAAACATGATTTCATTTTTCGCTTCTCGCATCAACAAGCTATCCTCAGTTGTGCGATGCTTGTTGAGCAAAGCCTCTGCACGTTGTTGGAATTGTTGAGGACTGATCTCTTCGGCACCGATTCGCTTTGGTATGATCAATGAACGACCAGAAACTTCTCTAAATCGCTTTGCAAAAATTTGTGTATTTACGATGTACCGTTCAATAACTTCGATGTGATTACCTTGTTGAAACGCTTGATACATTGTGCCAGGATCGACTTCTTCGGAAGTTCGTAGCAAGAGACCGTTTTCATCAAAGGACATTTCAATCACTGAAATGTTGTTCGCTTCGGCGAGTCCAGCCATGAAATAGCCCAAAGCCGTATTGAAGCCACGACCTCGACATGTGGTAATCATGTAAGTCGGGTGAGCACCTGTAACGACTTGTTCGACCAAGATTCGTTGTGGATCAGGCACTTGGAATGAATCCAATGAATGTTCTTCTAAGTGTCGAGCAATAGCACTTGCAACTTCCTTCGATAAACCATAGGCATCGCGTAGCAAGACCCGGGGGTCATGCTCTCTTCGCAATGCCACAATACAGTGTCCAATCAAATCGAGGAGGGCACCTGAGAGTTCTCGGCTTCTGGAACGTGCTTCTCCAGACCATGAAGGGATGGTGGGTCGGTGGCCAGTGACCGATGTTACATTGACGCGTGTCCCCTGAATATTGGTCACACGGTAGGTGGAACCACCCAACAGAATGACGTCACCACCGCGTAAGTTGGAAACGAATGAGCCCGATAATTGCCCTAAGATCGACCCCTCGGCATTGAATACCAAGTAAGAATTGTCAGGGGCGATTGTTCCAATATTCGTGTAAAAGATCATACGAGAATAACCACGCTTTCCGTAGATGTTTTCTTCCCAATCCACCCAAACACGTCGTTCCTCCTCGAGCATATCTAAGACTTCAATGAAGTCATCGTATTCGAAATTCCGATATGACCAAGAATTGACAATGATTTCGTAGGCTTCATCGATATCAAGTTCATTGATGATCACTAAACCAATCATGAATTGAGCGACAACGTCAAGACAGTTTTGCGGGAAATCAAGTCGATCCATATCGCCCGTTTGAATGGCAGCTTGCAGAGCAGCGAGTTCAATGAGGTCATCCACACTGGTAGGCAAAAACCTTGCACGAGGAATTCCACCCACATGGTGGCCAGCACGACCAATGCGTTGCAATGCTGTGGCAATGTCACCTGGACTGCCAACCTGAAGCACTAGATCAACCGACCCAATGTCGATTCCCATTTCCAATGAGGATGATGTGACAACAGCCCTCAGGTGGCCATATTTGAGTTTCTTTTCCACATCCAACCGGATGTTTTTGTCCATTGAACCATGGTGCCCAGCAACTAAATCTCCTAAAAATGGACGAAGGCGTTGAACGATTGTTTCCGTCATTTTTCGAGTGTTTGCAAAGACCAAAGTGGTAGTGTGGGCGCTAATTAAATCAGCAATGGCTTCGATGTTATAATCAAGAATTTTCATCACAGGGAGGTCACTGAATTTTGGATGAGTAATCAGGATGTCTAAATCCAATTCCCTGGATCCAGATATTTTCGCTATCGAGACTTTATTCGGTTGTCCTCGTGCTTCTCTGTCATCGCTGCTAACAAGGTACTCGGCAACTGTCTCAAGTGGTTCCATCGTCGCAGAAATTCCGATACGTTGGACAGGGTTCTTGAGCAGGGTGTCAAGGAGGGAAAGAGTCAGTGAAAGATGGACCCCTCGCTTGGTAGAAACCATTGAGTGCAATTCGTCTATAATCATGTATTCAACATCACTGACAATCGGTTGAAATCTGGGAGATGTGATGGCAATAGCCAAACTTTCTGGGGTTGTGATGAGGATATGTGGGGGCTTTCGCAGCATTTTCTGACGGTCTGATTGGGATGTATCACCCGTTCGAAGCCCCACTCGAATGTCTTGGGCACGGTCTGGAAGATATTTTTCTTTGATCTCGTTCAAAGGGCCAATGAGGTTGCGTTGAATATCATTGGCGAGTGCTTTGATTGGAGAAATATAAATCGCGTGAACTTTCTTTTCCAATTTTTTGTCAAGTGCAAGTCGTACCAGTTGGTCAATAACCGAAAGAAAAGCAGTCAGTGTTTTACCAGACCCTGTGGGAGAACATAACAACAGATGTTCCTTGTTCATAATCGAAGGGATGGCAAGTTTTTGGGGCGCAGTAAAGTCAGGAAATTTGTCTTGAAACCATTGACGAACAGGTGGACATAGCTGTTCATACAATTTCTCAGATTCAACTGGGGAATCCAAGTAGACTATTTCCGCCATTTATTTTCACGCCTCACTAGCGCGAAGCGTGTGAATGGAACTTAAAGAAGTAACGGATGGATGCCACACATCAGGCCCAACGATTGGCTCGTTTTTTCCAACGAACCACCTTTTCTGTGAGAGGGGGCTGCGATGGATTGAGCAATGGCGATTCTTCTGTTGATACAGGCACAGAGATCTCGTGAAGAGCGTCCGTGGGGCAGGAACCAATGCACGATAAGCATCCAACGCATTGAGCCTCGACCACAACAACAGGACGTTTTGCCTTTGTACGCCCCTCTGGATTTACTGCCAACGGTAAAAGAGCCTCAAATGGACAGTGCGTAATACAAAGGTCACAGCCAGTGCAATCGTCTTGAACAATCGCCACCATGGACTGACCCATGTTGAAAGGAAGGAGTGGAGTGATTTAATCATGTGCATGTCAAGAATGTATCTCACACACCCTTTGAGTGCGGTGAAGTTCATAGGTAGCCCACGATAGGAAAGGATGGGTGAAGGTATGGGCGAGAATGACGCAACACGCCTCGACCGACTCAATGGGATGCTCAAGAGAAGAGGATTTTTGCTTCCCGCATTTGAGATTCATGGAGGAGCCAAGGGGCTGTATGATTTTGGACCCGTTGGAGGTCGTCTCCGTTCACGCATCAATCAGGTATGGATCAACCACTGGTTGCAAATGGGTAATATCGTTGAACTCTCTTGCCCAACCATCACGCCCTATGCTGTTCTAGAAGCCAGTGGTCACGTCGGTGAATTTTCTGATTTCATGACCGATTGCGGTGGATGTGAAGAAGGAAGTCGTGCAGACACCTTGCTCGAAGGACACCATCCAAATCCTGATGCGCTCTCGAAGGATGAGTTACAAGAACTCCTCAATCTCATCAAACCACCTTGTCCTGCGTGCAATGAATGCCAATGGAGCCCCATATCTGCACAGAATCTGATGTTTAATACCACGATTGGAGCCGGTCAATCTGGTCGACCAGGTTTCCTCCGTCCTGAAACAGCTCAGGGCATGTTCACCTCCTATCCCTCACTTTATCGTCACTTTCGAGAACGTTTGCCGTTTGGAGCCGTTCAAGTGGGCAAAGGATATCGGAATGAAATATCTCCCCGGCAGGGGATGATTCGCCTTCGTGAATTCAACATGGCTGAATTGGAATACTTCATTGACCCAGAGGTCAATGTTGAACATGATTTTCAACAATGGGATGACACTCCCCTGACATTGGTCGCAGATGAGAATGGAGAACTTGAGATGACCCTTCGAGAGGCAGTGGCACAGGGTATTATCCGCCATGCTACCGTTGGATACTTCATGGGAATGACACACACATTCCTCCAAAAAGTCGGGATCGACTCCAAACGAATCAGATTCCGCCAACATGAACATGATGAAATGGCCCACTATGCGACAGATTGTTGGGATGCTGAAATTGAGGGTTCCTACGGCTGGGTAGAGTGTGTTGGAATCGCACATCGTGGCTGTTATGACTTAGAATCTCACGAGAAGGCCACCGGACGGACTTTGAGGGCGAGAAGAGAATTTGACGAGCCACGCATGGTTGAAATTGATGGTTGGACCATCAACGGTGCAACAGCAGGCCCAGCATTCAAACAACTTGCTGGTGCAGTCAAAAATGCCGTCGAGTCCTTACCAAAGGAAACAAACTTCCCCGCCCAATTGAATGTAAATGGAACAGACGTCACGGTTGAGGAAGAACATGTCAAAGTCAACCAAAAGAGCATCAAGGAGACCGGAGAATGGTTCATTCCTCATGTGATTGAACCAGCCTTTGGTATCGACCGGATTCTCTGGCATGTCATTGACCATGCTTACGAAGAACAAGAGCGAGAGGGTGAAGCCTACACAATCATGCATCTTTCGAAGAACATCGCCCCAGTAGATGTCTGTGTATTCCCTCTCTTTGAGAAAGAAGGAATGGGTGAACTCGCAAAGGAAATTCATGGCAATTTCCTCAAATCAACGGGTACAGTTTCCATGTACGATGGTTCTGGCTCAATTGGGCGGCGATATGCGCGGGCCGATGAAATCGGGGTACCCTCCTGCATTACGGTTGACCACCAATCGCTCCAAGACGGGACTGTAACACTCCGTGACCGTGATACGGGTGAACAGAAGAGAGTCAATATCGCCGACCTTTAGCATCGGTGATGTTGAAGAACCCTCGGCGTCAAGTTTACCCCATGGGTCAACCAAGCGACTGGACAGAGCGCTACCGACCCACCAGCGAACAGATGCTGGAAGGTAACGAAGTTCAACGTCGGAAAATTCGATTATGGCTCGATGGGTGGCTACAGGGTTCACCAAAAAAGAAGGCCCTCCTCCTTGTCGGCCCCCCCGGAGTTGGGAAAACAACCGTGGCACGGGCCATTGCTCAAGACATGGGGTGGAATGTTATTGAATTGAATGCGAGCGATGCACGAAATGCTGCGGCCATTCGAAAAGCAGCAACAAGTGGTGCAACCCACCGCTCATTATTCCATGACCCAAGCGCCCCACCATCTCGGACCTTGATCCTTCTTGATGAAGTCGATCACCTTTCAGGTGGATTGCGGGAAATCAGCCAAGCTCGTATTGAACAGGCCATGGTCAACGATGAAAACGTACGCGGTGGAACCCTTTCGGGTGATTCTGGGGGAAAGGCAGAGTTGTTGAACTTGCTTTCACAAACCAAACAACCAGTGATTCTTGCCTGCAACGATGAGATGGGATTGTGGGGGAAGAATTCTTCTTGGCGTTCAACTCGTGATCGTTTCGGTCGTCATGTACAAAAGATAATTTTTGATCGAGCCAATAACGAGGCGCTTCGCCGTATTGCTCGCCGAGTCTTAAGAGAGGAGGGCATTGAATTTGATGATGGCGCCATCACTGCACTAGTGAAGAATAACCACGGAGATTTACGTGCTCTGGTGCGGGACCTTCAGGTTATGACTGCGGGAATCACACAACCACTTACGAAGTCAATGGTTGATGTTCATGCAGGCGAGAGTCAACGAGATGTTTCTATTGAAATATTCCCCGGCCTGGATTCACTTTATCGTTCACGCACGGCGGTTTCAGCTCTCAAGGTCTCTCAAACCATCGACAAAGACCCATCGGAACTTCTGAATTGGGTTCATTGGAATAATGCATCACTCTTCAGCCATGCAGGAGGCATCCAAAGGGGTGCTCAAAGTCTGAAGCAAGCTGATAAGATGTTCATGGGACGTTACCTCAACACCGCACATCGATCAACATATTGGACTCAACATTTGTCCTCGCTCTCAGCCTCCATTGCAAACCCTGTCCCCCTTGAAGGACGGATATTCCCGTCTTACCCTCATTTCTTGAGGCGATCAGGAGCAGTCGCTCGACCAAGTATTGTAGAGAAATTGGCAACGGTCACCGCTACAAGTAAAAGCACTGCAAGAGAAGAATTTCTTCCTGCTTTGATGTTGTTGTCAAGAGAGGAAAGTGAGCTAGGAGACCCGCATAATTTTGGGATATCCTTGCAACTTGGATTGACAGCAGAGGAGCATGCAGCCATGTGCGGTTTGGCGTTATCAAGGCGAAGTACCAAAGAGTTGGTATCTGCTTACAAAGAAGCAAAGGAGCAATACTTGGAAAATTTACACCAGGAAGAGGTCATGTCTCAACATCAGAAATCTGAACCCGTACCAATTCTTGAAGACATCAGGCAGACTACAGACGAAGACGGCGAAGATGATGAATCAACGCCCGGTCAAATGACGTTGTTTTGATCGTCCTGTTTTTCCCGTTCGGGTAACATTCGCTTGACCACTGCAACAGCCTTGAGGTCAGCATCTGATTTTGCTTCCTTACGCCATGTGTGTGGGTGCAAGAGAATCACGGCAGTAAGCAATTCAAGACGACCAAACCACATCAATATTGAAGTGATAATGAGAGCGCCTGAATTCATGCTATCCCAAGTTTGAGTAGGACCAAAATTCCCCAAGGTTGGGCCAGTATTTCCAAGTGAAGAGGCTACTACCATTGTAACGCTCTCAAATGTGTCATTGGGCATAAACATTGATAGAACCAAACTCGATATGAAAAACAGGCCAACCCAGACAAATAACATGCCAATAATCAATCCAATCTGCTTTTCTTCAACAACTTCTCCATTCATTCGAACGTGCTGGATTTTGCGAGGTTGAGCGATTCGTACGAGTTCTCTCATGGCCACTTTGAACGCCAGTGTAACCCTCATGATCTTCAATCCACCACTGGTTGAACCAGCACTCGCTCCGATGACCATTAGGATGAACAGAATCAAATGACCAAACAGCGGCCATGATTCACCCATGTAATTCGTTGAGGTATATCCCGTGGATGTGGCAAAGGAAACAACTTGGAAAAGCCCATCCCGAATTGAACCTGAGACTGGATTACCAGAGACGATAAGAGCGATGGATATGGCGACAAACGCTACGAAAACATACAAGGCATAATTGCGAAATTCTTCATCGCCAAATGCTTTCTTATAATCACCTTCACGAATGAACCAAAGGAGGGTGAAATTAACACCAGCAAGGAACATAAAAACGATAATGATGGATTCAACCAGGACTGAATCATAGTAACCGATGCTAGCATCATGTGTTGAAAAACCACCGGATGGCATCGTTGTTAATGAATGATTGACAGCATCGAATAGATTCATTGCTCCCGTAAGATAAAGAAGCAGAAACTCAGACAATGTGAGGAAAAAATACAGCCCCCATAATGCCAAAGCTGTTTGTTTCAATTTTGGACGGATTCTGGAGAGGGAGGGTCCCGTAAGTTCCGCTCGTGCAAGAGCCATTCCACCACCAATCACACGGGACAAAATCATCATACCCAGCATGATGATTCCCATACCTCCAAGCCATTGTGTCAAAGATCTCCAGATGAGTAAACCTCTTGGTTGGGCATTGATGCAATCAAGTGTCACTCCAGGAACACAATTAGGACTCATTTGATGAGAAATAACAGTGGCACCTGTCGTGGTAAATCCAGACATCGACTCAAACCATGAATTCACAGCACCGCGCAGAACATCGGCCATGGAGGCGCCATCTGTAAATGGTCCCACAAACATTCCACCGAACCAAAATGGAAGGGCGCCGATAAAGACTGCAATAGGCCATACTAATGCAACTGCAGCAAAGGCTTCACGGTCACGTAAGCGTTCTGATGTGTCGGTCCTGGTGCCCAAACTGAGCATCAGGAAGCCCGAAAGGGCCGATAAACCAGCGGGTATGGCAAAAGAATACAGCGCCATTGTCCAATTATCTAGGAAAATTGTGAGTAGACCACAAAATCCCAACGGAACGGTCAAGGCGATGAGCGTCCATCCTAAGATGAGATACAAGACGTCAAAACGCATGATTACACCTTGAAGAGTTTCTCTGCATCAGGCATCTTATCCTGGTGGCAAAATATGATTAAACGGTCGTTTTCTAGCAAAAGATGACCAGGAGAAGGTTTCGAAGTTTCCCACCTTCCGTTGAGATGTTGGCGCTTGATAAAGGCTAATTTCATCCATTCTGGGAGATGTGCATCTGCAACACTCTTACCTGCAAACTTCGCCTTTTCGGTCACCTCGAAGGTAGCCCCATTGACATTGGGAATGTCTGAGAGAAGGACAAAATGGCCAGCCAATTGACTATGGACGTGAGTCAACATGTTGTCAACCGCAACACTTCGTCGGTCAACGGCAAATGAAATTCCCATGCGCTGAGTAACTTTGACCAAATCTGCATCGAACAGAAGTAGACCCGTTCGAGTTACTCCGAGGTCACTGGCAAGCAAAACCGCTGCAATGTTTTCATGGTCGCTTTCGAGTGCACTGACTGCTACATCGTGTTTGTCCATGGCAATTTCAGTGAGCACAGTTCGATCAAGGTGATCGCCATGAATCACTTCAATATCAGGATTAGATCCTATTGAAGACCCCGCGAGTTGATTTGCTTGTTGAAGATCCCGCTCAATCACGGTCACCTTCGCACCAAATTTTAGCCAATGCGAGGCCATACGCGAACCGATTTCAGTGGCACCGATAATGACAACTCGTGGAGTCTCTGGGAAGTAGGTCATTTCGTGACCGAACATGATGAGGGCTGGATTGAAACTTTCAACACCAACGGTTGCTACTGCGATTCGGTCTCCAACCTGAAGTTTGGTGTCCCCATTCGGAATAATACTGCGTTCTCCTTTTCGTTTAACTGCAACGACGGTAGGCAATCCATGAACCATTTCTTCTTCAAGTGTAGCAAGTGGACGATTGATGATGGTTTGAGCTGTTTCACCAACATCCATCTCAATGATGTAAGCATCATCATCCATGTGAATTACCTGTTCAATATCATTTGAACGAAGTCCTGCATTCAATCGTTCTATAGCACCAGCAAGCGGATTGACAACGTAGTCAACTTTAGCCCATTCGGTCAGATTTCCGGACTGATATTCCTCGATGTATTTCCGACTTCGCACACGACAAATACTGGTGAGAGTGTGCTTTCCATTGAGGCTGGAATGTGCATGCTCGGCCATTGAACAAGCGATCATGTTGTGCTCATCTGAAGGAGTGGCGGCTATGAAAACAATGGCATCCTCGATACCTGCTTCGATGAGTTTGTCACGTGAGGTGATATCTCCATTGATGACTAAACAATCAAGAGTCTGAGCGTTTGAAACTGCTCTTGAATCTTGGTCCACGAGCACGATATCGTAGTTTTCTGCTCGTAAGGCGCGAGCGAGTTCACGCCCGACCCTTCCTGCACCTCCGATAATTATTCTCATTTCGGTCACATCACTTCAAATTCTCAGCGTAACGATTGACCTTGAAATTTCCACCAGAGATATCTGCACTATCGATGGTGTCATAACTCCGTACACGATCAATATCCACTCCGGAACCCAAAGGCCCTTCGCGAACAGGGTGAAAGTAATTGTTGACATCAGTGCCATCTGTTCCTTGACCTTCAATCCAATCAACATAAGCAGTAGGTGTATTGAGCAACCACTTGTTATTGACCACATCAACGGATCCTTCAACATAGCATGATGAGAGAACTATCTTCTTTTCTTCGCACCATTCGTCATTCAGAGGGAGTTGAATATAGCCCCAAGCGTGGGCTTCCCATTTTACATCGGTGAATTTCGGGTCTCCAAGCACTCCAAAGGCATACCATCCAGGAATGCCCCGTGTCCGGAGGATGCTGAAGAAGGCGTTTGTTTGCTCGTCGCAATCTCCGAGGCCACTGGCCAAGCAAGCAGGACCACTTCGAGCTGGATTGGGAGCCTCGGTGTCATAAACAACATTGGCATGAAGGAAGTCAAATGCAGCTCTGGCAAAGGCGTAAGCATTGTCGGACCGTCCTTCTGGTAAACTTGAAGCAATCAAATCTGCAGTGCTTGTGACTAGCGCATCTTGGGCGTTGATAGCATAACCTGCCCCCCCATCACGCTCGTACCACAATTCACTACCAAATTGAGTTTGACGGAGGCCTGAATCACGATTGGCAATATCAGCAAATGTCCCAGAATTTTCCAAGTTAATACCATATTCTTGTCCAGGAATCCAAGGGTCAACCCGAGTATCTGACCACCATGAATACGAATGCGAACTGAGATCTATGTCAAAACTGAAGCGACCACTTGCACCGGCAGCAAGATTCATTTTTACCAATACGCAATTGGCGACTTCACACTCGTTAATATCTGAACCTAAACCTGGCCACCATACCTCATGTCCACCTGATGTGATCACCCGTTCCTCGTAGCTCTTACTGGGAAGTCCATCGATGGGTACGTTGATGGAGGAGCCTTCAACGACTACGGTAATTTGGTTGGTTTGTTGAATTGTCATGGGTTGTATCGGCTCTGATCCATCTGTGAACTCAAATTGATATTGATGTTCCATCGCCGTTGTGATCACGGGAGGTATGAGAATGCTTTCAACCATATATCCAGCTGCACCCTTGTTTTGCAAATCCACTATTTTGGACAAAGTGTATGATGCCTCAACCGGATAGACGTGATAGCCAGTCACAGCATCAAGAAGGAATTCATCGGCGCTAAAAACAGCTTCTTGGGCAGCAGGAGACATCATCACAAATCCAATTAGAGCAACCAAAGCAACACTTCGAACTTTGTTCTTCTGACGCTTCATGATATTGCGCCGAGTACCGATGTGCGTTTGCACAATACCTCGTTTGGATGGCTTTTGTGCCATTTTGTACGTGGTATCTTTGGAACCGCGGTTAAATTGTTGCTCCAAACGATACGAGGAACGTTCACCACTTGGCAAGACGCGACCACAAGAATAGCAAATCGTGTCGCTGGGCAGCGTTGTGCTACGGCAATAAGGGCATGCACCCATGGTATGAGGCTCGGCTGGCGTCCTTTAACGGTTGCCGTGAAAAACCCCCGCAGAGGTTAAAGATGAAATCGTACTAAAATCACTACAATTGATTCATAGCACTCTAAACAATCAATCACTTACTCCTCAGAATCAAGTTCTGAGGCAATCACACCAGTTGATGCACGTGCCTGCTCGGCCCAAATGCGACGAAGCCGGCGGCGACCTTCTTTTGGAACCGACTCCCAAATCCATTTTTCAGCATAAGGCGTTGCTAGCATAATGAAAGGTAGTAAAATGAACCAGCCGAGTGGATTAAACACAACGAAATACACTGCGACAAGGAGGCCTGAGCGCCAAAACATGGAGCGTAAAATGGCCCCCCAACGTCGATCGTCTAACATCATGAAACCATGTCGTGCGGTGATGAGGGCTTCTGCACGTGGAGTGAAAATGGCCAACAAGGCAATATTTGCCAAACCCATGGGGCCCATATCCTGGAATTCAAACATCCGATACATCAGTACCATGGAAACCATTCCGCCAATCGCCAAACCAAGAGCCCATCCACTGCTGGGTTGTGAACCCCCCAGCCTAACTCGCTTTCTTCGGAGCAAAAAGTGCGTTCCAAGTGTGACAAAGAGTGTGACGAGCAGCAAAGAAACGATGTTCAATCCCGTGTCAGTGTCACCCTTTGACGTCACAGTTTCATAGTAGGGCACAAACAATGCACCGTCCGCTGATACAGCGTAAAAACCACCTAACACAATTCCCCAGAAAACTTGGCTCCATGCAGTCGGCAAGTCATAAAATCCAGAGAATCGAGTCATGACACCCCGCCAACCAAGTGTCATGCCAAGCAGGGCACAAAAACTCGACAGTTGGAATAAGACCAATGCTGATGTCACACTTAGCGGTTGACACCCCCCTTCATCAAAGCGTTGATTCATTCTGAGACAGGGGTGTGATTCAAACACCCCCATCTCTTGGCTAAAGCATGGCGAGACTGTTACTCTTTGGAGGGAAGGGAGGAGTTGGCAAGACGACAACATCGGCCGCAACTGCAGTTTGGCTCGCCGATTCAGGATTGAAGGTGTTACTGGTGTCAAGTGACCCTGCTCATTCAACCTCTGATTCACTCAATGTCCAACTTGGATCAGAACCCCAACCCGTGGAAGGCGTCAATGGCTTATACGGTCTAGAAATGGACCCTGAGGCTAAATTATCCGCTTTATTACCGAAATTTGGCGAGGCCATGAATAACATGGGAGGCAGCGGCATGGGCGGCTTTGGTGGACTGGGGATGATGCTTGACCCCTCTGCAAAGGAAGAGATAGCCGAAATGAAATCGGAAGTAAAAACCTCAGAAATGATTCTTCCTGGCTTGGATGAAGCTTTGGCCTTCGATGAACTGCTTCGCCACATGGAAAATCCGACCTGGGATGTTGTTGTTTTTGACACGGCACCAACAGGCCACACACTCCGATTTCTTTCGCTACCAGAACTCATCGAAGCATGGTCAGGTCGATTGCTTCGTATGATGAGGGTATCGGGAGGAATTCGCTCAATGCTCTTCGGTCGAAAGGAAAGTGAAGCTATGAAAGAGGAACTGGAGCGATTTCGTCGTCGTGTCCTTCATGTTCGTCGTGTTTTGAGTGATCCCGCAACCACATCATTCACCCTCGTGACCATCCCAGAACGAATGGGAATCAATGAAACCGTACGTGCCTATGATTCGCTTCTTGAATTTGAATTACCCATTGGTGGGTGCTTGGTCAACAGGCTAACGCCTGAATTTGATCACCCATTCTTACAGAAACGTAGAAATCAAGAACTTGGCCGAATTGAGGAATTGAAGGGAACCCTTGGAGCCGTCAATATTGCAACATTGGAACTTTCTGACGACGAAGTGGTCGGATTGGAGTCACTTCGTTCAGTTGGAGCGATTTTGTACGGTGAACCAACAGCACTTCCAGCCACCATTGGCCCTCATGAAGTAGGCTCAACCTTGCAACATTGTGTGCACAGAGGCATGGTCTCAGAGTTGGAACAAGATATTGAACGAGTTCACTTGCATTTCCCTGGCCTACATCGAGAAGAAATGAGCCTTCGCAGCGAACAAGGCACCCTCTTCGTAGGACTTAACGGCCGTGAACAAGAGATTCCGACCGAGAGCCATGTTAAGTCCAGCCAAGTCAAGGCATCGCTCAGTGGTGATGTTTTGACACTTGACATTCCACGAACCTAGCCACACTGTTAGAGGAATGGGTTGAAATGGGGCGAGTGTGACGCATCAACATGGCTCTAGAAGGCTTGTCACGCGGGATATTTCGCTCGCTAGGTCTTCTCAAGAACAAACGTAAACTCGATGAAGATGAATTGCGAGAGATGACACGCAGTCTTCGCCGAGCCCTGCAAGAAGCTGACTTCAACATCCGTCAGACAAAAGAGATCGTTGACCGAATGGAATCGCGTCTACGAGATGAAGAGCGTCGGCCAGGGTTGACCGTCCAAACTCACGCGATGAACATCCTTTACACCGAATTAGTTCGTATTCTAGGACCGACTATTGAATTTCAGCCACGTGGTTCAACGCTTCTCCTCGTTGGCTTGTACGGTCAAGGAAAGACGACCACTACTGCAAAACTTGCAGAGTGGTATCGTAAGAAACACTCACTCAGAGTTGCCGTTATCGAAGCTGACGTTCATCGACCTGGTGCGTATGCACAATTGTCGCAACTTCTCGAAGATAGTGCCGTTCAGGTCTATGGGGAGCCAGAAACAAAAGACGCTGTCACCATTGTGCGCAACGGTCTGGCGGCCTGTGCTTCAGCTGATTTGGTCATCGTTGACACCGCAGGGCGTCACCAATTGGACAATGAACTGGTTGAAGAATTAGAAAACATCGCTTCACTCACTCGAGCAACAGACCGATGGTTGGTCATCGATGCACAAGTTGGCCAAGCTGCTGGACCCGTGGCGGCTTCTTTCCACGACCTTGCAGGAGTGACTGGAATCGTCATCACCAAACTCGATGGTACTGCACGTGGTGGTGGGGCATTATCAGCCGTTGCTGCAACAGGTGCACCCATCGTCCACGTCGGTGTTGGTGAACGAGTTCAGGACCTAGAGAAATTTGAATCAGACCGATTTATTTCACGCCTTTTGGGAATGGGTGACATTCAGGGCCTTATCGATCTGGCACCTGAGGACATGGACCAAGAAGAAGCCATGAGGCTCACTCAACGCCTGATGAGTGGACGATTCACACTCAATGACATGTACAAGCAAATGGAAATGATGTCGAAGGTTGGAACCATTGACAAATTAATGTCATTTCTCCCAGGGAATATGCTGGGTGGAATGGGAGCCATGTCAAAGGGCCAAAAAGAAGCAATGCAAGGTAATCTTGACCGCTACAGAACCATCATGGATTCAATGACAAATTGGGAGAAAAACGAACCTGCCAAAATCAAATCAGATCGAATTAAGCGCATCGCCCGAGGCTCAGGTGTAAGAGAAAAAGATGTCCGGGAATTAATCGGGCAGTGGAACCGTTCACGCAAGATGATGAAGGGCATGGGAGGAAACCGCAAGTTGAACAAACAAATGCGGAAGATGATGAAAGACGGTGAGATGGATATGGACCCGTCTTCCTTCGGCATGTGATACAGACTAAGAAATGCGCTCCAATTTAATCATCTACGGTCGTATTGATTCGGGCGAGGTTCTGAAGGCATAATCGCAAACACAAACATTGCAATAGCACCGATGTAAGGAATCCAAATAAGAAGAATCCACCAACCGGAATTCCCTGTGTCGTGAATGCGACGAATCATGAGGCTCAAAATGGGTATTAAAGATACAAATACTCCTGCTACAAAGAGAAAAAAGAGACCCTCATTAATATCGGAACCGGAAC
>JAKMEE010000002.1 GCA_022426155.1 Candidatus Poseidonia sp. | reverse complement strand
TCCCAATAGCTCTGTTTTGTGTTAAAGCAGGGATTCAGCTACTGTTTGATGAAACATCGAAAGAAGAAACTTTCTCTGTCTTTGATAAATAAAAATCTAGAATTGTATATTTTGAATATACGAATGGTGAACTAACTCATTCCTTAGAAACGAAACTCAAAATTGATTCAAGATGTAAAATCATCTATTATAGCTGGAGCACCGGTTCGCGTGATAGCGATTTCTCTTTAGAGAAGGTATTCATTACCCAAAAGGATGGAGCGATAGAACTTAGCCCTGTTAAAGGGCAAGGTGGAAGAGCCTTTGCTCAATATTTAGGAATAAGTTATGAAAACAAAGGATGGTTTGCAAATGGACTCCCGGTTGAATCAATTAAATGGACGAAATGGTGACTCGGGGGATTGAAACTAAACCATCGTCGTGAATTTATATTCAACTGCTATCCCCTCCGTAGACCCACGCGTGAGGTGTATGTCTAGACGGTAGGCAGTGTACTGGGGGACTGAACACCCATTGTACTCTCCCATAATGTCTAGAGGGGTTTGCACGAACCCTTGCGATTTCATGGAAATGATATGTCGGTTGTCAGTATCAACCCACTGGAGACGGTGTGTATTTTTTCCTGTCCCAACCTTGCACGAAAATCACATAACAGCCTAAGTCATACGTCAACCGTGTGGACAGATGAGCAATTAGTTGAACAAGAAATTACTCATCGCTCTTACCCATGCGGTAAGCATTGATTACTGCTCTTGCTATTGCTTCGGGATCGTTGTTGATCTGCTTGTCAATTTTTACGCCCCCCATTATTGAATCACCGATCATCACTGAATCTGTAAGAGACAGTGACTTTCCATCGCCTTCATCTTTGGATTCTGAACTCTCTTGTATAATTTTATCAAAATGGGATTTGGATTCCTTGATTTGTTTTATTTCAGAATCTTTTTCTTGAACTTCAATTTCTAGCGTCACGACCTTTTCTTTAGTTTCATCTAATTCAGATTTCAAATCTTCAGCAGCTTGTTCTGCTTGTTTCAGTTGTAAATCCATCGCTTGAAGTACAGCCGCAAAGGTGGCAGGTTCATTACTTTCAACTCCGGATGAAGGGGGCATTGGTGACGAAGTTGGTGTTACTACTGTATCGGAAAATTCATTCTCCTCAGGAAGTTCTCCAAGGAGTAGTTTCCGTCTAGCATCCCTCATTCGTCTGATGAGCAATATCTCATTGTAGGCTGCTAATTGTGCAAAACACAAAACCGTGAAACAGAGTCCGATGTAGGGCCATCTTAGTGCGGTGTAGTCGCTATTGACCCTGAAGTGAATAAACTCGGTAATACTTTGCTCCGAACCTTCTAATCCGAGTGAAATTATTTCAATTAGTAAATACCCCGAAATGAAGATCAGGAACAAAGTGTAAATTATCTTGCTAAATTGTTCCATTGCCCCTAATTCCCGTGGGGAAATATCTGAAAAATCTTCTTTTCGCTTTCCTGTAATATACCACAATAATACCATTGAAGCGAAAAGGGTCAAGAAACCCAACCATATGAACAATTCATTGTCTGACATAGACATTTCAATACTTGATTTGATTTAGTTATGTTGATAACAAATCAAGTATGGGATTCGAGGTACATTCATTTTACAATTAGAGTCTGAACCCAACTTACTGCAATCCTCTGTACACCCTTGCGACAGGCATCTCACGCGTCGGTACCGTCTAGACATACACCTCACGCGTGGGTATACAGACGAGTGAGCAATAAATTTAGACTGGCGAAGATAGTTTAGTTTCAGTATCCCGAGTCACCATTTCGTCCATTCACTCGCTTCAATGGGGATACCATTTTCAAACCATCCTTTGTTTTCATAACTTATTCCCAAATATTGAGCAAAGGCTCTTCCACCTTGCCCTTTAACAGGGCTAAGTTCTATCGCTCCGTCTTTTTGGGTAATGAATACCTTTTCTAAAGTGGAAACTTCGGCAAACGAACTGGTGCTCCAGCTATAATAGATGATTTTACATCTTGAATCAATTTTGAGTTTCGTTTCTAAGGAATGAGTTAGTTCACCATTCGTATATTCAAAATATACAATTCTAGATTTTGATTTATCAAAGACAGAGAAAGTTTCTTCTTTCGATGTTTCATCAAACAGTAGCTGAATCCCTGCTTTAACACAAAACAGACCTATTGGGATGGTAACTATAAACATCCAAGCAATTAGCATGAAACCGCCAAAAAAAACTGAACAAAGACCCATTATTATACCATCTAGACGGTCACTAACTGTCTTTTTGAGCAAGACAAAATCAGGACTAATCTCTTTACAATACACTTTTTTAACCCAACGATCAAGTTCGGTTGTGAATTTGTTTTTTTTACCACAATGAGTACAATCATAATTAGCAGAATATTCTATACTCTCAATCTCAAAAGTCTCCTTACAACTACCACATCTGATTTCTGCCACAAATGTTCCCTTTCAAATTGTAACATAACGATTCCCCCTGCAAGGTTTTGGCAGGAAAAATACACACCGTCTCTCAGCGGTTGATGCAGGCAAGCGACACATCATTTCCGTGAAATCGCAAGGGTTCTTTCCAACCGCTCAAGAGTTTCTCAGTTGGTCAAAATGAAATTTCATCGGGTTGAACTCGCGTTGAAAAGCGCGAGACTGAGCCGTCTTGGGCAATGAAAAACTTTTCGAAATTCCAGCGGATATCACCTGAGTGTCCATCTGCATCGGCGACCTTAGTCAAGGCTTGATAGAGAGGTGTGGCTTCTGTTCCATTCACCTCAACCTTGGCCATGAGTGGGAATTTAACCCCATATTTGTTGGCTGTGAATTCACAAATTTCTGCATGCGTTCCAGGTTCTTGGGCTCCAAATTGATTGCAGGGGAAGCCAACGACGGTCAAATTTTCATGGGTGGCGTGCAAATGTTGGAGGGCTTCGTATTGGGGGGTAGCCCCGCAGGCGCTTGCAACGTTCACCACCAACCACTGGCTGCCGCCAAGGTCTCGAAGTGAGGTTGTTGTCCCGTCCATCGTTGTAAAAGGAATGTCAAGAATTCTGTTCATGTTAGGCGATGAGAGGCACCGATTATGAAGGTGTGTATCAGCACGAGCAAAGCAAAGTCTCTTGAGTCGTCGCCCTGTGGTGGGGCCATGCAAGTTCTTATGGAAACCTCAGCAGGCAACATTACCATTGATCTCTTTCACGGCAGTGCCCCAGACACGGTGGCAAATTTCGTTAAGCTCGTTAAAATGGGCCATTACGATGGCTTGCACTTTCACCGAGTGATTGAAGATTTCATGATTCAAGGCGGTTGCCCTCATTCCAAGGACCCTATGTCCCGGCGTGCTGGTACTGGCGGCCCAGGTTGGCAAATCCCTTGCGAAGCATCCGCTCTTGCGCTCAAGCACGACAAGCCCGGCGTGCTCTCGATGGCCAACTCTGGTCGAAACACTGGCGGCTCCCAATTCTTTCTTACCACCGTCGCCACCCCTTGGTTGAATGGTAATCACGCTGTCTTCGGCGAAGTGAGCGAGGGCATGGATATTGTCCAATCCATTGAGAAGTGCAAGAAGCTACCCGGAGACAAACCCTCAACCCCTCAACAAATCATTCGCTGCACTGTCATCGAGTGAGGTGCTCAAATGGTTGTCCTCGCCGTGCACGGTGGTGCAGGGGGAGACGGCCCTTGGGGCGGCATGACCGATGTTGATCCACAGCGACTCGATTGCATGCGTCGATTGCTCAACGATTTAGGTGGCCGTTTACAACGCGGTGAAATCAATGCGTTAGAAGCGGTCACTTTGGCGGTTGAAGTGATGGAGGACGAACCTCTGTTCAATGCAGGAAGGGGTTCCGTTTTGGACGCCTCTGGATCCATCACGATGGATGCAAGCATCATGCGAGGCCACGATCAGGCTGCGGGGGCAGTAGTGAATATCAAACGCTCTCGTCACCCAATTCGTGTTGCGAATCATCTCTTGCAGGACGGTTGGCCTGTCATGCTTAACAGCGAAGCAGCCGATGTATTTGGAGCAGAGAAGAAAGTCGAAACCGTTGATCAGCACTGGCTCATCACAGAATTACGTCAAGCTCAATGGGCCAAATGGAAAGCTAACAAGTCAGCGCCCGGTTCCACCGATGAGGATGACCGAGCAATCTTGGATCATGACGCTGATGAACAACCAGGAATGGGGACCGTGGGGGCCGTAGCCTTGGACATCCACGGACATGTTGCAGCCGCTACATCGACAGGGGGTATGACCGGGAAGCCAAATGGAAGAATCGGTGATACTCCCATCATTGGTGCAGGGACATGGGCGGATGCAACCGTGGCCGTTTCATGCACAGGCATAGGTGAGGCCTTCATTCGTACATGTGCAGCACGAAGTTTGGCAGCCTACCATGAGGTCATGCCTCTGGATACTGCGGGGCGCAAGGTGCTGAATGAAGTCGCCCCTTATGGTGGGCGTGGTGGCTTAATTGCCATCAACACAGATGGGAGGGTCATCACTCCCTTCCAAACGATGTTGATGTACCGAGGAACCTATGTTGGCGGCCTGGTCGAACTAGGTATTGGCCCTCAAACCTATGCCTGAGTCCTTGTTTATGGCATCAATCGCCCTATTCCGCTATGTTTATTAATAACTAATTAAACCACTAAAGTATGGTGAAACATCGAGCCGGCGACCGCCGAATTATCAGCATCAGCATCCCTGAATCCCTCGCCAAGAAACTTGACCGCCGAGTCGGTAAAGGCAAGGGTGAAGGACGTTCAGCCACCATCAGCAAAATGATACAACAGGGTCTTGAAGGAAATCCACAGTCACTCACTCAATCACCACCTATCCAACGAGTTGCCCCCTCATCTGAGGGCGAGGTTCGAATTGAAAGTGATACCATGGGGGAACTCAAAGTTCCTTCCGACCGCTACTACGGATGTCAAACAGCACGCTCGCTCATCAACTTCGATATCGGTCACGACACCATGCCTGTCGGTGTGGTCCGAGCCTTTGGCATTCTCAAGCAAGCAGCAGCAAAGACCAACGTGGCACTCAAACAACTTGAACCTGAAGTTGGCGACCTGGTGATTGCCGCAGCACAGGAGGTGCTTGACGGCCACCTCAACGGGCACTTCCCCCTGCGCGTCTGGCAAACTGGAAGTGGTACACAATCCAATATGAACACCAACGAAGTGATTGCTAATCGGGCCATTGAATTGGCTGGAGGCGTGATGGGTTCTAAGTCACCCGTCCATCCCAACGATCACGTAAACCGTGGCCAATCCTCGAACGATACATTTCCTACCGCCATGCATATCGCTGCGGCTGAAGCCTTCACTCACCGCTTATTGCCCAGCGTGCGCGCCTTGAAAAATGCCCTTAATGAAAAGGCAGAAGCATGGACTGATGTCGTGAAAATTGGACGAACCCATCTCATGGACGCCGTGCCGTTGACACTTGGCCAAGAAGCTTCAGGCTGGGTTGCCCAATTGGATGCTGATTTACGACGCCTTGATTTTGCATTGGATGATTTATTTGAACTGGCCCTTGGAGGAACTGCCGTCGGTACAGGACTCAATGCCCATCCGCTCTTTGCCCAAATGGTCGCCGATGAAATTGCTAACATCACAGGACTTACCTTCTGTTCAGCAGAGAATAAATTCGCCCAACTAGCTGCTCACGACGCTATTGTTGCGGCATCGGGAGCACTGAACACACTGGCAGTCTCTTTGATGAAAATTGCCAATGACATTCGCTGGTTGGGCTCTGGCCCCCGATGCGGGCTTGGAGAATTGGCGCTCCCTGCGAACGAACCGGGGTCATCCATCATGCCAGGAAAGGTCAATCCAACTCAATCCGAAGCCCTGACGATGGTTTGCTGCCAAGTCATGGGCAACCACACCGCCATCACCGTAGGTGGTAGTCAGGGTAACTTCGAACTCAACGTATTCAAGCCGATGATGATTCACAACTTCTTGCACTCCGTTGATTTGTTGACCGATGCCTGCCGCACCTTCCGAACACGCTGTGTTGAAGGATTGGTGGCCAATGAGGATAACATCCAATCTCATCTTGAGAATTCATTGATGCTGGTGACGGCCCTCAACAATCACATTGGCTACGACAAATCGGCAAAGATTGCCAAGAATGCTCACGAGAAAGGAACGACACTACGTGAATCAGCCCTTGAATTGGGTTACCTCACCAACGAGGAGTTCGATGCTTGGGTCAGGCCCAAAGACATGACCGGGAATTCCTGAAGTTAACCCCTTAACGCTCTTAATTTGGCTTGCAGGGCAGCTTTACGCTCGTCGAGAGGCTCGGATGTTTTTACCTCAGCATTGGAGAGTCTACGCGAGAGAAGTTCTGCGTCCCACACCACGACTTCACCGTCTTCGCACCCAACAACAGTCCGTTTCTCCTGACTGTCCATGCTGTGAATCAAACCAAACGCGGCCTGGGCAAGTTGTGCCCCAGATGATGCATGATAAATGATGAGATTGGAGTTGAGCCCGTCGCGACGGCTCACCCAAAGCGTAGGGCCTTGTTCAAGGAGGGGGCCTTGAGTTTGGGCTGTGAGCGGATTACCTTGATGAGACCAGAGGTTGGTCCCATCCGGTTCGTTGACGCTGAGCGCCCCCTGGTCTGTGGAGACTGCGTAGCCGCTAGGAAGGCATGAAAGAAATTCCACCGCACCCTGTTCGGTACTGATGACATCCCCTGTGTGAGCCACTACTGTACCATCGGTTTGGCCGAAGAGGGCCCTTGTTTGACCCGAAGTACCGCAGGTCACTGGAAATGAAGTTGGAGGCAAGACATGGTCAAACGGAGCTTCGCCATCAACCAAAAGCCACCCGCATCTTGGGCGGCCCAAACCTGCGTAAAGACGCTCTTCATGAGCCACTAAAGCCCAAGGTCGCTCATCCATCCGATTCACCCATTGTTGAGAACCATCCTTGGTAAAACACCAAATGGCGGATTCCAAGAAATCATTGTGTTCAATGTCGTAAACCGAAGAAACTGCGAGGATATCCCCTTCCCACCAACGCACCTCATCTGCACTGCCTTCGAGGGCAACAGACCAGGCCATTTCACCTGATTCAAGGTCGAATGCAACAAGATCAAGTCCGCTTGTGACGACCAATATGGAGCCATCTACGGCCATATCACTGATGCGCTGACCTGTTTCAGCTGTCCACAACGTGTTGCCTTCGTTGTCCCACATGGTGAGCCGCCCGTCCCAACCTCCTGCAAGAACCGCCCCGTTCTTGAGCAAATGAACACACGAAACGCCTTGACCCAGCGAGCGGACCATCCATGCGGCTGCCTTGAGGTCCATGGAATGAGGGCAGGGTTCACCTCCATAAGGAGGACGCTTTACTGCCTCACAAGAGTGGTGATTGCATGGATTCTTGCGAGAAAGAACAAATTGCTTCCCCTCCGAGCAAGCAACATGGAATCCTTTGTTGATGATGTACGAGACGCAAACGCGTCTTACGCCGCCTCCTTTACTGCCCAAGAGAGTCCCGGACGCGCAGGTCAACGTCTGCTGGTCTTGACCTGCATGGATTCTCGCATCGTCCCCCACGCTCTCTTCGGGATGAAAGAAGGTGACATGAAGGTGATAAGAAATGCGGGTGGCCAATTGAATCCTGAGGTGTTGAAGGACATCATTATCGCAAGTCATCTACTGGACTGCGACCGTATTGTGATTCTCCCTCACACCCGTTGTGCAATGGCAAGCATGCCACTCGCAGCCATGCAATCGTGTCTAACTGAAGTGAGTGGGCTGGATTTTAGTACTTTTGAACCGCGAGTTATCGAAGACGCCTATGGAACACTTCGACAGGATGTCCTGACCTTGAAGCAACACGCTTTGATCAAAGCAGGCATCGCCATCCAGGGCGGCATCTACAATGTGGATGACGGTACGATTGAATGGGTTGATTGAAAGCTTCTCATCACCAACAATCGAGGGCATCGGTGACATTGTCCGCAATAATGCAGATCACACCGTTACCTGCAGAAATGTAACGGGCCATACCTTCTCCGATGTGAGTTGGTGTCGGAATTTCGTAACTAGTCTGATTGTTTTGACCATACATGTTTCCAAAATTGCGCCCCCAACAACTGACTGAGCCGTCATCGAGCAAAGCACAGGTGTAATCAAGGCCAGCATTCAACATGGTTGCCGTTCTTCCATCACCAAGGCTTTCTGTCAGAGAGGGATGAGAGTTGTCTATAAACGGCGAGGGGTTACCAAGTGCACCGTATTCATTGTCACCCCAACAACTGACTGAACCATTGTCAAGAATTGCACAGGTGTGATAAACTCCTGCGGTGATGTGGATTGCAGTACGATTCGTGCCAAAACTTTCAGTGAGGGTTGGCGTGTTACGACTGTCCTTTGTACCATCGCCTAGTTGGCCTGCACCGTTCGATCCCCAGCAACTGACTGAACCGTTCTTCAGGAGGGCGCAGGTGTGGAGTCTACCGGAGGTAATGGCAATCGCCTCTCCGCCAAGATCTACGGTTGTTCCCGGTGTTGTTCGATTCTCATCAGTTCCATCTCCGAGTTGACCTGCGTCGTTTGAACCCCAGCAACTGACTGATCCATCATCAAGAATGGCACATACATGATAATTTCCAGCGGCGATTGCGGTTGCGGTTCGGCCTGGGCCGAGATTGAGATTTGTGTGACCTGTCAATCCGACTGATTCACCACCAAGTTGGCCATAGGTGTTGTCGCCCCAGCAAGTGATTGAGCCATCATCAAGAACTGCGCAGGTGTGCTCACCATTAGTCGAAATTGCAGCTGCTTTTCGGTCACCCCCATCGTATTCAATATCGAACGATTCTCCCCAGCACAGAATATTTCCTACTGTAGTGATTCCACACGCGTGTTCGCCCCCCCACATTGATATTGAAACAGCGTTGTATTGGTAATCAAATACGCTCATTCCTCCACCATTGGACGTTTCAAGTTGATCTTCACAACTTTGTTTGTGGTTATCCGAAAACTCTCCGTTTGGACAATACGTACTGATCCAGACTGTGTCGTCAAGATTGGTCAAAGAGAAGTTTGCACCTGTAAAATTATTGATTTCAAAGATCGCTCCTGAAAGATTAAGATTGGAGAAATCTAAATTCGGTGTTTGACTAAGATAGCCTACGCTTGCAATGGTTGCAGATGGGCCAAGGAGTCTTGTAGCTGCGGCTTGGTAATCTCCAAACAGTGGATAGAATGGCTCAGGGTATTGGTCAAGCGAATGTTCATGGCCTTCTGAAAAGCAAGTCCAATCTGATGGTAATTCAAGTGGACAATCAAACATCAGGACAGATTTGAACGTGGTTAAATTAGCATTTGAAAGGTTTGAATTGTTCATCAAGGTGCCTCCAAAATAGGCCCCTGACAAATCAGAATTTGAAAAATCAGTGCCTGTCAAATTGGAAAGGGTAAATTCCACCCCTTTGAGATTAAGGGACGACAAGTTCTGATTGCTCAAGTCTGCGTATCTCAAAACTACTGAAGGGCCAATTAAATTATTCCCGACACATTTCCAATCGGTCGGTAGTGATTGCGGGCACGATAGTATCCACGACCCTAGGGTTCCATTCAGGTTCGAATTCTCCAACAGAGTTGATGTGAGGTTCGTTCCGCTTAGAGTTGCTCCGGTAAGATTTACTCCACTTAAATCTAAGTTCGAGAGGTCGAAATTTCTAAGGTTCGCATTCGGACCAAGTAAAATTTTATCCTGGCAAACCCACTCATCTGGAAGTGCGGCTGGGCACGCTGTGAGGTTATGGAATCCAACTGATTCCCAGCGGGATGTAGAAGACAAATCAACACCTGTAAAGTCACTTGATGAACCAAATATGGAATTGAAGGTCGTGTTTGTGAATGAAGCTCCGACAAACGATACGCCATCAAACGAAGAATCAGTAATATGGGCAAAGTCAAAATTCGCTGATGTGAGCTTTGCCATACTGAACTGGAAATTATAGATGTACGCTCCATTGAAGTTCGCTCCCTCAAAATTTGAATTATGGAAGTCACCGCCAATGAAATTTGAATCGGATAGATCGGCGTTTGTAAAAGTGGAGTTACTAAAGTCTACTGAAAAAAATTGCATTGAAGAAAAATCAACATTTGAAAAGTCACAATTTGAGAAATCAAGCGGAAGTTCTCCCATCCTACCATCTAAAACTCCTCCTTCAAAATCGACCGATTCGGTTGTTTGTGGCATAATGTCACACCGATCGGGGATTGAAACCGAAAAGCCCTCTTGATAGCGAGGAGAAACTGAAGTGGATTCAATGACCACATCGGTGGAAGGTTTGTCATACATTTGGGTGGGAACTTTGGATATTTCTGTCACGTCTTCGCAACCCTCAGTGATTTCTCCAAAAACAGTATGGTATCCATCCAAATGGCTTGGCTGGCTGTCTTCGGGTATGATAAAGAATTGTGAACCCCCGGTATTCGCTGCATTTGTTTTCGCCATAGAGATGGTACAAGGCAGATGGAAGAGTCCGTTATTGGTTTCATCGGGAACATTCCAGTCGGCTTGATCGGGACAGTCTTCGATGGTCGTTTCAACTCCGTTACAGATTCCATACCAATTGGCAGCATAGCCTCCAGTTCCATCTCCCACTTCAAAATCTCCGCCTTGGATCATAAAACCGGAAATGATTCTATGGAATGTGGCAGCATCATACTTCCCATCAATTGCATGCGTCTCAAAATTCCCTGCGTGCATAGGTGCTGCGGAGTGGTTCAATTTGATTTTGAATTGAAACTGATCAGACCCGTGAGAGACCTCCATGGCAACATCGCTGTAGTCGTGGTAGGTATTGGCCTGTTCATCGGTTTCCTCTTCGTTTGATGGGCTTTCAGAATCTCCGTTGGATAGACATCCTGCGAGAGAAAAGGTCATCATCAGAAACGAAAGAAATATTGGTAAGGCCTGTTTCATACACATGCCTTGGTGTCAAAGTAAATGAATACAAAGGGTCCTCTTCACTAGACCATGAACCGCACTTGAACATCTTTGCCTTCAACACACTATTCTCAAGAATTAGAGGATTCTTTTATCATAACGAACAACATAATTAATCCAACCATAGGAAAGGCAAAGAAACAACAGGTAGAGAACGGCACCCCTGACAAACCATTGTTGAGAACTGCTTCACTCGGGTTATCAGGGTTGTAATAGACGGTGATTTCTTCTCCTTTTGGATAGTCTTGGTCCGCGTTTTTGGACCAGGAATTGCAATTTTTCTCAGATGAAAAACTCACCTTGTCGCCTTGGTAAGTTGTTCCATCAACATTGTATTCGTACCAAACGTTGAGGCAGTAGACATCATTTTCCGAACCGGTGGTGACTGAACTGCTAAGCACCACTCCATCAACTGGCCTCCAATCCCCAGTGCCTAAATCTTGCATGATATCGGTGACAATGAACACTGTTACCAAAAACGAAAAAAAGCACCAAAATAATGTGAATAACCAGCCAATCGTTAATCCACTCGATGAACCCTCCAGTTGAATGGGGGTTTCCGAGGATGTTTTGATGGAAGGAACTGATGGTTGTTGGGGTTGGTTTTCATCCAATTCCTCAAACATCTTTTCCAATTCATCTTCAGAGTTTTCTTGGAATTCATCTTCCCAGAAGTTGTTGGACATGTACCTGCGTTATGTCAATTTGTTTTGTTATTTTTCCCTCCATGAAGGTTTCAACTATTTCTTCCAGCGGTCCTGAGGGTCACGTTTTGCTTTGGGATCATCTGGTAAGCCCCCTCTGGTGTATTTTTGGCCACCCGGGATTGTGTCGTGGCACAGTCACGAATGATTAAGTGAAATCCCAACTCGAGTGGTTAGCATGACCGGTCATTTCCCATCAATTACAGGGAAGAACTTGAACAAAGAAAGAATCACTGTCCCGGATGATTTTCTCGATAAACATCTCATCCTTCTTCTCGGTTACCAACGATGGCACCAGCCAATCATTGACGATTCCATTCATTCCCTAGAAGCTTCTGGAATGGAACAAACCCACCACATCATCGAAATTCCAGTCATCAAACCCTCATCTTGGTTGGCACAGATGCGTCTTGATGGGTTGATGAGAGCGGCCATTCGAGACACGGCGGTTCGTCAACGAA
>JAKMEE010000038.1 GCA_022426155.1 Candidatus Poseidonia sp. | reverse complement strand
TTGGGGACAAATTTGGGCGGGTGTGTCCCTCGCCGAGATGTCCGAGGCTATGTTGAATTTCAAGTCCAATGGGTGAATAGGGGGGGAGGGGTCTCGGGTCAACCGCAAGAGAAGAAGTCTTGTTGGGTTTTTGACCTAAGTGAGGCCAAGGCTCTAGGCCGAGACCTGATATCTTAACAGCTGAAAGCGAAGAGGGTTTGATGCGAACGGCGTCCGTACTCATCATGTGATGTCGCATCTCCCAAGCGAGTGTTGACCCAGTTTCGAGATCTTTTGAACGAGGTTGTCGGCGATGCCGGTCGGCCTGGAGCGACCCCTCGAAGGCATTCATAATGCCTTGGGCATGGTTCACAGAACGGGCAAGGGGAAGGCGTTGCTGTAAATCAAGACCGACTTGTTGTTGACCATCGCGTGGACGATAACCTCGCCGGATGTGACGGCGTGTTTCGTTTGATTGAAGCGTATAGCCTCGGAGGGGTGAAAGCCAACTCCCATGTCCTTCTTCCCGAACCTTCCACGTCCATCGTCTATTGTGAGATTCACCTTGGTAAGTGACGTCATCCAAGAATACAGGTGGTTCTCTCATCGCATCCCATTCCCCATTTTTCCGTACCTCATTGAGCCATTCTGCCAAAGGTGCACTGGGCCCACCGCCTTCTTCTGGAGTGGAGTCGAACACAATCACGTGAGGGGCTGCATTCAGTAAATGACGAAGATGGTGGCGTCCTCGGCGAATCATTGAATCTGTTTGAAAAACACCGAGTTGGAGTTGAGCTTGTGCATCAAACCATGGTACTTGAGGTGATTTCATGGACCATGCATCCACGTCCATACCTGCTAAAATAATCAATCCGGCCTGGCAACCATGGGCTCCTTCCGGAGTCATCACATCAATCCCCTCTGTCATTGATTTCAAGGAAGGAAGAGTGGCGTGTTCCCCAATGAACTTCAACATCTCAATGAACGATGGTCCCGTATGTTCTCCTCCCCAACCATCCTTGGCGAGCATCCCTTGGACTCGCTTCGTGGTATCCAGAAGTGTTTGTGCGGCTCCAAAACCATGGTCATAAGGGGCCATGCGTTGGCTTAAACGCTCATGATCCAGCCGGCTGAACAATTCATTTAGCCAAATCACTGGCGAATCCGGAGATGGAGGGGTTGGAAGATGTGCGCCCGTGGAACATCCTTCTGCCGTTCGTCGAAGCATGAACAAGTCCTCGCTCATCAGCAATGGCTTCCAAGCGTGAAGAAGACAGGTTAACCACCACTGGGTTTCTTCGAGTTCCTGCTGCCGTTGTTCGGGGTGCCGATCAACCATGGATGGTTTAGCGCGGGAAAGAGCTCCCAACCAACGAGCAATAGCCCCCGGCCCTCCCAGAACATGAAATTGTGAGGCAATGGATTCAAGCACATTCACATGAGGTTGTGGGCGCCAGTCGTCGTGAAGCGGGTGTTGTATGTCGGGGAACATATTGACTGCAAGAGGAAGGCTGGTAGAGGTGATCAATTGTCGAAGAGAAGAAAGTGACCATGCATTCATGCCTTGACTGATTTGAGTTGCGTGCATCAATGCATGAAAGAAAGGTTGTTCGTTGAGTGGGAGAGTTTTGGAATGCCATCGAATCCCAAGCGTAGAAAGTGCGTCAGTCCAAATTTGGGGGCGTGCTTTGGCAGCTCCGTCAATCACTAAAATACGTTCATCGGAAGTGGTGCGAAAAGCGTCAATGAGAGCCAGAGTTGCATCAAAGGTATCTTCTCGTTGACCCACCGTAATTCGGGAGAGTTGAGCCTCTTCAGCGTGAATTGATCGAGAATTCCATCCATCGCCATCAACTGCTAAGAGTTCATGGGCAGGCACCCAATCTGGCAATCCATCTTGCTTACAAGGGTGGACGTCGAGCAAATATGCGCCATGGTGTCCGAGACGAAAAGACCCCGGATTGAGCAGTTGGTGAATGGGGACGAAACGGGAAAGTTGGAGCAACAACTCCCGCTCCATCTCAGTATAATCGGGTGCAGTATCGAGGACGAGAAGGCCATCCAGTTGGGCAAAATGAAACGGGCATTGAGTGGTGTTTTTCAATTCTTCCAAAACATGGTGAGGAACCAATACGGGAAGGTTTCCTCCTGCCTGAATTTCATAAGCTCGAAGGATGGTGTTGAAGTGTTGAATGCCAGGATCTTCTTCCCAAGAAGACACGTCGAGAAGTTGTGATACATGGGCATGTAATCGCAGCAAACGCTTGGTTTTGACCATGGGCCATTCACCAAACTCTCCGCTGTGAAGGAAGGGAAATTCATGATTGGTTGCTGCAACTTTGCAGCGCTCGTGAATAGCCATGAAGTTAGAAGACTCGTCATCAAGAAGAACAGGGAGGCGAAAATCAACATGAAGCATACGAAGCAATTGACTCATTGTGACGTGGTGTTGAGGACTGACTTCACCACCCATGCTCGAGAACAAATCAAGCGTTTGTGCGCGATGAGCATCATTTGGGTGCAACACCATGATGTTCGCTGTTAAACCAGTTGAATGAGCCTCAACGAACCATGAGGGAAGCCCCACCCCAGCAGGTGAAAGTTCCGAGGATACTTGTGGTTCAACAGGCACCATGACTCACTCCGAGATTGAAACTGTTGTTGAGGGTATTTGAACATAAGGGGGCAGAGTTTGTACAATGAAGGTGGAGTAGTTTGAAAGGTTCTTGTTTTTTTGAAGCGGTGGCCGATGCCTTATTATGGGGGCGCCGCCATGGAAGGGTAGTTTACCGCATCTTGGAGCCTTACAAAGCCATTGGCGCAGGTTTCCCGGTGAGCAAAGTACCAAAACATTTAAATAGTGGCAACTCTATTATGAAACTGTCTTGTTTGGAAAAGGAGCGGTTTGGGGGCCTAGAGTGCCTTCGATACTTTATACCAAGTAGGGCGCAGTAACACAGAGGGAAAGAACATGGAAACCAAGCGAGACGGACAAGGCGAAAAGAACGAACAAGATATCTGCGAATGCGGTTGCAAGAACTTCACAGAAGACGTCGCAAAGGCTGAGAAAGTCTGCGACGATTGTGGCCTTACCACAGAGTTGCTCTCAAACGATGATCAAACCAACGCAGGACAGGTCTACGGAGACGAACGACAAACAGAACGAGTGGACCCCTTCGCCAACAACCGTAACGATGGATTGGGGACTCACATGCCGATTCTGTCCCCCGGAAATGATGCCAATGGCAAGTCCCTCTCTCCAGCTGCTCGCCGACGTTATCGACGCATGGCTCAGCATAACCGCTCAACCCACCGCCCAAAAGACCCCATGTGCCGAAATGTGAAGCTCAAAATCAGGGAAATGGTTGGGCCCGATATCGCCCGAGCCACCGCCCACATCGTCGATGCTTCATGCCAAAAGCTCAAGCCATGGCAAGAAGAAGAACGCCAGAAGATGAAGACCAGTGAGAAGAAGGCACTCAACTGCCCCAAGACTTCCATCACTCGCAAGAAGGTCGGAATCAAGGGTGAATCTGATGAACAAAATTTGCAAATCATCGGCCTTGCAATTGTCAAACTCGGACACCGTTGGCTGAACACCCCCCATGTTGATCTGCGTCCTTTGATGAAACAGTTCACCATCTCTGACAAGCAAATCTCCAACGCCGTCAGCACCATCTCACGAGGCTACAAAGCCCGAGCAGGAAAAGGATGGGCACCAAGCCCACAACAACTCAATGCCGCTGTGAAGCGTGACGACGAAGCCGACCAGGCCATTGCCCATCTCGCCGAAGACCTCAGCGAAAAGCTCACCCAGAAGGAACTCGATGAAGTGATGAAAGTGTTCTTTGAGATGATGAATGCCATTGGTGAGCCTGACATTGAGGGGCACCTGAACAACGTGCCAATCAGCATGGTTGTGGGTTGTGTGATGTATTCTGCACTCAAGAAGGTAGGATTGGCAAAAGGCAACCTCGACCGTGTTGCTCGAGCCGTCGGGTTCACTGGTGCAGGCGTCAAGAATCGCCTGGCTCAGACAAAGGCTGAGGTTGAATCCGGAGAGTTCTCCGAGGGTAAAGCCCTCTTCGCCAACAAACGTTCCTCGGACCGTTTTGGCGAATCAGAAAAAGGTTCATCCCACGACTGAAAGCAGCGATGGGGGGATTTCAAAGGAGGTAAGCCCTCCCCAAGAACATGCGCCCCTTGACATACACGGTCGTGGCCTTACTCTTAACGAGCCTAACATTGCCCGTAAGTGTTGCTGCACCAGCGGAAACCCTCGATCAACAATTCATCTTTGGTGGACAATCTACAGCCGCAAATATCACGGCATCAGACCTGAGTGATCTCGCAAACCTTCCATCATTAGTTGAAGATTACACAGCCACGTGGTGTGAGAATTGCGTGGAGGTTGAGCACGCTTTAGACAACATCGGTGAGAACATTTCTCTGCAGCAGTATCACTTCCATCGCGCGATTGGTGAATCACAAGACCCCTTTGGCAGTGTTATACTCGACGAGCGATGGGAATCTCTCTACGGATTACGAGTGCCCCCCACTGTTGTATTCAACGGCACTCACAAGAAAGTCGGCAGTGTTGCTGAACAAGATTCTCTCGAAGATGACTTCACAGAATTAGCCCAACGCGATCTTGTCCTCGGCCAAGGAAACACCTCTTTCTCATGGACTCCTGTCACGAACACCTCTGGAACCATCGCTTGGGGTTTGAACATCGATCAAGCAAGGCTTACCAACATGTCTCTCAGTGTCTCTGCATGGATTGTTGAATCCTCTGCTGAATTCGAAGAAGGAACCAATGGGCAAGGAACCTATCCGCACATTGTCCGGGACATCGTAGATTTGGGAGATGAGTTTCAAGGTAGCACCACTCTTGAACTCCCACAAGCTTTTGACGGCAATGATCTTGAAGTTCACTTGGTGTATCAAGTCACAGTAATTGTTGAAGAAAACCCCGAGGTGCCAAGCACCCCTGAGGAAGACGAATCGTCGGCCCTTCCTGCTGTTTCACTCATTGGTGCTGGGATGATGGTGCTTCTTGCTGCCGGCCTCATCACTCGTCGTGATTGATGAAGGGTGGATCGAGAAAAACCGCATCGGTTTGACGGACTGGTTGGTCTCTGAGATCTTCTTCAAGTCGCCAAGGGATCGCTCCTAATTCATCGGGCGCCCCCTGAGGGTTTGAGTAAGCCCACCAACGAGGAGGCATGCCTCTGGGCATCGCATCACGTTGGAAACGTTCCAGAAGTTCTGTCAACCGCAATCGGGCATTCGGGCGCGGGTGATCTCTTCGCAAGAATACGAGTTCTCCCTCTTCCTCTCGCTCATACACATAGCCAAGCAACGTCGCTACTTGACGGAAGAAGCCTCGTTCCTGTAGATTTCGAATGGTGATTTGAAGTTGGATATGGTCAAAGGTCAAAGCCCCTCCATCAACGGAAGGAATGCGAAAATGTGAACCCAACGGAAGGGCGAGCAACCCGTCCCATACACGAGCGAATGTTTCCCTCCATCTCCTCTCACCATCTCGGGCGTCTCCTACGAGATGGTATCGATTACGGCCTTGCTGGCGCATAAAACGTCGAAGCATGGCATGATTGTAATGCGCATCCATGCGACGACGACTACGGTGGAGGCCTGCGGGAGTGTAATCGGGTACGGCAGATCGCCATTGCTCCACCAATGCATCATGTGGGAGAGATTCACCTTCTGCCACCGCTTCAGCGAAAAGAGGAGAAACGTCTCGCTGTAGGGATTGGTTCGCCATGATATGTCGAGCCCTGCGATGACGCTGTACCATCCTGCCCATCCCCCCAAAGGGGCCTTCTTCATCATCGTATTCTTCGAAGTCTTCATCCACCCGGAACCAACCTCCATACTGTTGCTTTGTTGATGCTTGGAGCTCTAAGATAGCTTCAGGATTCACCATCCCAGCCCAGGCATCGGTTAACTTCACAGGAAAACCAATTGGACTGACCTGTAAGAGGATGGATGCCAGACTATCGATCTCTTTTGCTGCACGCGTGTCATTGTACATTGACAGAACCGTCGAGGCCATCGTATCACCGAGAGGTAATCGATTCGGATGGCGCCCGCTATGGATGCAAATGTTCTGGTTTTGACGAGAATTCACTCGAAGGAGGTGTCGAATATGATAGGGAGCACCATGTTGGCCATGTCCAACGTTGATTTCATAGAAATGGCCAAGTTTTCCGATGACCAATACGCGGGCTTTTTCCATGTAAACGCGCCCGTCAAGACCGTTGAGAATGTCATGGCAAAATTCCATTGAACGAATCAATTCTGGGGCGGGCGGAGAGGTTTCGAGATAAGAGTGAGTCCAATTATATTGCAAAGCGAGAAGAAGTTTACCTGTTTCTGAGGCGATCGGAGAGAGGGCTGCAGAGCAGAAAAAGGCCCAGAGAATGGGTCGGTCTGGAAGTTGAACCAAACGTGTTTTCCCCGCTTTGGTTCGGATTCGAAATGAGAATTGTTTGGAATTACTTTGGATGGGCCAGTGGCTGGTTTCGGCATGAAACATGTCTTCCGTCTGATTTTTCCATCGTTCCATCCAGGGTTGAGGGCAGTGTTCAAACAATCCAGGGGGCCGATTAGCTAGGGCCTGAATCCATGATTCTGGGACTCGCTCTGGAGGTATGTTGCCCGTAGCATCTTGGGTATCATTGGCCCACGCAGACCAAGAGGTGGGCCGATTATCTGCTGAGTTTTTTTGTCCGTCAATGGTGACCTTCGTTGAAATCCATGTCAGCATGGCAACCATTGGACGGAATCCTGACGCTCCACCGCGACGCCGTTGCCAGCGATAAAATTCATGATGGTGTTGTGATTTAATTGGGGCGATACTGGCCAGCGCCAAAATCAACTGCGGCAAATCCCACCCACGCCGCACATTCCGATCAGCCAAGACTTTCAGCAAGGATGGTAGGCTCAATTTCGATGGAAGAATGGTGTCATCCAAGTAGAGCGTGTCGCCCATGACACGGAAGGAGGTCCCGTCGTGAAATCGAATGCCTTCATTCAAGATAGATTCCTGTTTCTTGCTCAAGGATGATCCGTACGTTAAATTCTCTGCAAGATGTTTGAATTCTTCTTCACTGCATGGTAGTTCGGCAATGGGATCCTGCTCGTCTGGTAGCCGTGCCCATTCAACATCAGGCGAATTCATGAGCGACGCTCCGAGCAAGTCCCACCGTTTACGTGAAGGTAGCGAAGGACCTCCAAACATGCGAAGCGCTGCTTCGTGTTCATGGGGTTCAAGTGGAACAACCCAATCTGAAGGCGGGTTATAATCACGAATTGATTGACACCAATCGCACAAAAAATGGTCCTCGTTTGAGGCATTGTTGTGGAGGCATCTTACTTCGCGTAGATTCGAATCCATCACCATGAAAAAGGTGCTACGCTTCATAAAGTCCTCAAACAAAGAGGCCGCGGCAAATCTCAAGGAAGGCTTCAACATCCTCATCGGTGATGTGCAAATGTGTCACAACACGGATTCGTTGCGGCGCAATATCAAACAAATCCACTCCATTTGAACGAAGCAGTTCAGCGACCTCGCTTGCTGGCCGTTGGGTCTGAGCATACACCATATTGGTTTGGACCGTGGACAGGTCAACCGTGAACTCCTCAAATTCATTGAGAGCAGTTGCAATAGTGGTTGCTCGACGATGGTCGTCTTCAAGGCGGTCAATGTGATGGTCGAGAGCATGAAGGCCGGCGGCCGCGAGGAGACCTGCTTGGCGCCAACCTCCACCAAACATCTTTCTCCACCGATGTGCTTGAGCAATGAATGATTCAGAACCAACCAGCACCGACCCTATTGGTGCACCCAATCCTTTTGACAAGCAAATTGAAACCGAATCGTAGGCTTGACACATTCGAGTTACGTCAACTCCTGTTGCAATGGCTGCGTTGAAGATTCGGGCTCCGTCGATGTGGGTTGCGCATCCATGTTCTTTGGCCACCTGAGCAATCTCATCGAGGGTTGCCTGGTCGTAGCATGAGCCGCCTCCCAAATTGGTGGTATTTTCAACACACACCAGTCGTCCATTTGGGTAATGTCCTTGGGAGCCTTCTGCTTTTCGAATGGCGAGACGGACCTGGTCGGGCGTCATCAGACTCTTCTCTCCCTCAATCAAGGCGATTGAGGCTCCGCATAGAGCCGCATAACCGCCGCCTTCGTAGCGGTAAATATGGGCGGTTTTGTCACACACAATCTCATCACCTGGAACTGTATGAGTTCGCAGAGCGATGGCATTCGACATGGTCCCAGATGCAATAAAGAGTCCTGCTTCCTTCCCAAACATTGCTGCCACACGTTTCTGAAGAGTCAGTACGGTAGGGTCGTCGCCCAATACGTCATCGCCGACAACAGCCTCGTTCATCGCCGCCCGCATGGCACGGGTCGGTTGTGTAACGGTGTCTGAGCGGAAATCGATTCGATCTGAATTGTATTCGCGCATGGTGGTCCCTTCTCATTCTCCTTCATGAAATCCGTGGAGGCTCACAAGAGTTTCAAATGACCTGTCAACGTGTCAAGTTCAGATTCCTCAAAGGGGCCCAAAGCAAGAACAGTCGTTGAGCCCTTCGGAATTTGCGTGTGTCCGGCATCTCGCACAAGGTGGGTTGGGATGTTGTGTTGGAGTGCCTGCTCTTGAAGCGTCATCAAAATCGTTTCATCTTCGGCCTTGAGGCAGATTTTTTTCTGCCCTTGGCCGAGCCAGGCTTCTACATACCCTGGATGTGTGACTCCCGCTTCGAGAAAGGCCCCTACTGACGCATGTCCAACCTGAGCGGCGATTTTTCCCTTCCCCATTTTGAGGCGTTGGTTTACGACGCACACTAACTTCACACCCTCGGAAACGGATATCATCGGAGGGCGGGGGGCTGTGATTCGATGAAGAAAGGAACGCAACCCCATGTACCTCACCTCAAAGCGTCGACAACTCACCGACAATAGCATCCAGTGCCCGACGTGGAGCTGGTCCAATACCAAGGACGGTCACTGTTCCAGGGGCCACTTCAGTGTGCCCTGCGTCAACGACAAGGTGGAAGATGAGATTGGCTTGTTGTGCCGCACTGGCTAATCGGTGAAGACTCTCAACATCCTTGGTGGTCAAGGAAATTTTCCGTGCCCCGCCTGCACGCCAGCGCTCAAATAAACGTGAGGCGGATTTACGAGCGACCAGGGTGCATTGCACTGCTGCATGGGCACACTGCACCGCAGTTTTACCTGTGGACAAGCCTAGGTCTTGACGTACGATGAGGGCCATTGAAGGCAATTCATCCTTCGGTGACATGCCCCTCAACAACCGACTGTTCAATCGCTTCAAGGGACATATCGGCTTCCAATGAACGGAAAACGAACAACCCAAACCATGCAGCAAAAGTGATGTTGCCCAAGGCGTGTAACAAATCGAAGGGCCAGCCCTGCGCCAGATAGATTGCGAAATCTACCAAGCCCATCCCGGGCTCAAGGATCGAAAGTGAGGCGATGGCCCCGAACAGAAACGCTGAACCGAATGATGCGGCGTACAGTGTTCCATATCGGAATGAATCGGTTGAACCAAGTTCTAGACGAGAACCCAAAAGGGCCACTGCACTCCACCCAGCCGCTTGAAAGAGGGTCCACCATCCATCTCCAATGATCATGTTTGATAGAAGTGTCACCATCACAGCGAATGCCATTCCTCGTCGAGCACCGAGTTGGGAGCCGACTAGCAACACACATAGAGTGACCGGCTGGACATTGGGAATCGGTTGCATCAACACGCGTAGGGCCACGGTTGCTACAACCAAGGTGACGAGAGTGAGTATTTCTTGGCGTTTCACAGAGGTTCCAGTGAGGAGGGCGAAAGCGAGGCCAACCAATCCAACATCGACCATGACATCTCCAAGTGGAGAAAGTTCAGGTCCATGGAAGCCAAAGGCTTGGAACATGGTTCGTCCGAGGAAGCAATCCCCCTTGAGGCTTGCCACACTTATGCAAGGCGCCATTGCAATACGGTGGTGCTATCCACTGATTGGCGGTCTGCAGACAAAACTGCGCGTTGGTCGTTGATGAAATATTCCCAGCCACCGCCTGATTGACCGTCTATCTCAACCACATAGAGTCCTAAATCGGTTGTCTCTGTCTTGATATCAATCGCGGCCTCATCTACTGCAGCCATCGTCAATTGAAGCACAGTATCATGGCCGACGAAGCCCCCATAAGCCTGAGTGCCCGCCTCAAATTCAAACACTACGATTTGTGTTCCAAGCCACGTATCTGGCCAATCTTCATTCCAGGTATCTGAGGTGCTCTCTGGGGTTTCTGGTGTCAAACTAGACGACCAAACCTGGGAAACCGCTGGTGTCACCATCAGACACGCTGCAAGAAAACAAAGGGTGCTAAGCCTCCAACCCCACACCAAATCGCTTCGTGAAGTAAGAAAGGCTCCCGAGGTCAAAACGATAATGAACACGAGTGAGATGAAATTCAACATCCAATCGATCTGAAATGATTCACCAAGATTTTGTTGGGACGCTCCAAACATCATCAGAACTCCTTCGTCGTTGCCGAGAAGAAACTGCGATTTTGACCCATCAACAAATTCTGGAGCTGCGGTTCCGTATCCATCAAGGGCTGTTGAAAAAATCTCAAGTTCTGTTGCTTCCGATGCCAAGCGGTACCACCCGCCCTCTTGTGTATTACGAGGGAACCAAAGGTCTCCGTTTGGACTCCAAGAGGTTTCCCCGTTACTTGTAGCAGGTAGGCGTTGAATGACTTCACAAATGCTTTGACATTGCATTTCTGTCATCCATGTTCCATCGATGAAGAAGAGGTGGTCTCCGCGCTGCGCCGGGATTCCGGGGGATGGCCCGCTTACAAGAATCACCTCAAATTCAAGGGTTGAAAGATTGAACAGAACGATGCTGCTATTGGATGAATGTTGAACATGAAGGAGTAAGGAGTCCGAGATCGCTCTTGGAGGATGACGGATCATCCCCTCCAGAAGTGGGTGCTCCACCACACTCCCATTGAGGTTCACTTGCCATAATGATCCATGCTCATCTCCCTGCCAATATGCGTCCCCAGCAAGCACGCCTCCATTCCGCCAACCATGGCCAAGTTGGTGCTCATTCAATACAGACCCATCAGCCAAGCAAAGTCCCATCATTCCTGTTCGGGTGGGGACGAGAGCGTGGTCGTTTTGAACGGTGATATTCCCTGTGATGCCCCAGGCATCAACCAACGATGAACGGTTCCATAGTATGACCCCTGTGTCTGGCTCAATGGCTTCGACTTCACCGTTCGCCCATCCGACCAAAAGCATGTCTGGCCAAGACCCACACGGTCCCTCTCCTCCGGTAATAAAATTCAACGGGCTCATGTCATGTTGTGTTGTTGTCTGACTGGTTCGATTCCAACGCTCTTCACCTTCAAGGGTGAAGGAGAACACTTGCGGACGTGCTTCACCAACCCAAAATCCAGAGGTTCGCACATACACAGATTCGTCAACAACGAGGGGAGACGTGGTGATGTAGCCCTCTCCAAGATCGGCGCTCCACTCCAAGTCAACTGTGCTGTCATAAGCCGCTACAAAGGGCATTGAAGAGAAAAAGAGGAGCACCAATACTGTAGGAAGAAGTGCACGACCCAGCATCGACTCACTCCATCACCGATTGAATGGCAACCCGTAGAAGTGCGCTAACTTCCTTTCCATCTGCGCCGCCTGCTGCTTGCATGACGACGCCCATCAAGGGGCCCATGGCTCCCATTCCACGCTCTTTGACAAAATCGATTCGCTCGGCGATGATGCCATCGATGATCTCGGCCAAACCGCTGACATCAGCGGGAGCGAGGCCGTGCGATTGGCAATGCTCTTCCAATTCAGTTCGTGAGGGGGATTGTCCTGAAAAAACCTCAATGACGGGTTCCAAATGTTCACGAGATAACAAGCCCTCTTCACGAAGTTGAAGAGTTGTTTTGAGCAAGTTGGGGTCTTCTTGGTCATGGGTAAGTAAGAGTGTTGCCCAGCCTTTAGCAGGCACATTATCACGATGTTCCCAGAAGATATCGTCCAATTCCCTTGCCAGTAACTGGCTCGCTTGGTCTGCGGAGATGTCAACGCTCGACAATCGTTCAGCTCGCACCCCATCCGACATCGGGAGATTGTTTTGGATGGTTTGCCAACGAGATTCAGTCAACTGAAGAGGAGGGACATCTGTTTCGGGGTACATTCGGGAACGCCCTGGCAAGGGGCGCATTGGAGAGGTTGTTCCGTCCTCAGGAGCTCCCTTTTTCACCACGACATTGCGAACTTCTTGAGGGATTCTATGCCATGCTACACGAGCCCTCATAAGGACTGCTTCAAGTGCGAGTTCTGCCTGCCAGTGAGGTGCGCAACACAGTACAAAGGCGTCATCGTTTTCCAATTTCAACGTCTTCCGGACGCCTTCAACTTCTTGTTCAGTGATGCCGTAGGCGGGTAATTCATCGGCATGGAAGACGCCTTTGACTCCGGCGAGTTTGGCGGCTCCGGCCAATTCCCTTCCCAATCGAGGTAATTGGGCGCCTTCGGAATCCAGCGCCTTGGCACCTAAATGACCCAAGAGGCCTGGAAGAGGGAGAGCCAACATCACGGCCCCTTCACCAAGCGCATCTTTCACCATTCCCGATTCTGTTCCTGAAAATACCTCGCTCAAAACAACGGTGTTGAATGGGAGAGAGGTCGCCACCGCTTTCGTGACTTCAGTTTCAACCGTCGCATCATCAAGGCGGCGATCAGAAGGCAGAGGGGGGAGGTTCATCGAAGAGCGTAAGTCATTGGCGAGTCTGTAAAAGTGGAGTTGTCGAGCCATCTCAAGGCGGATGATTCGTGGAATCCAATTGAGGTCTTGACATCCTTTGATTTCGACTCGATCACCTGCAGCGATTGAAACATTCAGGTCTTGACGAATACTTCCAAGACCACGGCGGACGCGGCGTGTTTGACGGAGCACGCGACCGAGTGCGACCGCTGTAGAACGGGCATGTTCAGGCGTCTGTACGTCTGGCGCTGTTGCGATTTCAATCAATGGAAGGCCGAGACGATCGAGGTTGTAGAGTACTTGCTGGCCCCCTGGCACATCGATGGTATCTAATTTACGAGCGCTGTCTTCTTCCAAACACAGCACATCAACACCGACTTCGCCTTCCTCTGTTTGCAACACTCCGTCGGTAGCGATCAACGAAGTTCGTTGGAAGCCACTTGTGTTGGAACCATCCACCACGGTTTTACGCATGGTTTGAATCAATGAAACGGGGTTGGCTTGAAGCAGGGCTGAAACCGTCAAGGAAATCCCAACGGCATCATCGTCCAACCCCATAGGGGGCTGTTCGTCCAATTCGATGAGCCCGGCGTTCGGGGATTGAGCGTAAACGAACGACCGGTTGCGTTTGGCTTCAAATCGGGCGGCAATGTCAATGGCTCCCCCCTCGCCTCTCGAGGCCCGTAATTTACGAGCATACTTCGGCCAATGATCTGGAAGTGTTTCAACCGTAATGTCGTACAACGTCCCATCTTGACGTGAATGGAGTTTTCCCGTGGCGAGTTGCTGGTGGACTTCAAGGCCGCACATAAAGCCGAGTTGGGTAGGTTCGAGTAGGTCGGATCGTTCGACCTCGCCGACTGGTTCCTCCGCCATGAACCTGCGAAGCGCTCATGCTTCATGAGCCCCACCCTCCTATGGGGTCAAACCACTTGCAATGAATCGTACCCAGATGGACGCATCATTCGCCCTTCCCGGCATAATTTTTCAATGATATCTTCGGCTTTAGAGCGATTGATGTCATTGCGTTCTGCCTCTGTCAAGACATTCAGAAGATTGGCAGAGTTGCCGGATTCATTTTGCAAGGTGGAGACAATGTCAATCATGACCTTTTCTTGATTCCTCACCGATGACTTCTTGCCCGATTGCAGTGTTGTTTCATCGTAGTGATCACCCATCAAATCATGGCGCCAAAGTTTAGTCAGGCGAATGGCTCGTTCTGCATCTTCCAAATTGGCTTCTTGTGAAAGGCGAATACGTGCACTGGCTTCCGCAAGGCGAGAAAGTGCTTCCAAAGAACGGGCAGTAATGGCCACACTGTCCGTGGATTCGCCACCCTTTTCTCTGGTTTCAACGTAATATTTGACAATGGCTTCTCGGGCTTCATCGGTCAATTTCGGATGGACATTACGTTTGGAATACGCCACAAACTTGCGAAGGATTTCTCTTGAAAGTATACCATCGGCTACCTTCTTTCCTTGGGTCTTCTTTGTTGCCGTTGGACGAGCAGGGTCAGGTAGTGAGCCCTCGTTCACGAGTAGCTCACTGCTGCCTTGAATGCGATTAGCAATGATGTGTTCTGCAATCTTCCGGTCGTCGTCAAGGTTGGGCGTATCGGTGATCAACCAAATGATGTCAAAGCGTGAAATGAGGGGAGGTGGTAAATCAATTTGCGAAGTGAAGGGAACATCGCTAACAGGTTCAAATCGTCCGGATTTGGGGTTGGCTGCAGCTAGAACTGCACAGCGGGTTCTCAGACTCGCATTAATTCCGGCTTTTGAAATGGAAATCCGTTGCTGTTCCATTGCTTCGTGCATACTGGAACGGTCCGCTGTGTTCATCTTGTCGAATTCGTCAATCGCGGCCAACCCGAGATCGGCCAGAACCAATGCTCCAGCTTCAAGCGTCCATCGCCCATCTGCCGTCGCATCCTGAACCGCAGCAGCCGTCAACCCAGCCGCTGAAGCTGACTGTCCAGAAGTGAACTTTCCTCGGGGGGAGATGGAAGCCATGTAATTGAGCAGTTGGGATTTCGCCACACCGGGGTCTCCCATGAGCAATATGTGGATGTCTCCGCGATTACGAGTTCCATCGTGATTGAGCCGTGCAACACCGCCAAATAATTGTAACATCAATGACTTCTTGATATAAGTCATGCCAAAAATGGAAGGTGCGATGCTGTTGGTGAGGATGTCGTAGACGTTGTCTTGACGAGCGATTTCACGAATTTCCACTTCTTCTTCTTCAGTGATGATGATTTCTTCGAGGGGAATGTTTTGACGTTCAAGTGAATGGATTCGCAAGAAGATATCAAACACAGGTGTGTCTTTACCTCCTTTTCTTTGAGAACGGATGAATAAAACGCCGTTGGCTTTCACGCGGTCTCCTGGATTTAATTTACCTGCGAGGTCTTGTTCTCCGATGCAAATGATGCGTTCGGGTTGAATGCCGCCCTTCATTTGTTCTGGTAATTCTTGGAGTTCAATGAATTGGGAATTGATGAGGTGGGAGTCTTGCTGACGCAATTGGAAACGTGTCTGCCGTTTGGGCCGGCCGCAGCCACCATCGATTTGGGAACACTCCAAAGGTTCGATCAGTTCCTGTTCATTGGGTTGATTGATTTGCATGGTGTGGCCACAAGCTATGCATTCGAAGACCGCAGAGTATAGACGAGGACGGACCCCTGAAATTTTCGTGGTAACTGCGTCTAGGGCAACCATCAAGCCAATGTCATCCGCTCGGAGTTGTGAGACGGTGCGAACTTGGTCACTTGGCAAATGTTCAATACGAACAAACGGCAAGATGTTACCGTGGCCTGCATCAAGCAAGAATTGGCGAAGAGCCTGATTTGCTGCAAGAAAATGATGCTCTGGATTGGCTAACAAATCTTGAGCAAAATCGTGATCATACCCTTCAATGACTCGGAACGAAACCAGAAGCGATTGTTCATCGGGCCACATTTGAGCCAGATTGTGAACCGCTTCAGAGAAGTTGTCTTGGATGAGTGAAGTCCATCGGGCGGGGAGGTCAAATTCTTGAATGGATGTCATGATTTCCCCACGCGGAATTTTTGATTCCCACCACTGGTTATTAGTGTTAACTTGAGAACTTGAGCACCCCCTCATTTCCACTGGAGAATGAAGGGAGCGCATGACTCTTTTTTCACTCAAATGTTGCGTCCATTGGAAGATGGCCGAAACCGCAGAACCCATGAAGCCCCAGCCCCTGTGATAGCCCATGCCGAACCACGCATTTGAGCCCGTTCGCGGTCAAATTGAACGTTGGTCGTTTGAATCAACCTTCTTAGAAAACCGTCTTGGAGACCCTCTTGAACGAGAGGTGCTGGTTCACCTCGCTCCGGAAGGAGTTGCAGCTATCCAAGAAGGTCAGCACTTGCCCGTCATCGTTTACCTTGCCCCATTTACATCGAGTGGACCGCAACGAGCGGGTTGGAAGGCTTTCGGTGAAACACTCCCTCAGCGGCATGAACGCTTGGTAGCAAGCGGTTTGATGCGGCCTGTCATCTTGGTGATGCCAGATACCTTCACATCTTTGGGAGGGAACCAATACGTCGATTCACCTATCACAGGAAATTGGTCGACATGGCTTGCCGATGACTTACGAATTCATGTCATGAACCGTTATGCTACCAACGAACGTTTCGCATTGGTCGGGAAATCTTCGGGGGGATACGGCGCCATGGTCAACGCCATGCTTCGCCCGGATGCTTGGCAAGCGATTGCAACACATTCTGGTGATGTTGGATTTGATTTGATGTATCGGGGTTCTTGGGCGGAGGCTGTCACGCACATTGCACCATACGGTAGTGCCGAGAATTATCTCGATCATCTGGCTTCGTCTCCATCCCTCCGCTCTGCTGACTTTCATACGATGATGATGTGCGCTTTGTGTGCATCTTACGATCCGAGAGAACAAGATATAACTCATCAACGAGGCGTTCAAATCCCAGTGGATTTTTCCACATGTGAATTGGATAATGTTGCATGGAACCGATGGTTAAAGTTTGACCCTTTGTTCATGATCAATGAGCACGGCGACGCATTGAAACAATTATCACTCTGTTTCGTGGATGTTGGTGGCCGTGACCAATATCACATTCATTACGGAACTCGTCGTCTTATTATAGCGATGGCCGCCCTGGGAATTAAACACCATTATGAAGAATTTGATGGCACACACAGTGGCATTGACCATCGATTAGATGTCTCGTTGCCCTTGCTATCAGACGCACTTTGGTGATTTTTCGACACAGTGGCGAAGCGGTTTGTTCTTGAGACGCCGCTCTGTGGAAGGGATATGGACGAACCCATGGATTATGCCAGTGCGGGCGTAGACATCGATTTGGAAGGGTCGGCCGTAGCCTCACTCATCGGGGCACTCAGTCGCAGTGTTCGCCCTGCTGGCAGTCCTGGAGCCCCCGTGGATTTGCCCGGTGGCTTTGGAGGGTTGATCGAATTCGGAGAGAATCTGCTCGCTCTTGCTACCGATGGTGTTGGAAGCAAATTATCCATCGCAACGAGTCTTGGCCAATGGGGTGGAGTTGGCATTGATTGCATGGCAATGAACGTCAACGACCTCTTGTGTGTTGGGGCCGAACCCATCGCCTTTGTCGATTATGTGGCTGTCCCAAAACCCGACCCTGCAGTCCACGCTGCTCTTGGGGCATCACTTGCTGAAGCTTGCAAGCGGGCGCGTGTAACTCTTGCGGGGGGTGAAACCGCTTCATTACCAGGCATCGTTACCGAACTGGACCTTTCGGGGACTGCACTGGGATGGTTGCCAAAAGGAGAAGCCATCACAGGTGAGAATCTCAAAGAGGGGGACGTGCTCATCGGTTTACCAGCCTCAGGAATTCACTCGAACGGATATTCATTGGTTCGGAAAATTGTCGAGCATGCGGGTGTTGAATATACCGACCCTGCCCCCTTTGATCCTGAGCACCCACACCGATCACTCGAACGTTGGACAGAAGGAGAAGCGACCTTTGGAGAAGTGGTGCTCAATCCAACCAGAATCTATTGTGACCCCGTGGTGGATTTGCTGAATGAAGCGCGCGGTGATGCGTCGTTCTCCATCAAAGACATTCATGGAATCTGCCACATCACTGGTGGAGGATTGTCAAATTTACTCCGACTTCACGAAACGCTAGGCTGGGCCATCACCTCCCCACTGCCAGTTCTGCCCGAATTTCAATGGCTGCAACGGGCCGGAGGGGTGGAGACTCGAGAGATGTACCGAACGTTCAACATGGGCATGGGCATGGTCCTCGCTGTTGAATCTCGACAAGCCACTAACATGTTGAATTGGCTCAAAGAACGAATGCCTGGAACAGCGGTTGTTGGCACTGTCACGAACGATGGTCACAAAGTAACTCACGCCACCGAAGGCGTCGAATTTTCTCATTACTAACCAAGTCTTCCATCGGTGCGGTCTTGAGGGAGAGGTTCCTCGCCCAACCATGGCTGATGCCCCACGCCAACCAGGTCACTTGTGGCTGGAAGGAAAGACTGTGGTGCAATTACGCGCAGACCAGCCTCGCCCAACTCACATGCCAAGAGGTCCTGCTAAACGGACTGGCCCGGGTTTCCTGAATCCTGCCATGGCCCCGGCACGAACTCGGTCTGTACTCTTACTAGCTGATGCATTGGAACATCATTGGTTGGTCAAAGATGGACATGATTTGCGCGCCCTTGACGCCCTGTGTGCAACTGGAGTGAGGGTTCGACGATGGCGAAATGAAATTCCGAATCAAGTGCAACAGAGGCTGAGAATCACGGCCAACGATCTTGATGATTTTGCCCTTGATTGGTTGAAAACATCCCACACTTTGTTCCCTCCAGTAATTGCGGTCGGACATGCATTGGAGGATGATCGATACGAACGGCCTCCTCAAGGAGTCATGGAAAACGGTATTTTCATCATGAAAAACGATGCTCGGATTGCACTCATGGAGGCGGCCTATCAGTGGATTGACCTCGATCCGTTTGGTTCTCCAGTGAATTTCTTGGATGCTGCCATACAAGGCCTCTCACGAATTGGATTTCTTGAGGTTACGGCTACCGATACAGCAGCCCTTACAGGGTCAAGCGCTTCATCTCAACGACGGAGGTATGGGGCCAAAGGAATTGTTGACACCTACGCACATGATGATGCTGTTCGTGTGCTATTGGGCCTTGTGGCCACCACTGCAGCACGGCACGATCGGGTGGTCGAACCAGTTTTGGCACTCTTTGACGGACACCATGTTCGTGTCAGTGTGAAAATTCGTCGCAGCAAAGAAAGTGCTTCCGAGGTGTTGGATTGGATGGGGTGGAGAATTCGAGAAAGGTCTGGCGCCTATCGCTTTGTCCAACACCCAACCCCAGAAGAAGTGGAGCGCGGTAGTGGGCCGATGTGGATTGGACCTCTGTGGGACCGGGATATTGCTGGTCGGTTGACCGAAGAACGCGCCCTTGAGCTATGTTCACCAAGTACTGAAGGCATTCAGCAGGCGACAAGTTCAGGACTTGAGTGGAGTGAGGGGGACCAAGAGTACGCCCAGCGTGAATTACGGCGAAGCGTCCGGTTCATTGCAGAGGCGGCGGATTTGATGAGTCGGGATCACCTGCTCCTCCACATTGATGATTTACCGAATATGGCAGGTGTACCACACGCCCCAAAGATGGAAGTTCTCTTTACCGCTCTAAGAGGCCTCGGGGCTTGTGCTGCAAGATTGCCCGATATCGATCCCTTCTTTGTCACTGATGCAACGCTACCAACGGTACTTGACTGCCTACGATCATTGGTCACAGATTCCTGACGTAATACGTTAGCCGAACGAGGGATCAATGTCGGTTACGTTGTCTCGCTCGGGTGCTGGGAGCATTTGAGATGCGTTTTCAATGATGTTTCGGACATTGTCTTCTATCGCACGTGCATTTTCAAGAAGGTCGGAGAGGGGGATTTCAAGACCAGTGATGTCGCAGACAGCTTCCACCGCTATGGCAGCCGCTCGGGCGTCGGGATACATTGGATTGGCCTCCGATAAGAGAGCCGTGATATCAATGCCTAATCGGTCGCCCTCTCCGAGCAAAAAGCCAGTGATGCCCGCGACGATACCTTGCTGGATTGGTTCAATATCCAATCCCTTGAGTTGATCACGGGTACGTGGGGACGAGCCCACTCCAAACAAAGCGTCCTGCGTCATTTCTTTCTCTGGACGAACCAATCCGTCGATGATGATGAGTTGGTCAAAGCCGCCACGAGTGAACCAATCGAGGACTGTGGTGGCAAACGGGATATCCGTTTCTGTCCCAAATTGTATTTCTGAAGTGAAGACGCCAATGCCATCTCCTTGGTAGACACGCACGGGGTGCTTGGGAATTTCATTGTGGATCAGAGCAACCGCTGGGAATTCTGCATTCATGACGGTTCCCAATTGTTTGAGTTTGAGTTCTTTGATGATGTGTGAGGCCGCAATAACTCCGACCATTCCCGCTGTGGTAAAACCGCAAATGGCCACTCCACCTGTCGTAGGGTCTGCATCCTTGTGCAAAACCAAAGCGTAAGATTGGAGATTCGCATCCATTATTGGTCCTCCGATTTGGTTCCAGACGGCGGCCTATCAAAAGGCTCACGCCTCATTCATTCTTCCCAAACAGCCCAATCTTCCCAGCCTTCTTCGCGGTACCACCAGACGCCTTCTTCGTCTTCCCACCACTCAGTGCCGTTTTCATCGACTGAAATTCCATCGTCCTCTTCAGCGGATTCTTCGGCTGATTCTTCGAGACCTTCAGTCCATGCTTCAACCGAGTCGCTGCTCTCAAAGGCATCAGCACTGCTTCCAAGAAGTGATGATTCCAATTCTTCAGGGGGGTCTTCATGCATTTCTTTTCCTTCAGCCTTTAAGTCATCCAATGAACGAACGGTTCCAAGATCGACTGGAGTTGACTGGTTGTCGTCATCTTGAGTGGCAACCATGTCGTAGTAATCTTCCTCGTCGTCCTCATCAAATTCACTCGTACGGGAGCGCATTAACACCACCCCACCCAGAATTGCCCCGATGAGAATGAAGACGCCGATGCCGCCAAGCAGAATGGTGGTCAGGCTTGAGGCATCGTCCTCCTCAGCGTTGGCATCATCAGTTTTCGTGGTATCTTGAAGTTGTTCACCAAGCGTCCACTGAAGTTCTCCCTCGGTAGATGCCGTCGGTGTGGTCATGGTATCACAAGCGTTGTCGCCGAAATCAAGACAGGTGAGATAGACAATGTAGCCTTCACCCTGCAGACCTGGGAACATGCCCTCTGTTGGGCCATTTCGGACCATTGAGAACGTAAGGTCAACTGTGTCGTTGGCCTTTGCGGTGAGCGATGGTGTATTGCCGTCTGCCTCGTTGTGAACCAGTTCAATAGCGGGCGGCGTGCCCGGGACGACCTTCCATTGGAACCCAACCATCACGTCGAAGGGGTTCGGGTTGGTGATGGTGCATGTAATGGGGGCATCGGTGCCATTCTCCTTCCACGTGTAAGTTACCATCTCACAATTCATCGTTCCTGGCAATGTAGCATCGGGGAAGTCCGGCTCTTGAGTTGTATTGGTTTCATTATCTGTCGTGTTGGTTTCATTATCAACTGGTTCAGAACTTGTTTCAAAAGCGATGGTGAATTGCATCCCAGGAGTGTAATAGAGCGGGTAAGTCGTGTTGAGATGGAGGTAGAGCGTTGCATCCAATGCACCCGAGCCGCCAATGTTCATCTCGTTGCCTCTAACATCTGCCGTTCCGGATGACAACGGAAGATTATCGCTGGATTGGACGTGCCAGTCAACCTGCATGTTCACAAGAAGTATTTGCTGCAGGGGGTCGTTTGCATCGGCATAAATCAAAGTTGAGAACAGATTCTGACCCATAAGGAGGATGGGTTCACTTGTTGGGGTCAGAGTCATATCGATGACTCCGAAAGCCTCAGACTCCGTTAGGCTAGCCTCATGAGGTTGGGCGGTGAGATTGCCTGTCCAACCTTCATAGGCCACCCGCAAAGTCATGTTTCCAATACATTCAAGCGGTCCAAGGCTGGTTAGCTTCTCAATCGAGAAAGTGGCTATTCCGTTTTCATCGGTCATTGCTATGGTCGATACATTGTCGCTTTCTCCAAGCACATGCAACACCAATTCAGCACCAACGACGGGTGTTTCGCCTTGAAGGAGTGTGGCCGAGGCTGTCAGGGCCCCGTTGGCTTTGAGAAGGGTCATGGGAAGGGCGCTGTCTTGAGTAAAACCCTCGAAGGTTGCCGACAAATTCGTTGGTAATGCCGTATCGTTACGTGTGTAAACAGGTCCAAAGGAAGTGACGTTTAATGAGGCGTTTCCGTATTGATCAAAGCCGACAACTGCGACATAGTAGGCTGTTGCATCTATCAAATTCAATCCATCGCTGTCGGTTGTGGTGGTTGTGTTGAAAGTGGATGAATTCAGGGTGATTACGGCGCTCAAATTCTCAATGCTCGTAAAGGAAGTGTTTGAGATGTAAAGACGGTGCTCTACGATGGAGGCATCTCCTTCAGACCAATCAACCTGCATCACTCCGCCCTGGTCGTTCGCAACATCGTATGCTGTCACATTCGGCACATAGGAGGCTGGAACAGGATACGGTACCGTGACCGTCAATCCAGCTGAGAGGTTACTCGTGACCCCGTAGGTATGGATGCTTTGAATCCAATACGTAAATGTCTGACCTGGGGCTACATTGGTGTCTACAGTAAAGTTGATGGGGGCGCCTGTGTAGTAGGTTGGTGTTTCATTGGCTAGCCCCTCGGTCCTGAAAACAGAAAATTCAATTAAATCGTTTCCAAAGTCTGTCATATTTTGCCACTTGAGTTCAATTCGGTCCGGAGTAGCATCAACTAATTCGAGAACAGGGTCGGGCGGTAGGGCGATATTGGGTGCACCATCAATGTATGAAACTGAAGGCGTGTGAAGTACAAAACTTCCATTTTTACTTGAATTGAATAAAAGAGGAATGTTCAGGGTCGTTGTGCCTGCAGTCATCTGTTGATTCAGAACGTTGGTCAAGTTAGACGACACATAAGGGTTAGTGTCAATGAAGAAATCGTGGGAATAAATGATACTCAAGTTTGAGAAAACAAATGTCCCTGAGGTGGCTGAATACATTGAGAGGTTGACAGAGGACATTTCGACACCATAACCATCCACTGTACTGTCCCATCCAAATGTCAGGGGGCTGAGTTGGGACGTCAGATTATTGAAAGGGTCCTCAATGGAAATCGGTGCCAATCCATTGGAACCGTTTCCTCCATATCCTTTGGTGGAGACGTCCATCATGACGTTGTGATCGATATCGTATGCCACTTGATGCCATGCAGATATGAAGAGACCTTTCTGATTGCCTTCTCCCGCCACCACGAGTTGTTCTGGGACTGTGTCACCATCCAAATCGCCGAAAGTGATGGAGCGGGGGTTGGTCCACGGAGCAAGAACGATGGGGTTGCTGGTTTCGACTTCCCCTTGGTTGTTACCCCATGTGTCGAAGCCATACCCAGTAAAATTTCCATCGAAGGTCGCAGGGTTCCCGTCTTCAATACCTAATTGTGGTATTAGGAGTGATGCATCCATGTCGTTATCATGGTCGATGATTGTTGCATTCGACAAATCTATTGAGCCCCAATGGGAGTCCTCGTCCCATCCAAAGGCCAGACGATTCTGGACCGTGCGGTGGCCGTTGGCTGTTGATGAGAGGAAATCCAAATCCCCATCCGCATCCCAATCTCCTACGATGGCACTGGGATTGATTCCATCAAAGTGGCCGCTCAACTGAACAAGACTGCTCGATTGCCAAACAAGTTGTGTGCAATATCCACTTTGGTCTACGACAATGGCCTTGTACGGTTGGCTTGCACCATCAAACCGGGCAACAAATAACCCTGTGAGTGTCGCGGTGTTTTGGGATGATTCTTGATTGACCGTCTCTGTTTCAGATGAGCCAAACCCTCCGTTCTTGCTACTATATTCTTGCAGTGCCACGATGCCGTTGCTTCGTATTGTAACCAATTTGGCCCACCCGTCACCTTTGAAATCTGCAATATCAAGAGCGATGGTGGAGCTTGGAAGTGAATAATTGGCTTGGGACGCATAGGCTGCCAACGTTGCGTTCCACGTGTGGATGCACAACATATCGTCGTTTGGGGCATGGCTGATCACGTCATCATGGCCGTCGTTATTGAGATCTTCAACCATCAATTCTGTAGCATTGGTACAGGTTGGGACCCAAGAACTGTTGACCATGCCAATGCTTGAGTTATAGGAGATGTATTGGAAGGCTGTACCAACAGCAGTACTGGCGTTATCTTGAGAAAGAACAAACACCTCATCACGGCTGTTATTGTCAATATCTCCGACATCAACATGCATCAATTCTCCAAGAGGAAGGAAGCCGGCGGATACATCAGGAATAAAATCAATGTCCATCGAAACACTGCTGAGCGATGACCCATAAGGAATGAGGAAATTCGATGAATTCAGTGAAGTTTGATTGATGTAAACCGAATCATTTGAATGGCCGTTTGCAAATGTATTTTGGGCTCCGAAGTCACCATAATTGGGCTGATCAAAGGCCCATTCGGGTTGCCCATCCTGATCTAAATCCAATACCAAAGAACCCGGGCTTTCCGCCCCTACATCTGGCTTGATGAACATATTTGCCGTTGTGATCGTTGTATCACGATTGAGGTCAAAGCCAACTGAGGTATGGTTCGTTCCTGAGATGGACACTGTTTGAGACACTGAACCTGTATCAAACACGGAAACATTGCCCCCAGAGGCGCTGGTTAACATCACAGACCATGACGGCCCGATTAACAACAAAGTGAGGATGAGTGCGAGGGTGTGTCGGTGAAACATATCAAGGCCTCTATCCATGGCTGATTCCCGTCTGTTAAGGCTGTTTTGCATGTTTGGGCGCCAAAATAGTTCAATCCATGTATGAAATCTTGCAACATACCATTATGAAGGATTGAATGTTGCTTGATATGAAAAGGAGTGAAAATTTTGCGTTTATCCATTCAAGCAGGAGACATTGAAATTGATTTAGAAGGATCCACGATTCAAATTGATGAGCAACTGGCCGCCATGAAAGGAGATCACACGTGGACGGTCTTGCTCGAGAGGGTTAGGGTAGCGCGTGAAGGCGCTCTTGAAGCAGCCCTCAATGCGGCACGAGAGGCCGGCCTACCAGAACGCGGCTCTGCATTCAAAGCCCTGCTTGAAAATTGCTCACTCACGCGAAAACCCGACCAGGTATTGGGGGCCATCCATTACTTACGAAGCGTGGAGGGGATTGAAGACAGTCCTCCTCGGGTAATTGACGGTTTGTTCAACGATGCTGGAATTGCTCCTCCTGGCAATCTCTCATTGTACCTTAATCGACTCAAGGAACGTAACTTCCTTGTGGTTCCAAAACGCAAAGGCGAAAAAAATCGTTTCGCAATCCTTACACCCGAAGGCCAAGCACATCTCGATAAGCGCTCCAGTGCTTGAGGGGATTCCATGGTGATGTCAGGGGGTGGACAAGGCGACCCCCGTGATGATTCATCGACGGCTGAAGAGGCCATTGTACTCGATTGGTCTTTTCAAAACCACACCGGTGAAAACATCCGGAAAGGGAGGCATTCTGGGTCAAACTTTCGTCGTTCTATCTTGGATAAAGCGGATTTGACTGAAGGTGACTTTACAGAATGTAACTTCAGTCGGGCGTCAATGGTTGAAGTTGATTTGATGAAGTCTGCTTTTGACGGATCCGACTTCAGAAGAGCAGACCTCCGCAAAGCCCGCTTGAATTTGTCAAATTTCCGAAATTGTAAATTTGCGGGAGCAGACCTTCGGGGCATCAGAGGAAAATATGCTATTTGGCAAGGTAGCGATTGGTGGAATGCAATCATGGACGATGATTTGCGTAAGGCCTTAAACAAAAAATGGCCCCAACCGAGCGAATGATTCATTCAGATTCATCAAATGTTAAAATGACTTTTTGGGAAAGTGCGAGGCGAGCTCGCACGTTCAGTAGAGGCAACGCTGCGATTGCGAGACAAAGGCTCATCGTGGTGCCGCAGAGGTAAACCCAAATTTTGTAGGTCAGCAGCATACCCTCTCCAAGGTGGTTTATCGCTGCCTCTTGGATCAACAAACTGCCATACACTCCCGTAATGAGGCCAATGCCTGCCCCTGTAACGCACAAATACGCTCCACTTCGTTTCAGGCCGTACAGCAACACGCCACCGATGATCAAACACAATGTTGTCAAAGCCAGCCCGACACTTCGAATGAGAAACCCATTTGATTGTTGAACTTCTGATTCAAAATCTCGAAAATCTTCGATGCTGGTTGGTTCTCCTTCCTGGCTATTCTGCGTTGAGAGGTAGGTCGTGAGTTGGTCGTCAGTCAAGCCTCCTTGGTGTTGCACCCAATCTTGAGCTGCGCAACCTGCAACGATAAGTGAGCTCAAAACGAGAATGATTGCGATGTTTTTCGGCCCCTTCTGGTCAGGACGAACCTCTCCCAGAAAGGAGTTGGTGTGCTCTTGTTCAATGGGTTCATTCGCTTCCATCTTCAGTCACCTCGAGGTGTTGTTCAAGGCCAGCCCTGAGATCGTTTGGTATCGGTGTGCTTGCCATCGAATCCATGCTGACGCAAACCGTCACTTGAGTTGAACGCCAAACCATTTCTTGGTGTTGATTGTGGAATTCATACCCCCAAGTCAGCGATGATGTTCCAATATGTTTAATCACGATTTTCGCTGTGATTGTATCGCCGTACCGAACGGGCCCAAGGAACGCCGCCTCGGTATTTACAACGGGGAATCCCAAGCCCATCCCTTGCACGATTTCGGGGTAAGTTATACCACAAATTTCGACCCATGATGCTTCGAAAAAGCGGTGTGCAAGATCGAATAATCGGGGATAGTAGGCAATGTTAGCCATATCGATCATGGAGAACTCAACGGGGCGTTGCAATTCCACTGCCATGATGCTATGGACGACTCGGAGTTCAATGAACCCTTGCTCATCTCCCCACTCGTCCACTCACCCTCGCGCTTATATTGGGGAGGCGGGTGGGGCGAAGTGGCCCTATAGTGTAGCTTGGATATCACAGAGGCTTGCGGAGCCTCGAACCCGTGTTCGAATCGCGGTGGGGCCGCTCGTTCAAGCAACAGCCATGCTAAGGATTTCATCATCAAGAAGTCGCACAGCGGTCACTTCATTGCCAGAGATGGGTTCGTCGTAAAAGGTGTAAATTTCTTCGGGGGTGTAGTTGTCTTGAGTCAAAACATCAACCATTTCACGTTGAAGTGGAGGGTAAATCAAAGCCAACTTTCGTTTGAAAATTGGGTCGCATTCCCATGAGCTGGTATTTCGTAAATTTCCAGGGGATTGACTCAGATACTCCACTGATGAAAAGAAACCGGATAGGTCATAATGGCCTGTGAGTTCTTTGATATGGTCGTGAAGCAAGTGATTCCACCAAGTTTGACGAGGTTTTTGATATTGAACACCCAGGCCAGTAGAGAGGGGGTTGCTGAAGGAAAGACGCCATCGCCAACCGTTGCTTCCTTGGAAACTGAAAGTTCCCTTATCATGATTGAAGACGCCTTGGTAATGTACCTTCATGTATTCTTCAAGGGAACGAGTAAGGGGGCTTCGAGCATACCCGTAGATTCGGAATAGGGCATCTCGGAGGGGGCGCATATCGTGTTCAAGCCAATTTCTTTCATCGTTCATCAGGCCGAGAACATAGGCCCCCAACAAATCGAAGGCTGGCATCTCATTTTGCACTCGTACCTGCACACAAGCAGGCTCGGGTTTCTCAACGAGACGGTTTCGGGGGTGGATTTTCACTGTGTCAAAGGAATGATAGCCGAATGGATTCTTGTATTTGTCCAAAAAGGCATTGAGGTCAACTGAATATGTTGCTAGGGTTCCTAAGACAAATAATTGACCATCCTCGCCCAGAACCATGCGGTCTTGATTTTGTTCGATGATTGTGTGAACAAAGTTTGCTGCACGAACTGAAGTCATAGCAGCATTCATCATTTCTTCGAGCATTTTTGCTCGACGAATTTGTTGTTCCTCGGTGGAGGCAGGAGGTTGCATTTCATCAGACATGAATTCTTAGTGTGATTCACCACTAATAAAGAAATTAAATCCATTCCTCAATCTTCCAGTGTTCTTCGACGGCAAGCTCCCTCAGAGGGCGTTCTGGATTGATGGCAACGGGGTGCCCGCATGTTCTCATGAACCATGAATCAGCATGCGTATTCCCGTAGGCATAACACGCACCGAGGTCATGGCCATTTCGCTCTGCATCATCTGCAACCACGGGAACTTTGCCCTTGCGACGAGGGACGCTCCAACCTCGCTCTGACCCCGTGAGTCGCCCCCGACGAACCTCTGGACCACATCCGTAGATTTCGTCCATGCCCAGCAGGGTTCCCATCGCTTCTGCCATCGGGGCTACAGTTGCCGTGACCAGCACCAATCGGTGGCCTTGTTTTCGATGCCAATCCAGACGATCCCACGCTTGTTGTGAAACGTGTTGTTTGAGCACGTTAGAAGCCAAGTGTGCTGAATAAGTTTCCAGTACCTCCCAAGAGGCCAACGAAAGGTGGCCTCGGTTTCGAGCAGCATCGTAAACCGCTCTACCTCGAAGAAGGTTGGCAAGAAAACCTGAGGTCCATGCGAAAGCGCCCCAAGGAATCCTCCACGGCCTGCGTTTGGCAAGATGCGCGGTCAGCGTTTTCTCACTCGAGGCATTCAACAACGTTCCATCGAGGTCGAAATATGCAGCAACCTCACCTTCCATGTTCAATGTGAGATGGGTGCCCTACATGAGGGGAACGGGTAATGAGAGGGTTTTACACAGGATTTGACTCATCAACATCACTGATTAATCCGTACACTCGGCGCCCTGCTCGGTGATCTTGCCACCACGTGAGGGTAGCTGCGAGGTGGCGAGTGATAAAGAAGCCTACTTTTCTTGGAGTGAGGCCATGATTTCGCATCTTTTGATCGTGATTCAAATTTGCTACTATTGCTTGAGCTGAACAACCTGGGTTGGCTGTAACAAAACGACGAACTTCTGAACACAAGCGTTCGAATCGTGCAATTTTTTGGCTTCCTTTCCCGACCCTATGAGGCATAAAAGGAAAAACACCGTGAACCATTATCAAAGATTCGTTCCTTCAATTGAATTGAACCGATTGTGTGGTCTTCCAGTTGGCGGTGGCCAATTTCTTGGCCTTACTGTCTGCAAGAATTGGATGAATGTCTTTCAATCGCCCATGCATCCCTTGAACCTGAAATTTGACTCGGAGTTCTGCGACACGGTCACGTTGTAGCATCTCGTCTTGTTCATCGTCCAATGTGATGTTGGCAAGTTCGTTGCCGTGAATTGCACAATGGATCTGCAAAGTATTGTTGGCGTATGAGAGCGTTGGGCGAAAGTCCCAGTCATCAGGGTGTGCCATTGTCACAGAAAGATCCAATGAAAGTGTGTCCCGCATGTTGATGCGACTGATTTCAACTGACTCGACCATGATGACCATTCCTTTCCAATAGGCTCCGCTTCATACACGTTTCGCTTGATTCAGATGCCATCTCCGACTGAGACTTCGGTCAACGATGGCCTCATGATGGTGATTTGCAAGGTGAGGGTCCAATCATTCCCAGGGTCGGGGTCCGGTTCACCGATGAAAGAATCAGGTTCAGACTGTTGAGCAAAAACACTCCAAATCCATTCACCGCCGCCTCGTAAATTCCCTGTCTCAGAGAGCAAGCGTTGCAGTAATTCCTCTGCTGAATCGGCGACGAACATACCGTCTTCACCCGGAGCATTCATTTCGTCAAGGAAGATTTCTGCACGGGCGGGTTCGTTGGTTGAATAATTTCCAGGCTCGGTATCGACGACCTTCCTGTAATTATCCTCCACGATGTTCAATGAGAGGGTGAAGTTGTCATGGGGGGGCGCAATGTCTTGATCTAATTCCAAGATGGCATTCACAGTAAGAACACGGCCAGCATCACCGGGAGTGAGGTTGCTTTGCCAAGTTTCGCCTTGATCGAGGTATTCATCCCAAGAGACATCGAGCGTTTCGGTCACCCAGACCACTTTGAAATTTCGAGTTGTTACATTCAGTTCGAAGCCTTTGATAGCCGTTGCACCTTCGCCATCGTTCACAGTAAGTTGACCCTTGATGATGCCTGAGCGTTCAGTCTCGAGCAACACTTCTGATGTAGTGGCATCAGCATCATTGAGGGAATCACCGTCTCCGTCATTGTCGAAGGAGCCATCCAAATCCCAGGAGAAATCTAACTCGCCACCTTCAGGATCGTAAGTGTTCGATGCGTCAAGCAATGCCGCATCACCCGAACGGACAGTTGATGGCATGGTGATATTGATTGAAGGAGCTCCGTTGACCATGATGGTTGCAATAGCATCGTCGGAACCTCCCTGGTCATTGGTAACGGTTAATCGAATAGTGTATTGGCCATGATTTGGGTAGCTATGGGATGTAAAACCTACAATGGTCTCTGCTGTCGTGCCATCTCCGAAATCCCAAAGATAATTCGTGATGATGCCCTCTATCGCCGAAGATTCTCTCGCATCCAATGTGACGATTTCACCTTCTTGGATCAGGACTGGGTACGCCTCGAGTGAGGCTCTGGGTGCAACGGTTGTGTCCAAAACACCCGTACAACCGCTTAAGCAAAGCATCAGCAAGACACCCGTGGCAAATCCACGAGAAGTTCCTGCTGAGCCCCACATCATACCTACTACGCACATTCACCCCTTTCTAATGGTTCGTGAGAACTGCTCAATCTTCAGAGGTATTTTCTGGGATGTCAAACACAACGGCCACGGGAATGTCACCCTCGATGGTTGCATTTGAGAGCGGTTCATCCAAGAGGGTGACATCTTGGATTTCGACCTCGTCCTGATGGGTGTAGATCTCGTTGGATTGTTCGTCCAATAGATCCTCGATTTGGGCATCGCTCGCATCGTATGGAGCAGCGCGTTCTTCTTGCAATTGTGGTGTTTCTTCGACTTGTTCAAACAAGCGTTGAGCTTCAGCCGCTCTGAGGTGTTGGGTTTTAGAAAATTCTTCGGCGGCTATTTCTTCGGACGGTTCAACGTTCTCGCGCCCGCCTTCTGGCATCGGCTCGGGTGAACTACGAAACAACCAATCCCGTAGCCCCATGGCTCAAGGTGAAAGTCATCAGGTTTGAGAGTGATGTTCAAAGAGTGTGCCTCCTTTTTTCTTTTCATGGGAGAGGATCTTTTCGAAAACGAGAAGGTTCTCGCCTTTGATTTGGAAACCACAGGCATCTCCACTCGTAACGACCAGATTGTCCAAATGGCCCTCGTTGGGTCCCTCTCCGATGGAACGACCGTGAATTATGAGAAGATTGTGAACCCTCAACGCCCCATCCCTTACGAAGCGAGTCGTATTCATGGCATCCACGATAGGGATGTCCGCGGACAACCAAGTTTTGCAGCCTATGCTGACGAGCTTGCTGAATTCATTGAAGGGGCAATTTTAGTCGGCCATAATGTTCGGAAATTTGACTACGCCATGCTGGAACGCGAGTACCTTCGAATTGGGCGTTTATGCCCAAAGCCGAAGGCGATTATTGACACCCTTGAGTTGGTTCGTCGCCTGAAACTTCCTCGGCCTCATAACCTCGGTGCTTTATCGCGCAAACATGGGATTCGCTTGGAGGCTGCGCATACGGCAGCTGCAGATGCGGCGGCAACGTTGTTGCTCTTTTGGCGACTCTCGGTAGAACACGCTCCTGCATTTCGACGATCTTTGCCAGAACTTGAACGATGGATTGTTCACGGGGTTGGCCCCAAGGATGTGTCTGAATTAGGACGAAGTCTTGACGATTTAGAACCGGTTGATACGCTTGGTAAAATCCGCCGGGATGGGGAACATTTTGTAGTGGCATTCGGACGACATAAGGGAGAACACGTTGGCAATGTCCACCTCAACGATCCAGCATACATGAATTGGCTCCTCTCGCCCAACGGAATTGAATGTGAAGCCACTCGTCAGACGCTGCGTGAACATCTTTCAATTCGATGAATCATAGGCTTCATCGTCCGGAAGAGGTTGCCAAGCCAAGACATCACACCAGTGTCCAATGCGCCAACTGCGGCGAGCAGTCATGACCGATCCGATGAAGATGGGCCCTTGGTGACCCGTCATGAGTAATTCTTCGAGCGCTTCTTTTCCGCGCCCGTCGAAGGAGGCGGTGGTTTGTTGGCCGGTTGGGATTGCACGGCCGGTCTCATCCAACGGTTCACACAACTCAAGCACGGCCGTACCAGAGGTTTCGTCGTAACGATGTAGCAAGACCACCGCATCACTAAAATCATCCTTGTGCAAGGTTCCATTTGATTGACGCCAAGTCCACCAGTGTGGGCACCAAGCCTTCCAATCACAGAACCCACCGCACGTATCTGGGCCTGGTTGGGCCGACATGGGTAACGTTGTCGGTTGTGTGGCCTCCCACGCATCGTATGCATCTTCCAAAACATTCGGTCCGCTAGCTTCCCATTTTGAGGTCGTCTTGGTGTACCATCCTTCCGTTCGAACGGGTGGAGCGCTGGGGTTGTTGGCAAGAAGGATGTCGCGATACATTCGTAATTGGCGATTCACATCAGTTTTGAGTTCCTTTTTGGGCGCGTTTCCTGTCTTCAGGTCTGCGACCAACCAACCTGTTGTATTTCCTTTCGAATCGACATCGGTCAATAACAAATCCAAACGACCCATCAATCGGCCATCGCTGGTTTTGAGTTCCCCCTCAACTGCAATCGTCAGGCGTTGCAAACGTTTCCACAAGGCGATTGTGATGTTTTCATGAGGTAAATCTCGGGCGCCGAGGTGATCGAGGAGGAGGACGACGCCCCCGCGTTGTTGCTTCTTTGCTTCACCCCACTTGTCCTCCTTCCACGCAGGTCGGCGTGGTGTCGCCATGAAGACGGCTTTTTCTTCCTCCCAACGTTCCTTCAAGAAACGCTCACCCTCGAGAGGAACCCATCCCGTCTCAGCATCATCTCGGCCGCTGAGGTCCATGTTGAGCAAATCCTCAATGGAAGCGTGTACTGCGGTACCAAGTGAAGCGGCCATCCCGGCCTTTCGCGGCAATTTTTGTCGACTCAGCCAGTACATTCGAGGACAGGTTTCGTATCGATTCCAAGCCGATGGAGAAAGTTGGTGGGGGCGAGGCGAGGGTGGTGTTTCTTCGCCTTCCATGGGGTTCGCTCGATGGGCTTCATCATCAAGGCTTTGATGGCATCAAAGGCAAAGTGTTGAAGCCTGCCCCCTCCCACGGTGGTGCATGGATGCCCCGAGCCTTCGTATCAATACCGCAATTGAAAATGAAAATGCCATGGTAATCGCATGTTTTCCAAGCGTGGGAATGGTGTCAAGTATTGTCGCTCACTACCTCATCGATCATTTGGAATTGGAATTTATCGGCGGGTTGGTTGATGACCGCCTACCTGCGCTCGCCTTGGTGAATAACGGTACGCCGTTGCCGCCTATTCGAGCTTATGCGGGCAACCCAAAGTGCAGCATTGATGGATGTGACCAGGTAATTCTACTCATGAGTGAAATGGTGGTCCCTGAGCCATTGGTTCACAAAATAGTCTGGGCGCTCTTTGAGTGGTCGAAGGAACATGAAGTACTTGCAGGCGTCGTCATTGATGCCTTTGCTAAAGCAGGTATGAAGAGCACCATGGAAGGCGTTGAGCCCGTTGTTGAATACGAAGATACTGAAGAGATTGATGTTGTTGGCATCGGTTGCAATGACGCAGCCAGAGAACTTCTCGAAAAGATGGAGATTCCTTTGCTTCAACAGGGTGTTATTCGCGGCATGAATGGCGGCATCCTGAGCGAAGCAACGCGTCGTGGACTCGGAACGATTTCAATGATGGTGGAAGCCGATCCACGCTGGCCCGATGCTCGTGCTGCGGCCGCTTTGATTGAGAGGCTGAACGTTCTCCTCCCAACCATTGACCTCCCTTCAGAACCACTGATTGAAGAAGCCGAACAACTCGAATCACAACTCAAGGCCCTCATGGAAAGTGCTGGTCAAAGCGAGAAGCCATCAACCACGAGCAACGCCATGCTTTACGGTTGATCAACCTTCAAAATCAAACAAAGACGGTTGGCCTTTCTTTTCCTCGGGTTCATTTTGGCCTACCTCTGTTGCTTCAAGCTGGTTGAGAAGGTCCGCTTCGCTCCAGACCGTGATGTTCAACGATTCCGCTTTTGCCATTTTCGAACCTGCTTGCTCACCTGCAACCAATACGCCGAGCTTTCCTGAAACGCTCCCTACAACCTTGCCTCCGGCTTGTTGAATCATTAGTTGAATCTCCTTTCGAGGACGGCTGAGCGTCCCAGTGAGGCAAAACGTGAGCCCTTCAAAAGGCCCGGATGAGATTTGAACCGGTTGGGCGTTGATGGCCAGTTGCTCAATCAAATCGTTCAGCATGTCTCGACGTACTTGCAACCCATCTCTAAAGTGCAAAGCAACCACTGAACCAACACCTTCGATATCCATGATCCTGCGAATGGCTTGATTATGCTGATTCGCCTTTCCAGATTCATCGGCCTGTGGGCCAAATGCTACGTCGGAAAGTTCCGCGTGTGCATCATCAAGCCACGACATCAACCCTGTGACATCTTGCAGTTGTTGTGCAAGGGCGGTCGCAAGTTCGGGCCCGATTCCTGGTAATCCTAGCGCATGGAGAAATTTACCCAGGGTCATTTGCTTGGCTTTACTCAACTCATCCAAGACATTTCGAACTGATTTTTCGCCCATTCGCTCCAAACCCAACAAATCATCCTCGCTCAAACGATACAAATCAGGTACGGTAGCAATCAATCCTTCATCGAGAAGTTGATCCACGAGTTTCTCGCCGATTCCGTCCATTTCTAATGCCCTGCACCAATACAAAACCGCCCGACTTGTTCGTGCGTCGCACATCAAATTGAGGCATTTCAAGAAGGCCCCGTCCTCTTCGATTGGGGATTGGCATGTGGGGCAGAAAGCGGGGGGGTTGATGGTTGATGTTGCTGGAAGAGTTCCCCCAAACGGTTCGCCGCTAGCATGAAACCGGTTGAGGAGATCCTCCCCGGTGGCAGGTCCAAGTGAACGTTCGATTTTCGGAATGACATCTCCGCGACGAACGATGAGGACTTTGTCACCAATCTTCAATTCCAGCCGCAAGACTTCCCCCAAATTGTGGAGCGTTGTATTCTCGACCGTCACCCCTCCAACACGTTGTGGGGCGATGCGTGCAACCGGCGTAATGTTACCAGTCCTACCTGTCTGCCATTCAACATCTAGGAGAACGGAAGTAGCTTCTTCTGGAGGAAATTTCCAGGCCAGAGCCCAACGAGGGTGATGGGCCGTCATGCCGAGTTCTTGCCGTTGGTCGAGTGAATCAAGTTTGAAGACCACCCCGTCGATTTCAAACACATATCCACTACGTTGTCCAGCCCAGCGCTTGGCTTCTTCTTGGAGGCGTCCAACGACTTCCACTGGCTGAGCGTCTTGGTGAATTGCCCAGGGGGCGGGAAGAACACCCGCGATCTCTTCGAGCCAATGAAGGATTTCGGTATCGTACTGAAATTCAGGAGGTGGTGAACTATCGGGGTGACGCTCGGCTTCAGAAGGGAATTGGGCGTTATAGGCTTGGAACACAAGATCGGAGGCATCGGCTTTGCCATGGGCATGTTTCTGTCGTAACGCGCCCGCTGCTAAATTGCGGGGGTTTGGAGAGACATCGCGGTATTTGGCTTCAAACACAGCCAGGGGCATGACAGCTTCCCCACGTATATGGACGTCGACAGGAACCGGAAGTTGATCTGGTACATTCCCGAGTTTACGTGCATTGCGAGTAACATCCTCTCCCCTCACTCCATTTCCTCGAGTGGCGGCACGGACCAAACGCCCCATCCTGTATTCAAGTGAGAGGGCTGACCCGTCCAGTTTGGGCTGAGAGAGAAAGCGGGTGGCTCCACCCGTCGTGCTATTCACAAAATGATTGATTTCCTCGTCAGTTGTTGCTTTGTCGAGGCTTCGCATTGGAAATAAGTGTTCCACCTTAACACTCCCCGGAGCGATGTCTACTCCAACACGATTGAGTTGGGGGTGGTCGGGGGAGAGCGATTTGAGTTCGTCCCACAATTGGTCAAATTCAGCATCGGGAATCTGGGGTTGTGCGAGGTTGTAATAGAGGTTAGAATGATGGGCGATTTGCTCTGCAAGCCATGAGATTCGCTCGGCCGAATCATTGGATTTCCTCTCGCCTCCGCTCATGCATTGAACACGCAGGCGACAGGATAAGAAGCATCGCTTTTTGAGGTCTCAATCAAACTTCAAAGCAACGAATTCGCTGTTCTCAAGCGGACAACGGGTCATGACCGCTTTGGTGAGCAAGCGGAGGTGAATCTCTGCAACGACGTGCACCGTAGCAGAGAACATGTGCCCTGCATGTGGGGTGAGGTCGTCATCAGAAAAAGTTGCATGTAGATGGGTGAAAGCAGCGCCGTTTTCACGTCGGGCGAGATTGCCCTGGAGAGTCACCAGTTCGCTTCCACCTTCAAGCGTCACGCGGTGATATTTGTGTTCGTCATCCATGTAGCCGTAGGTGCTCTGACGAGTTCGTCCAATACCACTGGTTATCGCTGCTGCATCAAATCCGATTTCGTCGGCCAATGATTGCAATGTAGCATGTATTTCTTCCCCTGGATCCATTCGAACAAAGAGATCGTCGCCACTTCGTGTCCATTCCATGAACGGCTCAAACGGTGGCACTTGAAGAGCGTAGCGTTCATTCCTCTTCGTTGAGCAAAGGAGCTTTTCTCGCTTGTTCCATGGCCTTGATATATTCACGTGCCACGGCAAGAGATTCAGCATCGCCTCCCAACGGCAACGGTCCAAACGGCCCCCATCCATTTCGCAAGAGCATGATCCGGCGTTTTGGTTGGCGTTTTGCCAGACGCAATCGTTCCCATGAGTAGCGCTGGCCATCGGCAAATAAGTGAGTAGACGTAATCGCGTAGCGCTTTGGAATTAACAAAGAAATGAGGTGCAATGTCAGTAAAACATCCCAGACAATGGCATAGACGACGGGAGTGTTACTGGCATCGAGTAACGCCCAAGGCAACACCATCATGGCCGCCATAGAGCCTAAGTTGCCCCACTGACGAATCATCTCATGGGCACCCTCGCTTTTCCAGGCAAAACCTCCATCTGGAAGATGTCCAATTTCAGGGATGTCGTTTCGTTGGCGAGTCAACCAAAAGGCATCCCATGCTAAAATCACAAACAGGACACCTACCGCGCATTGAGCCATCACCTCTGCCGTGGGAAGCGCGCTGTCCACCATGGAATCGCCTCAAAAATGTGTTTGATCCAAACCAGTGAGGCCCTCACCTGGGCCTCCACGACGTACACGAAGAACGAACAGAAGAAGCACCACGCCAAAGATGACGAGCACGAGGACGAGTGCGTTGATGTTGTCCGATCCAGTGTCCTGGGAAACGCCTTCCAATGAATCGGGGACTCCATCACCATCATCGTCCATATCTGCTGTAAGCCAGGTTATTTGTCCATCGGGGCAATCAATGTCGTCAGGTTGTCCGTCACGATCGGTATCGAGGCGTGCGCAAGCATCCATTGGGAACGCGTCTTTCGCGTCGGTGAAACCATCGTTATCGTCGTCTTCATCGTAGACGTTGGGGCCACACGGACGGGCATTGGTAGCGTCCCACCATGTATCGGACGAACAGGTGCTCAACCAATCCAAATCGGTGTCCAAAAGGGTGTATTCTATGTCGACCGAATCGGTTGATGTGAGCCCATAGGTGTCCTGGACTGTCACCTCAATCACATAATACCCGGCGGCAAGGTCGGTGATGTTGAACATAGGTTCGTTTCCTGCCTGGAGAACGGTCGTTCCTTGCATGTCATAGACGCTCCAGGAAATGACAAGGTCTGCAACATCGTCCAAATCATCGCTCACTGAAGCTGCTGCCATCAAAGACTCCGACTCCATCGTTCGCTGTCCTGAATAGGGTTGGGACAATGTCACCGTTGGTGCTTGATTCGGTATCAGAGGAATCACAACCGTCGTATCTGTTGAGGCTGGACTGATCGTGACCACTGAAGGAGGCGCGCCTGCTGATTGGGCCGTAATAGAGACTTCACCAATCCCGACATCGGAGGAGGTGGAAATGGTTCGTAAAGGAACCTCCACATCAACAGTTGTTCCCGTGACCGTGATGTCCGCGAGACTGGAGTTGGGGAAGGAGAGAGTGAAGGTGGCTGCTTGTGGGACAGCGTTGAGTTGGGCATCAAGAACTAGAGTGCGTAAAACGGTCAGTGTAGCCTCTTCCGTAGCGTCAACTGCTCCAAGAACTCCATCCACAGCGTCAACATGAGCGCCATATAATTCGACGGTCCCGATTAGATTTGTTCCTTCCAATCGGGCATCGTATCCTTCCGAAGCCAATGGAGTTGAAGCAGTGATACTGCTTGAACGAACGATGATGGGGGCGGCAACTTCTCCAGCATCAAGATGGAGGCCCAAACCTACCGCATACCCCGATACGCTGACGTTCTCAAGTACCAGTGAGTCCATGGAACGGCCGTGGTGAGACATGAGAGCCGTACCAGCACTATTTCCCGTCAGGACAACATCTCGTATCGTCCCTGCACTGGCGTCCAAATCAATCGCTGGGGCGCCGTTCAAGATGACGCCGGTGATATCGAGTTGGCGGTTTTCTGCACCGATGATTCCACCCATGGCACCAATCGTACCGTGAACGTTTTCGAGTTGGAAATTTCCTTGTATCGATTCAAGCACTATCAATGCCCCAGTACCTTCGAAACTGGTTGCATCAACATCCGAAACATGACCTGTTACGCCTGTGAGCGAGAGCCCATCGTCAAGGCCGCCACCTAATCCCAATCCATTGATTGAAAGGTCAGCTTGTCGGGCCCAAAGACCCGTCCCTCCGCAATCGCTCATAGTTGAGTTTGTTATTGTAATCGTCCCAGTAGATTGGAACACCTGGATGCACCCCCCTCCAGCATCTTGGAAGTGAGCATTGCGGAAAGTCACCTCAGCCTCACTTCCAGTTTGTATGTCGACCAAGACGGTTGAACCTGACCGAGCGAAATGTGCATCATCCGCATTGAAATTCCCGAGTGTGGAAACGGTCACCGCCGGGGCTGCTTCAACAACATCAGTACCTGCAAGGTCAATGTAAGCACTCGCAGCATCGCCAAGGACCAAGCCCCCCCATCGTGCTCCAAAACCAGTAGATGAAAGCGTGGAATCTCCCGCATCAAGGACACCTTCGACTGTGATGGTGGTTCCTTCAGTGGCCCGCAATGAAACACCGTCTTGAACGGTCATGGTGGCGCTGGATGAGATCAGAAGGTCATCCGCTAGCATGTAAGGGCTCCATCGCCGCTCAAGCACCAGCCAGTCATCGAACGTGCCGGTAGGTAGAGTGGAAACCATGAAGGCATGGTTGAGCGATGTATTGGTGTCCCATGAAATGTAATCCGTGAGATTGTTGGCCATCATAGTCACTGTGATGATTCCGCTCCATTCCGAACCAGAGTCATCAACCGATATGGCGGGTAATGCAAATGTTGCTACTCCATTTTCATCGGTTGAGGTCAAGGTCCCTTCGGCTCCGATGAACGCTCCTTGGACAGGTTCCCCTTTGTCCAATACATGTACTTCTGCCCATGAAAATCCTTCGAAATGGCCACCAGTTCGAACGGTGACATCGGTTGGCACTGCCCCTCGCTCCAGTGTCAAATCACAGCCTGGTTCAACCGTTAAGGCCCCGATGATGTCAACCATGTAGGCTTGCGATGATGTGCACACCCAACTCACATTGCCTTCAACTCTCAGGGAACTTTCACTCAGACCGCTAGCCCCGAGTGTTCCTCCATTGGACACCTCAACAAGTGTTGTATTCAGTATGGCGTCTTGACCCTCAAGTTGGCCTGACACCTCAACGGTGACGGAATACTGCAAAGGAACGATGAGTGTAGTGGATTTGAGTACTAAATGAGCATTTTCAGAAACCACCAAGTCTCCTGTAAGTTGGTGTGGTTGGCCATCTGGCCTCGGTCCGAGCAACACGTTTTGACCTGCTTGGAGAACCCATGTTCCTGAGGGAATAACAGGAATTTGAACCGATTGGCCAAGTTGTCCACCGGTCAAACTGACACGGAGCCCAGTACCGAGATAGGTGACATCAACGGTCGAGGAGCCTCCGCTGATCAATGGCAAGATCGCAGCGCCATCGCTGTTACTCATGAGGTGGAATCCGTGGGCTTCGACCGAAGCGATAACGGGTTGTCCTGCCTGGTCGGTGAAGGTGACTGAGGTCTCTTCGAGCAGATAACTCGCCCCAACGGCGACGACTGGAGTGGTGTTGCTTCCATAATGCAACGTTCCATCACCCAAGGCATCCGACGACGTTGCAGCGGTGTTCATTGGATTGAAATATCGTATGTTGGCCGTGCTGGAGGCTCCAAGGGAAAGGGGAGTTTTGTGGAGTTGTCCTGTCCAAGAAACCATTTGAAGATGAGACGTACCTTCCATCGTCACGCCCTCATCTTGTGCCGTGGTGGAGAGTGAAGTGCCTGAATAGTCGCTGTTGATGAGGTGCAGCCCTGCGTTACTGCCCTGATAGGCAGTAAAGGAAGTAACTTCAGCAGTACTTCTTTCCATGCGAAGTGCGGTTGACATATTTTCAATTTTGAGGGTGTCAACGGCGGTATCGGCGTACCATGTATTCACGCCAACTGAAGTTGAGTCTCCCGATTGGAAGGCTTTGACAACCTCCAGAAGATTCCAATCATGGGTGCCTCCAAGAACATCAACCCCCACGCCTTGACTCGACGTGAGGTGTACGTGCACATCGTCCAATGTGGAGCCGGCATTTTGAATGTTCAGCCCGTTACTTTGGGATGTGAGGTTTGTGTTTTCTAAACTCAATGTGCCTGCACCGGAGGCAGCGACTGCTTGAGTGGTTCCAGCGATTGTGCTGCCATCAAACATGTGATGGCCCACTCCAGAAAGACTCACGGCTTTAGAAGCGTTGAGGAGAGTGAGTTGGGTGTACTCGCACTGGACGCTGCAACGGGCATCGAGGACATAGCGTGGGTCTGCCGAGGTGACCGACATAGATACGTCATTGAGTTCGAATGACGAGGCATCGTTAGCAACCAGCAAACGTTGGCCGGATAACTGCGCCGTAGTCACCGAGAAACCATCCACATTCGAAGCATCAAATGCTAAGGCGAGGCCGCTTCCAATCATGTTTGAAACATCGACACTAGCGCCCGATTGACTAGCGATGCCAACTGTGGCATTGATGATGCCAAGGTCTTGGATGTCGATGGAACCAGCAGCAGCCCTAACTCCAATTCCGACTTCTTGAATTGTTAAATCAACCACAGTCGCATTCCCAGAGGCTTCCAAAGCAACAGCAGCATCATGGACAAATGCGTTGGCCAAATCTAACTCGCCTGTTGACAAATATATGGCTTCGTAGTCCATTCGTTGAGCCGTTAATCCATCAACGTTAGCGGCCCCCCCTGCGATGGCAAGGCCTCGATACGCATCATACAATTCGAGATTGGTGGCACTCAACGTACCTTCAACAAGAATTCCTGCGGATGCATTAGAAACCGTCACGTCACTCAATGTGGCGGTTCCACTAGGAGCAATCACCAACCCTGTCCACAGGCCTTGCCCATGAGATCCTTGAGTGAGTGGTGGTTGGGTGGAGTAGAATGAGGCCCCTTCGGCATTCAACGTGCCTTCAACATTGATGGCGTAGGTTCCTGCGTCGATCGTGGTGCCTGGTTCAATGGTCAGGGTTGCACCTGCATCTACCGTGACATTTCCAGTCAACGACATGGTTCCGGACCATGTCGTATCAACCGTAACCGTACTATCTGCTGCAGGGGCCATAGGGGCAAGCAACAACGTCACCATGAGTGTGGCAAGAGTGAGAGCGGTTCGCGTAGGCATGACCCTGCGTTGTAACGCCGCCATATCAAACCAAAGGCCACGCGTCATCAATTCCTAGTGAAACAAGGCGAAGGGGATGGGCCCGCCCGGATTTGAACCGGGGTCTGACGGCCCCCAGCCGCCAAGTATAGGCCAAGCTAACCCACGGGCCCGGTTGTTCGTCCTCAGTTACGTGCTGCACTGAATGGTGCAACTTCGTGAACAAGGTCGAGGTGTCCGACATACATGCGGCGGCAACAATAACGCTTGAGGCCCACTTCATCGAGGGCTTCGGCGTCGGTCTTACCTTCGCTCAATATCCGTTGGAATTCTTCCCATTTATGGGCGACTACGCCGCCACAGCTGAAACATCGTACTGGAATAATCATCATATCACCTCATCGGTAGGACTTCTGCTTCTTGCGTCGAGCACCACGTCCAAGTTGGTGTTTGGGTTCCTTGCGTCGAGGATCGTTCACCAAAAGGCTGCGATCAAAGCGCAGATACTCGTCACGGAGTTCTTCGTCAATACCTTCTGCTCCACCGTTGTAGTGGACAAGTCCACGGGCAATGGCGGTACGGATGGCATCTGTTTGGCCCATAATGCCCCCACCGTTGGTGGTGACAGTGATGTCGACCTTAGCCAAGCGGTTCATGGCATCAGCAATCACCAGAGGCTCCATCGACTTGCGACGGGCCAAGGAGGGTTGCAGAATTTCAATGGGTTCGGAATTGACACGGACTCGGCCTTTACCAGCCTTCACCGATGCACGTGCAACGGCGGTCTTTCGCTTTCCTGAGGATTCAACAGATTTCTTCTTTCGTGCCATCATTGTTCACCTCCGGACCATCGGTGTGCGGGCGCGCCCAAATCAGCACTGATGTCTCCCAAACGGATGAACCGTTCTGGAAGGTCACGTCGGAATTTGCTATCGTCGCCTTGAACATGGCCATCGGGAAGGTCGCCAGTCAAATGGCTAGGGCACCCGATTTCCACGCGCAAATTGCGGAGTGCACGGCGGCCACTGCTCTTCTTTTGGTAAGGCAGCATACCACGGACTGCGCGCTTGAGAATCATATCTGGCATACGAGGGTAGAACGGTCCCTTACGGGCGTGGTTCAACTCGTATTTCTTGTGATATGTGTTCAGAACGGAGCGGGGTCGACCGGAAACAATTGCTTTCTCGGCGTTGATGATGATGATTTTGTCATCGCGGCCTTCACGGGCTGCTTTGAGCAAAATATCAGCCGATGCCGAAGCAAGACGGCCCATGATGAGGCCATCAGCGTCAAAGACAAAGGTTGTATCAGCCAAGGATAACAACCCCTTTTCCGGATGGGTTTTCGTTCATCAGCTCGTTGTAGGTCATGATTCGACCTCCAGCGGCTTCAATTTTCTCACGGGCACCATTGCTGATACTGTAGGCGGCGATCGTATGACCATTGGTCACCTCACCTGAGCCGAGTAGCTTGCCTGGCACGAGGATGGTTGCACCCTCGGGGGCGTAGCGGTTCACACGACTGAGGTTAGGTTGAGCCCAATTTTTGCGACTCTTTGAAAGTCGCATGGCCACATCTCGCCAAACAGCAGCTCCGGTGTCGCGAGACTGGGCTTTCAACTGGCCAATCATGTCGACCAGTTGAGCGTTTGTCTTACGTTCTGGGTTACTCATTTGACTCCCTCGATGCTTAGAAGCAAGTCGCCGACCGCCCATCCCATTATGAAGCCACCGACGCGATACAGACTTCTTCCGCGCCGCTGTCCACGGGTTTTCTCCGCGTGTTGACGAAAGGATTTCGGATGAAAAACCTCAATCGAGAAGGATTTCGCCCTTTGCGTCGAGCATTTCAACAGTCAAACCAGCAAGGCGGGCTTGAATGATGATCTCATCGTGGAGGGTGTCCGAGAAGTCGTCAAGCGCCCCCAGTGCGGTGATGCCGGCAACGTCGGTCAATTGGTCAATCAGGTGGTTCAACACACAACTGACTCCGTAGGCCTGTCCCGCGCGGAACGCGTGGTCTGCGCTGCCGACTTCAGAATCTTCAGCACGCATGCGAAGCATGACCGTTTGGGAATAGGCAACCAAGGCTCCATAGATGGATTCGATGATTTGAGCAGCCTCAAGATCTCCGAGTAACATCTGCGATTGGGCCAACGCCGCACGAACGGCGGACTCGTAAGTTCCATGGGCACCGATGGTGTCGGTTGTTTCGATTTGCATAGCTTGGTCGATGAGAGTTTTCCAGTCTTCCATGCACCGCACAGGAGCCTTGAGCCTTTGAAGGTTAAGGCTCAAACGACTCTGGCTTTCGCTCAAATAACCCTTCAACACAGGGGGTTATCGCTTCAAATCTTGAAGTCTGAACCTTCGCCTTCAACGATTCCAGCTTGGCGGACGGATCCGTCTGCTGCAACAAATTCACCGGCTTTGGTTTGCTTTTCATACAATCCAGCAATGTCAACTCGCTTCACGAGGGACGCCTCTCCAAGGGCCATTGTCAAAGAATTGGTGATGGTGTTCAAAGTCTGAATCGCTCGGTCTCGATGCGTTGCATCAATGGTGTGCTCCGAGTAACGTGCTTCCTCAAAGATGGACAAGAAGTCATCCATTTGGTCGCTTGGAACCATGTTGAATGCTGAGCGAACTGCCGCTTCAAATTCACGAGCTGTTTCGTATACCTTCTTCATGAAGCCGTATTTCTTGAAGTGCTTCACCAAACTCTTGTAGCAGTCAAAGATAGCAGCGATGTATTCGTTGCTGGCTTCCAATTGCATCATAGCGTCAGTCAAGATACCTCGCAATGCTTGCACTTGCCGGCGTTCCTGGACTCGCTGATAGTAGATCGCACCTGCAATGAGTAATGCCATCAGGATGATGGCAAACCCTACCAAGTTCCCTGGGGAGAGCAATCCACTACCTGCGCTGAGTGATTCTCCTCTCTTGTAATCGATGTTGTGCGTGATGTTGTCCTGAGATGGTGCAAAGTAGGTTGAACCAGGGTAAAAGGCGGTAATTCGCCACTGCCCTGTACATTGTTCTCCATCGCATTGTCGGCCATCAAAGGCCCATTCGAAGGAGGCGATTCCTTGTTCGTTGGTTCGGGTCTTATTGTTGAGGTCCGAAACAATCCATTCACCGGTTGCCTCATCGAAGTATTCGTAGGAGAAGATCACTTCTTCATTCTCAACAGCCAAATCCAATCGGTCACGTAGCAAGGCGATTTCACCGATGACTGGCGTTCCTTCTGGAACGCCATTTTCACCGCTGTTGCTCCACGTTTGCTTGACTTGCAAGTCAACGCGTGAACGAACCAAGATTTCGAGTTCCATGGCAGAACCGTTCAGTGCGTTCGAATTGTCCTTATCACAACCACCTGGCACATTGAGGTCTGGTTCGAAAGCCACTCTGAGGGTACGGAACCCTTCCAACTTTCCACCGGTGGTCTCAACACCTTTCAGACTTGGATTCTGCGTTGGGTCACCGCTGAACCATTCCACCGTTCCATCAATGTCGCTGGTGCGAACTATGGCGAGTGGTCGAATGTTTTGCTCAGGGTCAAGATAGATGTTCAAACACTTACCACCAACGGACTGGCCGTTGGATTGTGCAAGGAATGCGTCAATGTGGAAAGATTCCTTCAGGTAAAGCACAGGATAACGGGAGCCGTTTGGTGCAACCCATTGGTCAACACTGGACTTGAACGGTCCAACTTCGGTGATGGCCAACGTGGAGTTGGAAAACACATCGAATTCTGTTTGTACGGTCTTGTTCTCATAGCGGTATGCATCGTTGTTATCGTAAGCTGAATAGGTCACTGTCACCTTGGCCTTACCAGCCATAACGTCCGACAGCGGACAGGTGATGGCAAAGAAACCATCTGCATCAGTCATGCCAGATTGGCAGGCAACTGGTCCAGATTGGCCGTTGACCATCTCGTAGTTGACGCGGATGCTACGATCAGTCAAATTCACGCCCAATTCATCACTGAGTTGTCCGGTGACAATCATTGGCTTTGGAACAACTTCGCCCGTCAGTGGGTCAATTTCGCTCGTGTAAACAATTTGGTCATCAACATCCATCACTGTGCGTCCAATGAGGTTGAATCCATTGGCATTATTTGTCATGATGATTCGGTAATGATCGTTTCCAGGAATTTGGACACATGGGTCCCATGCTCCTTGAATGCCAAGATAGCTTGCATCAAGTTCTTGACATCCTTCGTTTGGAAGGGTTTCTTGGAACCGCAAAACAACGTTGACTGGTCCAAATCCATCTGGCAAGAAAGATTCTGGGTCGGCACGCAACAACTTAGGGCTAAGCGGGTTGATGTCCGCTTTCATGCACCCAATGGTCTCTTCTGCTCCGAGTCCATCACCGTCGATATCTCGATCGGGGATCTCGTCACCATTGCCGTCGTACCAGCAGAGGTGGGAGCCATCTGGTTCGATTTCAGGAAGTGAGATTGTACCTGCACTTGGCGAAAGAGTTGCAACCACTTGCCGATGGAGTGTTCCCTCGAAATCACTTCCTTCGAAGATCACATCAACCAATCCGCCGTTCGGTGTTTCTGAACCGGATAAGGCCGTACCGCCTGAATCTCTGACGCTTGTTTTATTGTCGTCAGAAACCTGAGCCGCAAAGTCCCATTTATCTCCAGAACGCCGAATGTTTTCGCCGGCTTCAGTCACTTCCATGAAGGTCCTTGAAACAACCCAGACCGATTGACTGGCTGTGTTTCCTTTGAGTAGTGGGGTACCGGGGTATTCGAACTGCAAGGTAAAGTTCCCAAGATCGTCCGAGGCTGAAACGTTGAATGGAATTTCAAAGAATCCGTTACTATCGGTATAATTCACACCCGTTCTACCGTCGAATGACCATGTATAATTCACAGGGGCATCCCGAACCGGTTGCAATGAATTGTCAACCAGTTTTGCTTGGATAGTGGTGTTGGTATTACGATACAAGCGAGGGAGTGAGGTCGTCAAGAAATCCGTTGTTCCAACGACGGTGACGTTGATGTACGCACCTGTTGCAGCAAGGTTGGTTGAGTTTCCTGTGAAGTAATACGCTGAATTGGTGAAGTCAACACGCAGTCCATAGGTTCCAGCGCTGTATTGGCTGTACCATGACCAGTTGTACTCGAAAGCGGCCTCACCGTCTTTCATGACCGGTCGTTGCGTGTAGGCTGTTTCACCCGCACCAAGGAATTGGCCGTTCTTATCCACGTCAACTTGCAGAGCAATGGGGTCTTGGTCCCACGGATCGTTGGTCCGGTTGGTCACGCTTCCAATCACTTGCAAGGATTCTCCGGTGTTCATTTCTGGAACAATTTCACAACGAATTGGACTTTCTGGATCGGTTCGGTCAACAGGTCCGCAAGGTGGCAGATTTGAATCTCCTCCATTCACGAGGCTGATGAACCAGTGTGAACCGTTCGCTAAGAGGAACGGGCGGAGGTTGGCAGCTTGTCCTGTTAGCCCTTCTGGCGTACCGTCCCACGAACTTGGAGAGTTCTTGAAGGCGGATACGGTGTTGTAATCAATTCCAGCTGCATCAAGCGCAGGCTGATGGAAGAGCGTAGCCCAATCTCCGAAAGTTCCGTCCCCGTTGTTGATGGTGGAGTCGTAATAGTACACTGGACTCACACCGTCAATGATCATGGTTCCTTCAACGTTCATGCGATGCATGATACGGATTGAGAAGGGTTCAGATTCATCGCCATGAAGGAATGGGAATGGCCATTCGCTAGCGAGTTCCGGTGAAACACGAGCAATGACTTCGATGTCGCCTGCTGGGAGGCTTGTGTTGGTGTAGTCATAGCGTAACGGGTCTCCGTTTGAATCAGAAAGGACGTTGTGTTCCTTGGTCAAATCGTTCCATTCAATTTGCTCGTAGGCGCCTGGAACTTGGCCGACTCCGTTATCGGCGGTTGAATTCCAACGTACTTGTTTCCACGTACCACTAACTCCCAAATCCTGAACGAAGGTCAGAGACGCCCATCCAGTTGAGTCGGTTCGGTATCCATTGTTTCCAAGGCCAGTGAAGTTGGTAGGTGAAGTCAAGTTTCCAAACAAACCTCCAAAGATGGAGAACGTGATTGGGGAGTTCTTGATTCGGTTTTCATAGAGGCCTCGATCCCAATCAGCGGAGTAGTGTGATTTGAAATCGAGCCAGAAGGGTTGTTCATCACTTCGGAAATATGTCCATGCGGAGTAGTCCACTGTCATGTTCGCTTCAGCACCGACATAGTACGATTGTGACTGATTGCCATTGAAGGCAAACATTTCGGTCACTTCTGCATAAACCCTGTAGGTGGTGTTGTCTCCAACCGTGAGATCTTCAGGATACAAAAATTGACCAACGCTGAAATTGCCACTAGCAGTAGTCAAAACGTCAATGGTTTCAATTGCGGTTGTGTTGTTACCTGTCCATTCAATGTGAACTTGAACCGGAAGTTGCGGTGCAGATTCTACAACGCCTGTGATTGGGTTCAACCAATCGACGTGGCCTGAGAAGATAGCAGGACTTTGTGCATCCAACCACAAATTGTCGGGTAGATTCAATGTGATAAAGGTCGGCGATTTATCATCGGCGTCCAAGACACAATTGTTGTCATGGTCCCAATCACTCGAAGGATTTGGAGTGGAACATGTATCGCTGGTGTAGGTTTCCTCGAGGTGGTCATAATCAGCATCAATACGTGTATCGTTGTCGTCATCATTGTCGATCACGTCAGGGCCAGTGCCTGCATCCAACGGATTAGCGATACCTTCGCCGTCACCGTAATCGTCGTGATCCCATGGATTGGTTGAGTTTCGGTCGAAGCGGGTTGGCCAGAGAAGTACTTCGTCTTCGTCGTGCATTCCGTCTTCGTCATCGTCCTCGTCCATGTCATCACGTAGGCCGTCGTTATCGTGGTCAAATGGTGCCGTGATACTTTCAAGCAATTCAGCAGCGTTGGTCAACCCATCGCCGTCCCAATCATTGTCTGCCCAATTGACGATACCATCGTTGTCGTGATCCCATGTTGATTGTTCTTCGCCCCAGAAACAGCCTGCCAGTAATTCCTGGTCAGCGTCCAAACGGCCGTCGTTATCATCGTCAAGGTCTTCTCCATCGGGGATGCCATCGTTATCATTGTCAACGTCATAAATCGAAGGGCTGCGCAATCCTTGGGACATGATCCCAAGGTCCCACACAGCTTGGTAGAATCCATCATCGTCTGCATCTGCATCGTTTCCATCGTCGTCGTTGTCATCACAGTTTGAACCTTGGAAGAAATTGCCGTTGTTTTGACCGGTGTCGTCGTCAAGATCGAAGTTGCTATCAACTTCGAAATAATCCCAAATTCCATCGTTATCATCGTCAACGTCAAACCAATCAAAGATGGCATCGTAATCGTCATCAAGATCAATGGTTGAATTGGTGAAGTCGCCATCAACATCGCCGTCAACATCGTTCTTGAGCAAATCAGCCCCGAGTTCATCGGGGAAATCTGCTTCAGGGCCGTTGTCTTGGTTCCACTGCCATAGGCCTGTTGCTAAACCAATCCATGAGACGAAAGCGTCTCGGTTGTCAGTCATTTGAGTGTGAGTGAGTGCAGAATCAATGTTCCCGTCTGCACCGAAGTCGTAGTGGTAACATCCACCTTGAGCACCCGGGGTACAACTCCAGTTTCCTGATGGGCCACCAGCGGTTGCTCCTTGGTCAAAGGCAGCATCAGGGCGGGTTGAGTATGGGGAGCCAAACTGAGCGTTGACGCCGTTGAGCGGCATCTTGTACGCAACAGCGTAGGAGTAACCGCACACATGTCCTTGTGCAAGATTGCCAGCCGTCCATCCACATGAGCTGAGGTTAAACGAACCGCCCATCTTGAGGTCATTGATGTCGAGGGTTCCGTCGTTTCCTTCATCCTGATCCCACCAATCCGGCATTCCGTCACCGTCTTGATCCATATCAAGTCCGTTGATGAGGGAATCTCCGTCCGAATCAATGTCCCACTCGTTACCACCGTTGTACGGTGACCAGCGTGCGAAGAAGAACCAGTAGAATTCTGGGACGGTTCCGGGCGTGGCTGGCGTGGTGGTGCTGTCATATCCGTTGTAATTCAGCATGACATCAGAGAAGGGATTGTGTTGGAACACCATGTTCCAGTGGTCTGTCGTGTTGTCGGAGTAAATTTGTCCGTCGGAGCTACCATCAAGGTCACCTCCATCGTTGACGGGGTAGTATGGATTTGAGAAAGAGTCGGTTGCATCGAAATCCAAAATACCACAGTTTCCATCATCAGGGTCATACAAGTCGGAAACACCGTCATTGTCATCATCCCAATCGATGCTGTTTTCTAGGCCGTCTCCATCAACGTCAGAATCGACATCGTTCGGGCCGTCGTCGCGATAAAGAGCACCGTTGATGGTGTGTAAATCATTGTCGTTATCCAAATCGCAATCCCAATCAATGTCGAGAATGTCGATGATTCCATCGTTATCGTCGTCCACGTCATCCCAATTGTTGATTCCATCACCGTCCCAATCGTTGAACTGAGAGAATGATGCACGGCGTGTGGTGCAACGAGGATCTGGGCTGACTGGGTTTGGATTGGCGACGGTCGGGCAATTCCATCCTGCTACAGTCCCTGCGGCATCGAGTGGGAATGAGTCGTTTTCGTTTTCGATGTTGTCGTTATCCAAGTCATAAGGGAGGTCTGCTCCACCAACTGCAAAGTTGCCGAGGTTGTCGGGGGAGGTGGTACCGCCCATGTCGGGGTCAAGCCAGTCGTAAATACCGTTGTAGTTTTGATCGAATGGTCGTCGTCGGTCGTCGTCGGTATCATCGTCATAATCGAGTTCACAATCGATGGTTCCGTCACCGTCGCCATCGCCTCCGGGAATGTGGAATTGAAGAGCAATAATGTTGGAAACATCGATGGTCGCACCAGAATTTCCTCCAGCGATTGTCACGACGTCTCCGGCTGTGAATCCACGGCCCCCATCGTTCACGGTCACGGAAGTTACCGCGCCAGCAGTGGCCACAATGTCAACGAGAAGGTCGGCCCCTGAGCCAGTTGCTTCTACTCCATTGGCAGTCACATAGCCTGTACCTCCGACCAAGGAACCTGCGTTGAACCCTGTCACAATACCGTTCTTATTTCTGGTGTAGTCGCCCATGTTGTCGCCGTTGGTATCAATTTCAACACATGTGTCAAGGATTCCGTCGTTATCGTCATCTGGGTCAACCATGTCGAGAATACCGTCGTTATCATCATCGGTATCTGCACTGTCCGGCGTACCATCATCGTCATTGTCTGGGTCGAGGAAGTTTGGTGATCCGTCACCGTCCAAATCTCCGTCCCAAATGGCTGTGAAGGAGGGAGTGCCTTGAGCTCCAAAGGATTGGAATCCTGAAGCGGAAGCACCTGCGCCATTCACTCGGTTACGTTCCCACTCAACGTGGTCGACACCACCCGAGTAAGCACGGTAATCGTTGAAATTCCATGATACTGCTCCATCGAAAAGATGTCCTGCTTGGGCGTGAGTGGTTGTGATGCTAGCATCGTATGGATGGGAATCTTCGACGTCATCAACTCCATCGTTGTCATCGTCGTTGTCGAAATAATCTGGGGTGCCGTCCGAATCAAGGTCACAAGGCCAGGTAAACTGGTCAATACGGCCATCGTTGTCGTCGTCTTCATCGTAGCGGCCTGCTCCAGCACCGTCACTGTCTTCATCAGTCACGCCATCGTTGTCGTGGTCCATTGGATTTTGGTCAGCGAGATAGAAGGCGCCTACCTGCCCGATGTTTGGATCGGGGTGCTCGATTGATGGGTCGAGGTATCGGTCGGTAGATACGTTTCGTGGATCCAAACCCTGAGCTTCAAGTGCGTCATAATCTAGAGGGCCTTCGAGAATGCCGTCATTGTCATCATCCCAATCGTCAATGTCTGGGATTCCATCGTTATCATGGTCGTAGGGGTCGGTCCCATAGCAACCATCGAATCGTTCAAGCAGGTCATAGATTCCGTCGTTGTCATCGTCCAAATCATTGAGATCATCGATTCCGTCGTTATCGTGATCTCCTTGGCTGGTTTCTTCCAGCATACTAGAATATGAAGGGATTGCGGATTCCAAGACTGAGAGGTCCAGGATGATACCCGAGGCCACACCCGGGTCGGACCACATCATGTTGGAGAGCGCCTCGTGCGACTCGGTATGAGCGCCGTGTTGAGCGCCCATCCAACCACCTTGGCCGCCTTGATCTGTGGATTGTGCCGCCGTCATGTCGATTTCTCCACCATCAACGAAAGTCGTTGCCCTAGGGGGAGCGTCAGCTTGGCTGAAGGCCATAACAAGGGCCATCATGCTGGTGGTTAGCATCAAGAACACAATGACCGATGCCATGGTGAACTGTTGTCGTTCTTCGATTGTCTGTAATTCTGTCTTTGAAAGCATGTGGCCGCCTCGTAATCACCACGCCACCGAAATACCCTATTTCAAGGAAATGGTGCTGATGCGGGGTTGCGTATCACGGAAGGCTTCGCGTATCATTTACAAACACTGTAAGAGATTGAGAAGGGAGACGCCTGGGGGCCAAAGCCCTCAGGCGTCTGTTGTACCCGATGCTGGTGCATCGGTTCTTTGACAGAATGGCTCACGTCAACTTCAGGATTCGTAGATATCGAGGATACCGTCGTTATCATCGTCGGCGTCTTCGTGGTCTTCGATTCCGTCATTGTCGTGGTCAAATTGACCAGTAAGGGAGTTACCGTCGTTGACTTCAAACCAGTCCATAAGACCGTCGTTGTCGTCATCGTTGTCGGTAAGATCCCAAATGCCGTCGTTATCGTGATCGTAGCGGTAACTGCCTGCGATGCCGTCGGCTTCGTCAACATCCAGGATGTTGTCGTTGTCGTCGTCGTCATCTTCAGCATCATCGAGACCATCGTTGTCGTGGTCACGAGAGAGGTCTTCGCCCATATCGCCGATATCGTTTCGGTTGTCAATGCCATCGTTGTCGATGTCGAGGTCGACAGCGTCGGAAATTCCGTCGTTGTCGTGGTCGTAGATGTTGGTGTTAGGATCGCCATCGTTCACTTCCTCGCTGTCTTCGATTCCGTCGCCGTCATCATCGTCATCTTCAGCATCATCTGTGCCGTCGTTGTCGTGATCCATTGGGGAATCATCGATATCGTCGGGGATTCCGTCGTTGTCGTCGTCGTTATCCAAATCGTTAGGGATACCGTCTCCGTCATTGTCGTTCTCTCCGTTCTGCGCTTGGTTGTCGAGCTGCTGGCCTTGTTGCTGTTCGGATTGCTGGCCTTGTTGACCTTGCTGTCCGTTCTGCGTTTGACCTTGTTGCTGCTCGTTCTGTCCGTTCTGGTTTTGTCCATTCTGGTCTTGGCTGGTCTGGTCGCCTTGTTGGCCGCCTTGTTGGCCGCCTTGTTGCTGTTGACCTTGGCCGTTGTCTTGTTGTTGACCTTGCTGGCCTTGTTGACCTTGCTGGCCTTGTTGACCTTGCTGGCCTTGTTGACCTTGCTGGCCTTGTTGACCACCTTGCTGCTGACCTTGGCCTTGAC
>JAKMEE010000004.1 GCA_022426155.1 Candidatus Poseidonia sp. | reverse complement strand
GGTATGGTTTGTCCATTAGATTACTTACAGACTCATCTGCATCAAATTTTAAAAAAGGTTCTTGGTAATATTCTGCCAAAGTTCCATTTTCAAACAATACCACTTCTGAGTTTTGCAATACCGCGATTGGCGAACCGAAATCGGAATCGATTGGAACCCGCCTCATGAACTCACTTAGACGGTTATAGTTGATATATTTCCCTAAAAGAAACTGTTGAAATAGGCCAAGGACACACCGTGGCGACTGTTCAAGATTCATCCTGTTCAGTCGGATTGTAGCGAAGATAGAGGAAGGTCGCCGCGCCGATTAACACCAGCAATGCGCTGATGCTCGCTACGATTACCGCTCCGCTCCGCTCGCCCAATGCCGTCATGTCTTCGGAGCTTTCTTCCACGCTGGGCGCGTTCCAATCCCACCAGGCCATGGTGGCTACGATGTCGAGGCCCGTCTGCAAACCGGCTTCAACGTTAGCTCTGCCTCCTGCCATGGTGTTGATGGTGGTGACAGAATCACTTTGGGCGTGTTTGGGTGTTTGTTCACAAGCATCCCCTTCCTCGTAGATGTACTGGTGTTGGCCTCGAATCCAGGTCGCTGTGTGATTGTTCATGATGAAATTAAAGTGGTCGGAATTCCCCTTGGTATCATCAATCACAGCGACCCACTCTTCGGGGTGAGAAAGGTTGGAGTTGATGGCTTTGAGATGGCTTTGAAACCATTCGGCGTAGGATTGCATCGACTGCGTGACTTCAAGACCCCTGTCTTCGTAATAGGACCAATCATCGACGGGTGAGGTGAACATGTAGAGCGTCCAATATTCCTCATCACAACCAGCAGCTTGGCTGGCAAAAGGTGTCGGAACAGGCCAGTTCAGAGCGAACATGTCGAGGTTCACATAGGTCACGTTGACCTCATCGGGGATCTGCTCTTCGACGAAGTGTAAACTGCCCATGCCTCCACCTTCTGGACTGCCGCTACCCTGCCATTCTTCGTAATCCCACCAGGCGAGTTTCCATGTGTGGAGTGGTTTGTTCTCCCATTGAGAAAAAGTTCGTGCCAGTTCTAAGAGGGCTCCTGAACCTGTCCCATCGTCGTAGGCTCCACTGCTTTCGCAGGTGGCATAAGTCACACCGATCAGCGGCGGAGGTGAATAACAGATGGCATCGTGATGGGCCCCGACAACTCGCCAGTCGTCTTCCAGTTGGCCTTCAATCGTGACGACGATGTTTTCGCAGTTTTCGCATAGAGCGGTCGTAAACGGTTGGCGTTCAACTTCGTATCCCATGGCCTCTAATTCGCTTGCAATCCAGTTCCGAGCATTCATATTTGCCTCTGTATCTATCTTTCTATAGCCGAAGTTTGTCATCTCAACCATGTTGTCATAGGCAGTACTTCCCTCGGGCCAATCAGGGGCTTCTTCACTTGGAGCCTGAACATTGGATGTGCTTCCTGTTAGCAACGTGGCACTGATGAACACCAATGCCAGCAACACAGGGCGCCAAGGCTGAGCCATGATGGATGATGGAAGGGATTCGTCTTGAGGTTTGGCTTTGTGATGTCTTGATGTTATTTGTTTGAATTTCCTCTCACTTTTTGCAGGCCAAACACTTATGATTGTGAGGATGGAATAGTTGATATGGACCTGAAAGCTTCGCTCCTCCCCCAGCGTGCTCGAGTGGCTTATTGGAGTCCAGTCCTCGTATTTCTTTTAATCGCCGCACTCAATATGACTCCTTTTGCTGGAATGGATTTTGAAATGGAATATTCAGATGAGGAATTTGAAGATGACACCAGTTCCATCGATTTTTACCCCGATCATTATCTGGTTGAGGCCTCCTTTAATCAGGCAGAAGAGAACCCAGATGTCTTCGGTGGGAGGACTGCCACAACCCTCAATTATGATGGTGGCGAGGAGATTGAAGAAATTGGAGAACTTGCAGACATGGTGAGTGGCCGACTTGCCAACATAACATTGATTGGAAGTTTAATCCTGATTCTCGGATTCGCTTGCCGAAGAGAACGACTGGATGCGAATCGTACACTCAATGGAAGGAATCTCGCGGGTGCTGGTTTAGCCATCATTGCATTCCTCTCACTTACCATGAGTGTTACCATCGTTCAAGATTTTGGAGAAATTCAAGACGCTTACAACGAAGACCAGTACAATGATGACAGTGCGGTTGAGATTAACGAGGGTGCATGGGGTAAGATTATCTTTGAAGATGAATTGAGTACTGAGACAAGTAAATGGGCTCCTGGTTCCCTGTTTTGGATTGGACTTCTCGTTGCCTTATGCTCTGGAATTGGGGCTGTGGCCAACCTTTCGTACCTCAAAGAGGATTTGGATATCGAAGATGCAGAGATTTGGCCCAATGGAATTACGCCACAATGGTTTGTTCGGGACTGGACAAAAACTGTGTTTGGAGTGATGGGTGTTGCAGTGATGATTGCCCTTTTCGCTCCTTGGTATGAAGTGGATCAAGAATGGCTCAAGAGCAGGACAAATGGTAATGAAATGGCCGTCAACTCAACACATGAGTTGGGTTGGGTTATGAATCCATTTTATCTCAGTTTCACCAACGACAGTGGACTGTTTGAATCCGATGGCGGCGACCAAGAATCTGGAATCTCTGGATACGATGAACGATATGAATTGGGGAACATCGCACCAATCTTGTTAGGTTTGAGAACACCGTTAGTATGCATTGGATTGCTGGCCTTGGGTTGGGCAGCATTCCAGTTTTCAAAGCGAACCAGTGAACGTATTGGGGCCCCTCAGGAGAGTTGGTCTCTGATTCTGTTATCTCTCATCACCCTGGTTGTTCTTTTGAGCAATGTTGCTTCGTTTGAAAAGGACATGACGCGACGAGCAGACGGTGATTTGGCAGACATGTCCCCCGTCCTCAACTTCACAGTATCTCATTCCGTGGATGATTTGTTTTCAGGTCAGAGTTATACGGTGGATTTTGATTTTGAAGGATTCTCGAATGAAGGCGAGCCAATCATGACCACATATTACGGAATCATGGAGTGGGGTCCGTCATGGGGCTATTTTGCCATGAGAGCTCTCCCATGGCTATTCCTCACGAGCATTTGCCTCCGCTTTGGTCCTGAAGTGGTTGAGAGGCTCAACAAAGAAAATTTCTCCTTCGAGATGTCCGTTGACAGGGAGGTATGGGGTGCAAGACCAGTCGTAGCCGTCATGGTAGCCTCATTGCTCGTGACAGTGGTTGGCATTGGGCCGGGCGAATTACTTGATAGTTCCCAATCCGATGCCCCAGGAAAACTCTACCAGTGGCAAATTGACTGGGATTCGGGGGATTATTATGATGCGGAGTCAAATCTCATCATGGCAGACCAAGAAACGCTTGTCCTGTCCTACACGACCACCGATCATTCATTGACCCAAACAACAGGCATGTACCTTTTCATGGAATGTTATGAGGGTGACCAAGGTGAATTGACAGATTTCTCTGATGAATTCAGTTGGCAAATCACCCCGCCTGAGGGCGTTGATACTGGCTCATTAACAACTTCAGGGACGGTTGAGTGTGGCCAATATGTCAACGATTATTTGGCATCCGATGTGAACGTACCCAACGAGGAATGGGCGCCGACAGAGGCAGCTTATCTTTCGCTGGTGGAAATCATCAATCCACTGGATGGTGATTGGACGTTTAGCATCACTGCGCAAGTCAACGAAGGAAGTGATCCCTTCTCAAGCGATAGCAATTTGGAATTTTCTTACGACATTGGGTTCTATTCAATTGAGAATCTCCGGGCTGAAAAGGTCGAATAAGTCTCATAGAGATTGGCTCAAAGCAGGCATTGGGCGAATTCGTCAAGGTTGGTTTTACAACCAAACGGCAGATGAAATCAGTCATTTTAGGACGAGGGGTTTGGTCAACTGATACTGCGGCCTGTCGCATCTCTCACGGTGTCCAATAATGCCTGTTCCACACTTGGAATCGTTGAATCATAACCCAATCTTGCCAGCGAGGTTGTGGTTTCAGTAGAAAGTCCGCATCCTGCAACCCCTTCAACTCGACCAGAAGGGGTGTTGACGTTGATGGTGAATCCATGGCGGCTGACCCAGCGCAAAAAGGACAAACCGATGCTACAGACCTTGTGGCCGTCGACCCAGACACCTTGCATGCGCTCGTCTCGCACCCCCTTGATGCCCAATTCTGCCAGAGCGTGAATAACCCATGTTTCGATGATGTGAATAATCTCAGCGACCGATGCCTCAGCCTCTCGCACTCCCCACTTGAAGATGGGGTAACACACAATTTGGCCCGGTCCGTGCCAAGTTAATCCGCCACCACGGTCCACGTTCACCGTGTTGTAATCGGATGGTGGTTTGATGCCATCGTTACGAGCACGAGGTCCCACTGTGACGACTTCGGGATGTTCGAGTATGAGGAGGGTGTCTCCAATGACGCCATCAATTCGTTGCTGTTGCAGTTCACGCATGATGGTCAAGGCCTCCTCGTAATCAACGGGGCCCAATCGTTGCACTTGCACGCCTTCCACGCTCAAGCCAGCCACTTCTCGTTCATGAGTGCTTCACTTGCCAGTGGAGCCAAAGCCACCCTCTCCTCGTTCGGTTTGGTCCAAACCATCCATGGTGGTTTCAATCAGCGTAACATTTGGTACTGGGGCGAATAACATCTGTGCCACGCGCTCACCAGCTTGGACAAAAAACGAATCACCCTCGCCAATCCAGGTGGCCAAGACTTTCAATTCGCCTCGATAATCTGCATCGATGGTTCCCAACCCATTGGGCATGATCATACCTTTTTTGCCCAGAGAAGAGCGACAGCGTATCTGTCCCTCCCACCCTTCAGGGATTGCACAGGCCCATCCAGTTGGGATGAGGGCCGACCGACCTTTGGGCACCACGGTGTCTTCAAGAGCGTACAAATCCCATCCTGCTGCAAGGGCGGAGCCCTGAGTTGGGAGAATGGCGAGTTCATCGAGGCGGGCGAATTTGATGGTGAGTGAAACTTGTTCCATGAACATGGACAAAATACAGCGGTTTTTGACCCTTGGCATGATGTAAGATTTCACCCACATTGCGCTGCAGTGGAAATTAGGGTGTTTTTGGATGGATTTTTGTTGTTTTTATGGTCATTTTCTAACAAAAGAGCGAATGGTGCTATTCGGGGGACGTCGCCGCAGGGTGAAGGGTGTGCTAACGGTCCTCAAACAGGTGGTGTTGATGCCAAAGGCAGAGGTATCATTATAGGCGTTATAGGACGGCAAGAAAACTCCAGCGCGACAGAGAATGCAGGGGGGGACTAATATGGTGATTGAACATAGTAAAGATGACAACAACGAACTTGACCTGTCAAAGGAACATATTGAGCCCATGCTCCAAGAAAACCTCGACCGTTTCGTGCTCTTCCCCATTCAACACGACGATATCTGGCAAATGTACAAGCAAGAGCAAGCCTCTTTCTGGACTGCAGAAGAAATTGACCTTGCAGAGGATCTTAAAGATTGGAAGAACCTCAACAAGGATGAACAACACTTCCTCAAACATATTCTCGCATTCTTTGCTGCCAGTGATGGTATTGTTAACGAGAACCTCGTCATGAACTTCTCCAACGAAGTATGCTGGCCTGAAGCACGAGCGTTCTATGGTTTTCAGATCATGATGGAGAACATCCACGCAGAGACATATTCCCTTCTTATCGACACCTACATTGATGATGAAGCCGAAAAGAGCCACCTGTTCAAGGCTCTCGAAACCGTGCCTTCTGTTCAACGAAAGGGAGAATGGGCCATGCGCTGGTTATCACGGAAGCGAGGCTCTTTTGCTGAGCGCTTGGTAGCCTTTGCGGCCGTTGAAGGGATTTTCTTCTCCGGTTCATTCTGTGCCATCTTCTGGCTCAAGAAGCGTGGATTGATGCCAGGACTTACCTTTTCCAATGAATTGATTTCTCGTGATGAAGGCCTCCATTGTGATTTCGCTTGCTTATTGCACAACAAATTGCTCCGTGGCGCTGGCGAGAACGTGATTCGCCGTGTTATCGCTGAAGCAGTGGAAATAGAAATCGAATTCGTCACCAAGGCACTCCCTGTCAATCTCATTGGTATGAACGCCGATCTGATGAAGCAATACATCGAGTTCGTTGCTGACCGTTTGCTCGTTCAGTTGAATTGCTCAAAGATGTTCAATGCTGCCAACCCATTCCCGTGGATGGAGATGATCTCCATGCAAGGAAAAACGAACTTTTTCGAGAAGCGAGTCGCCGAATACCAGAAAGCTGGTGTCATGGATGGCGCGTCTCTCGGAAGTGTCCAACAGCGGTTCTCTGTTGACGAAGACTTTTGAACCGTACGCGAACAAAGGAAGATATCACGCACTCACCAAGACCGATAGATGGAGGGAAAATTATGCCAATGCAAGTAGTAAATCGCAAAGGAGAACGAGAGGACGTACGTTTTGACGCTATCCTCGAAAAACTAACCAACTTGTCTGAAGGACTCAACTCTAATTGGGTTGATCCTGGCCGAGTGACTAAACTCACCATCGAAGGGTTGTACGACGGCGTGACTACTCGGGAACTCGATCAATTGGCTGCAGAAACCGCAGCATCCTTGGCATCTCATCACCCAGAATACAGCCGCCTCGCTGCTCGTATCTGTGTTGATGACCTTCATCGTGCCACAAAGGAATGTTTCACTGACGTCATCACCGACCTCCGTGAATACATTGACCCTGAATCCAAAAAGCACGCCCCGCTCATCTCTGAAGAGGTGTATGAGATCATCATGACCAACGCTGAGGTGCTCAACAACCACATTGATTATTCTCGTGACAACAATTACGACTACTTTGGTTTCAAGACCCTGGAACGCTCTTACCTCCTACGCTTGGACGGTGAAATCGCTGAGCGCCCTCAACACATGTTGATGCGTGTCTCCGTTGGAATTCATCACGGAAACATCGAGAAGGCATTGGAAACCTATGACTTGATGAGCCAAGGCTACTTTACCCACGCCACACCAACCTTGTTCAATTCAGGAACTCCTATGCCTCAGATGTCGTCATGTTTCTTGTTAACCATGCAAGATGATTCATTGGACGGAATTTATGACACACTCAAGCAGTGTGCGCTTATTTCCAAGTCCGCTGGTGGTATTGGGCTCTCCATCCACCATGTCCGCTCCAAAGGCTCCTACATCAAAGGAACCAACGGAACTTCAAATGGAATTGTCCCAATGCTTCGCGTCTTCAACGACACAGCTCGTTATGTCGACCAAGGTGGCGGCAAGCGCAAAGGGTCCATCGCCGTTTACCTCGAACCATGGCACCCTGATATCATGCAATTCCTTGATTTGAAGAAGAATCACGGCAAGGAAGAACTTCGTGCACGTGACCTATTCTACGCCATGTGGACGCCAGATCTCTTCATGGAACGTGTTGAGCAAAACGGAGACTGGTCATTCTTCTGTCCAAACGAATGCCCCGGTTTGCAAGACCTCTATGGCGCCGAATTCAAGGCCCGCTATGAAGAACTTGAGCGTCTGGGACATGCCCGTGAAACCATTCCAGCACGAACCGTGTGGGACAAGATTGTTGAATCGCAGATTGAAACTGGAACACCTTACATGCTTTACAAGGACGCTGCTAACGAGAAGTCAAACCAAAAGAACCTCGGAACCATCCGTTCATCCAATCTCTGCACTGAGATCATGGAATACACAGCAAAGGACGAAGTGGCTGTATGCAACCTCGCCTCCATCGCTTTGCCGAAGTTTGTCAACATGAGTTCGGGTGAGTTTGATCACAAACTCCTCTACGATGTGACCTATCATGCTACAGGCAATCTCAACCGGGTGATTGACGTCAACTATTATCCTGTCGAAGAAGCTCGTAATTCCAACATGCGTCACCGGCCCATTGGGTTGGGAGTACAAGGGTTAGCAGATACTTTCGCTATGCTCAAGTTGCCGTTCGAAAGTGTGCAAGCCCGCCAACTCAACAAAGAAATCTTTGAAACGATTTACTACGCTGCTTGCAGTGCTTCCAAAGATGCAGCCATTGCAGAAGGACCCTATTCCACCTTCCAAGGCTCACCAGCAAGTGAAGGAAAGTTACAATTCGACCTCTGGGGAATGAACGAGCACAGCGGTCGCTGGGATTGGGACACCCTCAAGGGGGAAATCATGGAACACGGTATGCGCAACTCATTGCTTGTGGCACCCATGCCAACCGCTTCAACGTCTCAAATTCTTGGAAATAACGAATGCTTTGAGGCATTTACCTCCAACCTTTACGTCCGCCGAACACTCTCTGGAGAATTCGTTGTTCTGAACCGCCATTTGGTTCGTGACCTCATCGCTGAAGGACTCTGGAGTTTGGAAATGAAAGACGAAATCTTGCGCCATAAAGGATCCATCCAAGCCATTACCACCATCCCTGAACCCCTTCGTGAGTTGTATAAGACCACCTGGGAAATTCGCCAACGCCACGTGCTTGACATGGCTGGCGATCGGGGAGCTTACATCGATCAAAGCCAATCCTTGAACATCCACATGGTGGATGCAAATCCAGCTAAGGTGACCTCAATGCACTTTTACGGATGGCGACAAGGACTCAAGACAGGAATGTATTATTTGCGAACCAAAGCGGCAGCCGATGCTATTCAATTCACGGTTGAATCCAAAGTAAAGGAAGATCAAACCGTGGGCGGCTTGGCTGACAGAGCGGATGATGTGGACAGTTTGGAAGCCATTGCTTGCAGCCTTGACACTCCTGATGATTGCTTGATGTGCGGTAGTTGAGGCTAGCATCGTCTGACAAGGCTCACCGCTAACCAGTCAATCATCGCCAAGTGAATCAAAGGTGAACTCTCGTAACTTTCTGAATCTATGAGTAGGTTCAGGTTCATGACACTTTGATTATTTTTGACATAGAGAGAAAATCGTAACTATTGTATATGGAAGAGTTCAACCAATACTGTGGATGAAGCGAACGTAAAGCTAAGATTTAGAGCCAGTGCTCTATTTTTCATCATCCTTTCATTGAGTTTATTTTACCTGATGGCGGTGGGGTGGACTCACCCTCAAAAGGGGGTGAATCGTGAGGTAATTCCTTTAGCAGTTGTGGCAATTACATATCTTGTTGGAGGGGGAACCGCTCTGCTTGGAAATAATCGAAAAGGAATGCTTTCAATTTTCATCGTGAACTTACTTACATTGATTTTTTTCTTTGCCTTTTTTATGATTTTCTTGTTTGGATATTTCACTCATCCGTGTTATATCGATCCGAGCAGTTGCGATGATGAATTGACAGACACACCGATGTACCTGAAAGCCTTTGCAATGATGACCGTACTGTTCGTATTGGTCACATACATGTCGTGGCGTTTACAAAGAGTTCAGAAGGTTGGTGATTCTATGGAAACTGGAGACAAAATCAACAATGAATAATGGTCTTCGTTTCCAGTTCACTTGGCCCCTCTCTATCAGAGTGGTTGAAGAAGGAAAATCGCTCTTTTCGTTGAGGAATGGTTTATTTGTAAAGTTGACATGCAACAAATATGGCCCCATATCAAAAATCTAAAACCTCCCTCATGGTTCTTCTTTTCCTGCTTGCATCTTTTACAACATTTGCTTCTGGAGGCGAGCCCGAATCCTTGTCTCGTTCAACAGGGAATGAAGAAATCATTGTCTCTGTAACTGGAGATTATTATGACCGCGAAAGTGACATTACCGTCACCATCACCTCAAAGAACCTTGACCCAAATTCTGAGTACACTCTCGCTTGGGAATTGTGCGGTGGCAAATATTCTTGGTCAAATTGCAATCTGTATTCAGAGTTATCAGCGGACCCAATGACCGACCCTACGGAGACCGAGGGGACTGAAGACCTTGGTTCAGGTAATATGCTTCAAATTACAACGCTCACGTTCAGTGACCCTGGTTTGCTGGTCCATACGCCAGATCCAGCAGGAAATACTGACGGTACATACGAGGGCCTTAGGAATGGAACCTATCGGTTTGAGGCTGTACTAACAATTCAAGGTGTCCAACTTAACACAAATTCAAGCGACCAGTTTGCCCTGGGAGGAGAAACGTCTAACGCTTTGCTTTATCAAAATAACAATATTCTCAAGAACACGGGGACATTCTTCAACGGTCGGTTTACCTTTGATTACGATATAGAGTATGTGCTAGACTTTGACATAAACTGTGGACTCTATGAGGATGGAGTCACCACTCCGGTTGATACCCAAGTTATCAGTGCAATCTCTGTTCATGGTGATAGCCTTAACTTCGGTGGAGGAGGAAATGCTTCGTCAGCTAACCCCTTCATGCCAACTGCATCAAGCGGGACGCATCACATTGAATGTTCTCTAACACGATTGGCTGACAATACCGTCATGGATACCATCATCGGTAACGATTTCGAAGTGATTGATGCCGACATCACTGGCTTGGAAGAATATACCTTCCAAACACCATCAACGGTTTACTACGACCGAACAACAAGTTCTACCACAACCCAGATTACCGTATCAGTTGATTTCACCGAATTGTATGTGGGTGAAACTTACACCTTTGCTTGGGAATTGTGCGGTGGCAAATATTCTTGGTCAAATTGCAATCTGTATTCAGAATTATCAGCGGATCCAATGACCGATCCTACGGGAACCGAGGGAGAAGTTGACTTTGTTCCAACAACCGCTACACACACTGAAACATTTACCTTTGACGACCCTGGTTTGCTGGTCCATACGCCAGATCCAGCAGGAAATACTGACGGTACATACGAGGGCCTTAGAAATGGAACCTACTGGTTTAGAGGAGTCTTAGACGTTCAAAATGTTATCCTCCTTACCACAAATTCAAACGACAAATTTGCCTTGGGAGGAGAAACGTCTAACGCTTTGCTTTATCAAAATAACAATATTCTCAAGAACACGGGGACATTCTTCGGCGGTCTGTTTACCTTTGATTACGATATAGACGGTTTGCTAGACTTTGACATAAACTGTGGACTCTATGAGGATGGAGTCACCACTCCGGTTGATACCCAAGTTATCAGTGCAATCTCTGTTCATGGTGATAGCCTTAACTTCGGTGGAGGA
>JAKMEE010000033.1 GCA_022426155.1 Candidatus Poseidonia sp. | reverse complement strand
CGGATTGAGCCTTCACGACTAACCCACTCGCTCCACATTCTCTGTGGATGGGTCGTGACTTCAATCGCGTCCTCACTGACTTCATGGTTTCCTCATTATGTATGTGGCGCAAGAAAACCCTGTTGGGAGGATGATCCTCTGTAAAGATGTGCTCCCCGTGAATGATCATCTACGGATGATCACCCAGTCTTCAGAGTCATAGTCAATTGAAATGTATTGGTGTTTGTCTTTCTTTGGTCTTTAGTGTGTACATGCAGATCTGTTTACACAGGGCACACCGTACACCTATCCACATGCTTGTCGTGCATGAGGTTGGATGCAGCTGTCTAAGAGAAAGGTTCACGCTTGATATGCTTTCAGCGTTTATCCTGTTACACCGTAGCTTCTCAGCCGTGCCTTCGGCAAGACAACTGATCACCAGAGGGTATGCATCACCGGTCCTCTCGTACAAGGTGATGGTCTCTTCACTGCATCGTTTGCGCACCCCAGGTAGAATCCAAACTGTCTCACGACGTTCTAAACTCAACTCAGGTACCATCTTAGACGGCGAACAGCCGTACCCTTGGGACCTTCTTCAGCCCCAGGATATGATCAGTCAACATCGAGGTGCCAAACACTGCCGTCGATAAGGACTCTAGGGCAGTATCAGCCTGTTATCCCTGGCGTATCTTTGATTCGTTAAGCACAAGCCCTTCCACACGGCACTTGTGGATCAGTATGGCCGACTTTCGTCTCTGCGCGACCTGTATGTCTTGCAGTCAGGCAAGGTAGGCATTCCCCGCTATTCAAGGTTTCCGTCCTTGAAGCCCTTACCTTCGCACGCCTCCGATACCCTTTAGGAGGCGACCGCCCCAGTCAAACTGCCTCACATGCAGGGTTCCTCTGAAGAGGGTAGCCCACACCACCGCCAAGGGTGGTATTTCACGGACGCATACGCTTCCACCTTTCCTACACAGGGACAGAGTGTGGGCACTGCAGATGTACAGTAAAGATGCACAGGGTCTTCTCGTCTTGGGGCACGTACTCCGCATCTGCACGGAGAATTCAATTTCACTGAGTCTACACTGGAGACAGTGGGGCAATCGTTACGTCTTTCATGCAGGCCAGGAATGAGCTGGCAATGAATTTCGCTACTTTATGATTGTTATAGTTACAACCGCCGTTTACTAGGCTTTCCATTTGCAGCTTGCACTGCGCCTTTTATACTTCTAGCACCGGGCAGACGTCAGACCCTATACGTCCTTTTACAAGTTTGCAGAGTCCTAATTTTTTAGTAAAAAGTCGTCACCCCCCTTTTGATGTATGCCAATGGCTTTCCCTTGTTCCGAAGGTACGGGAAGAATTTGCCGAGTTCCTTCAATGTAGTTTCCTCAACGCCTAAGTCTAGTCGACTCGTTCACCTGTGTCGGTTTAGGGTACGGTCTTCGAGGCCTTGTGAGCCTCCTGTACGGCTTTTCCTGCACACCTGCGCACGCCATAGCTATCCAAAGTGCCGTGGGTCGTACACCAGATGCGGGACAACGTACAGATCTCCATCAGGAAAGGCGGTGGCCTTTGCCCTTAGGGGCCGAATAACTCTGCGCTGGTTACCAGAACGCAAGAAAACCTTGAACGTACGGCGGTCATGCCTTATCTACATGATCTTTCGTTACTCATGCCAGCATAGTCACTTTTGAACCCTACATGAAAGCTTCCGCCCTCACTTCAGCAGTACTCAAAACGCTTCGCTACCATAGACACAGGCTGTATTGAACCTGTATCCATCCGTTGGGTCGGTACCTATGTTCAGCCCCGATACATCATCAACTACATCCAACTCGACGAGTGAGCTCTTACGCTTTCTTTAAAGGATGGCTGCTTCCAAGCCAACCTGCTCGTTGTCATCGTCGGAAGGTAGCTTTTCCCACTCACATAGGGTTTGGGGACCTTACCACACGGGTTGGGCTGTTTCCCTTTCGAGGCAGAACCTTAGCACTCTACCTCTGTCTGCACACGTAAAGATGATCTGGTATTCGGAGTTTTCATGAGAGCAGTAAGGCTTTGGGCCCCCATAGCTCAAGAAGTGCTCTACCCCCAGCATCCATAGTCAAAGACCATCGTGTACGCTCTACCTCAATAGATTTCGCGAAGAACCAGCTATCTCTGAGTTTGATTGGCCTTTCACCCCTCATCTCCAGTCATCCGCGCCTATTGCTACAGACGTCGGTTCGGTCCTTCAAAAGCAGGTACGCTTTCTGCAACCTGCTGGAAATGAGATCACTCAGTTTCGGGTCAAATGACGCAGACCGTTCGCGGCGTGCCCACTTGCTTTTGCTTTGCGTCCACCTCTTGGCTTACGCAGGCATACGTCATTTAGTCGCTGACCCATTATGCAAAAGGTACACCGGTAGCGCATTCCCGTGATAAGGAACCGCCATCGATTGTTTGTCGGTGTCTTGGTTCAGTTCTTTTCACTCCCCGCATTAGGGTTCTTTTCACCTTTCCTTCACAGTACTTGTGCACTATGGTTTTCAAAATCGTAGGTGTGGCTTAGAAGGTGGTTCTCCTATCTTCCCACCAGATGGTGGTACTTGTTCAACATGGTTCTTGCATTCTACAGGACTCAAACCTTCTCTGGTTGTGGTTTCCCCCACCTTCAACACAGAACCATGTCTCAAGCCAACGCCGGGTTCTCTCGCCGATACTACCGGCCTCTCGGTTGATTTCCTTTCCTACAGGTACTTAGATGTTTCACTTCCCTGCGTATCGAGTTCCTTCTTTGGAAGGACGTGCGGTTTCCCGCTGAGGGGACGCGGCCCTTTGGAGTGTTCTCATAGGATCGCTATTTCGCGTCGTTACACGCCCTGGTCTATTTTGAAACGGAGGCATCCGCAATACACCTTTGACAAAGGATGGAGTCGAACCATCGACCTATGCATTATGAGTGCATCGCTCTAACCCAGCTGAGCTACTTTATCCATCAATGAAGCTTCACCCCTCATAGACAAGCCGCGAGGACACTACTCGCACACACCAACACCCTTCTGTCCTTTTAGAGAAGCAGTGAGGATATCATCAAAGCCAATGAACGAACAAGGGGAGGGAATGTCCCGGATATGAAAGGGTCCGCTTTCATTGATGTTTTATCTGAACAACACGGTGCAACACTCTTCACTCTTGTAGTAGGGTAGGTTCGCCTACCCTACGTCGATTCACCGTGTAAAGGGGAATGAGCATCGTTGACGGCGTGGACTACTCATGTGACTAATATGGTTTGATCCCCACGCTTTCGCGTCTGAGTGTCGGTTCGAATCCAGGGAAGCGCCTTCGCATTGGGCATTCCGACTCGTATCTAAGCTTATTACGTCTCCTCGAGCCATTCTCTCCACCTCTTTCCGACCCAAGGGCACTCGTTCTTTGGGACATGACCTTCTCATAAGCTGAAGGATGGAGCCCAAAGCAGCAGAGCCCCACCTACACGCGATGTACGCCCAGTCAATCTGAATAACACTTACCCCTCCAGTATTACCGCGGCTGCTGGCACTGAAATTGGCCGGGGTTTCTTTCCCGTGCGTCGTCATGCTCTTCACACGTCGAAAGGGTTTTACGAGCACACGCTCTTCTTCACCCACGCGATATAGCTGGGTCATGCTTTCGCACATTGCCCAATATTCCTTACTGCCGCCGTCCATGGACGTCTAGGCCGTGTCTCAGTCCTAGTGTGGTTGATCATCCGCTAAGATCAACGAGAGATCGTGGACTTGGTAGCGCATCACTCACACCAACTATCTAATCTCCTATGGGCTGATCCTTCTCCGTGTACAACACACAGGGAGATTCACTCCAAGAGAAGGGTACCGTTCCCATATCTTACGCACCCGTTCGCTCATCCATCGTATGCAGTGGATGTCAACTTGCATGTATCAAGCCTATCGCTAGCGTTCATTCTGGGCCAGGATCAAACCCATGGTCCTTCAATGTAAAATCAAGATTGTGTATGGTCTGCTCATGATAAGCATCCTACGTCTTCCATGTACAAAAACGAGTCACTTCAACCACAGGTTCCCCTACGGTTACCTTGTTACGACTTCATATCAGTTACAGCACCTGCAGTGACCAGAAGCACACTGTCCTGGATCCGAGGATCTCCAGAAGTGCATTTCTAAGCTTTGTACATGTTCCGCTCCCATTATGTGACGGGCGGTGTGTACAAGGCTTAGATACAAGTTCACCGTAGCGTGCTGATCTACGATTACTAGCGATTCCACCTTCATGCTCTCGAGTTGCAGAGAGCAATCCGAACCCGACGACCTTTCACGTGTAGCTCCATGTTGCCATATCGCTTCGCATTGTAGTCGCCAGTGTAGCACATGTGTAGCCCAACCCATAAGGGCCATGAGGACTTGACGTCATCCTTACCTTCCTCCCGTATGTCACTGGCAGTCTTGCAGTAGCGCACCCACACGCTCTCCTACAATAAGGGTTGCGTTCGTTTCAGGACTTAACCTGACAGCTCACGCCACGAACTGACGACAGCCATGCAGCTCCTGTATACCATCAGAGCGTGCAGAGACCTGCACCCCCATGTATATTCCAAGGATTGGTAAGGTTCTGCGCGTTATATCGAATTAAACCACATGCTCCACCGCTTGTGTAAGCCCCCGTCAATTCCTTTAAGTTTTAGTGTTGCCACCGTAGTCTTTAGGCTGCCCATTTCATGCGTTAGCGCACCCTCTGCAGGATTGTGAAAAGGAAGATGGAGTCGTATGTACACCCACCATACGGCACGGTAATACACAGCTCACATCAATTCTACGTTCAAGGTGTTGAAGCCCATCAACGCGACACCAATGGTCGAGGGTGGTACCCACCACATCCGAACACGTCAATACACCTTCTGTCCTCATAGAGAAGCAGTGGATGTTATAGAGATACGTTCCAAGATCTGACAACGTTCTACTTTCATCGATGTACCTTCTGACCTATAAGAGCGCCTGTGTGCCATTGTAAGCGATGTTCTAACTCCACAGAGGGGAAACCGGTCTATGTAACGAACATCTCAGAAGGACTCCGTTACCATCTCGATGTAGTTTACCTTTCGATGTCGCTCCACTACCTAGGGACGCGACCCGCTCTGAGTTTTTTTGTGTACCTCCGGGGAGGGATCCCTCCCCTACCCTTATAGAGAAGCAGTGAATTGTGATCGCGAAAGTTACGTCTAGAACATCAAGTAGTTCATGTTAGCTATGTCGACACAAGGTACATGACACGATAGGTGTATGAGGTATTATACATATCGAAGAAGGTTAAGTTCACCTACGGGTAACTGTCATGATAGGAATATGGTAACGCTAGCACAATGGTTGACATCTACACACTGAACTTTGTCGCTTCACCGCCGTGACTGCTTCTCTATAAGGGCAGAAGGTTATTCATGAACCTACATAGACAATCTTGTGCTTAAATGAAACATTAGTAAGGGCAGAACACGTGTCACAAGCGCATACGCATTGCAACTCGTTCCAGAAGCCGTTCTGAAATCAGTTCCTCCAGAACATGTTGAGCTGATTTCAATGATGTCTTCACTGTGTGATTCATGGAGGTCGAGTCAAGTCGCTTCTTGTCCATCCCCCCTCTCCGGAGAGGAGAGGATCAGACTTCCTTCTAGGATCCAAAGGATGTGGCTTTCACAGCTGGGATTTCTTCGAAGGTGTGGAAAGGAGGTGGAGAGGCCACGGTCCATTCCAGTGTGGTCGCTGGCACGTTACCTTCTGTAACGATGGAACCACAGGCCCAAGGGTCGCTTGGACACTCTTCTCCAGAGGTCAAGGTTACGTAGACCACGTAGAAGAAGAACACAGAAGCAAGGATAGACAGGTACGACCCGTAGGAAGCCACCACATTCCAGGCTGCAAAAGCATCTGGGTAGTCTGGAATCCGACGTGGCATCCCGGCAAGACCAAGGAAGTGCATAGGGAAGAAGGTCAAGTTCACTCCAATAAAGAAAAGCCAGAAGTGAATCTGTCCGAGCTCTTCCGGATACATGCATCCAGAGATCTTTCCGATCCAGTAGTAGAAGCCTGCAAACAAAGCAAAGACAGCGCCCATGGACAACACATAGTGAAAGTGCGCCACCACGTAGTAGGTATCGTGTAAGGCGATGTCAATCCCAGCATTCGCAAGGATCACACCAGTTAAACCTCCCACCGTGAAGAGGAAGATGAACCCAAGCGCAAATAGCATGGGTGTTCGTAGGTAGATAGATCCACCCCATGCGGTTGCAATCCACGAGAAGATCTTGATTCCAGTAGGAACCGCAATGATCATTGTGGCCGCGGTGAAGTAGGCTCGGGTATCCACATCAAGACCAACCACGTACATGTGATGTGCCCATACAATGAAACCAAGTGCACCAATAGAGAGCATGGCATAGATCATACCAATGCTTCCAAAGATCGGCTTCCGTGAGAAGGTCGAAATCACATGAGACACAATCCCAAAGCCTGGAAGGATAAGGATGTACACTTCTGGGTGTCCAAAGAACCAGAAAAGGTGCTGGTACAGGATAGGATCACCCCCACCCGCTGGATCAAAGAAGGATGTGGAGAAGTTTCGATCCGTCAACAGCATAGTAATCGCTCCTGCAAGCACCGGAAGGGAAAGTAGCAGAAGGAAAGCCGTGATCAGAACGGACCACACAAAAAGGGGCATGCGGTGCAGGATCAGTCCAGGTCCTCGCATGTTGAAGACGGTCACAATAAAGTTGATCGCGCCTAGGATCGAAGATGCTCCAGACAAGTGCAAAGAGAAGATGGCCAGGTCCACCGCACCTCCAGAGTGGGATGCAATGCTTGACAAAGGCGGATATACTGTCCATCCTGTACCTACACCTACTTCTACAAGAGCTGAGCTTAGCAGAAGTAACAGCGATGGTGGAAGCAACCAGAAGCTGATGTTGTTCAGTCGGGGGAATGCCATGTCTGGCGCACCAATCATGATGGGCACAAACCAGTTCCCAAACCCACCAATGAGGGCAGGCATCACCATGAAGAAGATCATGAGGAAGGCATGGGCTGTGATCAGCACATTGTAGACCTGGTGGTTTCCTCCAAGGATCTGTGTACCTGGCTGCGCCAGCTCCATACGGATAAGTAGGGAGAAGGCGGACCCTAGCACTCCAGAAAAGGCACCAAAAAGGAGGTACAGGGTACCGATGTCTTTGTGGTTTGTCGAGAACATCCACCGTTGGATAAAGGCTGACATAGAGCAAGTGAAAGGGTGGCTTCGAGATAGTGTCCTCACTAAGGAACTTCTTTGGCTATGGGAGGATATACGTCTTCTCACAAAGACACACAGACACTCTTGTTGATACGTTCCGTTCCCTGTTCATGACTTGTCATTCACTGCGTGCCTATAAGGACAGAAGGTCTTCTTGGTCTTGGTGTGCATATAGCATGTGCTCCTGTGTCCAGTCACGCTGTATGGTGCACGCTTGATTTTGTATCGTGTGTGAAGGTATACGCACTCCAACCGAACCCTTTCCGACTTCGATCTTGCATCGTATACCCCTGTATATACTGTTTCACGATGGGACACGCAGGAGCACATGCTGTGCACCGGCTGATGCTTTGCCTAAGGTCACACCTTATGGATGGTACGGATGCGTTGTGCATGCTTGCATCCGTAGGAATGAATGGAGCAATGGGAGTCCATTGGCTTCAGTGGTGTCCACACCGACTGCATCAATGGTACTCATGAGCTGCACCTCCGAGAGGCCTTGCCTCAGGAGCACGGGTGTGCACCTAAGGAGGTGGTACCTTACTTCTTCACCTTCTTTGTTTCCTTGGAAGGTGAAGAAGACGAGGCTTTCTTTGGTGAAATCACCTTTGCCTTTGGAATCTCCTTCGGTTTTGATGACGAAGCCTTCTTAGGGGCTTGCGTCTTCTTTGATGAAGGTTTTTTAGGTTTAGCTTGGGTCACCGGGGTTGGAACTTCTGGAGTTGAAAGTGATGCAACCTTCTTCTGCGAATCAAAGGTCTTCATAGAAGCTTCGAGACACTGCGCACCCATGGATGGAATACATTCCATAGAAGCAAGGAAGAGTGATGAAGAACCACTTTGAAGCTTGCGATGGGTGGTAGTTTCCCGGGAAGCTTCCGTACGTTCCATCAATGTAAGAGCGTTCACAAGGGTTTCATTAGCCTTAGACTTTACCATGTGCGTATGGAGTCCACACAGAGTCTTCAAGCGAGCATCCACAAGGGAACCAAGAGTATTTACAAGGAAAGGAAGGTTCTGATGATCCTCATGAACTTTGGCCTGGGCACGTAATGCTTCCACTTGCAAGGTATGAGAACGACGCAACTCTTGCTCAATGAGTGCCTTGCGCGCGGCAAAGGCTTCCGAGAAAGCATCACCCATGGTCTGATAGCTTGTTACCACAAACAGCACAAAGCAAATCAAGATCAAGAGCTCCTCATTGTAAATCAGAAGGTTCTTTGAAGACAAGACAACCAAACCAAGAAACGAACCCAACACAACCATGAAGTTCGAAGGCATAGAGATGAAGAATGAATGTATCCCCTAGAGTATACCAGGGGACATAGTTA
>JAKMEE010000031.1 GCA_022426155.1 Candidatus Poseidonia sp. | reverse complement strand
GTAAGAGATTCCAACAGGCTGTCCTGTTAGTGGGTGTATAGTGGAAGATTCAACATACCTGTGCATGGATACGTTTCTCGGATCTAATCCGAGTGCTTCTAAGGCATCGTAATCGATTGGGCCTTCTAGAATTCCATCATTGTCATCATCCCAATCCAAGTGGTCTTGAATTCCGTCGTTGTCGTGGTCGTATGGGTCTGTTTCAACACATCCATCAAAACGTTCGAGAAGATCATAGATTCCGTCATTGTCATCGTCGAGGTCGTCTAAATCATTGATTCCATCGTTATCGTGGTCGTCTGCTGCGGATTCCTCGAGCATCAAACCGTAACCTGGATCTAAAGATAGGGCCGAGATATCTTCTATCTGGCCGTACATTGTGCTAGAGTCGGACCATGTTAAGTCCCAAAGTGCATCATGCATTTGTAGTCCATATTGTGAAGGCATGCGGCCATTCCATTCACCTTGACCGCCTTGATCTGTTGATTGAGCTTCGCTCATTGAAAGCGGGTCTGCATCAACCAGTTGCGATTCTACTTCGAATTCTTGACTTACAGTGGATATCAATCCTAACCAAGTGCTTGTAATCATTAGGAACACAATTCCCACCGACACGGTGGACTTGCGCCTATTCTCAATCTTCTGTGCAAATTGTCTGTTTGAGAGCATAGATACTTCTCCGGAATCATTTCGTGACTGACGCCGACTATATCAAGCGCGCTACGCGTATGTGCGCAATGGTATCACCAAAGAAATAGAATATCATCTTCCAGATTTTGGAAGAAAAAAGAGAGGGGGGAGATTCCACCGGGGGCGAGCCCCCAATGGAATCAGCTGACCCGAACTAAGTCGAACGGGTATGAAACAACTGCCTATTCAACAATTATAGTTTTCAGATTTCGAATTCGTCGAGGATTCCATCATTGTCATCATCGTCGTCTTCGTGGTCTTCAACGCCATCGTTGTCGTGGTCAAATTGACCGGTTAGGCTGTTACCGTCGTTAGCTTCGAACCAGTCAGACAAGCCGTCGTTATCGTCGTCTGTGTCTGTGCTGTCCCAGATGCCATCGTTGTCGTGGTCGTAGCGGTATGCGCCAGTAGCGCCACCGATTTCATCCACGTCTAGGATGTCATCATTGTCATCGTCGGTATCATCTGCGTCATTCATGCCATCGTTGTCGTGGTCACGAGTGTAGTCCTCGCCATTTGGTCCAACGTCGTTGCGGTTGTCTATTCCGTCATTGTCACGGTCTAGATCCACTGCGTCGTTGATTCCGTCATTGTCGTGGTCGTAGATGTTGGTGTTGTCGTCGCCGTCCTCAGTTTCTTCACGGTCATCGATTCCGTCACCATCGTCGTCGTTGTCTTCAGCGTCGTCGATGCCATCGTTGTCGTGGTCGTTAGGGTTCTGATCTAGATCATCGGCAATTCCGTCGTTATCGTCGTCATTGTCGAGTTCATCTGGGATTCCGTCACCATCGTTGTCGTTCTCGCCGTTTTGGTCCTGGTTGTCCAGTTGCTGGCCTTGCTGCTGGTCATTTTGCTGACCTTGCTGGCCTTGCTGACCGTTCTGGGTCTGGCCCTGCTGCTGCTGGTTCTGACCATTTTGGCCGTTTTGGCCTCCTTGGTCTTGCTGGGACTGGTCACCTTGCTGGCCGCCTTGTTGGCCGCCTTGCTGTTGCTGTCCTTGTCCGTTATCCTGCTGCTGTCCTTGCTGGCCCTGCTGACCTTGCTGTCCTTGGCCTTGTTGGCCTGATTGGCCTTGTTGACCGGACTGCTGTCCTTGCTGGGAGCCTTGACCTTGCTGGCCTTGCTGGCCTTGCTGACCTTGTTGGCCACCTTGACCTTGCTGACCTTGCTGACCTTGACCTTGTCCTTGACCTTGTCCTTGACCTTGTCCTTGACCCTGTCCTTGACCTTGTCCTTGACCCTGTCCTTGACCTTGTCCTTGACCTTCGCCTTGACCTCCAGCATCGGATTCGCCACCGCCTTCGGTGCCGCCGTTACCTGCGCCTGCGCCAGACTCGGTAAAGTCTGGATCGTAAGCATCAGGAATACCGTCGCCATCAGAGTCGGAGTATTCACCGTCGTTGGGGTCGTTCGGGAATTGGTCGGTTGCATCGGACTTGCCGTCGCCGTCAGTGTCGGAGTTGTTCGGGTTGGTACCCTTAGCATACTCTTGGGAGTTGGTCAAGCCATCTCCATCAGGGTCTGCGTTTCCGTCACCACCATTGGTGGGGTTCAGTCCGTTAGCAACTTCCCAACCATCGGGTAGACCATCGCCATCGCTGTCTGCATTGTTCATATTCGTGCCTTGAGATTGCTCCTCAGAGTTCGTCAAACCATCGCCGTCCCAGTCGGCACCGCCGTCTGAAGGGTCGAGGGGGTCAGAACCGTCGCCTGAAGCAGCCGAAACTGCTGAAAGGGCGAGGAACAAAGCTAGTAGCACGCTCATCATTTTCGTTTTCATGTTTTTTCACTTCCTTTTGTTTTTGGTGTTTTTACACAGAGAACCCGCTGTTCTCTCTTTCCAGTAGTGGAGCGCACGTTGTGGGCTGCAATATCTGGGAGGGGTTCTTCGTAGCATCTTTGGTGTCAATGATTCCTATTTCAAAATTCAAATCCTTAGGTGACTGATTTCGTTCTATGTAATTAATGCCCGTGGCTTGCAAAGATGCTACGCACTGGTTGATGTTGGTGTTCAAGCTGAGAGTAAGGGTTTCTTGATCTGCCTCGCAGTCAAGTGAAAACCAGTTCGAGGTTTTCGTTGCCAAATCCTTACTCTGATGCTTGTTCAAATCCTCCGTATTCATCGTTTTTCACGGGTCAGTCATAGGGAACCCAATGTTCCCTCTAACCACAACAAACATCCAACCCTATATGAAAGGCTCGTTTGAATGAATCACTCAAGAAGTTCCACGGGAGAGGGGGGTAGAAGAGCCGATGCGTCGTGGTGGAGGATGTATCGCTGGATCAATTCTGCTAGTTCCGTGGTTGCAATGGAATGCAAACGGTCTGTCCCATGCCCTGTTGCAGGGGCAAATAATGTGATACTGAAGGGATTAGACAAACGTGACAAGGCGATCTTCGCTGCTCGAACGGTGTTGGAACCTTTGATCCCCGACTCTGCAAGCCCCATTCCAAGACTATGAATCAATTTACCCTGGCGCACTCCCCCGCCACCGGCGAGCGATAATGAACCAAGAATGATGAATTGATCACGAGTGGTCGCGTCCCAGCGGTGATAGTCTCCATAAAATCGCTGATTCAACTCATTAAGAAACTCATGTTCAACGCGTGACAGTGTTTCTGGTTTGATTGGAGCAATATCAGTATATCTCGAATAGAGGTTTTCGTCGGGTAAAATATCGGTAAATGGCGTCCACTGATAATCACCTAAAATCCAATTATTGAATTTCTTTGAAAGAAGAGGGTCCGCTCCTTTCCAACTCCAAATTGAACGTTGAAGCATTTCTGGGGCGATTGCTTCGAATGTTTCAGGCGCTTCTTCAGAAAGCGTTCGGAAGGCCTCTAGTAATTTTTCAAAAAATATTTTTTGGTTCGGGTCGTCTGGATATTTAGACGAGGCGTAGGAATCTAAGAAGTCTTTTTTCTCCAGTCCTTGACCAGAACGAGAACCCTTCATGTTAGTTATCTGGTTCTTGCTTACTTTTGTTTCTTTTGCACGTGTGCGTTGGTTTAATTTCATCTTTGTCCCCTCTTTTCAGGAGCAAATCCATCATTTGATTCAATAAAATGTCTAAATTTTCTCATAATGAGCCGTTTGAGGTACTCGCTTTGTTCAATTGTCCATGTAAGTAAATATAAACAATTTAGTCGTTAAATGACTTTGTCATGGAGCGATGAGGGCCGATTCCGGCAATTTCATACGCTTCATCGATCAAATTCCACCCTTGGCTTTGGTAAAACGGAATGGCGTGGACTCGGGCTTGCAAGAACCCTGATTTTGCCCCTTCGTGCTGAATGAGGGCTTGTTCGAGAGCATCGAGTGTGAGGGCAGCGAAGCCTTTGCGTTGGTGAATGGGCAATGTGCCCATTTGACGAATCTGGAAAGCGGGACGTATTGCAGAACCGTCTTTCAGAGGCCCAAAGGCGGGAATAAGGGGGGCGTTGGGCCCTGCATGATCACTCCCAGAGCCATCGGATTTCGCCTCAATGATGTGAGCACGTCCAACGGAGACCACATTTTCCTCAAGCTCAACCCAAGCATGGTAAGCGTCAGAATCGTCAGCAAGGCGTTCACTTCCCAATGGAAGGCCCAGTGGTTTACGTAATACGGCGAACCTTGTGTCGAAATAGGGTCCGGCTGGTTGGCCAAAGAGGCAATGAACCGTGGGTTTCAACATCACTCGCCCTCACAAAGAAAGTGTCGCGATCACGATAAAAAAGATCAAGATTGGAGCGAGAACGAGAGTGACCGGGATGGAAGAAATGAGGCCATATCCAAGTTCCTTATTTCCTTTCGCAAAAGCCGCGATGGTAACTCCGATGAAGGCGAGGGGAGCCAAACACATGAGGCCCTCAATGAACTCAATGAAGACCATGGGGGCCTCAGCGTTCTCATCTTCTACCCAGTTGTAATATGTGATGACCACTTCAACGGTCGTGGGTTGGGCTTCTGTGAATTTGAACCAATACGTATTATTTGACTCGTATGCAGCACCAACGTCTGAGTACACAGTGCTGTTGTCGGATGTGGAGTTAAAAACGAATTCCTCCAATGAAAAATAACATAGTTCTCCATTACATTGGCCTTGGTAATTGCTGTCGTAGGCCCTCTCAATGATGTTAGTGTGTGTTTCATTGCCTGCCTCTGCGGAAAAGAAATCAATCATGTCGCCTGTGGTGGATTCATCAATGGCCCCAGAAAACCAGCCGTCTTCATCTGGAGTGAGAGTTATGTATTCTTCACGGAACACATCGTTGTCATAATCTTCCCAGTAAGCGTTCGCCCGAGATTCGGCGAGCACGAGTAAACCTCCGAGGAGAAAAATTACGCCCATTGGAGCCAGGAGGCCGATGAAATACTGGCCCCAGCGGTATTTTTGAGGTTGGGCCGGAAGTTGCGCCGTAAACATACCACCCTGGGTAAAGGTGTTCACATCACCTGTTAGTTTGTGAGAAGGAGGGGCGTCTCCCAGATTCCCAACAACAACCCCACCTTGTGGAACTGGAGGTGGAGGGGTCTCGGAAATCTCGGGCTCGATATCGAAGAAGACTTTCGCGGGTGGTTCGATAGGTGGTTCGTCGCCTTCCATGACCATGCCTTTGGGCGATTTTCCTATAAACAAACCTCCTGCACCCCCCGCATAGCGTTGAAGGCGCGTTGAAATAGGTCATGCTATTGGGCGTGAATAAGCACGGATGTCAGAGCGGTTATGAGCGGGATTGCAGATCCTGAGACCGGAGTTCGAATCTCCGTCCGTGCTCCAAAACTCACAAAATCACACAGAATTCACGAGAGACTTGAAAGCAAAAACTATCGTGGGGAAATCACAATTGAAGGGGGGAATGACCGTATGCCGAAACTCAATCCTCAACTTGAAACGGTCGGGTCAGGGTTTGCAGCCTTCCTTGCACCTCCTGGCCCAGAAGTCATCCGCTTTACTGTCGGACAACCCGATTTTGAAACACCGGGCCCCGTTGTTGAAGCGGCAAAGCTCGCACTTGACAGAGGAGAAACCGCTTACACTCGGCCTCAAGGCAGTGAAGAATTATGCCAGGCAGTGGCCAAACACTTGACTAAATTCAATATCAGCGTTGAGCATGAGGATGTTGTTATCACCCCCGGGTGCAAACAAGCCCTCCTTTACGGCATGATGGCGACCTTATCTCCTGGTGATGAAGTGCTGCTTCTTTCACCTGCTTGGCCATCCTATGACGGAATGATTCGTCTGCTCGGTGCAACACCCATTCATGTTCCAGTCAATCGGGAAAATTACCACCCTAACATGCAAAATTTAGAGGAACATGTATCACCTAAAACAAAGGTCATCATCATCAATTCACCCAATAACCCGACGGGAGCGGTCTACAGTCGTGAAGAAACACGGGCCTTGGTAGAGTTTGCCGTCAAGCATGATCTGTGGATACTCGATGACATGATTTATTCGACCCTTGTTTGGACTGAAGAAGGATACACCTCGCCTTGTGAATTCGCTGGAGGTCCAGAACGAACCATTACCATTGGAGGATGGTCAAAAGGATGGGCCATGACAGGATGGAGGCTCGGTTGGATCGCTTCAACACCCGAAGTCATGGCTGGAGTAAAGAAAATTAACGTGAGTGCTGCGACGCATGTCCCGACCTTCCTGATGCCCGCTGCCGAGGTCGCATTGGGTCTTGAATCGGAAGTTTCAATCATGGCAGATTCGTTTCGGGAACGCCGAAGTATTGTCCACGAAGCCTTCTCGTCGTTGCCTGGCGTGATTGTACCTGAGCCAGAAGGAGCTTTTTACATCCTATGTGATGTGAGTGGTACAGGAATGACAGACATCGAATTTGCAACAGAAGCACTTGAACAAGCGCAAGTTCAAGTCATTCCTGGCTCCTTGATGAAAGGTGGAGAGGGGTTGATTCGTGTCAGCTATGCTACCTCGGCTGAAAACATTCGTGAAGGAGTCCGTCGACTTCGTCATTGGCTGGAATCCCGCTCATGAAAGAGCACGGGCTGCTTCCCAGATGTAGAGAATTCCGCTGATGATAAGTCCGACCATGATACCTTTTTGGATGTCGTCACTCTTCCATCGTTCAAGCCACTTCTTGCCAAGACGTGCGCCGATGAGTGCAGCCAAAACAAAGCCAAACAGGAGGCTTGTTTCTTCCTGAATCACACTCGCGTCATTGATGAGATAGATCGGTATCCGAGTGAGGTCAACAACCAGTGCTAAGACTGCAGCTGTTGCGGCGTATTCCGATTTATCAGGCAGGCGTGGCTGTAAAAACATCGCGCGTAGAGCCCCTTGATGGCCTGTAAGTCCTCCAAGAAATCCCGAGCCAAACCCACCCAAGCGGTCCTCTGCCTCGGGCAGACGAATATTAGACCAGGATTCGCTGACCTTCAATACAGGAAGAACGACCAAAGCAATTCCAACGAGAAGGAGCAGAGGGTCTGAAGGGATTATCGTCTGGAGCATGGCCCCAAGAAAAGCCCCAATCAACAAAGCCCAACCAAAGCGCTTGAGTGCATCACGATCGATGTGAGGCCGAAGCACTGAGGCTTTCATTGCGTTGTGAGCTCCATGGACGATGGCAACGCCTGCAATGGCTTGATGTGGTTCGAACCAAATCAAGAATAGGGGCGTTGTCATTGTCGCGAGGCCGAAGCCGGCTGGTACGGTTAACGCTGCTGCAATGAGGCAGCCAAACAATCCCAAGATAACGAGGAAATCCAAATGTCCCATCTCCAACGGCGCCCTAGCTCCTACTCTTTGGACAGTTTTACCTCATCCATAGAACCTAATGAAGGCTCTCATCCTTGCCTTGCTCATTATTGGAGTTCGATCTGAATCATCCCCTCATGCTCGCGAACGGGGTAAATTTTCAGGTCTTTTTCTCGTGACATTTTCCCTACCAATCTTCCGTAGGGAGGAAACAAGGGGAAGGGAGACCAGGCTTTGACCGACCCATCCTCGAGGTCGTAGGTTGTTTGGTGAAGTGGGCAGCGAATACAGCCATCCTCTATTTTCCCGCCATAGGCCAATGGCCAGCGCATGTGGCGGCACAGTGCCTGGGTGGCCAAAAGAATTCCATCGTGACGAGCGACCATTACCAACTTTCCTTTGACGGTGATCATTTTTTTCTTACCTTCTTTGAGTTTCTTTGATTTCATTGCATTGTGCCACATAATATTCACCTGTTTGGAATGGAGACGTCGAGATGACGCAGGATGCGTTCTGCACTTCCCAGTGCCCCTTGCACCGAAGGATGCGCTTGATGATCTCCCGCCACCAGTACTCCTTCAAATTCAAATTCATTTGTTAGACGACCAACATGCTGTCTTTGTTGGGATGGAAGTGCGTGATGGACGGTGGTAGAAAACGTTGGCTCCCATTCATCAACCGCGTCACCAAACCAAGACCGCAATTCTTCCAAAACCGGTTCATGTGAGGGGTGCTTTGCTGCATCACCGACCAATGTGGCCACCACAGAATGTCCATCTGATGAATCAGGATGAAGGTTGGTTGGGATGTGAACATGCAAAACATTCCTTCCATCCTCGCCCCATCGTTCGTTCATGAGGAGGCGGGGTTGTGTGAAGGGCGGATGATTTGCCCGAAAACCAAGTGTGCTGGTGCAACGGGTGAGAGAGACTTGTGAAGGAGGTAATGTAGGAAGAAGAGTTTCGGCTACATGCTGAGGCGTTGCCACAATTACACGCTCAAATGACCAAGATTTCTTGGTGGAGTGCACGCTATTGCGGGTGACTTCCGTGACCGGCGTGTTGAAGTGGACGGTGGTATTTTTTAAGCGACTCAACAATTGATCCGGAACAGCTTGTATGCCATCTTTGGGAACGACCATCGCACCATGTGACATCGCCCCCCATGTGAATTGTGCGAAGGAAAAGCGCTCAGAGAGGCTCGGATCCAGAGTGATTCCTGTGAACAATGATGCGAGTATACGTTGGGTAGAAGGGCGGAACCCTCGCTGTTGCAGGCCTTCTGCAATGGTGGGAGATGTTTGGTCGAGGGGGCGTTCAAGGTCCTTGCCAGAGGTTTGCATTCGCCAGCGGAAAAATCTCAAACCATCACGAATACCTACTGCCCGTAGTGTTGGAATCAGATACTTCGGGGCTCGGAGGGCATCGCCCAATAGTCGCTTTCGTCCAGTGATTGGGTCCAAAGATGCCGTGCAAGGGTCCATGGGTTTTGCATCGAGTGAATTGAGGTCAATCCACCGTTGAACGGTTGGATAGGCGGTGTGCAGGACATGGAATCCAACATCGTGAATCACGCCGTTCTCTTCGATGCTCTTCATTCTCCCTCCAACGGTGGCGGTGGCTTCGAAAAGGGTGACGTCATGACCAGCATGCTCCATTCCGACCGCTAAGGCCAGTCCTGAAATGCCAGCCCCAACAATGCCAATCTTCATCCAATCATCCTCGTAAATTGGCCATGCCACCGTCAAGGTGAATGATTTGTCCCGTCAGATTGTCAGGGGCATTGGTAAGCAACCAAGCCATGCTTTGAGCAATTTCATCGGGCTCATTGATTCGCTTCATTGGAATCATGCCCACCGCTGCTTCTCGAAGTGCATCGGAACGGAGAACAGATTCCCCTAGGCGGGTGTCCGTCAGTCCGGGTGCAACCGCATTGACTCGAATACCCCGCTGAGCATAGGTTGATGCGGCTGAGCGAACCATGGCTTCCAATCCCCCTTTAGCCGCTGCGATGGCTTCATGATTGGTCAATCCATAACTTCCAGCCACGCTCGAGGTGAAGACCATTCTGCCACCTTTGGTTTTGAGCATCGCCTTTCCAGCAATTTTGAGCGTAAGGAATGCTGAGACGAGATTGGTTTGTAAAACCGATTCAAAATCTTCTACCTTCATGGCATGGGGGGGGCGGAGTTGAATGGAACCGACTAGATGGGCAACGCCTGTCATGCCCCCTGGATGGTTTGATGCGGCTTCGACCGCAGATTGAACAGTTTCCTGGTTCAAGGCGTCTCCTTGAATCAGGGCTGCCCCACGATCGATGAGTGGGGTTGTGCGCTCTGCGTCACGTGCGAGCAATGTGACTGCATGGCCTTGGTCGAGAAGGTGATGTCCGAGGCGCAGAGCAATATCGCTGCTTCCTCCTACCAAAAGAAATGATTCTCCCATGTATTCCTATCATTCTGATTTACTTTTATACTCGTGTTTGGGCGTGGAACATTGTTTCAAAAGGCGGGAAGGTGACCATAGCCCATGCTTCGAGACTCTCACCCAGCCATAGTGGACAGGGTTGTTCATGCAAAAAGCTTGCATGTTTTAGGAGCTGGGATGAAAGAAGGACGTCCGGCTCATCAAGCCATTCACGATTTAGACGATCGTGGGTGGAGACTTGTCCCCGTTCACCCCAATGATGCTGGGGGGAGCATTCTTGGTCGCCCAATCCGTCAGAGCATTGAGAATGGGATTCATCCTGATGTGGTCGTCTTCTTCCTCGCCCCTGAACGGGCCAAAATGGCTGTTCAGCGTCTCATCGTTCGCTTTGATCATGATAATATGCCCTTGTTGTGGTTTCAACCCGGTTCTGAACACGAGGAAGTACTCGAAATGCTCAATGAAGCCGGGATTCTCCATATTGTGGATGATTGCATCGTTCGTTTTGTCAAGCGACATCACCTCACCGCCGCTCAATCTTTCACGCAAGGTGAATGGTACCGTCAAATAGCTTCGCCAAATGGTGATGGTTGTTCTGTTTGGTCAGTAAACCCCCCTGTCATGGCCGTTCAACCCCCTCATTCGACCCTGGAATGGTGCGGTGATCTTGATGACCTTAGTGAATCCCAGCATACCGTGGCTCGTTACATCCGAAGCCTTAGTAGTGAACATGAAACATTGCAAGAAACTGCGCTGAGACTTGCAGGTTCAAACAGCGGTTGATTCATTCCAGAGATTGTATTGAATACAGAGTCCCCCCTTGCCCAAAGGTGGCATAGGTGAGCGTTCCATCTGGATGAAACGCCAATGGAAGAGGAGTCCCAACATCCCATGCGAACCTCGTAATTTCGGTCGTATAGGTGCCATTCGGAGTGGATGGAAGGTGGACATCAATGCGGAGAATTTCATGTCCTTGTGGTAGAAGAGTGTTCCAAGAACCGTACACCGTTGCGTACAATGTGAACCCTTCTGAAGGAGATAAACCTGGAAGAGACGAGTGAATTGGGCGGAGGTCAATTCCATTCATGGATGTGTGCGGAGTCCACGTTCCAATAGGCGCGATCGTTCCTTCAGGAACAGGATTTTTGGGGTCGTCGTCAGGCCATCCATAGGATTCTCCAACAAGCAAATGATTCAGTTCTTCTGGAGGGTGGTCGCCTTCCCAATCCCGGCCATTATCTGTGAAGAAGTATCCGTGCCCTTCGACAAAAACACCGTCAAATGAATTCCTCACACCACTGGCTAAAACACCGTGCTCCCCCGTGGTCGCGTTCACCCAAAGGAGAGCGGCATTACGATCATCGGTTTCATCACAGATATTGCAGGTTGAGCCGCTGTGCCACAGCAGCGTTCCGTTTGGCAAAAAATTCACGGCATTTGTTTGGTGATTCCCATGGGGGATGCCCTCTACCAAGGTTATCGCGTTCACAAATTGGCCAGTTGAAGAACGGTTGTACTTTGTTAATTTCCCCGCTTCTGAAGCATAAGCGTGGGTGTCATCCATGGCCAAACCATGCGGGCGGTCGAGATTGTCTAGCACGGTACGACGTTCATCTGAAGTAGTGTTGAGAAGGATGATACGGCCCTCGTCCCGGTCACACAGATACAACTGGTCAACATCTTCCCATAGTAAACAAGTGGGCCCTCCAAGACCCTGGGCGATGACCTGGACCTCGAACCCTTCCACAACGGTCGGATTATTACCGGACACGTAGGGATATGCTTGCCGAGTGAGCATCAGCATCAGCAAGAGGACCACTAGTGGCATGATGTGCCTTCGCATGATGTTTTCACGGAGGGGAGGTATCGCTTTGAACGATTCGCACTTCAACACCCTCAAAGGTTGCTATCACTTCGAATTTACCTGGCTGGGAACGTATGTTCTGATCGTTTTCTGCAATCAGAATTTGTTCTGATGCATTCCAAGCAACCGCATCGTTATCACCAGCTTGGATGATGCAAGGGGATGGAGCAACCAATGTCGGATCCTGGAGAGCTGGAAACGGTGCTTCGCCCAATACCCCAATCAGCATTGTCGGGTGGCGTGCTTCATCTTCGTCATTGTAATACGACTGAAAGTGAACCTTGAACAACACATCGTCTTGTTCAAACACATACACTCCTTTGTTAGGGATGATGCGGTGAACTGCCAAATCGTACGTGTACCATTCCAGCCGTTCCTCTGTGTGGTTTGATAATTGACTTGAGGTGGTATTGATTTGATCGGTGAAGGTTGCTTCCTTGATGAAAGTCCATCGAATGCCTGGTCCAAGATGAATGTCTGTAGTCGAAAAGCGCAAGGTGTGGTTGGTAGCATTGCCTTCTTGTTGGTGCGGTAGTGAAAGGTGAGTGAATGTATCTTCTTTACTCGCATCAATTTGGGTGGTGAAAGTGGCACCATCTGCACCCAAATGAGGCATCACCAAGGATTGTTCTGAAGGCTGTTTCGATTCGCTTCCAAAACTGCACCCATAGGTCGTATCATCAATGAGGATCTGCATGCGGAGGGAGGCCCATGGAAGAGCCTCCGCTCCTTCTGCAAATCTCAGGTGTGCAAGGACATCGTTAGAACCGTTAGTGGCTTGAGTATCCATGACGGTCAATACCATGGTGTTCTCAGTCCCAAGATTGTTCTCGTAACCGTCGATCATCACGTACCACGCTGAAACAAAACCCAGCAGTAGCACCACGACTATGGCAGTTAATCTCCGCCACATGACCTAGCCCCATCTCACGATTCTCGTGAGGAACGGCTCATGACTAGAAGAGCTCCAAACATGGCAATGAACACGGTAGCAAAGAGGAAACCTGGTGTGTTTTCGTCGTCAGCATCCGTAGTAGAACTGCTATCTTCAACTCCTCCGTCACCAACAACAACCTCCCCGAACATATCGAGGCCGACGTGGGGTTCACAGGCGTAGTAAAATGTTGTATCTTCTGTGAAGGTGTGTGAAAACGCAACGGTGGACATAGCGGCTCCGGAAGTAATTCCATTCTCAACGAAGGTCGTGGATTTGAATCCGTCCACTTCTTTCACGTTGTGAGGCATGCTTGCGCCTTCCCAGTACCAACATACCGTCTCACCGACTGCGATGTTGACAACGGATGGCGAGAATACGTATCCCGATGTTCCAATACCTACTGTTTGTGCACAATCAATGCCTTCGAAAGGATCTGCAGCGGGTGGCATCAACACTTGGTCGATGACGTGAATCACTCCGTTGGATGCTGGCACATCAGCAAGCGTGACATTGGCCATTGATTCACCGACCATAACCGAGCTTCCTTCCACGTGAATAAGGAGTGTGTCCTCGTTTGCAGCTGTTACGTTCGTCATTCCTGCAGGTAAATCCGAGGAGAGGGTGGTTCCCGGAACGACGTGGTAAAGGAGGATGTTGGCCAGAATTGCAATTTCTTCTGGCGTATCGAACGAAGATAGGTCAATGCCTGCTGCTGCAAACGCATCATCACTCGGGGCAAACACCGTGTAATCGGTTGTGCCACTCAGGGTTGCAGTAAGTTCTGCCACGGTGAGGGCGGCTACGAGGGAGGTGTGAATCGTGGTTGCGGCGGCAGTCGTGGCCAAGTCGACGGCTGGCGTCCAAGTATATGCACTGCATTCTGCTTGGCTAACATTGCTCACCGCATGGGTCACAGTGTTGTAGCAACCGGTGATGGTTTGACCTGCCATGGAATAGTTTTCCACGTACGTGTAAGAGTTGCAGACATCGTTGGTTGCCGTGGGGTTGATGGTGTGTGAAACCATGTTATAGCAAATTTCGCCTGCAGGAGGCATGAGCACTGCATCGATTACATGGATGATTCCATTGCTTGCTTCAACATCGGCCCCAGTGACATTGGCTGTGCCAACGGTGACCGCCCCGGTAGAATCAACACCGAAGGTGGCCATGTCTCCATTGACCATCTTCACAGACAACTCATCGGTGACTGCCGAGGAAGGCACGGCACCGGCATAAACGTGGTAGAGAAGGATGTTTGCCAATGTTTCATTTTCTTCGGGCGTATCAAACGATGTAAGGTCAATGCCTGCATCAGCAAAGGCTTGGTCCGTGGGTGCAAAGACCGTAAACGGCCCATCCCCTTGGAGGGTTTCAACCAATCCTGCCTGGACAAGAGCGGCAACAAGCGAGTCGTGTACACCTGTTGAGCTAGCCACGGTTGGGATGTCCACAAGGTCAACCACATCGGCTGGAGGCATGAGGACCGTGTCGATGACGTGAATGATACCGTTTGAAGCTGTTACGTCTGGTGTCGTAACGGTAGCGTCCCCGATCATCACCGTGCCATTTGCAACCGTGAATGAAGCGTTGTCACCGTTAAGCATCTCAACAGAAAGACCGTCACTGACCGCGCTCGATGCAACCGAGCCGGAGTAAACGTGGTAGAGTAGGATGTCCTCGAGTGTTGCGTTTTCAGCATCTGTATCAAAGTCTGCGAGGTCAATGCCGGCAGCAGCGAATGCTGCATCGGTGGGGGCGAAGACCGTGAACGGTCCTTCTGCCTGAAGTGCAGTCACTAGGTTTGCATGGCTAAGGGCTGCAACGAGACTGTCGTGCATGCCAGTAGCTTGTGCGTTAGCGGGTATGTCTTGAGTCTCGTCGGCCGCAACGTTGAGCGGCAAAGTGGACATTATCAGGCTGGCAAGAATCAGGGTAGCAATGGCTCTGTTCATGGGCGCTAGCCACGCCCCGAGGTATTTAACTCACGGTTTTTTTGAGTCAAACAAAGGGCGAACGGTATTCGTGGACATCCTCTGCAATTCGCAATAATTGATTGTATTTTGCAACCCTGTCTGAGCGAGCTGGTGCACCCGTTTTGATTTGGCCAGCTCTTGTCCCCACTGCAAAATCTGCAATGGTCACATCTTCTGATTCCCCGCTACGATGAGAAACCACATTGTTGAAGCCGTGCGAACTAGCTAAATCCATCGCCTCCAGAGTCTCAGAAACAGTTCCGACTTGATTCAATTTTACCAACATAGCATTCGCCGCCCCAAGTTCAATGCCTTGAGAGAGACGTTGGGATTGTGTGACAAAGAGATCGTCTCCAACCGTTTGTACTCGATGCCCGTGCTCTTTTGTGAAATCCGCCCAGCCTCGCCAATCATCCTCGCCGAATCCATCTTCGATTGAGAGGATGGGGTAATCGTCCAGCCAGCCAGCGTAAACTTCAGATAATTCGGTGCTAGACAGTACCTTCCCATCCATGTGATATCCATCATCGTGATGGAATTCTGTGGCGGCAACATCCATGGCAATTCCCATCTCTGATGTTGAGTATCCTGCTCCTTCGATGGCTCGGACCATGTATTTCAGGCCCTCTTCATTTGCGGGGAGGTTTGGGGCAAAACCACCTTCGTCTCCGATTCCTCCAAGCAAGCCATCCGCCTTGAGTTCACGCTTCAGTGAATGGTATGTTTCTACTCCCGCCCTCAGGCCTTCTTGGAAGGTGTCGAATCCGTGGGGCATCACCATGAATTCTTGGACATCTACGTTGGAAGCTGCGTGAGCTCCCCCGTTGAGAATGTTGAGCATTGGGACGGGCATCAACCCTCCTGCGACGCCTCCAACATACTTCCACAATGGCAGTTCATGATGAGCTGCTCCTGCGTGTAAACACGCCATGGAGACGCCAAGAATAGCGTTGGCTCCAATGGAAGATTTGTTTGGTGTACCGTCGAGTTCGAGCATCACTTCATCAATGAGGCGTTGCTCATCAACGGGAAGGCCAACGAGGGCTTCTTCGAGTCGCTCTTTGACATGAAGCACTGCTTTGGTCACACCCTTCCCCATGTATGTTGATGGATCTCCATCGCGCATTTCGAGGGCTTCATAGGCCCCTGTCGAGGCCCCTGATGGGACGATGGCTCGACCCAACAATACTCCATCAACGTAGCAATCAACTTCCACAGTAGGTTGCCCTCTGCTGTCCAATACCATGCGTGAATCGAGTCCGGTGATGTGTCCCGTCATGTCGCTCCCTATTCCTTGCCAACGCCACGGAGGATTTGAAGAAAGCGGGCGTTCGGCGGTTGAAGGATGGGTCAACCCGTCCATCGACTGGCATATTTCGGGAGTTCGGAGGCTTGTACTTCGCCTTGGGTTTTTCCACATCCTGTAAAAAATATGGGCGCTTTTGGGGGAATCCCTCTATGATTGGAGATAAAAGCATTGAAATAAGGGAGGATTGAGCCCTGTCCATGCCACGGATTGCAGAAATTGACCGAGCCATTCTTGCCCAGTTACGAAAAAATGGACGCATGTCCTATGTTGACCTCGCACAAGAAGTCGAAGCCAGTGAACGTACAGTTCGAACACACATTCGCAGCCTCGAGGAAAATGGAACCATTCGTGGGTACACCATTCGTGAGGGTGGCGTAGGGTTGACTGCTCTGGTGAGAATCAAGGTAGCCCCGGGTTCAGAAATCGGTTCTTTTGCATCTGAAGTGACTGGATGGGACGGTGTTGAAATCGTTTACGAAGTGTCTGGAGAGGCTGACCTCGTCGCTTTGGTTCACGTTGATGACACAATGGCATTACGAGCATTGTTGGATAAGATGTGGCTCGCAGCACCAAATGAGATCGCTAGCACGACCACGGAACTGGTGCTCGAACAGTACTGATCAGTCAGTCTTCTTTGGTTTAGAAGAAGTATCATCTTTTTTCGGCTCTGGTGGTGGTGGAGAGTAATCGATGCCGCAAGAGCGGCAGACCATCTCTTCATCCCAGTCGCATTGACGGCGGCACCCACTCATGCTCAAGCCTTCCATTTAACTGAACATCCGATTGATTCCATGTAAGGGGTTTCAGGTTGTTCGCCGGCCAACATCGCTGTAATGGCGTCTTCGAGTTCCGAAGTTGTTACCTCGTTGGGATTGCGAGGGCTGTCATCCATTCGACCCTGATAAACGAGACTTCCTTCGCCATCGAAAAGAAAGAACTCTGGGGTTCGTTTCGCACCGTAGGACTGGGCAACGACTTGAGTGTCATCGTGCAGATAAGGGTAGGGCATACCGCCTTCAGCACGCTTCACCATGTGTTCGAAGGAGTCGTTTTCATACACGACTGGGTCGTTTGAGTTGATGCCAACGAACCCAATACTCCGCTCCTTGCAGGCTAAGGCCATGGCGTTCATTCGGTCAATATTGGCGATTACATAGGGGCAATGATTGCACTCAAACACGATAACGGTTCCATTCTCTCCTGCTGCGTCTGCAGTCGTCATTGTTGCCGCACCTATCTTCGGATTAGCGTTGTTGAGTTTGAATGTGGGTGCTTTATCACCAAATTGTAGGTTCATGGTCGCCCTAAGGGCTCTCCCCTCAAAATGACTTGCTTTGATTCACTCTAAAGAATAAAGAATGCTCCCGGGGGAATAGAACAGTAGCAACGCCGACAGGGGCCTTGACAATACGGAGGGCGTCAAGCCTTCATCATCAACTTTTTCTCACATTCTCCCAAACGAGTCTTGGCGAGTTGATGGCCTGGTTCAATGGCTAAAACGGCTCGCCATGCTGCTTGGGCTTCTTCGTGACGTTCCAACTCATGATGAAGAGCAGCGATGTGCAAACGTGAGTCGAGGTGCTGTCCATCCGAGCGTACGGCTGCTTCAAAGTCAGACATAGCATTGTCTTCTCGTTTCCATTCAAGATACAACAGGCCCCGTTGGTGCCAAGCAGGTGCGTGGTCGGGAGAGATTCGAAGTGCTTCATTGAGTGGTGCTTCGGCCCGCTCAGGGCGCCCCGTACTCATGTAACATGCAGCCAATTGTGTCAAACAGTGGGCGTGGTGAGGGGCATTGTCGAGTACATGTTTGAATTGTTGAATGGCAGCTTGCCATTCTCCCAGAAGCATGTGAGCTTCCCCTTTCCGTACACGAGCGAGGGCGAGGCCCGGGGCTAGGTCGAGTAAGATCTCTGAATCATCAAGGGCCTGTTTCCCTTCGTTCATGGCCATAGCAATTGAACTACGATTCAATCGAGCACGAATGTGCCCAGCATCCATCTCAAGGCATGATGTGAAATGTTTGTGGGCGAGTTCTAAATTCCCGCGGCGGGCAGAAATATTTCCTCGAATGTAGGCAATGGTCGAAGATTGGCCGTGGACATCCGCTGCATCAATGAAGCTTGAAGCTCCTGCGACATCTCCGTGGTCAAGACTCAATAAAGCGGCTTCTGCACCCACTGACGCGTCATTTTCAGTCAGCAGACGACGAGCACGATCCAGTGATTCCTGGGCCGCCTCAAGTTGGTGCAACAAGCGTTGGGTTCGAGCAAGACCCAACCAAGCAACACCAAGTTCACGGTTCAACTTCAACGCACCATCAAATGCTTGAAGGGCGGCATTAAGCAAAGCGTGATCCGTTTCTCCTGTCCCGTCTCTCAATCTGTCTGCCTTAGCCAATTGAAGTCGACCTTCAATGGTGTGCAACAGCGAATGGTCGATGCCATCTGGAGTTGCTGAAAGCAATTCTTGGGCATCATCAATTCGGTGTGAAAGAAGGTATTTGTCGGCGATTCGTGCTCGAAGTTCTCCGTTCGTAGGTTGCTTTGCAAGAGCCCCGAGAAGGGTTTCTTCTGCAGCGACAAGGGACCCCTCGAGTTCCAAGAGTTCCGCTTTCAAGAAGATGGTATCCACGCCTCCCGCATCCAATGCGACGGCGTGTGTTGCCGCCTTGAGTGATTCTCGCTCCTTGCCGCTTGAACCCGCCAATAACCGGGCTTTGAGAGCCCATGCTTCGCCACATTGGCGATTCAAGGTCAGGCATTGTTCGTTCGCCTCGAGGGCGAGTTGCGGTTCGTTATCCGCCTCAAGGAGTTGGGCGTAATGCAACCAGTCTTGGTCTCGAGATGGGTCTTCTTCCAATGCTTGGACGATGGCGTCGAGGGCTTCTGAACGAGCTCCTGCGCGCGCACGCAATCCCGAAAGCAAGGAGCGGTCGGCGGGTGTGTCAACTCCCAAGGCTTCCAAGCGACGAACGGCGCGTTCAGCCTCTCCATCACCCATTTGAGCCAAGAGGTGGGCGTGACTGCGAAGCAAATCAGGGTCGTCTGGTGTAATTTTCATTCGTGCCTCGATCCAATGGCGTCGGAGGGCGTCGTCACCTCGTAGTTGTGCAATGTGCTCCAAGCCTTGGACGATGCTTGCATGGCCCGGAGAGAGTTGGTAGGCTACATTGAGGGCTGACTCGGCCCAATCATATCGCTGAAGATGCATTGCTGCCAAGCCTAAACGATGAGCACTTTCCGGATTGAGGTGCAGGGTCGCCATAGTGATTTGATGGCTATCGAGGAGGTCGAGTGTTCTGCGCAACATCCCTTGATGGGTTTCATTCAACGAAGGTGTTTCGATATCGTGCGTCGATTGGTGCAATAGCATGGTTTCCAGTGCTGCGGTCAATTGTTCAATGACAATGGGGGTGGTTGGAGATTGCTCGTGGATGAGGAGAAGGTTGTGAACTTGAAGGGATGCATCGATGCCTGGGTGGATCGCTCGCAGCGCATCAAGGGTGGTTTGGAGGCTGTCAACTTGTAGGCTTAATTCGCTTCCAGCCCGGTTTAATTGTTGGAAATGTGTGGATTGAGATTCTCGCAAGAGAATTTGCATATCAAGCAGCTCCACCATCCGTTTTTTGGAATGATTCACCCACAAAGTCGCGACGCCTGCTGCGCCAATTGAAGCCAATCCAAGAACGACCGCGAAAGCACTCATTGAACCTCACCTGCACTTTGGGGCTTTATGGTCTGCGGAAGAACGGATGGTGAAAAGGCCACTTTTGAACCACTTTTCATGTCCCCGAATGAGGAAAGCAGGTCAGAAATGCTATGATTCTGCCCGATTTCTCGCTCACATTGAAAGGCTCCCGCCGTCGTTCTTTTGCCAGTGAGCCCAAATGGTGGATGACAACGAGCCCCCGCTATGGTACCAAGAGCGGTTGGATTCGCTGGTTCAATTCGGGTTTGACCAAGATACCATGGTGATATTTCTCAACGAGGACCCCGAACATCTCACTGAACGTTTGACCTGGATGGAGGTGCAACGTGACATGGCATCGGATCTTGAAGACCGAATCATCTCCTTTCAAAATATGAAAGAGGTTGAATACCTCAATTTTGAACCGGTTAAAGATCTCCTCAGAGATGTCTTTGGAATTGAAGACGCTCTCAGGATCTACGAACAATTATTACGCGATATCGCCCCTTGGGAGGCGGTTTTGGAGCGACACAAGCAGGCGTGGTTTGAACAAGAGGAAGGAGGGGTGTGGAATGACCTCTATCGTCGACTTTCAGCATTGGACCCCTCGAGTATCCCTTCAGTGAATCTCCTTCACCCCTTGTTCACTCAACCAGAGCGATTTGGGGAAATTCAACGGCATCTACAAACCATTGAAGCCGATGAAGAGCGTCAACGTCGTGTCATGGCCGAAGGGGCAGAGGCGTTGCGATCAAAGGGATTTGATGTCCCGTTTTTTGATAAACTATCACTCATGGATGCCTTAAATGAATTAGAAGAATGGCAATCATTCCATCACCTTTCCGAACGGGTTCGCTTAGCCATTCTTCAATTCATCACTCCGTTTGATTCTACATTGAGCGAGGCTCATGAGCAACGGCGCCAGAATTACATTTCATTGAACGAAGCCCCACAACTCGAAGAACTATCCAATGAAATTCTTCAACTTGGACAAACCCTAGAGACACGGAGATTGGAGATGTCGATGGCTGTGGACCATTGGCGCCAACAGGGCATCATATTCCCTCATGAAGGGGAGTTGCAACCATCTGAACTCATGGAATGGGAAACCAACATAGATGTCATTGAGCGGTCGGTTCAAGAACATTTGAACTTGGTTGAACGATGGGGGTATTTTTCTCAGCGCTGGCCGTCTCACGCTGCTTCAAGCGAGTCGTATGTCGGCCATCTTGAACAAACTTCTGAACTGAAGATAGCTGTCGATGAATTGGACCAATTGTGGAAACAAACGGAACTGGATGCTTTGGCGTTCATTGGAGCATTTGAACAAGTTGGCATGGTATTGGATGATTGGAGAAATCGAATTATTGAAGATCCACTCAACACGATGGATCTTCTCTCTCATCAACGCCCCATGTGGGAGCGATGTGTCAGCCTCTTGGATTCTTTGGAAGCGTTGGATGTATCTTTTGAAGGAAAGGAAGACGTTGATGCTCGATGTAGAATGCTCCGAGAAATTGAATGTGGCGGGGATGTTCTTCACGAAATGGAACGCTTTGTTGAGGACCGAACGCGCCGTAATTCGCGGCATCGGGTGATGTTGGAAAATGAATTATCACGGCTTCGAATTGCTGATGCAATACCTCTTGAGCGGCATACTGAAAGCATGTCTCTCGGGGAATTTGAGCACTATGTTGGAACCTTACTTCGTGGCGAGTCTTACGAAACCAGCGCGTCCGAACAGGGTCGCTTAGCCCCAAGGATTCTCGAACGATTATCTGAGGAACTCGATCAATTGCACACGGATGGATGGTTAATTCAGGAATGGAGGGGACTTTTTGCGAAGAAGCCTCTCTTCGTCGCACGTCAATTGAGTCTTGCCCGGCCCCACATACACGGCCATGCAGCGCTTCGACGCCGATTGAGCCTCTTGCCTTGGAATCGTGATGTTCAACTCGGACTTGATGTGGAATCTCGGTTACGCCAACCTTCAAAATTACACGGGCTTCATGAACAAATTCCAATGTTTGCATCTCGACTCGCCCAACGGGAAGTGGAGGACGAGGCCTATACGTTGGCATTATGGCAACCGATACTTGCCCGCCCAACTCTCGTGCCTGTTGCAGAAAGTATCAGCAGAACTCCTGTGATCGAACAAAATGAATCACCTCTCGACGATGCTCACGAAGCCATGCTAGAAGCAATGGAAGCGGCTCCTGGAGAAGGGGCCGTTGAAGAAACCGTTGAGGTCGTTCCCATTCAAAGGGCTGAAGAAACCATTCAAGTGAAAACTATTGAGGACATTGTGGTTTCCGAGGAACGGGAAGAGGTCGACCTGAATGCTGAGGTCGAAAATATTGAACCGGTTATTGCTCAAACCATCAAAGAACTGCCCAAGTCCGCTGAGAGGCACAAAGCAGTAACGCCCCATGGGGCGGAGGATGGGCTCAAGGCCCTTGCTGATTTACTCAAGGCCTTGGGGATGACGCTAGAGGCCCAAGAGGTTGAGGAAAATGGACTTGAAGCCATCCCTTCAACGCGCCGTGCACTCGCATCTCAAGTCAACATCACCCCACGTGATATTCGCTTGGCTCGCCTTCTCCGAATCGCTCTTCGTTGTTTGCCTGAAGGCGATTCCTCCGATGCTTTACGGGCATCCATCCTCACACAATTAACCACGATGACCCGCCCCCTGAAGACATGGATGCGCCATCGACTTGAAGCTCGACATTCGGGAGCCTCTGGAGACATGTTAGTTGATGCTGAACAACTTGCGAAGGCATTGATGAGGATTCCTGGGCCCGGGCGAAGAATTCCTCTTGAGAAAGATGAATGGGTGCTTCCAACAGATTTGAATGAATTAACGCTGGAAGTCAAACGTCTGGGAGAAGCGGTACAACTTCCTTCAGCCGGTGGCGTTCAGGCCTGATCAAACTAGATCGTCCCAAAGCGCATCTTCTATGCTTTGCTTCATGGGCGGCGGTAGCGGTGCTGGTGGTAACGGTGCTGGTGGCAACGAGGTCGTGGGTGGGCCTGTCATTTTCATCGGAGTCATTGGGAGGGACGGTGGTGAAGGTGGACTTTGTGCGGAAGGGGGTGGTGGAATGGTATTCGCTATTGGTGCTGGAGGGGGAGGAAGGGATTGTATGGGCGTTGGTACGGTTTGTGTCGCCCCACTCGTTGGGCCGGAAAGAGCTAGTGGTGCAACGGCGGGAGAGATAGCGTCCGGGGTGTTTTCGTTCAAATGTGGGTATTTGGGTTGCGGGGGTGCTTCGAGAGAAGCAACAGCCATATCGATGTGTTCGGTTTCCAATTCCCCAGTTCGTAGAAACACAACAAAGGCAGGTCCGAGCAAGGCCATGCTGTTGTAAATGAGATAGGGGTTCTGTCGCCAGCCAGACAAGTAAAAGTCGTGGCGGCCGCCGTGGTCCGAGAAGGAGATGCGATGCAGGTCAAGTTGGGAGAGAAGTATGCCTGCGAGGCCAGCAAAAATGAACAAACCTCCTCCTATAGCTGGAATTCCTCCGGCAATAAATCCCCACATCAAAGCGCCAAATCCAATGGCTGAATACCAAATAGGCAGTAATTTCCGAAATAAATCCAGATGTGTGTGAGAGTATCCCGAGATGTGTTCCTTGACCAAGGCCATACGAACATTGAGACGTCGAATTCCATCTCGATCATAACTGGATTCGACGATTCGCATCAAAGTATCATCGACAACCAGCGAGGTAGTGTGATGGCCAGAATAGTCCTGGCTGAGCGGAAATTCTGTCACTTCTTCGCCTTGCATGGCTAGAATAGGCGCTGCCCGAACAGGGAAAGTCCAAGGCTCTGCTGTCGAGATGTTGGTTGATACAACCGCGTCATCTGTTTTTCCCTCGCCATCCACATCGGGATTGTCGCCTTCTTCAGTTGGAAGCGGTTGTTCACCCTCTGCCTCCGGCCATGCGTCAGCCTCGTCGTCGCCCATGATGGGGCAGAAGCGTCGTCGCTTTTACCGATACCGTTGTTCAACGATGAACTTCTGAAAGCCAAATTGTCATGCCTTCAGGGGCTTCGTAATCCTTGCCTTCCTTGGTTCCAACCAACATAGAGGCTTTGGATTCGTTGACATAACTCAGAACTTTTCCAGTGACAGCTCCGCTGAAGATGACAGCTTCTGCTGATTCGGCAGCATTGATTGTTTCTTCCAACTTGGAAGGGCCAATGTGCTCAGAGTATGTGCCGTCTGCGAAACGGATGACGGCTTTGTTCTTCGGCATTTCGTCAACCATGTCAAACAATTCCTGGATCTCTGCGGGGGCAGATTCTGTGACGAACTCTTCTTCCATGTCTTTGTCCCAATCCTTATTTGTCACACCATGCTTCTTGTCATCTGCATCAGCTTCCTTGTCCAATTGGCGCTTGAATTTTGCCGCTTCTTCTTTCTTTTGAAGGCGCATGGTCACGGTCTTCTGAGGAAGGAGTTCCCATTCTTGACCGACTGGAGCTTGTGCCACAAAGTCGACTTTCATGGTGTCATAAAGTTGCATGAACAACATGTTGCCGCCACGGTCACCGTCAATTGCAACCGTAACGCTCTCCTTGCTGTTGGCTAGATCAATCAATTCCTGTTTGATGTTGCCAGCACCGTCTGCACTGATAGCGTTCTTCAATCCGCAATCCAAGAGATTGCGCACATCATTTCGTCCTTCAACGATGATGAGTGAGGTCGATGATTCCACGTTGGGCCCGCAGGTCAATCCATGGAAGGATGTTGCCGTTCCGGTGGTGAGGACTGAGCGAACTTCTTCAATGACTGTCTTTGAGGCAGCTTCTCCGGAATTGACCAACGAAAGGAGCAATTCCTTTGCTCGGTCAACGACAGCGGTGCGCTTTGTTGCACGAATGTCATTAATTTCCAGCACTTTGATGATGGAATTACACGGCCCAATTCGCTCAATGGTTTCAAGCGAACTTGCAATAATGGCGGTTTCAACATTGTCCATGCTGCTTGGAATAGTAATGGTGCCGTGCACCTTTCCGTTCTTCGTTTCCATTTCGACGTCGACGTGCCCAATTCGAGCAGTGCGTTGGAGTTTTCTCAATTCCAATTCATCGCCAAGAAGCCCCTCGGTTTGACCCATAATGGCCCCGATGATGTCCTTGCGCTGAACCGTTCCGTTCACCTTGATATCGGCCCGAATTTGATACTTCATGGCCTTGCCCTTCGAGCTTCCGCCCGATCGATTGTTGTTTCTTTTCATATTGATTCCTCTTTCTTACGAACTCATTAACTCAGCAAACTCACGCCAACTTTTGTTGGCACAGGATTGCAACCGCCGAATCAACGGCGGAGTGAATGTGAACGATGGGAACGACTGGCTATCCCTTTTTGAACCCTCTCCCAAAAGAAAACCTCTCTTAGCGGTTTTTTCGTCGGTTTGTTCAAGAGGAGGAAGGGGGTGGGGAGTATGTGTCGGCGACAACTCTCGGAACTTTGGATGTGTTCCGTTCCACCGTTGAGGTAATGTTGGTTGATGGTGTTTTGACTCGAGAAGAGAAGCGGTTGATCATCAAACTTGCAAGCGCTTTGAACCTTAGCCCAGAACAGCCAGCTCAGGTGTATGAAGCCATCCAAAAAAATGAAAAAACCGAAACGGGGGAGCCTGTCGCCCAGCCCCTCATGCACAAAATCTACACGAAGGTGTTTGAAGTTGCAATCGTCAACGCTTCTCTTTCACGGGATGAGTTCCGCGTGCTTGCTCACCTCCGCTCTCAATTCGACATTGATGATGAAGAACACGCAGAAATTGAACGTGAAATCCGAGATATGGTGAAAGAAAAATACGATGATGATGCCGTTATTGACACCTTGATGAATACATTACGCGATTCCGTTGGTCTCGTGGGGGACCTTTTCGATTCATTTCGAAAACGAACCTCTGAGGGTGGGAAGAAGTGAATCCCCGCCTTGACGATTGGTTGAGTGCGCAGCCCGTTTCAAGGCTGAGGTCAAAACGAAAGGCGCTGAAGTTCCTTCTCGAGGCTTACTCGGTATGTGTTGGCGACATGGCCAATAAACCCAGGGCGGATGTGATTTCACAAAGTGGAGGCTATGCATTCCATGTCGGAAGTCCACTCCCCGACCTTCGCCAAGTCAGTTCTTGGATGATGAGTCATGCTCCTTCACAACGCCGTCTTGCAAAAATGATCCCAGCCTTGTGGAAAAGACACGGGCGGGAAGACATCAGTATCGCTGGTTTGCTCATGGCGAATGTATCGCCTGACGACCTTGGGCAAAATCCATGGATGGCATTCATCCATTTACTCCAGCGCAAAGAAGCCTTGGCTACCGTGTTGGAAGTTGGGGAAGAGTTGGTTCGGGCAGGCCATGAAGTCCCCGATGATGAATGGATGAGAGCCGCCAGTGCGCAGAGTCCTCAGTGGCACCAATACACTGTCCTTTTTGTGTCGTTACGGAAGAATCAGTCACTCTCCTGCCGTGATATAATTGTCAACGCCCCAAAGGGTGGAGAATTGTTCGAACGGATTCGCCATCGCCTGCTTGAATCGGAGCATTGATTGACCAGGCAAGATGAGTGTTCATCATGGCGGAACGCTTTCTCCCAGCGGAAGACCCCGTTCTTGAAAACGTCCTAAGGTGGACTGTTGAGCGAGATGCCAGAGATGTTCGTCGGCTCCTTGAATGGTTGCCTGAAGCTCGATCTAGCCGTGAGCGGAAGGCGTTATTGGGTCGGGTTCGGGGATTGCTGCAAGAACTTGAAGCGGCTATGGACCAACTTGACGCAATGCACTGAGGTCAAAACATGAGTTTCGCAGTCCTCATTCTTGCAGGCGGTAAAAGCCTCCGAATGGGGCAGGACAAAACGCAACTATTCGGCGGTATTGAACGATTGAAGCAACTTGCATTTCATGCGGGGGCTTGCGAAGTCGTCGTCCTGAAATCCGAAACGGAAGAGGAATCATGCGCTGATATATGGTACGACCCGCCCGGGAGTTCGGGGCTCCATGAAGCTATTATTTGGGCATTGAAGCAGTTTGATACACCGGTATGTTTACTCCCATCTGATGCGTTTTTGATGGATGGAGCCACCTTCAAATCGTGGGTGGTTTCAGCCCCTCGGGGCGGCGTTCCAACCGACTCAAATGGGCACCCTCAACCCTTGTTCAGTTTCATCCCAATGAACTGGATTGCCCCGCAGAAGGCGGCTTCAATGCGAGAGCTGGTTGCTAGCCTTCCAATGATTGACACTTCTGATGTCAAGGCATTTGAAAACTTCAACACGCTTGCTGATGTACTCAATGGCCAACGTTCATTGGCCCGCCTTCACGGTGAAGATGTCCTGCTGCAATCCATGTCAATACTTCGGGGTAAAGACGGTGTTCTTCCACCTTGACTCTCTGGGTGAGCAACGCTTCTGTATCGCCTGCCAAAACTGGAACCATTGCTTGGGCTAAGATCTGCCCGGTGTCCATTCCTTCATCCACCAAATGGACGGTGCAACCCGTGACCTCCACATCAGAGGCTAAGACATCTCGATGTGCATGAGCACCAGGAAATTTAGGCAAAAGCGAGGGGTGGATGTTGACAATGCGCCCCTCCCATCGTTGGAGGAAGTGGGGCGAAAGAAGACGCATGTACCCTGATAGCACCACCCATTCCACATCATAGGTTTCGAGAACGTCCATGATCTGTGATTCGTGCACCACTCGCCCACCCTCGGTGGAGGGCGTTGGATGGGGTAAGACCTCAACGGGAATGCTCAGGTGTTGGGCTCGTTCAACCCCCCCTGCATCGACTCGATTTGAAATGACGACGGCCGTGCGATGAGCGGCGCCCCTTCCTTGCTGATACTCCACGAGGGCTTGCATGCCTGAACCGCTCCCTGAGAGTAGTACGGCACAACGCAAGGGGTTTGCTGGGGTGGCGACTCGATTGAAAGCCAAATCTTCACCCATGATTCCCCGACAGAGTTGCCTCTCTTGATAACTTCGTAGTCGGGAGGAGGGTTTTTTGAGCCCCCCCTTTGACGGAGGGTTGAGGGGTTTGATGATGAGCGATGCTGGCAGCCCCCCATCTCGTCTTGATGCTGCAAAGCGCTTGGCAGAAGAATACGCTGCCCTGAGTGATGAAGAAGTTATCACCGCGGTATTGGCAGAACACAAACCCAGTGCCAACCCCGTCGTTCGAAGCATTTGGATTGTGGTCGGAAGTCTATTCGTGGGCTTTGCTGCGATTGGCATATTCCTACCCGGTTGGCCCACAACGTCATGGCTGGTCGCAGCCGCATATTGCTACGGCCGTTCTTCTCAACGATTGTTTCGTTGGCTCCTCACCAACCCGCTTTTTGGTGAACCCTTGCTGGGATATTATCGCTCAGGACGGTCCTTACCCCTCCATTCGAAAATCGTTGTTTGCGGCTTTATTGCCTTTTTTTCAACGTTTTCAATTTGGTACATCACCCTTCTTGGAGACCCTGGGTTCGGTCAAACAACCGTTGCAATCATTGCCGTCATAGGTATTTGGTGGGTTGGATGGCGTGTACCAACCACGCAATGAGGTCATTGGCTCACAGGGCGTCTTGAGCGTGGTACAGATCCACCGCATTCTTTCCAGCATTGATGAACAAGAACGGAAATAAGGCATGGATGATCAATTGTGCTGAGCTCAAAAGAAAACGAATGGAAAGGAGTAAGGCGCGCCCCATGTGTTGGAAATAAGTCATGTTGACGTCGTCGAGGTGCTTCATGAAAGGAACATGGCGCCCCATCACTTACAGTCTTATTGCAAAGAATTTCGTAGGTGAGCCTGTTTGAATCAGTGACGGAAAAGGCGATGTCCGGTAAAAAGCATGGACATTCCCCTAGCATCCGCTTCCTCAATCACTTCCCCATCTCGAATAGATCCGCCGGGTTGAACGATCGCTGTGGCTCCTGCTTCTGCAGCTTGTTCGATGCCATCTTTGAATGGGAAAAAGGCATCTGAGGCAAGAACGCAACCCTTGCCTCGTTCGCCAGCACGGCGGGCTGCGATACGAACTGCTTCAACACGGCTGGTTTGGCCCGGGCCGATCCCCACCGTAGCAACTCCCTGCACCATCACGATGGCATTGGATTTGACCTGCTCACAGACCCGAACTGCGAATTTCATGCTCGCGATTTGTTCTTCTGTTGGTTGGGATTGAGTCACCGTTTTGGCTTTGGACCAATCAATGATTGGAGGCTCTTCGGTTTGCACCAACATTCCTCCTTCAATGGGTTTGCGTACCAGCGTACGTTTGAGAGGTGAAAGGCGGTTATTTGGTGACTCGATGGTGAGTAACCGGCGGTTGGTTTTGATTGTTAATCGCTCTTTGGCTGCTGGCTCAAAGGCCGGAGCCATCAATACCTCAACAAACAAATCCCCGATGGCTTCAGCCGTGTTCTTTTCGACGGGTTCGTTGAAGCAAATGATGGAGCCGAAGGCAGATTCTGGGTCACTCGCCAAGGCCATTTCGAACGCCTCAAGTTGGGTTGCGCCTAATGCTGCGCCGCAGGGGTTGTTATGTTTCACAATCACGCATGCGTGAGGGGTGTCGGGCCATTCATCGGTACTGAGTGAACGGCAGAGGCGCAACGTTGCATCTGCATCTGAATAATTGTTGTATGACATGGCCTTTCCACCTTCCACTTTTGCTGTCACGAGGGTGTCGTTAGCCTTGGAGTGGGCGGGGCTCACATAGAGTGCAGCGGCTTGGTGGGCATTTTCGCCATAACGTAATCCCTGAAGTAAATCGTTTGAAGCGATGATGGTCGATGGGAGTCGTTCGGATTGCTGAGATACATCATCGGTGGATGCTGGGTCGCCCACATATCTTACATGCAATTCATTGGCAATAGCTGCATCATAAGAGGCGGTATGCTGGAATGCTTCCAACGCAAGTTCGGTCCGGAAATCCATCCCCACCGACTCAACCGATCCAGCTGCTTCAATGGCAGTGATGATGTCTGTGTAGCGGGAGGGGTTGGTCGAAATCAAGACGTGTTGATGGTTTTTTGCTGAGGCACGGACCATGGTTGGCCCACCGATGTCAATCATTTCCAATAATGCATTGTCTTCCAAAGGAGGTTGTTGTGCTGCAGCCGATGAAAAGGGATAGAGGTTACACGCCACAACACGGATTGGGCTGTATCCCAATCGGTCCAATTCCTCGAAATCCTTGTCGAGATGAAGACGTGCAAGGAGTGGGCCATGAATGGCCGGGTGAAGAGACTTGACTCGGCCATCGAAGATCTCTGGGTGGTGGGTTAAATCAGAAACTTTGAGGACGTCAAGGCCGGCTTCTGTAAGCAATTTTGCCGTACCGCCGGTGGAAACCAGTTCGAATCCAAGACGGTTGAGTTCGGTTGCAAATTCAACGATACCGGTTTTGTTCCAGACGCTAAGAAGGGCCCGGGGGCGGGGGGATTGGACGGCGCTCATGGAACTGACCCGTTATCGTATTGCCCCCGTCCGATGGTCTTGAACATAGCGACCCTGTCTGATGGGGGCTTCAATCGCCTCGTGCAGAAATCACTTGGTCGACGCGCAGGAGCCCACAAGCCGTTTCGGTGGCGGCATCCAAGGAATGCAGAAGAGTCTGCGCAGGAGCCCAGGCTTCTTCGATGGGCTCTACACTCCCGGAAGGGCCAATGCCGCAAATTTCCTGGCCTTGGCGATGCGCAGAACGAAGAGCTAACAGCGAATCTAGGCGGTCAGCCCCTGCATTTGCAGCAAGAGTTGAGGGGACTGCTTCAAGGGCTCTGGCATAGGCCTCCATCGCTAAGCGTTCTCGACCGGATTGTTGTTCTGCTGCTTCTTTGATGGCTAAAGCGGCCCCCATGTGCATGCACCCCCCCCCTCGTACGAGTTGAGTTGATTCCATGGCGTTTGCAACCGAACGTAGGGCATCAAAAAGTCCCCGGATGACTTCTTCGACGGCCACGCCGTCACCTCCACCAACATCGATGGTCGCAATACCAGCATGTTCACCAAATTGCAAACACAGACGTTCACGGCGGCCGTCCAAACTCTCGCTCGTCTCTATTTGCAGCGAAGAAAAATGACCGAGGATCTCTGGGGAGAGGTCATCCAAATGATCGCACATGGAAGCGCCAGATGCTCTCGCCATATCTTCAATGCCTGAGCGTTCAAGCCCACCCAGAACAAAAACACCCTCGTCAGCAAGAATGTGCGCAATACTGGGTTCAATGGTTTCAGCGGAAAATACTGCGGTAGCTCCTGTTGCTAGAATTTGTTTTGCTTTGTGAGATAGAAGATCTTCTTTGGCGTCAATAAAAGCCATCCACTGGTCAGCGGTTTCTACTTCAATTTCTGCATCTCGCGTGGTGTTCTCTTGGTCAAGTGGGCAGGTCAGTGCAAGAAGTGTTCCTGCTTCCAAATGCCGAGGAAGGCGGTCAAGGAAGAGATTCGCATCAAGAAGAAGACCGTCCACTAAGCGCGAATCTGCAAGATTTCCTTGGCCTCGTTTGGTCATCCGCACATCTTCGTAATCGGCTACGCCGTCTCTGGCAACTAATTGAAGTGCATCAACAACAAGATTGGCCATTGAATTATCTTCAACGTCGGCAGAAGTACCGTTCATGGCGGTTTTGGCTACATTCACCAAACGCCCCGTGTCGCCCTTCCATGATTCCGAGGCATTTGTGATGTGCTCATTGGTTGCCGATTGCGCCGCCAGATATCCTTCGATCAAGACCAGGGGGTGAAGTCCTCGCTCAAGCAGTCGACCTGCCTCCCTCATGAGTTCACTGGCCACAATGAGACATCCAGTGACTCCATCTCCGCAAGCGTTTTCTTGCGACTCTGCGAGCTGGACGAAGGCTTTAGCGGCTGGGTGTTTCACTAATAATTCGGCGACGATCTTTGCCCCGTCATTGGTCACGGCTGTTTCACCGTTGGTTTTGTACATCATTTTGTCGAGGCCATTTGGGCCAAAGGTGCCTCGCATCAAATCCCCGAAAGCAACCGCTGCACTAACCAGTTTCTGGGTGACTGCGACCCCGCTCGTGACCGAGGTCGTTGGGCGAACGATGGCCACGGGGGCACGTCCGGAGCCATCGTTAGGTTGAGCCATCGTTTCATTGGGCTGTGAAGCGCATAGATGAACCCTTTCTCTGAGAAAGAAACATCTGTTTTCACAGAAGGAACTTTACAAGCGCACGGCCTTCGCTTACGGAGACACTATCATCACTGCTCATGAGCGAGAAATCTAAAGTTAAGATCCTTTAAGAGCGTCCCTATAATTATCTCGGAACATCGGTTCAGTAAGGCGAAATTACTTGTGAAATAGTGTTATTTCCTGTTCTTTTTTCCTTTGTTTTTCCGTGGCTTCGTGCCGCGGGCGTTGTGCTCCCACGCCCTGCCACCTCGACTGCGACGATCTGAAACATCCCCCCAATGTGGGTTTGAAGGTTTACCCATCGATTCTGGCATTTCATCAAATGATTCAATGTTGAGTTGCATACCTCCAAGTTCGTCTTGCAGTTGTCGTACGTTTTCTCCACCTTTCCCTATGAGAGTTGAAATCATGTTCTGTGGGGCATAAATTGTAGCGCTGGTTTCGCCTTTGAATTGCACTTGGCATTGGACACCGACCCATTGCTGTATGATGTGAACAAGTTGGTCGCGTGCCAACGTCTTCATCGGCGATAGTGTCCCTTGTTGCCGCCCTTCAAGAGGCACGACGGCAATTTCTGAACCAAAGGCAAACATTTCATGGGTGATTTTACCGCTCGGGAATTCAATGACTTCAATCACTGGGCGTGCAAGTTCTTCTTGCATGCCCGTTGGAGGCTTAACGGTCATTCTCAATTCCAAGACCTGTTGAATTTTGCCCGCTTCAACGTGAAGGATGGTGTCCAAGACTTGGCTCACCAGCCCAAGTTCAACCTTTCCAATGAGTCGTTGAATCGCCTCCAACGCTGAATTGGCGTGTGTAACTCCCAGCAGACCCACGCCTGCCAAACGAACGTCAGCAAATATCTCGAAATCTCGGGCTCGGCGAACTTCATCAAAAATCACGAAATCCGGGCGAACCAAAAACAGAATTTCTGCTGTTTTTTCTAGGTCTCCTTCGAGTGGCGCGTATTGGGTGATACGGTCAACCAATTGTAAATCCCGGGGGGCTTCCATTGTTTTGACCAATGCACCAACTTCAGTATCGAGGTATTCTGCTATGGCTTGGGCGAGTGTTGTTTTCCCAGAACCTGGGCGTCCGCAAATGAAGACGCCGCGGTGGTGATCGCTCAATCGGTCCACGAGGCGCTGATCCAGCTGATAGTCGCCGAGGTCGAGTTTGGCCACCGGACGAACAATCGTAATTTCACGCGCATCGGAGAAAGGGGGCCAGGCACATGCAATACGAAGGTCGCCTAATTGTATCACCCGGCAACCTTTGCGATCAATTTCTAAAAAACAGTCGCTGCGGTGTCGGTTTTCTTCGACCAAATCACTCAGGTCTT
>JAKMEE010000040.1 GCA_022426155.1 Candidatus Poseidonia sp. | reverse complement strand
AGACGATAGGGCAGGTTATCCACGTGTTACTGAGCAGTATGCCGAGTCCCTAAGACTCTCGACTCGCATGGCTTAATCGAACTCCAAAAGCGGTCGCCTCTGGCAGGATCAACCAGATTTCTCTTGTAATGATCCTTAGGCTACTTGTCGCTATTCTAAATGAATGACTGACCTAAAATGAAATTGGCGAGAAAATAATGCACTTGAGCTTCTTGCACAAAATACGTCATAATCTCGATCACCTACCTGACCCCAAAACCCGTGAAGGCCTGTTTGGGATCGCAATCGCTTCGGCTTTGCATCAGGGAGGATGGCGACGGTCATTGTCCGAAGACTCAGCCGCCAACGCCGTTCCCATACGACGCAAGCAACCAAGCCACATACAACCCCTATATCAAGATAACCGTGAGGAAATCCACTAAAAAACGCAGACTGCGAAGCAAAAAGACCCCTTTGAGGACCCTTCCTTAATTAGGGGTCATTCCAGAAGGCTTCAGAGGTTTGACTTTGCGACGCGCCGTCTTGTTCAGCAGAATTTTCTTCCACCATCGTATTGTCATTAGAATCAATGTTCGTCGGCGAAATTTCAATCGCCTCTAAACCCATTTCTTCATTCAAAAGAGAGATGAGATAATCCAAGAATTTCTGGGCATCTTCTTGTGATTCAAAGGTTTGAAGTTCCGCAGATCTCATCACTTCTTCAACGGTGAGATTTGCATCTCGAGAAGAGAGATTGTTGTACCACTCAACCAGGAGCATTGCGCTGTCATGTTTGCCCCATTTCCTTACGTTGAAGTCCTGTAATTTAGCCGAATTATAGTTGTCTTTAGAAGGCATTTTCGACCTCATATTGTCTTTGATTTCAGGCATCTCAACGCCGAGTGAACTACAGAGAGTTTCCAATATTGAATCGAAAATATCAAACTCATTTCCGTGCTCTAAAAACAAAACCTTTACTGATTTATTCCCATCAGAAATTGAGACTTCTATCCCCTTGTGAGATGTTTTCCAATGGCGAATAGGCCCGTCTTCTCCACCTCCACTTTGATGAGATACTGTTTTTTCATAACGAACCATCTTTATCGAATTAAAATCTATATTTTTCCACGTCCAACCACTAAGACGGGTGCCGCCAAATGTTTTACGAACACTGATGGTTTGAGCAGAAGGATTCAATCGGAGATTCATCTTTCTAACATCACCGGCACTGAGGAAAAAAGAGCCAAAGATCACACCAAAGATTGCTGGGATAATAATTACGATGGGCCCATCCGTATACGGAACATACACGTACCGGTAATCCAATGAAGTCAAGGTATATCTCTCCATGGAGACCTCTCCAAAATCACCTTCATGTATATTATACAAGTATTCGCCTTCAAACAAAGGACCTTCAGCAGAAGCATAAGTAAGGTTCTCAGTCGAGCTTGCGCTATCTCGGCACCAACTTGGCATAGCGTACCAATAATCGCTAACTGTGAGCTCTTGTAACGTCCAATTCTGACCTAATGTTGACTCTTTTTTGTAGAGGCCACAGGAGTAGTATCTATCGTCCTCTTCTTCGTAATATTCAACTCTACCGATAGCCAAAATACCGTTGTCCTCTGACCAACGGAATTCCTCTATCACGGGTTCATCTTGGTCATAAGCCATGGTGTATTTGAAGTGCTGGTCAGCCACTTCAACCGATGTGATTGAAAAACGAGTACCGCCTCCAGAATCTTTTGACTCGCAATAAATAGTCTCACTGTGGCTTAATTGGACTTCTTGTTCAAAAATAGGGTCGCAAACTGAATCGTTCAAAACCGAAACAAAGACGCCATAAGCGCTGAAAAGAAGTGCCCCCGTAATGATTGCAAAGCCAACAAGAAAAAAAGGCAAGTGAAAGAGAGCATTTCCTATGGAACGAGAAGTATTCTTGAGAATAAGGACTTCACCGTCCTTTCTCAAACTTAAATCCTCAATATCGTCAATCCAAAGTAAGGGTGTAGACGGTGGGCGGAAGCGAATCATGGAATAATGCCCCTAGAGATACCTTATGAGGATATCACTCGGCACCAAAGAATTGACGTATCATCGGGTGCATTTCCATGGCTTGTTCCTTTTGGATTTGTTCATAGGTCCTCAGAATGATACCAACCGCAAGCAACAACCCCGTTCCAGAGGCATTACCGACCGTACCGAGAAGATCCGCTCCTGCTGCCAAGAGACCAACGAAAGCACCTGAGAAGTACGTCACTGGTGGGATGTAATTTTCGAGAATCTTTTCAAGGACCTTGGGATTCTTACGGAAACCTGGAATCTGCATACCAGTACGCTCAATTTGCTTTGCAACGTCCTTGGTACCCATGTTGGTTGTATCAATCCAGAATTTCGCGAAGACCATCGAACCGACGGTCATAAGAACAACATAGAACACAACGTGCATCATGATTTGAGTCAACGAATGCCCGAATATATCACCTGATTGATCCAGTAGGGGTATCAGCCAATCGTTCACGCCGTTGACCATACTCGCATACCAGGCGAAACCACCTGAGGCTGTTGTTTGACCGGGTTCATAGGTTCCAATAAAGGCCGACATGGACATCCACCCGTTTTGACCTAAGAGCGGGGTTTCACTCAGCGTCGGATGGCTCCAGAACAATAAGGTGAACATGTTGATGTTGGCCAGAAGTGCAGCCATCAAAATCACAGGAATGTTCGATGCATAGACCAAGCGAATCGGATACTTTCCACGGTGCCCACGAACCTTTCCGTGAGTGAGTGGCAATTCGAGTTTACTGGATTCTGCGTAGGCGACGACAAGGAACACAATGATCGAGGAGACAAGAGCTGCCACTGGGTTCACGTGAGTCAAGAGAATTGTTTCGAACCCGTTAGATTGAATCATTTCATAATTCGTCGCTTCACGGAACATATAGAAAATCATCGGCAAGGTTCCAGAAGGTGGATTTTGCATTGAGTAAGGTTGGCCAGAAGTGGCAGCGAGAGGTGAAAGTGTACCCACGAAGGTGGATTGAGCCACACCAGCAGCAATGAACAGCGAAATACCGGATCCTATACCCCATTTGCTGACCAATTCGTCCAACAGGAATACGAGGTAAGAGCCCGCAAAGAGTTGAGCGACAATCACGAAGTTTGCCCAACCAAGTCCGTAGGCGTCAATGAGCCACTCACTCGGGTCAAGGAATCCATACGTCTGAGGAATGGATTCAATTGGAATCATGATTAAAACAAGCAACTTCTGAACACCTTGGTACATGGCCTTGTCTTCAGAATCTCCAAGGTCAAGACGGATGATCTTCGCACCTGCGAACAATTGCATGATAATGGAGCCCGTAACGATTGGTCCGATTCCCAAATGCATGATGGTACCTGAGGCACCAGCCATGATGGAGCGGAATCCACTGAACAGGTCAAGGGCTTGCCCAGAAAGACCGAACAACATCACGTTGGTCATAGCGAAGTAAATGATGAGAACGAAGGTTGTCGTCCACATCTTCTCATTAAAGCGAACGTGTCGCTCAGGCTTGGTAATGGTAGGATACACATCGACGAAGCGGCTGAGGGCGTACAATCGGCTGCTCTTGTCGCCTTCCCACATGAAACATGTGAGGATAGCAGAAGCACCAAATCCGAGCAGAATAATCCCTACGAGGAAGAAACCAACGCCTTCATCATAGCCACCCCACGCATCAGGACGGACATACCAAACGGCGGTGAAGACAAAAGCTAACCAACCAGTCAGTTTACCATAACGCCCAATAAAGGGCATGTCCTTGAGTCCAGCAGGAAGGTCCTTCTGGAAACAAAGCATAGTGTATGCAAGGTAAGCAAACGAGAAGAGAAGTCCGAAAATGGCAGCATCTTCAGCTCGGCCACCAGCTTCAAGTTCATCAAGTTGCCAATAAATGAGCAATCCATAATACAATGCACCAGTCAGTGCGATTGCCCAAGGAATTTTTTTGTGTTTCATTATCGTCACATCCGGTAAGTTGCCGTATCATTCAGAGTTCTTGGAGTTCACGCTTCGTCTTCGTCGCCCCAGTCGTCATCGTCCATCTCAATGGATCCGCCAGCGGCTTCGACCTTCTCCATGGCTCTTGCACTTGCATGCTCAACGACCACGGTGATAGCGGAGCGAATTTGTCCGCTTCCCAGAAGCTTGTCAATACCCATAGCAGTCAAGTCGACTTTGGACTCGCCCTTAGCGATTTCCTCAAGTTGACTAACATTGGCTGTTACATAGACGGTTCGAAGTGTTGGGTGACGGTTGAATCCGTGCATACCCCAATGGTTGGGCATGTACTTGATTCGAGTCATGACACGATGCTTGTTCATACCAGCGTTTCCACGGCCACCACGCTTTCCTGCGCCACGGCCTGCTTTCTTTCCACGACCGTGGTAACGGTTACGTCCACGATGCTTGTTTGCCTTTGTTCCCATCATATCACCTCAAATCATTCGCTCAACGAGCGCACCAATTTCATCGCCTCGGGAGCCAAGTGCCCCACCCACGACGTAACTTCGCTTGATGCCGCCCCAGCCTTTTGTCCCTCGAGGAGGGTGAAGGCGGAAGACACGCTTCAAGTCAGGAATGTCCTTCACTTGAGCTTCGCCAGCCACGATGGCCTTTGCAAACTCTGCGATATTCTTGCAATCTGTGTTTTCTGCGACGATGGCGTCGGTCAACGGAGCGTTTCCAATCATTCGGCCTCGCTCGCTCAACATTTGTTCAACGATGGCAATGTCAGCAGCACCCCAGGTGATGTAGTCCTTAGCCTTCTGAAGCATACCACGGTATTGTGGGTTGTCTGGAATGATGACTGCGTGATTAACGCGGGTCAAATTCATGTGACCCATCGTTTCACGAATTGATCGCTCAACTTTGACATCGCTACGTGCTCTAACAACAATAATACTCATTCAAATTTCCTCCCTTTGTGGATGTAAAGAGTCTCACGTTGGGTGTTCGAGATACGCGTTGTATTGATGTTCTGCAGAGCGTTGAATGTTGCAGCTGCGTAATTGATGGTGGTACGTGTTTGTCCCTTTGTTCGGGAAAGAACGTCTTCAACACCAGCGAGTTCCAATACACGCTTTCCTGTTTCACCAATGACCAATCCCTTACCCTTTGCTGCGGGCATGAGTGTCACACGAGTAGAAGCAGCACGGCCGTTCACCTTGAACGGAACTGTCTTGCCAGGCCCGGGAGAAGATTCCCAGGAACCGTTTCCACGTTGCACTGCAATGAGGTTCAATTTTGCAGCAGTGATGGCTTTGCGGATAGCGGTTGCGACTTCCTTGGCCTTGGCCATGCCGAGTCCGACATAGCCATCACGGTTTCCGACACATGCCATGACATTGAATCGAACACGTCGGCCACTGTCAGTCATGCGTTGAACCATGTTCACTGAAATAACTTCATCTTCCAAGTCTGGAATCAAAGCATCAACGATTTGGACTTCACGAATAGGAAGGCCAGAAGCAATGGCTGCTTCGTAGGTGATGATTTGTCCTGCCATAACAGCGGCTCCCAAACGAGTGCGAGGCTCCCACTTGCGGAGAGCAGCGATTGGATCGTCCTGATTCTTTCGTCGGCGACGAGGGTCTGGAGTTTCCTCCATTTCATCTGGAGCGTAGGCTTTCATCAAACCTGGTGCCATGGTCAATGTAATTTCTTCTTCAGTCATCAGTATGCCCCCTCAATGGAATTCTTTGTTGATTCAACAGCATCAGACACGGAATCACCGATGTGTTCACCGGAGAGGCGCCCATCATCGGGAAATACGTCATCGCTGTGTGGAATGTCAAGTCCTGCATCAACCATGCCCTTGAGTGCCGCATAAACACGGCCACCACGAGTGTTGGCTGAGAGTCCGATGTCGAGGACAGCTTCGTTAGAGCCAGCAGCGATAGCTGCTTTGCCCATAGCAAAGCCGACGAGATACGAAGCAGGAACTGACTTCTGAGATTGTTCGTTTGGCCATCCGTACTTCTTGACCAAATCCGAGCCAGTCACGTTGATGTTCACGAGATCACCATCGGCAGCCCAAGTCACCAATTGACAGGTTGTACGGGTGTTGGACACACGAACAACGGCCCGAGGCTTGCGGCCTCGAAGGAGTTTGAGGCGGCGACGGTAATCGGTCAATCCAGCCTTTCGTCGGCGGAAGATAGAGCGGCGGTTATTTCCTGCCATCACTCATCACCTCCGGCAAAGGTCACGCCTTCAAGCGTCATTTGTGAACGCATGTGGGCGATGGAACGGTATGAGCCCCCTTTGGCCTTCAAGTAATACCGGCGGTATTGGCCAGGGGTGATGGTGTCATCCTCACGGAATGACTTCAAGACACGTCGTTGACTTCGAATGGTTCGCATCCAACGGTTCTTTCGTGGGTTACGAGCGTTGGCAGTACCAGCACGAGTACCCTGTCCCTTACGTCGACCCTTGCGCTTCTGCTCAAGGCGGGCGCGGGCGCGAACACGAGAAGTTCCTTTGACGGGCTTGGCTTTAATCCAGCCTTCTTCAATGAATTCACGAATATCATCGGTTTGAACGGCTGCTGCCACTTGGTCAACGAATGAAGGGTGAATCCAAACACGGTTCACTCCACATCCGAGCAGTCGAGCAGCGAGGCGCTTTTGATTGGTGATTTGCATCAGACATCCCTCCTTCGGTTGAGCACACGAATACCGAGTTCATCGGCTCGTGAGTAAATGTGTTCTCGCTTACGACCGCCGACAGTTGCGCCAACACGGGCTGCTTGGGTCTCGGGGTCGATCGTTTCGAGGTCAGAGGCGTTGTGGACCATGACTTCGCGGAATCCAGATGGGTGGAGGTAACGAGCAGCGGCAACTTTGCCGTGTCCGATACGAACGAGGGAACCTCGGTACTTGTAATTCCGGCGTTGTTTGTTGTCCATTCCGTGAGGAGCTCGCCATCCTGAGTGAGACAGACGCTTGTAGCGGAACCATTCGGTTCTGCGGAACGACGGTGTTTTCTCCTTCTGTGCTGCACGAAGCGCAAGTGCTTCCTTGATTTCTTCACCAAGTACTGGCTTTTGCTTCACCACGTAAACAGCTTCTTCTTCGTCATCCCAGTCTTCATCGTCCCAGGAATCTCCTGCTTCTTCAGAAGGTGCTTCAACGTCTTCCATCTCTGGTTCAGTTGTTTCACCTGATGCTTCGACAAGGCGAGCGACAAGGTCTGCTTTCTTTCCGGTAACTGGAAGGCCTTGCTCTTTGAGCAATTCCTTGAGTTGCGCAACGGTCATTGATTCGTATTCTTCTGCCATTTCAATCACTCCTTGTTCAAGAGGTAAATACCATCTTGGAAGACACGTCGGTCTCGGTTTTTCACAGTGGTGCAACGCTCAATGTTTGCAGCGGTTTGACCAACGGCTTCTTTATCGATGCCAGACACGGTCACTTCCGTTTTGTTGCTCACTTTCACTTGAACATCTCCAATGATATCTGCGGTTCGTGGAACTCGCTCTCCAAAGTAGTTGTTCACGGTGAAGGTCTTGCCTTTCACTGCCATAGTCATGGGGAAGTGAGAGTAGAAGGCCTTCAAATTGTAGGTGAAGCCATCGGTCACGCCCTTGACCATGTTGTTGAGATGTGCGTTCCAAGTGCCTGCAAGAGCACGTTGCTTGCGGCGTGGAACGTCCACACGCACAGTAAGGCCCGATCCATCTTGGAGCAGGGACATGAAGGTGCTTTGGAAGGTCCGAGATAGTGTGCCCTTGGGTCCGGTCACGGTCACGACGCCATCTTCACTGATCTCAGCGCTAACGCCTTCAGGGATGGTTACGATGTGTTCGATTCTGTCGAGTTTTACCATATTTCTTCACCTCAGTAAACATAGGCCAGCAGTTTGCCGCCGATTCGAGCATCCTTTGCATCGTAATGATGCATCACACCAGAGTTGGTGGTCATGATGAGAAGGCCGAAGTCACGAGCGGGGAGGTAACGTGTCTCCCACATTTCGTATTCTTGGCGTCGAACGCTGTGACGGGGTTTGACCGTACCACAGCGGTTGATAGTTCCTCGTAGTTCAACGACGAAGGCATCGCCACGGCCGTTTTCGACACGAGTAATTTCTCCGACATAGCCGGATGATTGCATGATGTTGAGCACGTTTCCAAGCAACTTGGAAGCGGGCGTGAGTTCAACATCAAACTTTCCGGCTTGTTCTGCGTTGTAGATTTTGACTAGAGCGTCATTCAATGGATCAAATTGCATACTTTTCTCCTCCTCAATTCATCTTTTTGAACCCGATTTGTGGTCCAATGTCTCTGAAGCATTGTCGGCAAACACGAAGTCCGTGTCGTCGAATCATGCCTCGCTTACGGTTGCAACGTCGGCATCCGTCGGTTCGTCCAATTCTCTTTCCGTGGTCACGTGCCATACTCATTCCTCCAGGATGGTGATGTTGAAGTTCTCAACAAACCACGCACGTGCCTCATCAGCGGTCACGCGGTGCTTCATACCGACCTTGCTCTTGGCTCGGCGGCGGCGACTAACTCTGTGGCCTGGGCGTTCCAAGACCACGGTGATATCCATACCGTAGATTCCAATATCAGGGTCGTATTTCTGTCCTGGGAAATCCGTGTAATCACGAACACCAAAGGACAAATTTCCTTGAATGTCAAAGTTCCATGATGGAATTGTGTTGTCGCGGCAATCCAATGCATTGGTCAAGAATTCCTTGATGTCGTCCTTCTTTCGCATGGTTGCTTTGCATCCGATTGGTGCTCCCAATCGAACTTTGAGATCACGGTTCTGGATTCGACCGAGGGTGCGCTGAGGTGTGACTCCTGTCACCATCTCAAGCACATTTTCAGCATTGACTAGGCGTTCTCCACCTTCACCGACACCAATGTTCACACAGACCTTGGTGACACGAAGAGCGGCCATGGGGTTCATGGCTGCGCTCATTCAGCCACCTCCATCAATGGAAGGTCGTTTGAGCCGATAGCAAACACATTTCGAACAACCGTACCGAATCCATCAAATTGGACTTCGTTAGGCATGCTGGAACGCTTGCGGATGTATTCTTTGACCTCGGCGGTTGAGCCGACGTGGGCTCCACCGATGAGATAGCAGCGTGTGCCTTCACCGAATGGAATGTGTTCGACGATGGATTGATCTGGAAGTGAGATTTTCAAAGAATCTCCCGTGTTGTACTCCGTTGGGTCATCGATCAAGATGTTACGGCCATCATGGAGATTCAACTGTGTCTTTCCACCTTTCAGAGTGGTCTTTCCTTCAATGCGGCAGACCTTGTTGGCAGCATCTGCTGCTGAGATGGATCGGTAGCGCAAACGACCGTTGTGGTCCAACACGCATCGGTAGTTTTCTTCACCAAGGGTCAAGACATCCATAAGGCCAACTCCACGGCGTGTATCTTTCACAACACGTCCGTCGATCTTGGCGAGTTCGTTATGGAGGATGAATCGCACTTCACGAGTTGTGCGGGCCAAGCCCAAAACATCGCGAATGACGAGATTGATTGGCATGCAATGCTCAAGGGAATGTGCACCTGGCGTTGGGCGGGTGACCCAAACGGTGGTCTTCCTTGGCAAGGGCCAGCTACGAGGCATGGCTAGACGCTTCAAATGTTGACTGCTCATATCTTTCAACTCCGGTTACCAGTTAGTTTTGCGATTCGCATGCGATCTGATTCATCGAGTTGAACCACGACCACGTTCGAGGCGTGCACTGGTACCGCCTCTTCCTTGTTATCGGCCTTACTGGCCTTGACACCTTCAATGTACAATCGACCTTTTTCTGCGTCGATTCGGATAACTGCTCCTGTAAGAGGAGTAGCATTACGCTTGCCACCGTGTCGCTTGCCACCGTGGGATTGGTCACCACGGATTGCACGAACGGTATCTCCAACACGGACTGTCACGGTGCGAACACCAGCGAAGCGTGAATCAGGTTTGTCGAGTTGTAGACGAGCTGCAACGCGCTTGCGCTTTTCATGCATAGGCGCATTGAAGTGCGCCTTGCGTTGTTTACTTGGTTTCATACTTTTGACCATGTTCATCCCTCACACGATTTGCTTTGCATTGGCTGCGATACGAGGCCAGCGTTCTGCGGCTTCACGAGACACAGGCCCTTTGATATCCGATCCTTGGACGTCACCTTTTTCGTTGACAATCACACATGCGTTGTCTTCGAATTGAACCCATGTACCGTCAACACGACGGAAGGGGCGGCGCTGTCGAATGATGACGGCATTGAACATTTGGCGGCGGGTATCTGGAGTACCCTTCTTGACCGAGACCTTGGCCATGTCACCCACACCAGCGGCAGGGTATCGGCGCATGGTACCACCGAGTTTCAAGACGTTCAAAATTTGAACAATCTTGGCACCGGTATTGTCGGCAACAAGGAGACGTGCAGCGGTTGGTAGACCACGGGTTTGCCTTCCTGCAATACCCTTCATCAAACAACACCTCCTTGGTTCTCGATGACACAGAATGAAACCGTCTTTGAAAGAGGACGGCATTCCATAATCTTGACAGTATCACCCACAACGACATCCCCAATGCAGGATGGAAGGTGAGCAGATACAACGCTGGTTCGCTTTTCGAACCGCTCGTACTTTTTCATGTAACGAACATTGTTTCGTTCAATGGTGATGGTTCCTTGCATCCCGACGGTAGCAACGCTTCCCTCGAGTACTTGTCCACGAAGTCGCAACTTGCCGTAAAACGGGCAGTTTGCATCACCGTCCCACTCGCCGGTGGGGTTCTTCACATCAACGCCAATATCTCGCATCGTATCATGCCTTCCTGTATGTTCGGTGGATCCGATCTTCCGGGCGTTGACCCACCAGGGCCCCATCAATGACAACGGGTTCGTTGCCAACAGTGAATTTGATGCTCGATTTGTTGAGAGTGACCCTGCGGTCGCCTTCCAACATTGCGAGCGTGTTTCGGCTTTCATCAAGCACGATGCCTTGTCGTCCAACCAAGGTTGAATCCAAGGAGGATTCGACGGTCAAGGTTTGACCGATCCATGTTTGATTGTATACATCCATCTCATCGCACCTCCACATTGAATCCGTTATTTTTGAGTACTTCTGCTGCTTTTTTCTTGTGGTCCCCTTGAAGTTCGATCAATCGTCCTTTCACTGTCCCACCTGCTGCACATTTATTTTTGAGGAGTTTTGCGAGTTGATTGATGTCGATTGCCGAATCTTCAATTCCCTCCACTTTGGTTACAATTTTTCCGTATCGTCGTCGGTCAGTTGAGAGGATTGCTTTTTGCTGTTCTTTGGCAATTTCTTGGCAAATGCAGAGCTCGTCAGGAAGCCCACATACATTGCAAATTGCTGCCATTGTTATTCCTCACCTCGTTTTAATCAGTTTTGATGCATGTGTGTTTTCATGCGTGCGATACTTCGACGGGTTGCCTTGTAGGCACCCATGTTTGATGGCGTTCCACCCAAGGCCTTCTCAGCACGAAGTTGGAGCAATTCTTCTTGCAATTCCAACAATCGTGCTTCACGAGCCTCGGTACTCATAGCAGCGATTTCTCGATTTGAAACATAACTCATTGTGCTTCCTCCTCGTCAATGGCTTCTTGTGCCGCTTGAATCTTCAATTCTTCTTCAGAAAAGATACTGATTTCGTGAGGAAGTTTTGTTCCTGGGCGCATGATTTCAACGGTGACTCCAATGGTTCCCAATTTCTTGACTGCGACGGAGTATCCTTTGTCCATGTGTTGCAAAGCGGTTTCACCACAGTACTTGACGTGACCAAGAATGAACTTCTGGGTTCGGTTCCGGGACCCGGTAAGTTTTCCTGCGACGGTGACGATAACGCCACGGGCGCCAGCTTCCATGATGCTCTGAGCAGCGCTGTGCCCTGCACGACGGTAATACCATCCACGCTCAAGAGCGGAGGCGATCTTTTCTGCCATGACTTGAGCGTTTAGTGTTGATTTTTGAACTTCCTCAACCTTGAGTTTGGGGTTTGTTAGGCTGAATTCTTGATCCAATCGCTTTTGCAAATCGTTGATGATTTTCCCTTTTCGGCCAATGACCATACCAGGTCGCTCAGCATGAATAGTCACGTCCGTACCTTGTGGGGTACGACGGATTTCAAGGTGACCGAAACCGGCGCGCTTGGTGTTCTTCATCAAAAATTCACGAACGAGTAAACGCTCGACGTTCTTGTTGACGATGGTTCGTACAATGTTCTTCTTACTCATGATATTCACCTCAGAATTCGTCTTCCAGCTCGTCAGCGGTTGTGTTCAAATCTTCAAGGAACACTTCCATGTTCACTCGGTAATGATTGCTAGGTGTTGCGCGTCCACGGGCACGAGGAATCCATCCCTTTCGGATAGGGCCTCGGTGTGCGGCGATGTGTGTGATGACCATTTCTTCTGCATCGATGTCTTCGTATTGGAAGCGAGCATTTTCCATGGCACTCTCAAGCAACTTCTTGATTTCACGGGAAGCCTTCACTGGGTAGCGACCTGGGCCGATACCGCCTTTGCGGTGACCGACCATGGAAGGACCAGATCGACGCTTGCGCTTGTTCCCGCTTCCAAGGCGGAAGGGGACAGCTGCAGCCTTGCGACGAATATCAGCACGGTTGGAATCGATCTTCAACACTTGGTCGAGGAAAGCGATAGCATCACCAGCGGTCTTATTCTTGACCGCTCGGCAGACTTCGAAGCAATGTTTGACGTGCATATCAACTTCAACAGCACGGGCTGTTGCGAGACGACTGCCTTGCAACATTTGCGTGTAGCCAGATTGAGGGAGTTGTCGGCGTCGTGAACGACGATCCATTTGATTCTTCTTTGACATCTTCTTCACCTCACTTCAATGGTACGTGCTTTGACGAACGTGTAGCACCAACACCAGGTCCACTGTGAGCAACGCCACGGCGTGTCACGGCAAATTCGCCAAGATAATGTCCAATCATCTCAGGCTTGATTTCGATTTCAACAAAGTGTTGACCGTTGTAGATGGCGATACGGCGACCCACGAATTGTGGAAGGATCGGCATATCTCGGCGGTGTGTGCGCATGGTTCGGCTACCAGACCGGTTCATGCGTTCAAGGAAATGTTCGTTTTCAACCGAAAGACCTCGGCCCATGCTACGTCGAGCACGGGACGGAAGGAGACCAACGATGTAATCGTCACTCTCTTCGGTAGGCCAGAGTGGCATCTCGGACAATTGTTCAAGATTGAATCCACGGTATGTGAATTCCTTCTTGACACGAGCTGATGTGGTTGACAAACGCTTGCGAGCCTTACGTCGGCTTGCTTTGGGCGTCATAAAGGACTTCTTCTTACGTGCCATACATCATCACCTCAAATTTTCTTACCTCGGCCCCGGCCAGTACGGCTAGGTGCAATGATACCCACTTTCGCACCAGGTGGTGTTCCACGAGCCACGGAGTTTGGTCCGTGAACGGCTTGGTGATTTCCACCACCGTGCGGGTGATCCACTGGATTCATAGCAACACCGGAAACATGCGGGTAAAGCTTACCACGGGCCTTAGCCTTGTAGTAAGCAGCACCAGCGGTTCGAAGAGGCATCTCTTCTCGTCCATGGCCAGCGAGCACACCAATGGTGGCTCGGCACTTAGCAGGAAGTTCCTTGAGCGAACCTGAGGGCATGCGAACACGCACCATGTCACCGATTCGAGACTCAATCATACAGGAGTTTCCAGCAGATCGAGCCACTTTACCACCGTCACCGGGGCGAAGTTCGAGGTTGTTCACGGCAGTTCCTTCAGGAATATTGCCGATGGAAGTGATGTTACCAGGTCGTAGAGCCACGTTGTCGCCAATGGCCACTTGTGTTCCGATGGAGATTCCTTCAGTGGCTGCAACAAGTGTTGAGCCCCCGTCTGGTAACTTCATGCGAGCGAGTGGAGCGCTGTGAACGGGGCTGTGAACCAGTTCCGTCACTTCACACACGACGTCGCTTTCACGAGGCATGCGGTTCTTTCCAGGGAATCGGTGGCTCGCCACGCGGTAGCGTGGAGAGGAACCTTTGCGTTGTGCACGAATTCTCTTACCCATGATATCACCTCAGAAAGCTCCCAGACGCATAGCAGCGTCTTCTGCATCGTATCCTTCTGCAAGCTTGACGGATGCATGCTTGCCGTGCTTGGAGTTGCGGACGTTCACTTTGGCCACTTCAACTTCAAAGATGGTTTCGATTGCTCGAGCGATTTGTTTCTTGGTGGCGCTTCGGCGAACCAAGAACTCAAGACGTTGTTGAGTGGTTCGTGCTTCCATGGATTTTTCTGTCAACCATGGTTGAATGATAATGTCGTATGCGTTCATGATATCACCTCAGTTAAGTGCCTCCAAAGCAGATTTTGTAAAGACTGTAAGACGGCCGACATCGCCACCAGGGGCGAGGTCTTCAGCGCACAAATCCTTTGCAGCGACGACGTCAACACCGGGAAGGTTGCGGACAGCTTGTGCTAATCCAGCCTTTTCCTTGACGACCAACAAGACTGACTTAGGTGTCTTGTGGACACGACCACGCATGGTGGCCTTTCCTGCACGGATTTTGCGACCGTTGCGAGCACGGTCAAGATCGCCGCCTAGACCAAGTTGGTCAAAGATGGCGATGGCTTTGCGAGTTGCTGAGCCGTGGTTGAAGGCTTCAATGTCGTATTCGGTGGTTTTACCGTCAACAACTTCTGAATAGTTACCGAGCACGATTGGAAGATGAGCGACGTCATCATCAACTCGGTGTCCACGTGCAGCGACGGTATCCATGGATACGGTGGCTGCGAGTGCTGCATTGCGTGCTGCACGGCGTTCCTTCAGGTTGAGTTTACGAGACCAGTTCTTCTCGACTTTCGGTCCGTGAGCACGGCGACCACCGAGTGTGTGGGGGTTTTGTGCACCACGGCGTTGGCCAGTACGGCGCATGATACGAGAGACACCTCGTCCCTTGCCCCACCATTCAACTGAGTGCTTCATACCAGACATAGGTCGGCGCTTTCCAACATGTGGTCGAGAACCGTAGGCTTGGCGACGGTTGGCTCGGCTTGAGGCAACGGCAAGTTTCACGAGATCAAGTCGAACAATGCTCTCAAAGGCCTCAGGGAGGGTCACTTTGGAGCCTTCTGAGACATCGATTGAAAATTGGGACTGAAGTTTACCAGCATCCATTTCATCTTGCGTGATGGTGTTGACAATATCCTTGACTGCGACCTTCATGTTCAGGCCCCCTGCTTGGATGCTGTACTCACGTACGTGATTTCGTATTCATGGAGGGTTCGGTCGGAACCTCGTGTCGCATCTCGGAATCGAACCAATCGCTTGGCAGGTCCGGGGACACTTCCCTTCACAAGGATGTAATCAGATTTGACTTCACCGTAGTGGAGGAATCCACCAGCGGGTGTGATTGAATGGTCTTCTGGGTTGGCCACACGCAAAACACGCTTGTTGTATTCAGTGCGCTGATGGTATCCAGTTTGTCCACCTTGACGGATGGTCTTTCGAACATATCCGTCACCGAAGGCACCCATGTTTCCGTGTTGGCGGCGCTTCTTGGAGTTCTTGTGAGATTGGAGCTTTCCTCCGAATCGCTTGATAACACCTTGCCAGCCGTAGCCTTTGGTCACGGCGACGATGTCGGTCAGGACGCCTTCTTCAAAGGCGTCTGCAAAGGAATATTCCTCGCCCAATTTCTCCTGGGCAAAGGTAAGTTGCTCGTCAAAGGTACCACCATCAAGTCCCATTTCCATCACATCAGGGACCTTTGTAGGGACGCTGCTGAGCGTTGTGGGCTGAGTGGCGACAATGAGGCGAACTTCACAAAGATCTGCCTTCATGAGGTTCTCCATGTGCTTTTCAGCATCGTGCTCCTTACGAACTGGAAGGCGGTTGAACAAGTCAGGGAATGCTTCGGTGAGTTTCTCGGCCTCGACCCAAACCTCGCCAGCTGCTTGCTTTCCATAAGGAGTCATTTGGTAACCTCGGACGCCCAAAATTCGCATCTTGGGGCATTCTACAACGGTTACTGGTATTCGGACTTCCTGGCCAGCGGAAGTGCTTCGAGGATTGAAATCTCGTGCAAGAATGTGCGTCATACCGGCTTTCCAGCCAGCGAATCCTTGGATTCGAACGTCACTTGCATCAGTTGACGGCCACGACTTGACGTGACCGAATGGGCGGCTGGCTCGCTTGCGCGGGCTGAACGCCATTGATCCACGGCGTGGGTGGTTTCGTTTTGCCATCTTGGATACCTCCAGTGTTTTTTACAGCGCATTGGCCCCACCGCAAGGGGGGCGTACGAGGGCTTTTCTAGTGTAGAAGCCGTGACACTGAGTCCCATTCCCACGAGTGGGGAACAGAACGATTGGGGTCCTTCGAGGATGGCCCACTGTGTCTGGCTGCTCACCTTTGAGCATCCTTCCGACTTACCTCCCATATATGAGCGGTTCGGTCGGCTATTCGGTAGCCGTAGCGTGAAACGCGAGGTGAGAAGCGGGTTATCAAACTTTTTTGCTGAAGTGATTCATTCAGTTTCACTCATTTGTGGAGACCTGCACATCATCCTTTTGAACCCTTGACTGGAAGTTCAAATCATGGCAACTGTGGTTCATCCATTCCTTAACGAAGGGGTTGAAGCTCGTGCCTATCAATTACGTTCCTTGAAAAAAGCCCTCTCTGCGTCGACCCTGATGGTGATGCCTACTGGATTTGGTAAAACGGCGGTTGAGTGGATGGTGATGGCAGAATTCCTGCGCACGGGAGCACAGAAAATAGTTCTCATTGCTCCAACAACTGGCTTGGTTGATCAACAACGTCGAATGGCCCAAGAACGCCTGAACATACCAAATGAGTCAATCATTGCCTATACTGGTGAAACCGCTCCAGGGAAGCGGGCATCCTTGTGGGCCTCCGCAACCGTGGTCATGGCAACGCCCCAAGTCATTCGCAATGACGCCATGAGTGGAAATATTGACCTTGCCGATGTCGGCTTACTCATTGTTGATGAAGCACACCACGCCACAGGCAACCATGCCTACGCTCAGGTTGGAAACTTGTTCATACAGTCACAAGATCGTGCCCGTGTGTTGGCAGCAACTGCAAGCCCGGGTTCGAATTCAAAGCACATCCTCGAAGTGATGACTCGGCTAGGTACTTACAAGCTTGATGTTGCCAAACGTGACGAGCCATTGGTCAAGCCATTCGATGTAGATATGGAAATGAACTTGCATTTCTTGGACATACCATCGACTCTATCCACTCTGATACGTCCACTTGAAGCACACTTTACATCAGAAGTCAAACATCTCCAGAACCTGGGGTTTCTTGCACCCAAAGAACATGTGGCCTCCAGTGACATAGAGCGTGCACAACTTCGAGCCAGTCGGGCCATTGCGCAACGTGACGTACGTGGGTACGATGCCGCTCGAAGAGTGGCTGATCTACGGAGAGCCCACATGTTGCTGAATCTCTTCCGAACCCAAGGTACAAATGTTGCTCAACGTTTCCTTGACAGGGCAGAGGAAGATGGTCGCCAGGACAAAAGTAAGAATCGGTTTCTCTCCTTACAAGTGACGCACGACCTCCGAAAGGCGTTGAGCGATGTTGATGAATTACATCCAAAATCAGCCATTGTGAAGGAATTATTGATCAATGAACTGACACAAAAACCGGAAGGTAAAGTCCTGGTATTCACTGAATTCCGTGACACAGTCGCCCATCTCCTCAATGAATTCGTCGGTGAACCACTCATTCGGGCTGCACAATTCATTGGCCAATCGACCCGAGGAAAGCAAAAAGGAATGACTCAAAAGCAGCAAATAGCCCAATTGCAACGATTCAGAGAGGGTGAAATCAACGTCCTGGTGGCCACCTCTGTGGGAGAAGAAGGATTGGATGTTCCGGCAGCAGATTTGGTTATTCTCTACGAACCTGTCCCCAGTGCCATTCGTGCCATACAACGACGAGGAAGGACGGCTCGGCAACGAGCAGGTGCCGTACATGTGCTGATCACAAAGGACACTCGCGACATGTACGTCCATACTGCATCACAGCATCAAGAGCGGAACATGTACCGTATTCTTGAAGGGAATACAATTCAGAGAAAGGTGTACCATGTTAAGGACCGTGACGATGCTCTTGAGGCCTTTTCTGTTCAAAGCGAAGAAGGGTTGCAAAGTGCGCAGGAGTTTTTGGATTCGGCCTTAGATGATGCAAAATTGCAAATCCAAGAAGAAAAGATATCCAAAGAAACTCCAGAGGGTTTGTCCAAAGCCCAACCTCGCCTTGCCCCACGGTTGACACCTGCAGAGATGAGACCAAAGCATCAGACTGCATTGGATTCCTTCATGCCTGGTTCCACTGAACAAAGTGAAGCGTTAATATCACAGACACAAGATGCGATTGATGTTGTCCTAAACGCAAGTTTACAGGAGATTGAAGAACTCAATGCTTTGAAAGGAAATCAAGACCTCATCCTCATCGACCATCGAGAGGCAAACTCAACTCTTCCTGCTTATCTCAAAGGATTGGGGTTCAAAACACAACTTACTCGGCTGCCCTATGGGGACCTTCGCCTCTCTGATAGAATTCTTATAGAGCGGAAGACTGCAAGGGATTTACTTGCTTCAATCAAGAATGGAAGATTGTTGCGACAAGCCCGTGCACTCAAAGCAAGTGCTACCCGTCCTTTACTTCTCATTGAGACTGGAAATGAACGCGAACTTGCCTTGCACCCCAATGCTGTCTTGGGAGCACTCGCCCACGTAAGCCTGGACCTTGGCATTCCCGTCATGATGACAAAAAATGCTGAAGAATCGGCTCATTTCATTGCTGTAGCAGCGCGTAGAGAGCATGATCTATTGGAGAGGTTTCAACAGGAGTTAAGTGCAACTCAAAAGCAAGATGAAGCCTTGCATCAGGCATTGCGTTCTGCTGCAATCGAAGTTCAGAACATCCAAGAGAACAGTCAATTGAACCATCCGTGGTTGGATGACATGAAGGAACACCTCGGCCGCTGCTTTGCATTTGCTCTGGGTGCAATAAAGGATCTTTCAGAAGAAGAACGAGATATCATGAATGCTTTTTCTCCATCATTCGGAGCGCTCATGAGCGCTTCAGAGACGAAGATCAAACAAACGGCTGAGTGTTCTGAAGAACTCGCAAAAATTGTTCACGAGCGATTACGACAAACGTGATCAGGAACCAATCAAGCGTACACGGGTTCGCAATTGAGCAAATCGTGTTGGATAGAAACCAAGGGCGAAAGCAACGAGTTCAGTGAGGTGACAGACTGGAACGGTGGTGTACTTACCAGCCACACGACCTGCCTTTGATTGGTAGGAGTCAAGATTTGCGTGAGACACTGTACAGGCACTTACAACCAATTCCGCACCCGAATCAATCGCATCTGACAAGACCGCTGCAGTCATTCGAAGTGCTGAATCTTCAAGACTGAGGATGGCGGTTGAACCAACACTCTGACATTTCGAATCGTAATCCACAGGAGTCCCCCCTAGAGCTTCAATCAATTGCTCCATGTACTTGGGCATGAAAGGGTCGTCGTTACCACAAGCACCCTGACGCTGCATGTCAGGACCGTAATAAGCTGCAACATTCATCTTGATGGGGTTCTTTACTGCATCACGAATCTTATCCAATCCAATTTCTTCAACCAGATAATGAAGAAGATGCCATGATTTTGATTCACCCATGTATTCAATGGAAGAGGTTCGAACCACGAGATTGTTGATTGTACTTGCATAAACTGGGTCACGGACCATGTCTTCCGCAGTGTTGCACATAATCGCATGACTGCTTGCGCATGCTGTCAAAATGTCAAGGCCTTTGGATTCGGCAAGAGCAAGATTACGAGCGACCAAAGCATCTTGCAACTTTGGAGTGGCTTGCTTGATGACATTCCCACCGTCACTGCTAGCACGGGGGAGTTCTACGAGTTCTATGTTGAGAGCCTGACAGAGGGGTTGGATGGTGTCCTCGACCTCGGAGGCACCAGCCCGTGCCACGTTTCCTGGATAATATGCAATCTTTGCCATGATTTCACCTCAGAACCGCTGGTCAATTTCATTGAAGAGGCTGACGACCTCGTGGTAATGTTCCACTTTGCTATTGATCATGTTTGGAATGCGACCAACTCCTGCTGGAGGAAGCAAAAGGGCTTGTAGACTGCGAATGGGAGGTGCACCGTTACGAGTGAAGGCCAAAGCCATTCGTGCGGATACACCGCTGAAGATGTTTCCAACCAATCCGAGTGGTCCGAGAACCTGACGGTAAAGGGTGGTTTCGTTGACCTTACCAGACCATTTGACACTTCGACCGTACCACTTGACCAAGCGCCCAGATTTACCAGCATAACGAGATTGATTCAACAAAGCACCTCGAGCGTCGTTCAGCCCTTTAGCAGCCAACCGACCGTCTTCACCGTAGCGCATAAGACTGGCATGGTCGGCTTCAGACCATACTCCGTCCTTTTCTTGGAGAGATTTGAGAAGGGTTCGACGTTGAACTTCGCTGGTTCTTGGGTCCATAGCGCGGAGCCATTGTTGGAAGTGAACACCGGGGCCCTCGTAATGAGGGTCATGCGCAATGGTATCGGACATAGCTTGTATGAGTTGGAAGGAAAGAACATCTCCTGCTTGATGGAGGCCTGTAGCCAAAGCAGGGTCCATGGCCCCCATGGCCGCTCCTGACGGTAGACGGGCTCCTTCACGTGGATCAGTTCGCATCCATGGTTCAGCACGGCTTCGGTGGTTTTCATATCGAGAAGTATCCACAATGAGATCACGTACTACGGGATGGCCGGGAAGAGGTTCAATCTTGACATGTCCCCCATCTGTGGTCAAATCACTCACCATGGTCGCATCTGAGAGCGCCACACGGCCGTTGACACGAACACCCGTAGTCGGTGTTCCAGCACCAGAGCCACGACGGAAAGCAAGACTGCCGTCAACGTTTTGTTGCATGTTGAGAAGAAGGTCCTGAACTGTGGCGTGCCCTGGAACGGTACAAGCGAGTGTATCCCAGCCAGATTCTGCGGCTTCGGGGCAATAGCGGAAGATTTCAACGGTGATGTTCAGTTCTGCTCGTTCAATCACGCCGGGAGTGAAGTCGCCTTCAACAGCCCCGTCATCATCGCCAGCACCGTAAGCAACCATTTCCTCGAGTAATTCTTCGAGGAAGCCACCGGATGAATCTACACACGCAAGTTTTGGTAGCGCTTCAGCCACCCAAACCTTCCATGCCGGTTCAAAGTCAACATCACACTCTTGGATGGGGTGAATTTGTTGTGCCCCAAGTGAGGAGAGCTTGTCGTTCCAGTCATGACCTGCTTTGCAGTATTCATCATAGGAGGTGTCGCCAATGGCACAAACAGAGAATTGAGTGTTGGCCAATGCGGGCCCTTTGGCATTGATGGCGTTCCAAGCATCTTCGGCATTGTCGGGCATCTCACCTTCGCCCCAAGTGGATGTGATGATCATCACTCGCTTCATTGATGCAAGAGAAGAAGGGTCGAATCCATCCATGTCAATGATGTTGGGTTCTAAACCAAAATTTGCTGCCATCTTAGCGGTCTTTTCTGCAAGACCTGCGGCGTTACCAGTTTGGGAGCCAAAGAGGATGTTCAGACTTCTGTCACCAGAAAAGATTGCATTCAGGGCTTCAGATGCTCCTGCGGCAGGTGCGACCGCAGCCACGGCTGCAACTGGTGCTTCAACGGCAGGTGCTTCAGCTTCGACGGCAGGTGCATCACCGCCTTCGGTGACCAGTTCGTACTTGATGACTTCAACGGGGCAAGCTTCGGCTGCTTCGATGATAACATCTCCAAGATCGGTGCCCAGGCTGCCAACCAACGGAGAACCACCCGCATTTCGATCAAAGGTTCCGTCAGTGCGAACGGCTGCCAAAATCATTGAAGAATCATCGGTAACTTCGAAGACTTCAGGACAAATATCCTGACACGCATCACAGGTGATGCAATCTTCGTCAATCCATACTTTTGCAACAATTGCCATCTGGACGACCTCGCGCTCACACTCTGTGAGTAATCTTCCCACCGTTGAGTGGCCTTTGAAGGTTATGATTTGTCCACGAGGATTTCGGGGTTCTGAAGTTCATATTATGAGGTGAAAACTACCATCAAAATATGCCAACATCACATGTTGAAATCGCCCATGTCGCCCATGCCATCTCCCATCGAGACACCCTTGGACGAGATGACATCGTCAATGCGCAAAATCATAATGGCCGTTTCGGTTGCAGATTGAATGGCTTGTTCCACCACTCGTAGTGGCTCAACCACATGGCTTTCTTTCATGTCAACAACACCGCCTTCATAGACGTTAATTCCAGCATGATGATGGCCATCTGCATGTGCTTTGCGAAGTTCAATCAGAGTTGTAACGGGGTCGAGGCCAGCATTTTCTGCGAGGGTTCGGGGAATGATTTCAAGAGCAGAGGCAAAGGCTTCTATGGCCATCTGTTCACGCCCTCCAACGGTTTCGGCGTAGGTGCGCAAATCTCTGGAGAGGGCTGCAAGAACGCTTCCTCCACCTGTGAGGACTGCTCCATCTTCCCATGCAACGGAGACAACACCAACAGCGTCATCGAATGCACGGCGGATTTCATCAACCACGTGTTCGGTTCCACCACGAAGGAGCACGGATACAGATTTGGCTTCTGGGCATCCAGTAATGAATGTCATATCAGATTCACCGATTTTCTTTTCTTCAACCTTAGCCGCACGGCCCAAGTCTGCGTCTGAAAGATCTTCAAGATTGGTGATAATGCTCCCTCCGGTGGCCTTTGCAAGTGCTTCCATGTCAGATTTCTTAGCCCGACGAATGGCGAAAATACCTTTCTTAGAGAAGTAGTGTTGTGCCAGTTCATCGATGCCTTTCTGACAGATAAGGACATTTGCACCTGCAGCTTCAATTTTGTCCACAAGATGTCGAATATAATTCTCCTCTTCTTCAAGGAAAAGTGCTAATTGGTTAGGGTCAGTAATCTGAATTTTAGCATCCACTTCGGTCTTTTTGACCTCAATAGCTGAATTAATCAAGGCAATCTTTGCATTGGCCATGGTTCGAGGCATGCCGGCATGGACTCGCTCCTTATCGAGCAAAATTCCGTCGATGAGGCTTGAATCTTTGATGGATCCGCCTTGTCGCTTTTCCACCTTGATATCAGAGAGATCGACCATGCGTTCACCGTCTTCAAGAAGCCCGACAGCGTTAACTGCACGCACACAGATGTCTGCCATGAAGGATTTTACAGCACCTGCTGATTTTCCAGTTAAAGCGGTCTTAGCGACTTCAAGTAGTACGCTATCGTCGTTATCGGTTGCGATTCCGTGGCCTTCAAGCAATCCAATTGCTCGCTCTGCTGCCAAACGGAACCCTTCACAAATCACGGTAGGATGAACGTTTTGTTCAATCAAATCTTCACTACGCTTGAGCAATTCACCCGAGAGAATGACTGCTGAGGTCGTTCCATCAAAGCAATGTTGTTCTTGTGTCTTAGCAACTTCAATGATCATTTTAGCAGCTGGATGTTCAATATCCATTTCCTTGAGAATGGTCGCACCATCATTGGTGATAACGACATCGCCCATCGAGTCAACGAGCATCTTGTCCATTCCCTTTGGGCCTAAGGTTGAACGGACAGCATCAGCAACAGCCTTGGCTGCAGCAATGTTGTTTGATTGCGCTGTTCGACCACGAGTACGTTGTGTTCCATCTTTCAGGATAAAAATTGGGGCTTGTCCGTTTCCATACATGAGAAAGTCCTCCTACGGTTGTGGCGAGGGCCGCTGTGTCTTGAACCCTACGCTTGACAAAGGTTCGGCTCAAGCCTGACCGTTTTGCTCAAGCCATTGTTGGCCGTAGACATTCCATTGCTCCATTGTCCAGCCAGCAGGAAGCCCACCATCAGGCAATGGAGGGGCTTCAGCAACAGCTGGAGCGGCAACAGGCGCAGTTGCGGAAAAGTCACCGGAAACCGCACTATCAGAGATGTTGTAAGTAATGTTCTGAACAACCGAAGGGGAAGCCATGGGTTCTGGCGATGGCATGCTCGTCGGAACTGAGGGAGCCGCTGCGACGGCACCGTAGGTTGCAGAGAGACTGTCTTCATACCCGTCTTCTCCCCAATTTGCATATTCGTCATCTTCCTCTTCCACATTAAGAATGGACATGAGCATGAACACACCAGCGACGATCACAAGGATGAAGACAGCCCAAAGACCGATCACATCGAGTTGAAGGCCGTCTTCGGAAGAGGCTGCATCGCCTTGGTCATCGGAAGAGGATTTGACAAGTGTCACTTGCATTGTGGCATCAGCAGCGTCACTCACGGTATCTGAACGAGCCCAAACTGTGAGATTGGTCGTCAACTCATTCATTCCAAGATTGGACAAGGTGGTAGCCGATACATCGACCGTTATGGTCACTTCACGTTCTTCGTTCACAGCAAGAACGAAGTTGCGGTCGTTGCTTGATATCTTTGTTTGGAACCATGATTTGGTTTCGCCATCGTCAAGTTCCATGACTACAACTTGAGCGTCAGTGTATTGATTCTTAACACGGACAAGCACTTCGTAATCTCCTTCTTCGTTGATGCTAATGGGTTGGATAGCATAGATCTTCAACCAGTTCTGAGACCCAACCAAATACGTGGCTTGTCCCGTGGCGCTCACTGCATCATCTGAATTGCTAGTAGCGGTGATTTGCAAGGTTAATTGGCCTTCTGCTCCATCAAGGAAAGAGAATTCCACTGTCACGTTGAAACTTGCACCAATCTCAATTTCTGGTGTTGAATCACCCATGAGGTTGGTGAAGGAGGCTTGCATGCCATTTGGTAATTCCATACTCATGGCAAAACTATCAATGCTGTTTCCATCATTGCGGACTTCAAAGGACATGGTTTGAGGGAGGTCTCCAGGGATGTAGGATTGACCAGGGTCTTCGTCTGAAACATAAGTTGCTGCAGTGTCCAGAATTTCCACAGAGATATCAATGGAGCCTTTCACTGAAGAATCATCCACGCTAGTGGCAGTCACCTTGACATTGTAGATGCCTGGTGATAATCCAATGGGCATGGGCAGGTTGAGAACGATGGTACTTTCACCATCCCAAGCATCCATGGTTGGAGTTTGTTCTGCAGCCAGTGCAGCTTCCAAGCGCCAATTGTTTTGGGAGAGTGAGAGATTGAATTGTTCGTCATCGTTTCCAAGGTTGAAGATGGAGATGTATACAACCTTGGAGTTTCCGTTCGCAGCCCCTGTGATAGTGTATTCATCGGTTTCAAGATGAACATCTCGAAGGACTGGCACTTCGATATTACGGACCAGAACATCCGTCCCATACAGTGGTGTGTTACATGAAGGGCAAGTTGCACGGAGATTGAATGATACCGTTCCAGGTGATGCATCGGTTGGTGCGGAAATGTTGAGAACAAGGTTTCGGGCTTCTCCTTTGAACATGGAAAGCGGATTCTGCTGAATCACACCGGTCTCATTCTGAATGACAGCCGCCCATCCCGTATCCTCTGAATAGGATGTTGCAAGGTTGAAGGCAGCGTCTTTGTTACCAGTATTTTGCAATCGGAACTCAACCAGGCCATATTCACCTGGACCAATGTCCGCAGCCTCCAAGCCAACCGTTGAGGTCAAAGCCACACCGTATTGTTCACTGACGGCGAGATCCATGGTAAATCGTCCCTTTTCACCGAGTTGAGCGCTGCTCGCATCGGTGAACCAAAGTTCCCAAGTCTGTTGTTGGACATCGGCTCCAGCAGGGACAGTAAGGTTGACCCAGAACTCGACGGTCGCTCCAGCACCTATTGGAGGAATGATGACATTCGTGCCGTGGTTATTGCTACCCTCAATGTCCATACGGATGACAGGGTAGGGCGCCATCCACGAATCGTTGGTCACATTCGTTTCGATACGAACGGTCGCAGGAGAGTAGCCGTTATTGGTCATTGTGCATTCCAAAATAGCCATCTGATTAGGAGCGACGGTATAACCGCTGGAGGGATTATCACACTGCAAATCAAGGGTATAGTCGGAAACCTTGCTCACACCGAAATGCACGAAATCGTCAACGTGGAATCCTTCACTCGCACCGCTTGAATCTGAAGTGAAGAGCAAACCATAGGAATAGGAATTGCCGCCGAGGAAGATTTCAGGGAAGGCAAGGCCTGGGATTTGTTCCCAGGTGGTTTGGGGGTCCCAAGAAACATTGGTCCACTGGTCGGTGGCTTGGCTTGGATTACCCTGTGCGATATCCCATGAGATGGACTCCATGGCATCCCCAAGATTTCCTGAACCACGCCATAGTTCAAGAGAAACAGCGTCACCTGCTGCCATACTACCCCATGCTTGGATGTGGAATTGGCTGGAAACAAATTCGCCAGAGAAGAAGAGTCGGCGGCAAATGTAAGTCTGGTATGTTTGAGTCAATCCAGGATCAAGTTGGGTTTCAACGGGGCAACTTTGTCCGCTCATGTACTGCCCTGCCACTAAACGAGTTGCTTCTGCGCCCGAGGGATAATTGCTACCAGGGGAGGAGTGGCGCCAATGTTTGGTTCCTTCAGCGCTCGAACCTGTTCCAACTTGCCAAGAACCAGTGTCAAAGGCATCGCCTCCATTAGCAGGATACTTTCCAGAGAAGAAAGTGGGGTCCAGACTGGAAGCGGTTCCGTCAAATGGATCGGATGATACTGCAACGGGAACGGTCTTCTCGAACACATCGTTGGTGTTGCGGTCATCATCTGGGAAATGTACGGTAGCTCGAAGGATCAAGCCGCCCTCAAGGTCGTTGGTTGACGTGTTGAGAATGGAGTGAGCTGCGTCGGGGGTCCACTCAAAGATATTGTTATCACTTTGACCTCCAACGATTGGAGCAGTATTCCAGTTGAACGTCTGCATCACGAAGCCAATAGGATGGACAATTTCGAGGGTGGCTGGTGCAGATTCACCAGTGAATCCAGTACCAAGACGCTGCACTGTCATTTTAACTTCAATGGGCTCGTCCATGTAGATATATTGCATCACGCTACCGTCAGCTTGAATCCATTCTGAAGCAGGGGCTGAGGCATTGCCCAAGACGATGGCTGTGGCCGCATAATCATCATCGCCACCACCGCGACCAGCTGCAGCTTGCGCGGGAACGGTCAAATTCATAGCAACTGTTTGAAGCATCAACAGTGTTACAATCGTAAACAGAGAAACCCTACGCATGTTCATCAACACTTCAACCGAACAGGGTTGAGCATAAGAAGGTCGCCTTTCCGTGGTTCCGAACATTGATGGAGCATCAGGGGTTTTCTCGGTCCTCCAAGTGGAAACCCTTGATGACGGGTTCATCATGAGGTGCAACCTGTTTTTGAGAACCTGCCGCCTCAATTGAACCGAGGAATTCTCGGTCCAATTCCATGGATTCTGTCGCCTGATGCATCGGCGGTGAATCCGTGCTTTCGATGAGTTGTTGCGGGGCTTCTTCAAAGGTTTGAATAGAATGATCAACGACCTGTTGAACCATTGCAGGTGTGTATGTTTGAGCCGGCAGTATCACATCGGAAGTGGTGAGCAACACTTGTGATTGAACGACGGAATCAACCGAATCATCAGGAGAAGGTTCCCCCGGGGCAGTTGACCCTAGGACCATCCACTCGGGTGGTGTACCTGACCCACCTCCAAGAACTGCCAAGGTGGTGAAAGCGGCCATTGGCATCACTGCCAAAGCCGTGAGCAAATTGAGGAAGGATGTTTCAGGAATGGGGCTGGCTGAAATCATTGATTCAAACAGCTCCTTCTCAAATTGAATGTTCAAAGATTGGTCCTCTCCCATCCACATTTGAACGATCCAGGTCGCTAATTGGCCCATGGACCACAACAAAATGACAGGCAGCAAAAATGTAATGCGAACCGTCGAACCAAGAAGGCGTCGGAGAATGGATGCAAAGGTAATGTAGCGCTTAGCGATGGTTGGAAACAATCGAATGGAAATAAACAAACATACGGCATAGAGAATGAGAGCGAGTTCCAATTGTCGGTTTTGGTGAATAATGTCCGATGGAATGATGAGGACTAAGGCAAGAGGAATAGTTGCTAATAATACTTGGAATGGAATCGCGAGCAAGACGAGTGACCCTCGAATGTTCCACAGGGCGTGACCTGCGATGTAGCGTTCGTGAACAAGCACTGTAAGTTGACCGTGTGGGGAATTTGCATACCGTGACCGAGCGGCCTGAATGTGTGACGAGCTCCCTGGATTACGAGTCAATCCTGCAGCCAATCTCCATCCACCTCGGTTCACGACAGTAGGAGGTGAAAAACCCCCCATGGACAGAGCAAGAATAAGTGCTAACATGCCATAAAACAGAGATGCAAGCCCAATCCAGGGGATCATAGAGATTTCAATGGCAGCGTTGAATTCTTGGAAGCCCTTGAGATCGATGACGAGCAAATATGTGAGTCCAAAGGCAGCAAGTGGCGTAACGAAAATTTGTCCGACCAAAGCTCCAGTCAATCCGAGGCGTGCGGCCAAAGAACCAGTGTCTGGCTGCCTCGTCATATACTTGCCTTTCAGCATGGGAACCTCAAAGGTTGCCCTCTTGGAATTGATGATACCCCTATTCTTCCGAGGTTGCATCTACAGTCAAGGCAGGTAGCATCGGGTAGCCATCGGTGATCAACAACCGGAGAGTTCCTTTGAATCTCCCATCACTTCGCGACCTTCCCAAATCGGGACGGGCAAGTGGAACCAGAACCGCTCCACACGAGGTACAATTGATCGCTTGAAGGTCCCAAACGGGCACTGGCATGGTGCAGCAGGCAGTGTGTGAATCTGCCTCATTCATGACCTTCTGCAATGTCCGGGCGAGGTCAAGAGTCCACGGGGCTCCACGCTCCCCAACGAGATTTTGAAGACGAGAAAGCACAGTCCAACTTGCAGCAACCCACAAACCAAAACCGAAGGATGCTGAACCCCAACGAAGGCTGATGGCGCCAAATACAAGCGGAATGATGGCGATAGCGAGGCTCAACCAGTAAAAAGTTCGTAGATGAAGAACACGTTGCGTCAGGTAAGGAGAAAGGGTGATCGGGTCGGGGTGAGGGGCGAAACGAGTGTTGAATCCTTTCGCCCGACTCATCATCAATGTAGGGATTCTTGGACCAATATGGCCAATGAGAGCCCCCAGCACAAACATCCCGACGACGCCTGTCCAACCCATGATGAACCCTCATGCATTGCTTTGGAGGCGTTTCAACGTTCCTTCGACCTTGTCCATGCCTCGAGCAATGTCTTCGAGACTGATGGTGTAAGCGAATCGGAGGTGCCCTTCACCTGATGGACCAAAGGCACTGCCTGGAGAGCATAAGACTCCATCCTTCAACAATTCAAGGGCGACTTCCTCTGAGTTCATTCCGGGCACATCGACCTTCGGGAATACGTAGATGGCGCCTTTGGGGCGATGGCACTGAACCCCAGGCATTGCATTGAGTCGATTGACGATGAGGTGGCAGCGTTGTTCAAATTCCTTCGCGACCATGGAGGGAAAATCATTGGCCTTCTCCATGGCTTCTAGTACAGCATATTGCATGGCATCATTGGAACAGGCTGAAATGTAATACTGAATTTTCACGACCTGTTTCATCGCTTCCAAGTTGCTTGAAATAATGTATCCGATTCGCCATCCGGTCATTGCGAAAGTTTTGGAAAAGGAATTGACGATGAGGGTTTTATCATGGCCCGTGCCCATGAAGGAAACGTGTTCCTCATCGAAGACTATGCGGTCATAAACTTCATCGGAGATGATCCAGAGATCGTGCTTTTGAGCGAATTCGAGCAAAGCATCACGTTGTTGGATGTCGAGCGTCCCTCCGGTTGGATTACTTGGGAAGTTGTAGAGAATGGCCACAGTGTTCTGATCCACCATTGATTCCAAGTCGCTAATTTGAGGAATAAATTCATGCTCAAACAAACAAGGGTAATATTTTGCTTCGCCACCAACTAACGTCGCATCAGGCCCGTAGAGAGGGAAGTAGGGTTCTGGCAAGAGAATGTTCTTTCCTGGGTTGATGAGTGTCATGAAGAGATTGAGCAGAGCATTGGTTCCCGACATGGTCATGCAGACATTGTCCTCTGTCATTCCTTCTAAATAAGGAGACCAGGATTCTGCGATTTTTCGTCGAAGAGCGGGGAGCCCTGCTGTGGTCGTATACTTGTTGTGACCGTCATTCATGGCTTGGTAGAAGGCATCAATGGCAACTTGAGGAGGTTGGAAATCAGGTTCACCAAGGCCAAAGGAAATGACATCGTCCCCTGCAAGGTCAAACATCTTCCTGACCCCTGTGGGTTGGATGGCCATAGCTCGGTCACTAAATTGGCTCATGATGTTCGCACTCCGAGTTTCCTTTTCAATCCGAGGGAGGTTTTCTTCCTTTGGTCTTCGATTGTTTCTTCACCTCAGGAGTGATGACAAGTTCTGCATCCATCACAACATCTGTGTAGTCCTTTTCTTCATTCTGAACCAATACAACGGGTGGTATGGTACGAGCATTGAACATCACGCCTGCTACAAAGAGCACAATGAGGGCAAGTCCGAGGAACCGTAATTGTGCTGCTGAGAATCCTCCCATTGAACTGGATGAATCTCCTGTTCCAGTCATTGTTGCAAAGACTGGCAACGAGGGTTGCCCTTCTTCGTTGAGCGCTCGAATCTCAAGTCGTTGTTCACCCGCAGGTAGTTCGTTGAGGTCAAAGGCCATGACCCAATCCATGCGCTCAAGGGCAGCGAGACCACCCTCAACAGATTGGTAGGTTGCCTGCATCCACTGAGAGGAGCCAAATCGACCCTCAACTGCTGAAATGCTGCCACTCTGACCCCACGCCATTCCTCTCACTTCGAACAACCCGCTCGTGCTGTTGAAGGAAGCGTTCGTGATGTGAACTTGAGAATTTACATCCACGGCACCAGTAAGATTGTTTTCGGAGAGGAAAAACGCCATCTCTACCGCAGCGAGGGCGTCAACCATTCCCCAACCGAAATCACGATTCCAAAACGGGTCAACATCGGGTTGTGTGGGTTCGCCACGTCGCTCTGCCGTGAGTTTGAGAATCTCTTTCATCTCTGCTGGTGAAAGGTCAGGGTTAGCTTCAATCATCAACGCAAGGATACCCGAGACCGCAGGTGTGGCGTAGGATGTTCCTGAACCGCGACCGGTATAGCCGTTTTCGGAAGCATCACCGCCAAGGAGATTGATGCATGAACCTGAAGTGACACATCCTTCAGCTTGGACGATGTTCGTTCCAGGTGCTGTGACCTCTGGCTTGAGTTCGTCCAATGGATTGCCGTCCCCGTTGTCTCGGCGAGGACCACGGGATGAGTAGGAAGCGATGGTGTCGTCTTCACGGTCAACGGTGTTAATATCGTCAGTTGCCCCAACGGTGATTGAAAGGCTGGATGAGCCCATGCCAGACAAACCGTCGTTGCTGGGCCCGTCGTTTCCAGCGGCCACACTCACAACAATGCCCGCTTCCATGGCTTCGTTGAGAATTCGACTGTGCATGTCTTCGCCATCTGACCCTCCGCCTTCATGAGAGGTGATTCCCCAAGAAAGAGAGATGATGTCAATTCCGTAATTTGCTTCATCGGCCCCCTCCCATGCTGTATCTTTGTTGTCGATAATCCATTGCAATCCATTCATCGCAGACTCATAAAATTCCTGCGAGAGCAAATAATTCTCAAAGGGCCCCGCTCCAGCATCGGTTCCAATGCGAACATCGATGAGATCAGCATCAGGTGCTGAACCATAGAACTCGGTTTGCGTGCCTGATGCATCCATTCCTGTTGCTGCAGCCATGCCCATGCAGGCTGTTCCGTGCTGATTACCATCATCGGGGTCAAACGTTCCATCGGTTTCACGGGCACCACCCAAAGAGCAGGTTGGGTCGGTATGGAGATAGCAGACAGCATCGTATCCCGCAATGAACTTCTCGCTTAATCCAGGGTGTTCGTTGTCCACTCCAGTATCGACCATGGCGATGTTGACGTCAGCCCCCGAAACACCCAAGTCCCAAGCCCCAACTGGGTAGAAAGAAGAATTTGAAGCCTTGACGGCTGGCGTTTGCACGTCACCCCACAAAACAACCTGCCCGTAGCGTTCAACCATGATAACATCGTCCAAACCCGCCAAGGTCGAGGAAGCTTCAGCCTCAATCATTCCCAGGAGAACTGCGTCAACCGCTTCAATCACATCAACAACCTCGAAACCAAGTGCTGTGAGTTGATTCAGATGTGATGCAGTCACATCGGTGCTGTATGAGACACCAATTCCTGCAGGACCATCAAGGGTTTCAAGAGAATCATGGATGCGGTTGCGGTTCTCATCGAGCGTGGTGCTCTCCCACCAAGGGGTATCATCACCAACCCACTCGCCAATGGTTTGCTCAGGGATATCAAGAGTGTAACCTCCAGGCATCCACTGCAGGCCCTCCTCGTCCAGAGAAACAGCCTCGAGAGGGGTGGATTTTACAACCAAAGAACCTGTGACAGGCCCCAACATCAAAGCGAACATCAAAAGGGCGATTAAACGGCGCATGGAATCAACCTCATTCTTCGGAATTCACACCCTCGCATGAACGTATGCATTGTGCGTGTGAAAGAAGGTGGGAGCAGAGGGATTTGAACCCCCCCCAGCGGATTTCTTCTGAAACTGCGCATCAGATGGGCAGTCTGCAGGATTGCAACAGGTCGGCGCTCCAGTTGGTCATCAACTTTCAGCAAACCCACTCG
>JAKMEE010000032.1 GCA_022426155.1 Candidatus Poseidonia sp. | reverse complement strand
AACTACGTTTGTTTGGTCGGCCTCATCGGGTTCCTCAGGATTGAGCATGCGGCGTTGAATGACCAAAGCCCACATACCAAACGAAACAGAAATCAGAGCGATGATGAAGAGCGTGATGCTAAACATGTCGTCCGAGGCTTGTTGTGAAAGAGCTGCCCCGTCGCGAACGGTTTCTTCCTTCACAACCAAAGGTGCCACTGTATGACGATCCATCTCAACGCCATCAACAAGAACAATCACTCGATACTGAACACTGGTTCCAGCAGCCACATCAGCAAGAGCCGGGAGAGATGCTGTAATGTCCTGCTCTGCAGTCACATCCAATGATAATTGAGTTGTTGTTGACCAGTATCCACCGTCAATTAAGCGCTGAAGAGCAAAACTAACTTCTCCGTTACCACCGAGGTTTTTGACTTCCACGACCATACTTGTAGCCTCATTTTCTACTGGGCTCGGGTTGCTCCATTGCAACTTGGAATTTTCGTCGTGGAGGTCGACACGTGGCCCGAGTAAAGCCAGAGGCCAAGTTGCAAATGGTTCTCCCATTGAATTGAGTTCCGTGTCAAAGGGATTGCCTGCTTCATCGGAGCCTGACACCCAGACATCAACAGCATACGAAGGCAACAATGTTGTTGCTCCAGCATCTGTGAGATCAAGCATACCACTCCAGAAGAATTGTTGACCAAATGGAGTGATGTCGGGCAAGAGCACGCTTCCACGTGAAATTTCTGCCTCGCCAGCCTTTACTCGATAATGTAAAACTGCAGGTTCATCAAGATCGAATCCACTGTCGTCATTGGTTTCAAGCATCACCTGCAAGGCATCCGCTTGACCGATGGAAATTGAATTACCAGGTGAAACATCATTGAGAGAAATGCTGCCGATTGTTGGGCGAGTACTATCAACCGCTAGGCGGACACGGGGTGAGAACGGTGTTTCATCAAAGGCTAGGCCCGGTAATTCATCCATGCTCAACCGGAGGTCAAGATGCCCAGAGCGTACTGCGGGAACTAACAAATCAAGACTGAATTTACCATCTTCTCGAGTGGATGTTCTCCAATTATTTTCGTAATCTCCGAAGACGATATCAAACGAACCTGGTGGTGCTGGTGTTTCGTCCTCACTGAAGAGAACTCGTCCATCAACACGAAGCGCCTGTCCTGCTCCAATAATAGTTTCAATATTTTCAGAATTGTAGTGATTTTCACTGTCACGAAGTTCAATGGCACGAATGTGTCCTGGTTCAGTATCGAATCGGAAATCGTTGTCAAGGCTCCACCAGTTCTCTCCAAGACCAACCGTTGTCTCAAAGCAGGGGGCCGATTCTCCTTCGTTACATGGTAAGTCTGTGACCATGATGCTTGGAATGAAATGAGACACACCGTCCGTATCAAAAGATTCTGGGAATGTCCAAGTCAATTGGAACCTAGCTTGTATCACAATGATACTGGAATTGTCTGGATCTAGTTCAACCGTTGAATAGAGATTTGAGACTGCGATATTGTTGGAGCCGGACGTCATGACTGCTTCTGGCAAACCTTGGGCATCAGGTGCCAGAGTGATGAACATACTCGCTTCGTCATCATCAAAGTCTCCACCGAAGGCTACCTGGATGTATTGGATGTCTTCCCAACCGTTTTCATCGCTCAAGAATATCTGAGCTGTATAGGGGATTCCAGGATGGAGAGGTTCGTAATCATCATGTCCGACAATCGATGAGTTGCCCAGATCCACGACTGGTTCGAATTCTTGGCGAATGGTGTAGGTGGATAAGTCGGCATCCCAGTCAGGTGTAACTTCACCCGGGCGATATCCACATGCAACGCTACTTGCAGGGCATACGGGGCCTCCACCCATGGCAATTTCATTTTCTTGAGCATCTTTTCCATCAACGTAGAACGAAACTTTCTGTTTGTGTAGTAGCATTGAGTCGTCAATCATACTTTCAAAGATGTTGATGCCTCCTGCGCGGGTTTCTGGTGAAGAGATGATTGTGACCTCATATTCGTCAGCGTTTGGCAATCCATCGAAATTGTAATCCGTACAACCGATGGCCTCACTCGCACGGCATCCAATCCAGTAATTCAGAGTGATTTGTGTAGGTGGGTCGACTGAATCTTGAATGACGATTGAAACAGGTTGGCCTGCACCTGCTGAACCAACGTGACGCTCCTCTCCTTCTGTGGGAGTTGCACTAAGAACAAGTGGTGAGTTTCCATCCAGAATCAATCTCATTGAGTTGTAATTTGGATTTGCGTACACTGAACCATTTTCAAGATTGACTGCTTGAACATAAAAAATCATACCACCAGGTTCAGATTGAATCGGTGATTGGAACGTGAGGTTATAATCGCCAAAGGCAGGATTGACTTCTTCAATCATGATGACGGGTTCTCCAATAGGGTCACCGTCATAGGTCACGTTTTGGCCAATCACACGAAGTGAGAAGCTTCCACTTGGAGGTGAAAGTTGAGTGTCTTGGAAAAAGACTCCTCCATCGAAACTCAGATTGAAGCCACCACGCACCCAATCCATTGGATAGAGTTGTCTTCCCGTTTCTTCCCAGACTCGCAATCCATCCAGCTGGATATCGTTTTCAACGACTAAATTGAGACCGGTTGTGTCCCATCGATCAACGGCGACACCAAGGTCATCTTCGACCGTCACGATGGCTTCTGCAGATGATTCATCGTCCCAACTCCAATTCACCTTCATGGGCATCCAAATCGAGACAATACCCTCAGAATCTACCGTGGAAGTGCAGTTTGATGTGTCGAAGACTACGATACCGTTGGCGTCAGAATTTGTACTACATGAGTCGCCACGTAGCCACGTGAACGAAGGATTCTCTCCGTGAGAGTGGTTGATGGCAACAATCGCTTTGGTGACACGAGAAACTTCGTCTCCGGGTGCAACTCGAGTGATGAGATTGCGGTATGCCCCATCGGGAGCGGTTAAGCCACCCTCAAAGTTGACGTCAATCGCTCGGGTTTGCATCCCATAAGTGATGTCGATGTTGGACAATTTGATGCGGCCTGAACTCGCTGCCTTAACAGCGATTGGAATATCCAACATCCCTTCTCCATTCTCTGGAATGTAATCATTGAATGCATCAACAAGGGTCGGTGCTTGTTTGACGACAACACCAACAGCGGAGTCATCCGAAGCAATAACCGATGATTCATTGAGGAACAGGAGAGATTCCCAATCATAGGTTCCATCGACACCGATGTCAAGCATTGGGCGGTCAGGATAGCCCTCTTCGTACCACAAGATGAATTGGTCCAACTTGGGGGTAGCTGTGATATCAGATGTGGTCATAAAGATTGCAAATCTGAGCGTATTACCTGCTGCTTCTGTTGAGAAACTCGTCTCTGCGTTATTTTGTGCACCCAACCAACTAGAGCCGTTATCATTGGAAACCATGACATCAATGGTGGTGCCTGCGGGTTCATCAGAGACCCATGCTGGACGAACTTTCCCAACCTTTGTCCCTGTGTTGAACGGAACGGATGTCCAATCACCCGAAGTGGTGTATTGGGTAGCAGCTTCAATGTCAACCCACCAAGAAACTGCTGTGGAACCAATCAATTGTGCTTTCCAAACAAGTTCGTTACCCGGATGGTCAAAATGAATGGTTGAATTTGACGTCACTGCCTCCCAATGTGTACCGTTGTCCGCTGAGATCCAGTAATCAACTCGGTCACCGATACTCGCTGCAGACCAGTAAGTCTGAACGTTCGCAGCCACAATATCTTCGCCCGACCGTGAGACGGGGCCGTACCAAGTTGTGGTTCCAGGCGCAGGTGTGGTCTCATAGAGCCAACTCGTACCAAATTCTCGATAATACAGGGTAGCCCCAGACCAGGTTGAATATCCAGAATCCACGGTGATGAAGCGGTCTCCATCAAACGTCAGCCCGTATCCTAAACGGGAAATTTGTCGGGTGGTGGATTGGGGAATCAGAGCTGTGGCAGAGCCAGAGATGGACCATGCTTCTAACTGGTCTCGGTCATTGTAATAGGAATCCTTTTGGCAACGCATGAAGAATGTCGTGTTATTCATTTCCAATCCACGAACGAGTTGCCCACTTTCACCGCATTCCCACGAAGAACCAGTGGATGAAGTGAAGGTGTAGAAGTTCGGGTCACGAGTCCATTGAGATGTACCGTCGCCACTGAAATCATAAGCAATAATTTTGGTAACCGAATTATGAACCACCCATACTTTCCCAGTATCTCGATCAAAGGTAATTCCAGTATAATCTCCCGCAGAACTCGAGATATCGTAGGAATCTATGCAAGTCCAAACGCTATCCCGTGAAATGTCCATCTCAACGACTCGGTGGTAATTCACGGGAGCAGAGGTCCCGTAGGAATATCGGTATCCTGACAAGATTCCAAAGAGGCGTTCATCGTCTGTGACAGTCCAATCTCTGAATCCGTAGTAGCCATAATAGGATGAGGAATGTTTCTGGGGCAACGTACATTGTGCTTGGTCAAGTGTGATAATCGATTCACGGGTTGCGTTGTTAGGATAGAGGCGGTGAACCACGTTGTGGAAAGAAGATGAGGACCAAGTGGAAAGAAAGAGCCAATCGTGATGTTTCAATATTGCACCTTGGCTTTGAGCGTTAAAACTCGCTGATGTTTTGGTGATTTGTTGAGAAAACAATGATTCTGTAGCGTTTGAAGTGTGAGGTTGACGAAGTGCGAACGAACCATTGTCCAACCAGGCATCGGATTGAGGGTTCAGCTCTTCATCAAATCCATGCGGGTAGAAGGTTTGACTGGTATTGTCAAGTCCCAGCGTCAAGTCCCCGCTACGATCGTCAATGTTCGATTCATCGCCAGTCACCCAATCGTCTCGATCGTCGCTTAAGATTTGGGACCACCCGGTGGCAGAAGCCCCGGAGAGTGTCATGGTGACATCTGTGACGACGGCTCCTCTTGGCAAGGATACTTTGGCACCAGCATCGGGATTGGCTCCCTGATACAGTGCAATGTACTCGCTGGAACCATCGTGGAACTCGTATGCGTGACGAGTACCTGCTGCTGCCTCAGCTTCCAAGGAGACCATATTGGCAAGAGGGTTGAGTGGAGTCGCAAGCATCAAACCAACCAGCAACCACATTATGCCTCTCGTGGAAATGCTATGCCCATGGCCTCCTTGCATGCACTGCACACACATCACATAGGCTTTGAACCATGCGGTTCGGGGTCAGCAGATTTACCTTTGGTAAATCGTCAATTTGTCTGTCTGGAATCGTAGCGAATTGGAGATGAATCGCCGCGAACGCCGTCCTCCTCGTCATCGTGTACTTCGAACCAATCCACCATCCAGTCTCCATCAGTATCCCAATTCATTGGGTCACTGCCCTCAGCCAGGTGGTCATCATCTAAATCGAGCAAATACCATCCAAATTCATGTTCACCAACATTGCGAACTGGAGGAGTATTGGGTGAACCTTGGTAATAAATTTCCCAAGCATCGGTTAAGTTTCCAGCCATGAGAATGACATCATCGTTTGGATCAACGGTGAGGAAATCAGTATCGTAGTCATTTACGATGTACCCATATTGGCGATCAGGGCCTGAATATTGATCCAATTTGAGATAATTGAGAAGCAACTCATTACTCTGGCCAAGGCCAAGGATACTCGCTCTGAATTGCCACCCTTCTTGAACAGGGTTACCCTGATAGGTAAGGCCACTCAGCCGTACAGCATTTGGAGATGAATATTCACTGACCGTTACGGCATAAAATTCTTGGAAATTGGTGTAGGGTTCGTAATTGCAACCTGCACCAGAACAATCCCAGTTTCCATCCTGATCTGGATCTTCATTGGCGTCATCGGGGTCGGTTGGATCCAAAGTAAACCACGTAAATTCAAGATCTGGGCGGCCAAGTGAACCTCCTGAACCATCTTGAGATAGAGGAAGGCAAGAATTTGTTGCTGTATCGCACGAGCCACCGGTCGCAGCGTCAATCCAAACGACCCGTATCTCCACAAAGGAACTGAAATTGTCATGGGTTTCATTCCAGGCCTTTTTGTACTCATACCAATCAGGCAACATATCGCCATCGGTGTCATTATCGCTTGGATTTGAACCATACTTGAAGACTTCACGGCCATCTGAGTAGTTGTAATCCAATTCATGGTAGATGACAAGGCCGTTTTCAACCACCGTATTGTAGGTGCGACTGTCAGCATCACTGTCGTTAAGGTCTGGACGTGTTTGATTGTCATATTCCATGAAATTGGTGAATGGAAGATCTCCAAGTCCGTTTTGGATGGTTTGTCCGGATGGCGTGAAGACTCGATTATCCCAGATGCCTTGTACAGCAGGAGTATCAAAACTTGTGCGGTCGTACCATCCGTCTCGGTCGCCATCGTAATCAACATCCCACGGATTGAGTGGGTTGGCTGCCCAATGATTGATGGTTGACAGATCCTCCATGCCGTAAATCGCATAGCAATATTCCCAACCGTCTGGGATTCCGTCGCTGTCCGAGTCATGATGAGTTGGGTCGGCAACACCTCTCAGGCTTCGATTGAAGTTATCACCGTCATTGGAATTGATCTTGTCCATTCTTGATTCAGATTCTGTTCCCTTCTTGATGAAGTCCAGATAAAGAGCCTGTTGAGCTTGTAAAAGATTGAATCCTAATTCTTCCTGATAGGCGGACATGGCATCTTCGCCAAAGTCGATGATGCCTTCGGAGGCAGGAACGGTATTGCGGTTGAGGTAATTACCCCATGTACGTGATTCCCATTCGCGTAAATTACTGAAGGTTTCATTGACATCAATTTCCCCATCCCCGTTACAATCGAAACTATCACCATCGGTATCCAAATTGACATCACCGTCAATCAACGGATTCATGCTCCAACGGTTTTCTTCTAAATCCCACGAGGAGAACCAATACTCGAATCCATCGTACATCCCGTCACCATCTGTATCACTGATGGTCGGGTCCGTCATCCCCATGACAACCTCGAGGAATGCATTTGGAGGCTCACCTTGCTGCCAAGAATTGAAGTCGTTAAGCAAACGCTTGCCTCTGGTATCCTTTGAAATCAGGATGTTGAACACCCGTTGGGCTTTTTCAGTAGGTTGTTGTAAATCCCCATCGATGTGCATCAAAGGTGCATCCGAAGGGTGCAATCCTCCGTTGTCTGGTTGAGCAATGGATAGGCCAAATTCTTGACGATCAATGAGTCCATCCTCATCGCCATCGAAGTCCCCGTCACCTGCAACAAGGGGGTTAAGGGTCCAAGTTTGTGCCGAAACGTTCCATGCTGTGAAGAGCAATTCAACTCCATCGAGCATGCCATCACCGTCTGTATCGATGTTGTTTGGATCAGTGGTCCATCCAGTTAGATTAATTTGCTCTTGTATCAAGAAACTACCAAACGATTGAGATGTTGAAATGCCTGGCCATTGTTGCAAGGCATAACCTTGTCCAATTGTGGTCACAAACCATTGTGGAGATGAACGATTCACATCAGTTTCAGACCATTGTGGAGCGATGCTGTTGTATTCTTCCCAGTTGGTCATACCGTCTTCGTCAGCATCTTCCCAGCGGTCGGTGGAATCCAGTGGATTCAATGTCCATTCGTCGTCTAAGAGGTTCCAACGAGCAAACCAAATTTCCCAACCATCCGGCATTCCATCATCATCAGTATCAGCACTCAATGGGTTGGCGGCGCCGATGTCATAGGTGGATTGAGTCACAGTTACTGACCCTGATGCGCGTTCAGCAAAGGTGGCTTCTGGTTCACCAAAAGCCCCAACGTCATCGAAGAGATTTGTTGTGAATCCTTCTGGAAGCGTGACTCCTCCGAGTGTCTGATTACCACTAAACAAGTCACTTCGGAGATGGTATTCCAAATAATTCACGAATGATTCGTTCAGGGAAAGAATTCCATCATGGTCAATATCATACCCATCGCCGTCTGGATTTTCAAAGGCATCGGACCCGTTGAGCGGATTGACACCAATTCGATCTGAAGTCCACGTGCAGTATCCTGCGGATTCCCAGCCATCTGGGAGGCTATCTCCATCTGAATCAATGTTATTTGGGTCTGCGGCCGCCCAGGTTGAGGCTGATTCGGCAGATTCACCGAAGTCAGCTAACAAATCTCCACGGATTCCAGCCATTCGTACCAATGACCACTGATACTCGCACAAGTTTGCAAGCCCATCACCGTCAGCATCCCAATCGGCATCGTCGGCTCGTAGTGGATCAAGTGACCAATTATTTCCACCGCTGAATGAGGTGCCAACCCACCGTCGATGCTCGATTTCCCAACCATCCGGCATTCCATCGCCATCTGAATCATGGTTGGTTGGATCTGTACCCTGGTCGATGTTGGCAACATTCAGGTAGGTAGCGTTCGCTGATTGTCCAGCAGCATCGTCGCAGACATAGACCAATTGAACTGTATAATGGCACCAAAGGGTTGAATTCTCGTAAAAGAATCCAAAGTATTCAGCACCATCACTGAGACCATCACCATCTGAATCTCCTTCAGTAGGATTGGTCGAATTGTAACCGTCCATGGTTCGTTCAACGTATCTAAACTCATCGAGATTGGTCCAAAGACGTTCAAGAACAAAGTCCCCTGATTGGTCAAGGTCGATGCCGTCTCCATCTGAATCATACAATGCGTCCCATGGGTCGGTTGGGTCCAATCCATGATACACTTCCCAACCATCTGGCATACCATCTGCGTCAGAATCATTGGCACCTGGGTCAATGAGTTGAAGGTTTGCAAACATCCCTGGCGCGGCACCGCCGAAGACGGTGACATTTCCATCGGATGAAATGGTTTGAATGGTAGTAATTTGTCCTGGCAACCAAGTTTGGTCTTGCAAACCATACACTGCAGTATAATCTCCAACAATGCCCCACAGGCCCCACTGTGAACCGATCAAAAGTTCATCACCTGTCGGATAAATAGCGTGAATGTCATTGAGTTCACGAGCTGATTGTCCATCAATGCCAGGGTGAGCAAGAAGACCGCTGTGGAAAATGTCATCTCCAAGAAGTTCGAATTTGTGTAATCCAGATGGAGTTCCAAACCATAAGACCTGGGCATTGGCAGCAGATGGGCCATCAAGCACCATTGTCCGAACCTCAGCAGGGTTCCCGACGGTTCCTAGAGAAAGGCTACGAATTTCATCGATGCTCGTTGGAATGGGTGAGGGTCCTGGCGTGTAAAAGAAACGCCATGAGCCCAATGCTTCATCTCGGGCAGAAGGAGTTTCAAAGGTGAGTAATCCGCGATCGGTACCAACAAAGAGGGTGAGTGTACTGCCGCCTACAGAGCCGTGTTGGATTGAAGTGACGTTTGCCTCAGCGGTCTCAAGAGCATCACGAATGCCTTGGCCAATACTGAAGGTGGACACTAAGGAACCGTCAAGATTGATTTCATGCACCGATCCTGTCCCTAAAGGACCAAGAGCTATGACGTATGGATTGCCATCATCAACTGCGAGTTGTTCAAGGGCATGCATCTCTCCCTCTAGCACCCAATCCCACGAAGAGATTGGACTGTATGAGCCGTCAGCAAGAAGAGGGGCTAGAGCGAAGCCAGCGCTCGTTGCAAAGGCCATTGCAAATGGGGCCCCATTGCTATGAACAAGATGGCCATCATGGACTTCAATTCCTTGTGGCATCCAATGATGTGTCGTAATATCGTTTCCTGTGTCGAAGACTGTTGAACCGTAGCGGGTCACGACATAGAGGTGTTCATCATCAACCTCAAGAGCCCGAATATCATGGTGAAGAATGGAAGATTCATCTTCCCCGGCATCGTACACCAGAGGTACTTGCTCGTATTCTCCACCATCACCTAATGCCGTGTGCTTCAGGCCAGGATAAACCGTATTCCCATCGTCATAGTGGACCAGATACTCTTGCAAGGTTGAGAGGGATTCTCCCAATTTCAATGCCGTTTCTGTTCGAGCCAAGTCTGGCGTAATGACCCCGTCTCTATTCTCATCCCATCCATCTTGGTCTGGATCATCCAGGGCATTGGTTCGGTTGAGTGGGTTCAATCCGAAATGTGCCTCCCAACCATCGGGGATTCCATCACCAAAGGATGGGTAAAGTGGGCGAATTGAAAATCCATCCCAATAATATCGGTCTGAATCGTCCAGCAGAGGGTCGGTACCTAGCCAGAGGTCTTCTCCAACTGGTGTGGTGGAATTGGTGGTACAAGCAGGCAATAAATTGTGGAAGGATGCATTGACTCCCGAGGGAATGAACGGCCAATTTTTCAGAGGGGAACCTTCAGGCAATGTAGCATGGCACCATAGCCCGTCCAATTCCATGGTATGATTCGCGGGGGCTCCGAATCGGTACTCCTCCGGAGCAGTGAATCGTTCGGCGGGACTTAGCACACCATCTCGATCAACATCAAAACCATCGTTGTCTCCATCAAGCACCAAGTCACTAGCATTCAGCGGATCAAAAGTCATGCAACTATATCGCATGGACATTTGGTCAAATCCACCCGTTCGTTGGCACATATACGCCTCAAAACCGTCTGGTAAACCGTCCCCATCCGTGTCCGAAACACGTGGGTCAAGGTAAATGCGTTCACTGTTTTCATCCAACACACCGGTCAAACCTCGTGCAAAGCCAGAATCGGTGCAATTCGCAGGATAAGGCCAACAGAATTCTTCAGTTGCATTCAACCCATCTCTGTCACGGTCAGTACTCGCGTCTGAGCCATCGTTCTTATCCAAGCCCTCCATGATGACCTCGCGGCCATCAACTGAAGTCCAATTCATCCATTCTTCAAACAAGGTCTCGTGAACATCGGGAATCAAATCACCGTCGGTGTCTGTGTTCGGCGGTGGAGTTTGTGTCGTGTCATCTGGGTGAATATTTGAGACACTCGAGATGGTTGGGAATTGCGACATAAAGAGCAGGCTTGCAACAACCGCCAATGTCGTGAGAAGTGTGGTTTGGCTTCGACGCATAATATCAACCGATGCAAAGCATACGCTTCGCCCCAACTTTACCTTGGAAAGATTGCTTATGAGGATGATGGAACGATGTTCCGACAATGCATCGTTCTGGACTTTGTAGGAATGGCCTAAAATGCGCCTTTCCCGTACCTGAGCATCGGTGTGTTCAAGTCCTTCCCGCGATGCCCATTGCCCGTTAACATGACGATGACAATTACCCACCTTGGGACAGGGAGCCGCGGCAACGCAACGCTTCTTGAAACACCCAATGTGAAGGTTCTTGTCGATCAAGGATTCAGTGGCAATCAACTCAAAAAACGCCTCAACCTTCTCGGAATAGAACCCGAAGAGATTGACTGTGCCCTCATCAGCCACCATCATGGTGATCACGGCGGGGGAGCATGTGTGATTCAGAACAAGTGGGGAATACAAGTACTGGCGAATGAACGAACTGCCCTTGAATTAGGCCTTGACCCCGAGTTAACATCGTATTTCTCGGCATTGGATTTGCTTCGAATTGGAGATGATTTGACCGTACTACCAGTCCCAGTCCCACACGATGGCTCGGATAACGTCGCCTTCGTAGCAAGTCATGGCGGTGAACGAGCCGCCATCATCACAGATTTGGGTTCGTGGACAGATGAATTGATCACGCATGTCCGGGGCTGTGAACACATCTCCATTGAGTCCAATTATGACCACCATCGCTTGGTCAATGGCCCCTATCCGTATTCACTCAAAGATCGAATCACTGGGAGAGGTGGCCACCTTTCCAATGAACAAACTGGCCAATTTCTTTCCGAGGTCTGCACTGACACGACTCGCAGCATCACTCTGACACATCTGAGTTCGAAAAATAACCGCCCTCATATTGCAGAATCAACCGTGCTATACTACATCGAGGAAGTGTTTAGCGGCGATTTGCGAATCTCCTTGCAAGATGGACCGGAATTTTCCCATTACATCGGAAAAGATGCTACTTCGCCCACCTCGGTCGAGACCCGAATTTGAGGCCTCAATGAGAGGCGTCGAAGTGTTCTGAAGGTCAAGGGCTAAATGATACCACTTCATACCCAGCGTGTGAACACCATGAATGGGCCACAACACTCAACTCGGCTTTGTCGAGAAGAGCGTGCTGTGAGCGAAGTTCTTGGCGTCGTCATGTTACTCGCCATGGTCATCACGATCATGGGCGGAGTTTGGATCTTCCTCAACCCTTATCTCTCGGATTTTGAAGATAACACAAATTGGAATTCTGCAAGTGGTATTGCTGACCGTATTGAAGACCGTTTAGAGGTGGCTGGAAATGCCCCAGATGGAACTGGTTTCCGCAACACATTGGCCTTGCAATCAACTTCCATTCGTTCAGTTCAAAATGTGGAACATTGGACGTTAGCAGCTGACCTTTCCCCGATGGACCGCATTTCATTACGTCATGTGAATGACACCACGATTGGAATTCTTTCAGCCAATGAAAGCGCCCGATACATGACGGTTGAATCACCTGATATTTTGCTCACATTGAACATCACGACAAGCCATCAGGAAGTTTTGATCACCCATAATGCGTCCCGTCAACACTGGATGATCATCACAGTATATGGAGAACAGGACATAACGTTACACCGAAGTGTTTACGTCACTCTTTCAGGATTGCAAATCACGACCTCTATGGGGCAAGGTGATCATCAAATTGTGACGATGAATAATGCCAGAGCAGAACGCTTCCCAAACAAGCCGTGGGACATCACCTCCATGCCCTTGGTTCAGTTTGATCGAATGGCGAACAATGAACTTCGTCTCTCGATCCTGATGACAGATGCAATCAGCAATGGCTCGATTGGTTCGGGTTCTAACATCGGAATGGAATTTGTATCTCTTGGCCCAAAGACCTTGTTTAGTGGCCAAGCTTACAACGTCCAATTCACAGTATTCAACGCACTGAACGATGTGATTACACCTCAATATCACGAAACATGGCTTTCTGATTACACCATTCATCGAGCATCTGGAACACTTGACACATTCATCGGTTTTGCACCCTACGAACGTGCAAGTGGCGCAGATGGATTTACAGTTATGACTCAGGGTCAACCTCTCTACTTTGAAGTGGATTTGCAGCAAGTGGAGGTTCGCAGATGAAGACCAACCTCCAGCGTGATGAAGAAGCAGTCTCTGCCGCCGTGGCCACCGTTCTTCTCTTTGGAGGTGTACTTTCTATCATTGGTTTGATGATGATCTCCATGATGCCCGTGATTGAAGAAATGGAAGGTTCCGTAGAACGCCATGACATGTCATCTCAAATGACACTCCTGGCTCATGAAACATCTGCTTTGAGTGAACGGGGGATGCCTGGCGATTCGACGCAAACCACCCTGGTTCCCGTTGATGGAAACCTTGCATGGGATCCTTTACGTGGAGGCATGTGGTATTCGGCAACTTGGCAAGAAGACATGTCATTACGTGTGAGAGGGGCACTCGACTTTGACGATACGATGGAAATCCGTCATCCAGAGTCATTCATCGAAGCAGTCTGCATCACTGATTTACGCCAAGGCCCAACCCGCACCTACGAGTACACCCTCGCTGCTGACCTTGACGAAGTCGCATTCTCTGTTTCTCCTGGCATTGCCATGCCTCTTGGTCCAGTGCAGGTTGAACTAACCGAATCAGAAGAATCCATCTCCACCACCCAACTTCGTGTTGATGACATGGCAACATTGGACCTTACGCAACTGGGAGAAGTTGTTCTCTCATCTAGTCATGAATTGGTCGTCATGGCAACTTCTGGCCAAGGCGGCGCCACTTATCTTCTGCCAACAGATCTTGAACCAAGTGACAAACGAGGACATGCATGGGTGATTCCTGCTCAATCAGGTCACTCAACTATCCAAATTCTCAGCCAAGTCGCCAATCAAATTCATTTGACCGTTGATGAAAGTACTGAAATCTATTACGCACTTCCATCCACTGAATCACGAACAGGAGTTGCCTGGACCCACACTCTCAACCTCACAACGGAGAGTGTAATTCACCTCTCGACCAGCGCCCCTAGTCGAATGCTGTATGTCTCAACGGACAACCAAAGTATCGGAACAACTGCTTGGCCTGCTTCGACAGGCTCATTCATTGGCCATGCGTTTTTACCACCTTCATTGGGAGGTACTTTACGACTTACTAATCCAAGCGACACCATTGTCACCAGTACATGGCGAGGTGGAGGGATTTCCGTCACACCTGGGGGTTATGAAGACGTCTCGTGGCCGCCTTCAGAGTTTGCAGGGGCACCTACCATTGACGCAGATGGCGATTTGATGGTGACGTGGAGTGCCGATGGATTAACCAATATTAGCGACGAGGTCATTGGAGGAATGTATCTCGCTGCCACCGATACTGGTGGCCTCTCTGGTGCTTCATTCATCTATCAAAATGATGCGAACCTATCTGCAAATGAATCGCTGACACTTTCACTTGCTGGTTACACAAGCACGTGGAATGCAAGCGGATCAGTCAATCAATCAGGAGTGTTCCTAAATCAAAACAATGACATCACGCTTAGCATGAATCAAGGAAATGCTAGCATCGTTGTCGAAAAAGACCATCCACTACGCGTCTTCAAGCAAACAGGAGATGATGGACTCCATCAAGCAGGACACGATGGTATGCAGCGTTGTACATCCGTCAACACACAGGCCAGTGGTTGGATTACGACCGATCTGCCATGGGAGCGAATGGGTGGACGAGGTGAAGTTGACATCCAACAAGCATGGATTGATGGACGACATCCATCCAGTGTAGCCATTGAAGTCATTGGAGATGATGGGACCTCATCGCATGCTACCATCGGTACTGCTTGGGCCTTCCACCTATCCCGTTTGAGTTATCAATTCCAATCATCCATCCAAGGCATGGAAGTGGCTTTTTCTGGCGGTGCTGTAGTGACAAATCATCCTGAATTCAACCCATACGTCGTAGTTCCACCATCAGACAGAGGGGGTCCTGGGCCTCGCTTCGCAGCAACTGTCCCTTCACTTCACCCTACAGCAGATAGTGTCTCAGGTGCTGGTGAGCTCACTTTTGACATCGAACTCGTGAGTCGAATGTCACTCGCCTCCACACCTGCTTACGAGGTACGCCGGGGTTGGTCAAACCCCTACGGGACGGCTATCGCTGACAGCGCAGGTGTCGGTCTTGAATCAAGTGAAGATTGGACCATCTATCCCGGAAGACTCGACCTGCTTACGGATTATGTCGGATGGGTTCCCGATCCAAGTTATGGTACATCCGAAGCCGTATGGCATACCAATGGAGAAGTGATACAATTCACTCTACAACTATCATCGCTTGATGTGACTGTCCGGGAGGCCATGACATGAGGGACAATACGCTTGGCCGAGACGAAGGTGCTGCAGCAACCGAATTAGGCTACATTTTCACCTTCTTGCTCGGTGTCTTGTTAATGTCGATGTTCAGTGTATGGGCGTGGGACATTGAAACAAATACCCGACTAAGATGGAATCAAGAAGCCATTGAGGCAAACATGAATGACGTTGCTGCTGCTGTTGAGCGTGCTGATGAAGCGAGCCGTCTTGGCAATGTGAGTTATGCAGAATCAATCTCGTGGCGGCCCTCTGAAGCCGATGAATCATTGTTTACATTGCAATTGACTGATACTGCCCTCATCCTGGTAGACGAAGGGGGGCCTTTGGACACAGATGTGAGTCTTTCTGGCACGGGGTCAGGAAGCCATAGTGGAATTATACCTCTGGCTGGAATTGATCGAATTTGGGTTGTGCATGACAACGGTGTGACTTTTATCACCCTCGACCGGCCACAAGCTGTTCAATAATCAACGGCCCATAACTGCCCGATGCACCATCGCCTGAACATTGCGCATACGTGTTTTTGCTCCGAGTTCACGATACACCGAAAGAGCGCGTTGGAGATATTCCATCCTTCTCTGATGGTCTGGGACAACACCCCCTAATCGAGTCAATAAATCTCCAATTTGCATTCGTAAATCATTGGCTTCTGCAACTACCAAAGCTTCACGGTAATGCTCTAACGCTTCTTCATTACGACCTGCGTCCTGAAGAACCTCACCCAAGAGAATGGTGATTTCAACCAATGCTTGAAGGTCACCGGCCTCATTGAGTGCTTCCAAAGCAGCGGTATAGTGAAACATTGCCAATTCTGACTGATCGACCTTTGAGTGGTATCGTCCTAAAACCGCCTGGGCTCGTGCATGGAGCGCCTTATCATCGAGATCCGAGGTTCGCTCATGTGCATCCATAGCATGATTTCTCGCCCGTTCAACTTCACCTAAATCAATCAAGGCACGTGCCAAGGTGATTTGACTATTGAGGAGTTCATCATCCCCAGACTCACTCAAGATGACTTCAACTTCACGGTAGGCCTCAAGGGCTTTGTTTCGTTCGTTTTTTCTACGAAGCAAATATCCAATATTATTGTAGGTTCGAGCAGCCCATTTAGCATTCCCCAGTTCAATATAGCGTTTGAGTGCATCTCGGTGACGACTCAAAGCAACGTCGCTGTTACCTTGCTTCCTACTGACATCTGCAAGTGAGGAAAGGATTTCTGCTTGTAGCAGGAGAGACGATTGCTTTGTTGCATCATCGAATGCTTGGTGTAACATCGCTTCTGCATCATCAAGACGCCCCATCAAAGCCAAAATATCACCCATCAATTGATTGAGAGATAAGTGAACTTCTGGTTGAAGTTCTTCATGATCAATTTGTTCAATCAAGCCAAGCAGTTCAAGATGGCCTTGCGAAACAAGCCCCCTGCCATCACTGACAATGATATCTGAAGCTGTTTCATACTGCTTTGACTGGATGGCATGGTAGATGTATTCGATTTTGATTTCGTTGTTCTGTGGCTGTTTTTCATACCATTCTAAACATTTGCCGTGAAATTCTTCCTTGAGTGCTGGAGTAAGGCTGCGCAAGAGAAATTCTCGAATCAAATCGTGAACGTCGTAAGTTTCTGAATCCGCCTGTCGGGCGAGCCCTGACTCAACCAACGCATCAAGTGCATTTGTGTCGAGTTGTTGCTGAGCTAATGCCTCGAGTAAAACAGGTTCTCGATAGATGGAAAGAGCCGAAAGTACACGCTTTTCTTCAGCCCCAAGTTTGGAGAAAATCTCTACTGACACATAATGTTCCAACGTCTCGTGGAATGCACCAGCAGAAGCACCTCGATTAATGAGTTCCAAAACGAGGGGATGTCCTCGTGACAAACCATGGATGTGGAGCCATTGTTCATCTGCCATGTCGTCAAAACTTGTCAGCAATTTCCTTCCTGCGTCGGGGTCGAGCCCGTCTAGAGGTAAGACAAGACTGGCAATTCTTCCTTCAGCATCCTTCGTGGGAACCACTGGCTTAAATGATCGTGAAAAGATGACCAATCCAATTTTCTCATCGCTACCCAGAAGAGCAATCGACATGGCTTGAAAGGTTTGATGGAGTACCAAATCTGAAACTTTGTGGAAATCATCGATGATGATCAGAGCAGGTGAACCTGTGAGCCCTTCAACCAATAAACGGGCGGCATCGGCAGGTTGAGGAATCGGAGTTGCCGCAAGATACGATGCAAATTCTGAATTACCCATGCTCGACAACCAATCTGCAATGGATTCGAAAAAGGAACGTGAACTTTCCCAATCTTGACAGCGGTGATACAGCATATTCCTCCGGTGCATGAAGCGTTCAACCAACTTTGATGCAACGGTTGTTTTCCCAATTCCTGCAATCCCAGGAATCAGTAAGGTCGTGGCACGTGCTTCAATCAAATTCACCATGTTATCCAGTTCAGTGGCCCGCCCATAGAAGTGACGTAACCTCGGCAAATCAGCAAGTGCAGTCACCAATTGCTTCTCAACATGCTTTGATAAATCGCGCTCAATCAAATCCTCTGATAACGACCTCGCATCAAGTATACCTTGGTCATCCATGTAACGAATCACATCGACCGGTCGCATTGAGAAAGGAAGGACTGATTTGATGGAACCCAATGTAGTCGATATCATCTCTTGCTCCTGCAAGATACACTCAATGGGATAGTCCGAGAGACGTTCCCATGTCTCATTCGCCATGACAACACCAGAGTCTGTCAAAAAGTATGCTTTCCTTTTTCGAGACACACCTTTGACGTGGGCTTGACGCTCAATCAATACACCTTGATCCTTCAATCCAGCAATGGCCCGAGGCACGTTTGAACGAGCGATTGCAACTGCATTTGCAATTCCCATCTGAGAAAGTGCAAAGGGGACTTCGATGCTGTTTTTGAAATCGGAATAGTCCAATAGATGCAAAAGAATTCGTTCCTGAACCCCGGGTTTTGGCAACATCACCATCTGAACACAACCTTCGAATGAATGGTTCACTGTTCAGGTGAATAGTTTGGATCGGGGACCCACTGGTTGGTAGCTTCATCCCACAACCAGCCTGGATGTGTTGCCGCAGGAGCTGCTGCATCCGGTACTGCTGCTTCCTGTTGAGGAATTGCAGGCGTTTGCTTTGCCTTTGCCCATGCATAGGGATCTTCTTCTGGCTGATTCTCTACATCAAAATCCCCTTCTTCATCATCAAATTCTTCGAACTCTACGAAGAAGAAGGCCCCGACTGCAAGAACTGCAATCAAGCCAGCAACAACGAGTATGATTGTGAGCATTGATGAATCCTTTTCATCTCCCGAAGAAACGGTTACACTGAAGACACCATCTTTGCCATTCGGTTGTCCATTTTCTCCAATGAACTCGAATACTTGACCATCCATTTCAAAGATGATTCCAAACTCACCAATTTCATCCAACTGACTGCTGGTGAGGTCCATGGTCCACGTTCCATCTGAAAGGACACGTGTGGAGTTGATCTTAGCATCTCCATTTGCGAAGCGTGCATTCACCAAACTTCCGGGCAATCCTTCACCCTGGAATGACGCTGGATTATCGACCGTTACAACTCCAGAGTTGATACGCTCAGCAGTGAATGAAACCGCTCGAACAAGGAAATTGACCTTGAGGGAGTAAACCTTCGATTCGTGAATATCTCGAGCTTCAAACATGACTCCATCAAGGGACCACTCTGAAATTTCACTGGTACTGGCGGCTCGCGCATCCATCGGGTTGTAGATTGCCTTTCCATCAGCAGTGATACGGATGTATTGAGAATAGGCGTCATCTTGGAGAGTTGTTTCATCATCCCAGATGTCAAAGACAAGAGATTCCGCAGGTGTTCCGATGCCATCGGGGTCATAGAAGAAAGCGGTCAAATCAACCATTGCTCCATCGCCACATCGGTTGATGGAGGAAGATTGTGCATCACAGAAGATGGTGATAGTACCAACCCATCCAGTATCGTTGAACAAAGGATTGATGTTGTCAGCATTGAGTGGATTGTTGATAATCACCCGGTATTCGATAGTTTGCGAGTAATCTTCTCCGTCATAGGCGCGAACTGCAACATCGTATTGTTGGTCATGAACGAGGTCAGATGTATCCCAAATAGCACTCCAAGTCTTGTCAGGGTTGAAAGACGTCACCGGCAAAGGTCCGTTGTTCATTGGTAAAGCAGATCCACTAGCAAGGTCAAAGATGTCGATTTCAACACGAGTAACTTGACCACCGATATCGTTGGCATACCCCATGATAACTGTGTCTTCAGATGCGCGAATAGTAGCCATATCCGTACCACCTTCCATCATGTCTGGAGAGCCAATCCAACTCACTTGCAGTTGAGGTGGTGTGTTTTCGTTGACAATAGTCAACGTTCGTTCTTCGGCCACACAAATTCCTCGATCATCCTTGCAGAAATCGCTGTCTGCTGCCCAGATTTCGAAATGGTACTCACCGGATGGTAGTTCTGAGAAATCCCACTGGTAGGACCAAGTGGTGGAACCTTCTGTGTAGAAGTGAGAGACATAATCATCAAAGACTTCATCGCCGTTTGTATCACCGGAAACATGGAACCATATTGCTTGAATATCGCTACCATAAGTTCCTGAATACGGATCGGTCGCAGACCCTTGGAACATCACCTTACCAGTGGTGTGTGTGGTTCCTGTGTTAGGGATGTCAACATAGGTGGTTGGTGGAACTAAATTGAGTTTGTATTGTCGAACCTCAACGGGTGAGTAATCTAATCCGTCATAGGAGCGAATGCGGAACGTAACATCACCTTCACCGGCTGGGTGAGCAGACATGTCCCAATCAAATGCCCAATCCTTGAATGGGTGGTTTTCCATGGTCACATCTCCATTTGAGCCGGAGGTGTCCGATGCTGAATACCAATCATTGGAACCGGGAGGTTGAATTTCAACATCTTGAATGGTCCCGAATTGCTTGTTGTAGGCAGTAATGTCGTTGGCATAGGGCCACTTGACGCCGTCCCAGGCTTGCCCATTGATGGACACTGTGGTTGCAAACGAGACCCCATCTTGCTGATTGACACTCACGCTCGGACGGAGGTTTTCAAGATTGATGACTTCATCGATTGGACCTGAAAGCACAAAGGAGAAATCCTTCGCACCCATGCCGAATTTGAAGGCCTCAACGGTATAGAAAGGCATTTCACGGCCGTTAAGACAATCAGAATCATCACCATCAACCATGGTGTCTCCGTCGTTGTCAATTCCATCTGCGCAGGAATCTTCGTCAACCAGGACGGGTGGAACTCCAGAGCCAGGAATTGCAGCATTCTTGTCACCAACTTGGTGATTCCAGTTGCGATCGAGCAAGAAGTCAGAGGGCAGGGAAACTTGCTGAGTGAATCCAAAGGCATCGGTGGTCAATTCATACAATGGCAAACCAGTGGCATCCCTGATGATGACTGTCGCTCCAGCAACGTTGCTGTTCTTTGCTTTCACTTGGTATCGGACGAGTTCACCTTCACGAACTTGAGAGCCCCAAGCAGTGTTTTGGTTTTGCACGTGAATCATGCTTGAATCAAAGTTTTGTAGGTCAGCATAGGAGAACACTGTGGCGTTGTCGACCAACTCTAAAGCCAATGGCATTTGTGCTGGAGGAAGAACAACAGTGTCTGGAATTTGCAAGCATTCATCTTGAACGTAAGGGCATTCTGCACCTTCCCAACTGATACTGACAGGGTAAAGTTCACCATTGCCAGGTGATGGAATCTGTTCTGATTGAACGGTGAGACGGGATTCTGTTACGTTGTAAACTTGTGAGACACCGGTCCAAGTATTTCCCGAGAAGTAAGCGATGGATCCGTATTTGTTCCCGTAATTATCGTCATACATGGAAATGTTTCCTGCGTATCCAAAGTTGGAATCCGCTGTGTTCCGTTGGACATTGACAAGCGAACCCTTGGCTCTAATGATGTCTCCACCGTTTCCAGAGATGGTGTTGTCCAAAATTGTAGCAGAGGACATGAAGACGTGAACTGCGGGACATGGGAAATCACCGCCATACATCTGAGAATTGCAGGTACCTGTATTGCCTGAAATGTTGTTGTTTGCCAGATAGATTCGAGCAGCTGTTGGAGCAGGTACTTGCCATCCTTGGTCTTGGAAGTGGTACTCTCCAATCAGGACCGGTTCTTTGCCAGTGTCCTGAATGGTGTTGTTTTCTGCAACAACATCTGATGTACCGTAAATCCAGATTCCGTTCCAACCACCAATCGGTCCAATGGTATTGCGATGTAATTCAACCGTTGATGAACGAATACCAACACCGGACCCTTCTGTAGCACCGGAAAGTGTGTTGCCATCTGCATAGACATTTGCTCCGTCGTACGCAGTGAGGCCAGCCCCTTCTGCAGTGGTAATGAGGTTGTTAGAGACAGTGAGAACGTGTTCAATGCTGCCAGTCGTCTTGAGTGAATTGGTGTCGATTGCGTTGCACTTAACATCAATTTCAGAATTCGTGAGTGAACCAGAACTACTTTTCAGCAGGATTCCATAGGAATTTTGAGAAATGTCAATGTTGTCCATGTCGATGTAACTGTCTTCAATGTAAACGACTGCACGGCCACCGCCTTGTGTGCCACAATCGGCATCGGCACCAGTGAATTCTGAATCTTTCACGGTAAAGGTCGATAGAATACCAGCCCCGGCACTGTAGGCCCGAACGGCTGCAGCATCGTACCCTCGCCCATCAATACCGAGAGTGAATTCGGATTCAGAAATGATTGGAGATGCAAAATCAATCGCTAAGATGTTTGAAGTATTGATATCAGTGAACGAAAGTCCCTTGGCATTGGTGGATGAACCATCAAACACAAGCGCTCCGTATTGGACCTGTTGCAAGGTTGCCACATAGATGGGGTATCCGTATGTGTTTTCGAAGTGGGCATAATTGAGAGATGTAATGGATTGATCAATCGTACTGCGAATGACCATGCCCGACCCACAGGCTGTATCACCGTTGTTGAGTAAAGTCGAAGAATTGCTGTAACAACGGCCCGTGGGTGTATAATCTGACGGCACACTCCACACAAACCGAGCCTTACTCGATGATGAACCAGCGCTTGCACCACAGGCACTATCACCGACACAGATAGCGCCCTTGACATCAATGAAATTACCGAAAGGGATGTTGATGGTTGTCCCTGCATTGACAATCAGCAGGGCTCCTTCCGCTACTTCAACGTCACCTGCCAGATTCATGGTGCCAGACCAGGTCTCAATACCCGAAATGGTACCTTTGGTAGTTTCATTCACAGCTGATGCTGTTGGCAATTGAATTAATCCTATCATCGACGACAATAAAAACAGAGTGACGATGGTGATACTTTTCATTCGCATTTCTCTAGACATAGTGGGCACACCTACCCTGTCCATGAACGACCTAAATATAATACTGCGCCTCATTTGTGGGCTTTAAAGTATCATTTGCCCCCAATAATATCAAACTTTTCGCCGAATTTTGACGGTTTTTTCGGCTGAAAACGACAGAGAGCGGTAATATTTCGGGCGAGATCCTTGCTCGAAAGGAAGAGAGATGTGGAATTACTCAACCACAACTGGTGATTTTTCCGACTTCTTCTGCCCAAGCGATTGTATCCAGAGAGCCATATCCCCAACGATCATCGTGAACTTTCCCATCCAAGAGAGGTTGGCTTGAATCTGCCAACGCCTGTTTGACTGCATCGATGCAGTTCCCGTTTTCTTGAACACTCGCCCGTAAATGTGGGTTAGCCTCTAAGATCAATGAAAGAGCCCCTGTTACGAACACAGTAGAATCCGATGTCCCACTACTGGAGTACCAAGTGCCAGATTGACCAGTGCTGATAATTTGATGTCCAGGTGCGACCACCTCGGGCTTCAGGTGGGGAGACTGACGCTGATCTCCGTTCGCTAATGTTTGAGAGCCCCTTGATGAATTCTCCCATACAGTACCATCTTTGGTCACTGCACCAACCGAGATTGCCCGTGGTACGTTTCCAGGACTCGACACATCCCCATCATCATCAACTCCACCGTCGTTTCCAGCTGCAGCGATGACGTAAATTCCTGAATCTGTCGCTTGACGAGTTGCGGAAGCAGAATTGCCTTCACGGTCCATGCTCATCGACGGAGCGCCTCCGAGTGAGAGAGAAATAATATCTGCCTGGAATTGAAACTGACACCAACGAATTGCATCACCAACAACAGATTCATCTCCAGTATTTTCCCCCATTCCGTCGTCAGAAAGAGCAGCTACCATTCCCAATGTCACATTGGGCGCTGCACCAAGTTGGTGTGCATCGGCAACAAGAATTCCTGCCATCAGAGTACCATGAGCAATAGCGCCATATTCTTTGGGAGTAGCAGAATTTCCAACCAAGTCATGGAAGACGATATCACTGCCAGCAAAAGCCTCGTGTTCAGCGTCAAGTCCTGTGTCCACCATGCAGACTCTGATTCCATCTCCAGTCAAACCATCTTCCTGCATTTCACGGATGTTCGTGGCATCGTACGCCCATTCTGAATCAGGCAATGGTAATTGAATAACCAGTAATTGTGATTGCCAGAGAAACATTCCAACTGAGATCAGCACAGCCAACGCAACTGCGTTGCCAATTGGAAATCTACGACGATGTCGCACCATGGGCATGGCAATCCTCGGAGCCCACCCGGTTACCTGTGAACGATAACCGTCTTGGTGTCCGACAACGGCCGGGTCAATAGCTGAAACGATACTGCGGTCGTTGGGTTCGGGGAGGTACTCCACGTTCCGCAGTTCATCCATACCCTAGGCCATCCGCTGACTTTCTTCATGAACCCTTGTTTGACAAGGGCCTGCTTGAAGAGCAATATCAGAACTTTGTTCCGCCGCGGCTTCGTGCAGTACGAACACCACCGTAGGCCACTAAGACAATCAGTACCAAGATCAGAACGGAAAGCCATGGTGAATCTCCTTCACCCGAACTTACCACACGGTATTCGAGGCTCCAATCGCTTTCGTAAACATTGCTTTCAACGTATGGAGCATCTTCACCAGCAACCTCGACTCGTAATTCAAATCGCTGATTACCTTGATTCTGCTCAATGTCTTCAAACACTGCGAAGGTTTGACTGTTCGCTGGAACCGATACAGTTTGTTGCATTTCTGTGCCGTTAGGAAGTGTCAGATAGACAATCACATCATTGGCATCCAATTCACCGTTGTTCGAAACTGGGATAATCACACGTCCAGGTTCACCTGCAACGTCATCAGACTCGGTTTGAATATCTCCAGTCTCCACCTCAAGTGCGATGCGAGCAGCCTTGATGGTAACTTTGACCTGTTCAGACTGTGTACCGCTCACGGAAGTAATGTCAACCGTCAAAAGTATGCTTCCTTCAACAAATTCAGCAGGTGCAAACACAGTGAATGGTTGATTACGTGTTTCTCCTTTCGCTAGTGTAAGATTCGAATCCATTGGAGTCACCGACCAATTCACAGGGATAGGGCTTTCTAACACTTCGATCCTGAAAGTGTCACGTCCGTTACCCTCGTTGGTTACTTCAAAGGAGAACTGACGTTGAACTAGAGGTGAAATGCCCAAGACTTCAGTGGCCTCAGCGATGCTAAAGCCATGATTTTGCGGAACGACAACCTTCATTGTGAACTGACTGGATTCACCCAGTTCAGTTACCATTCGGATTGTGATTCTATGACCATCATCAAGATGCCAAGCATCTTCAACAGATGGTAATGTTACCCTCACCGACAAAGTTGCGGTGCGATCTACTGTTTCATTGGAGTTAGCAGCGCCAATTCCAAGGGTCAACATGGTCATTTCTTCGTATTCTCCACTGCTTGAGTTCAAAACTTCAACAACCCATAGATCAGAATCTTGCGCCAAACCCATTTCGGCCGTGACTGTGAAAATATCCTCTGCTTCTGTTCCATTGTAGGTCACATCCACATCGAAATCAATCACTTGATACACCGACTCGTTGGTTGGTGAAACCTTTGCCATAAATTCAATGCTTTCTGCATTGATTAATTCAGCTGATGTCCCAAGTGATTCAACCACGAAGGTTTGAATGACATCGGAATTCACTCGTCGGTTATAATCGAGTTTGAGGTCGAGAGTTTCATCGTTTGTAATTGTCACGGATTGGCCACCAAAGTACACCATTTCCAAATCATCTGCGGTTTGTATGGTTGTAAATTCACTGTCAAAGGCTACGTTTCCTTGCGGCATGAGCAAGCTCAGAACACCGTCTGCAGGCATAGGCATCATCCAGGTCATTCCATCAAAGGTCACTTCGATTTCAACAGGTGCAGTGATGGCATCATATCCATCATCATCTGAACCCACATGGTGCAATCCTGCGGTAATGTCCATCCATTCAGTGCTCAAGTGTACGAACCCTGCTCGTGTCATGGTCATGTTCACCTCGCCACCGTTTGCAACGCTTGCATCAAGGAGACCAATAGCCACCCCTCCACCGTTTTCATCGGGGTTTGCATCAGCAACAATAACAATCCAATCACCTGGTTGAATCATAGCATCCCATTCAAGGCTGCCATTATTCATGACTCCGACCATTGAAATTGGTTCCCTTGCAACTCCTGCCCGTGGATAGAGCGTAATTGACGCCCCTTCTAGACGGGATGAATCAACGGAATCTGTGATCGAACCAGATGCTTGAACTGCACCAGCAACCACCTTGATATCTGTTGAATCTGGGCTGTCGAGAACCGTGTAACCAGATTGGTTCTCTGTAGCGTAGTAAACAGTCTCGAACCCTTCCTTTTCAACAGTTACATTGTAAACATCACGGATTGGGACGAAGACTCGCCATACACCTTCACTATCTGTCACGACAGTCGTGTTGACTGCAGTGCTATTACCAATGATGGTCACATTCACGTCAGGAATTCCTTCGCTTGAATCTGGGACGCTGTTATTATCAAGGTCCCAATACACCTTCCCACCGATTTGAACTTCAAGTGCTGCGTACACTACGCCCAAATCCAACGTGCTGTTAGCGGCATTAAACGGATTGTCTGATCCGTTCAGCATCCAAGTTTGAGTACCAATGGATCGATTCATATACAAACTCCAAGATCCAGGCATGAGCATTTTACTGGTGTTTCCATCTGCGTTTGTATTTCCAAATGTCACATTTCCATAACCATCATTGCTGATAGCGATCACGTTCATGTCCATCAGCGGATTTTCGGTAAGCTCTTCCTTCAATTGGAACGAAACTTCCACGCTCGCCACAGTTTCCAACGAGAGGTTCGATCGAGCCGAAGCATTTTCACTCACGGTCAAGGTTGTTCGCAATGTTTCCATCACCTCATTATTGGTGTAGGGTGCGACAATGATCAACCATTCACCTGCTGGAACATAGGCTGCGAAACTTCCGTTTTCATCAGACCCCATGTTGAACCATGTATCGGTTGATTCGTTGTAAAGTAGGAATTCGTTCATAATTCCATCCTGGGTTGAGTTCTCCAAAACGCCAGTCACCAAGTAAGTTTCACGAAGTGGTACAGGAAGTGGTTCTTCAGGGCCGTCGAGAGCGATGTAGATGTCCTCAAAGAAGATCTCACCAATCAAATCATAATCCGTAGCATTTTCACTTTCTGCAGTTGTTCTGTTAAATTTCAAGGCATAGGATCCTGGAGTCAAAGCAACATCGAGAACACCAAGACTTGAGTAATCATCACTGGTGAAGTAAATTGGCTCCCGGTTGTCATCTGCAGGTTCGAGATAGAGGTCTGGAGAGACCTTTGTTCCGTTCTCAAACGTTGCATCCTCTGCAGAGTTAATGAACACCCAGAGGGTCACATCAATGCTTGAAGGATTAGCAGTAAATTCGAGCAAAGACAACTCGTCAGTAAGGGTGTCATTCACAATCACATCATCGAAACCGGTGATGTTGAGGCGCTCATCAATAACCGAAATATCCCAAACACCATCAAACAAATTCAAGTTGAATTCACCAATTTCAGACGCTGTTGTTCTCCATTCTAATCCTTCTTCGTTCACAGCCAAAATCTCTGGTTCAACCCAGCGAGGAATGTTGTTATCCCATCGCGTGCTGTTGTCGTAAAGGTAAATCACGCCACTAACGATACTGGCTGGTTCGAGGTACATGGTACCGAGGTCCATCTCACCCGTCTCTGAAGCAGTGACGAGTTGTCCACCGACCATGCTTCCAAAGCCACTTTCTGTGGTCATGTGGTAATCAAAGCCGGAAGGCACACGAACACTGTAGAATCCAGAGGTATTGGTGACTTCTTCGAAATTCAGCACACCTGACCGGAATGTTACAGCAGTTCCTGATGCAGGAGCGCTGGTCTCAATCAAGTTCTCTTCAGGCGTTTCTTCAAGCCATGTTTCGTAATCGTTCATGTCACCTTGGTATGCACGGATGGTACCGTTCAAGTATACAGCTTGTGCATAGGTGACGTTTCGTGTCATGTCTTCTGAACCGAAGTCAAGTTCGATTTGGTCAAACATCACGAATTCTGGATTGATATCGTCGCGAATATCATAAACACCGTAAAGCAATTCAACATACACAGTTCCATTCTCATCCGATGTCGCGTTCACAGGGTCAAGCATACCGGCAGTGTTCGCAAAAGTGATGAGACGGTTTGCAACCTCAAAGAGAGGCTCCTGTGTAAGTGGGTCAACAGGTGAAACAAGGTTCAATGTGACGTCAACCGTTGCAGGAACACCATAAGGTAAGGTCACGTTATTGGTGTCATCGTTAACGATGATGCTTTCGTTCATGTCATACCAGCCATCCTGATCCAAATCAATTCGGAGATAATAGTCACCCTTTGGCATAGGCCCATGACTGAAACTTGCGTTTTCGTCAGTCTCAATCAAAATCATGTTTTCTTCACCAAGTGCCAAATCAATCAATTCAATGGTTTGATTGGGGAGTAATTCATCGTCCATGTCTTTGAGAACATCTCGGAAAACAGCTGCTGGAAGGGTCATGTCCAAGTCGTAACTTGGAGTAACGCCAATTTCCACGGGATCAGGAAGCAAGACTTCCTTTCCATTGTCAAGTTGCGCAATCATGTTGTATGTTCCCGGGAGAAGACCTGTCTTGTAGAAAGAACCTGGCTCAACCATTGGACCAGAGAACTCTCCGGCTCCGATGAACAATCCTGTTCCGTTGAAGGTACCGATACCAGAGAACGAACCCGCGCCCTCAATTGTGGAACCAATACCAGCATCAAAGTCACCGTATGAACGGGTCAATGTCGAGGTCCCGATCGAAGTGAAGGTTCCTGTCGCATTGACACTGCCCTCAAGTTTGTACACTGACAAAACACCTGTATCGTCAGAAAGACAGACGGTTTCATTATCTGGCATAATAGCAACTGAATCGTTATCAAATTCACAACTTGCCACATCGGTTGGCTCAATCCATGAAGCTTCAATAGAACCAATACCAGCCCATGTTCCGTTGCCGAAATACTTGCGATCATTTCCAATGTCTCGAACGAAATCTCCAATGAAATCACGGGCGATAGCCATGCCATCGCTCTCAAAGGTTCCATTTTCGGAGAAGGTCGCTTGGCCTGTTCCCTGTAAAATCCGGCTTTCTTCGCTTGTGAATGAACCACTTGTGGTTACAACGGAGTAGTTATCGGTCATGGACCAAATGTTTCGAAGGATAAAGGTGGTTTCTGAAATTGGGTCTCCGTTGAACATTTCATCTCCGGACCAAGCCACAGTTCCTGACACACCACTGCTCTCAATTGGAAGATCCAAAGGCGAGTCGATCGTTGCTTCTCTGTTGCCTTGTGCACCAGTCACGTTGAGTTCAGCGTCTCCGAGCCACGTCATGTTGGCCACTTGGCCAAGAATCGCAGTCAACTGGTTAACTTGGCGGTCTTCTGAATCACTGGTCAACAAATCACCCAAGGATTGAGCGTATGACCCATCGCGAATTTGGTCACGAGCAAGTGTTGGATCGTAATCACCTGCGAAGGCAGAGACACGGATGCGTCCTGCAGGAACAGTGTAGGAATAATGTCCATTTTCATCTGCATCAACGAAACCAATTGGCACCCAGTAAGTATCTGCGTCAAGGTCTTCGCTATCTTCTCCAGAGAAGGCGTCTCGCTCAATGAGGAGGCGTACTCCTGGCAGGCCTTCGCCGTTGTCACCCATCGTAACTTGACCTGTGAGTTCAGCACCAGCGTAATACTTCAAAATCTTCACCGAAGTGATGGAAGGGTTCGAAGTGATACCGATCGATTCATCGGTGTCGTACCAATTAGCGATCACGAAGTGGTTCATCATAGCACCCGGCAATGGATATGCATTGGCTAAGATACTACCTGGTGTACCTGAGACGCCGAAGTGTTGAGACGGTTGTGGGTTTGAACCAGCGGTATCCAACCCGAGCGTAGATGCTCCGTATCCGACATAGGCACGAGCGACCATGGTGTCAAAGAATGCAGGATTGTGATCCACTCGCACGTCCTCAACCTGTAGAGGGTCAATCTCTGCGCCAGCTTGTTGGTTCAAGAAATCCTTTTGAATCGCTTCATCGACTTCTTCCCGGGTCATTTCATCACTGAATTCGCCACGGATGGTTTCGTACACTTCATCCATGTATGTGCTAACATCTTGTCCTGATAGGATGGTCGGAGCTTGGAAAATACCCATTGGTTGTCCACGGTTGTAATTTTGATCAGCCGTGTAACGGCCTGCACGTGGGTAAAGTCGATCGTCAATAGCGAAGTATCGAATTTCGTGGTCACGTGAAATCGTTTCACCTGGTGCACCTTCAAAGTCTTGGACCTTGTAATACGCTTCCATACCGATGAGGCTGTTGTACATGTCGTGGATGGTTGCATCCTCATTGGCCTCCATGGCGTTGGTTAACAATTGGGTGACCGTAGCTAGACGGGCGTTCTTTCGGTGGATGGAAGTTGAAACTGAGAGATATTCTTCAATCAAATCACTTGTGTACCAGTACTCTCCAAAGATGTAATGTGTAGCGCCAGAAACAGTTTCTTCACCTGAACGGATGTTTTGAGTAAAGGTGAGGTTCGCATCGGATTCGCTACCCCAATCATCTCCAACACATTCGGAGGAAAGGTCGTCAGTACATAGGATGGCTTCTCCGTCTTTGTAAAGTCGGTAGATTTCGTTATTGAAATCAAAGATTCCAGCCGTTTGGTCATGTCCTGCGGCCATGACGATGTTGCGGTTGGTCTTCTGGACAACAAAAGACCGGTCGGTCATATAATCAACCATTTTATCATCGAATTGTGTTTCCATTGTGGTGAATTCTTGCATTTGTTGTGCAGTCAAGTAGGATGACATGATGTTCTCGAAACGAAGAGTGAAGCCAATTGATTCGCCTTGTAGGGTGTTGTATTCACGGTCACCTTCAGCGAGTTGCCAAATGAACATGGCCGTGAGATCATCTTGATTGCGAGCTAACAGCATGTTTCCGGTTGCCGGAATTCCAGACTGGAAGTTATCAGAAACGGAGGGGTGAGCACCTGTATTCAAGGCTTGGAAACCATAGTCCCACCATGACACAAAGGCAGGTCGCTGTGAGTACGGATCTTCCGTATCCTGGTCTGCTAACCATTCGTAAGCCTTGTTCCATCCTGGGTCGTTAAACGAGGAACCAAAGTTTCCAAGATATTTGTTACCCGTGTAGGCGGAACTATCGAGGATAGAGAATCCAAGCCCATCAAAGCGGAGGATGTCTGGTACGATGTCATAGATTCTCTTATCCAATTCTGGCTCTGCTTGAGAGTTTGAAGGGATGGCTGAATCCAATCCATAGGCTGCTTGTTGACTAAACAACATGACCATCACAAGGAAGATCGCTGAAAATTGAGGTGTGCGCCAAACGGCCTTGCGAGCTCCTGCAAATCGGTCCGATGGTGTTCGAATACCGTGTTTCTTCCAAGCACGAACAACACCTTCCCAATTTGCCCACTTCCAGAGAGCACCGATTCCAACGGCCCCTAGGATTGCCATGATTGGTGCTGCATTGAAGATAAATCGAGCAGCTCTCCAAGCCATGAAGGTGGCTGCAAAGAGCCAGACACCAAACACCAAGGAAGTGTGGTCGCGACTGCGCAATCCCTTCCAAAGAAGGGATGCACCGATGACGAGTGCTAACACGAAGGTGATTGGTCCGAACGAGGCGAACAATTGCCCACGGTTCCTCACTTGGTTAGCTTCAGCAACAGTTCCGAAAATCTTGGTCTTAGTGAAGTAACCACTTCCAGTGAACAAAACATCCCAAGCATTGGAGAGTTCGAAAATCTTCAACACATAGAGGAGTGCGAAGAAGATCACCGCTGCAAAGGCCAATGTGCCCAACATGAGCAACCAGGGCTTATCCCTGAATCCAGTTGTGACGAAGGTAATGGCGATGGTAAATCCGAAGATGAACAAGAATGGTTGCAATCCAGTTGAATTGAGAACCAAGTCCAATTGAGGGTGGCCGTACCATGGGAGTGCCATGAGGAAAATCACGGTCATCATGGTAAGGAACATCACACTCAAACTGGTCGAGTCACGGCGACGGAACATGTTCAAAGCAACTTGCAAAGCATAGGCAAGGAACAAAATCGATGGCCCAACCACGAATCCCTTCCAACCCAAGGAAGCGATTCCAAAGGTCACACCAGCAAGTACAGCGTTAGAAACTGCGGTTTGGCGGTGTGTGAACACGTCACGGAATGCGCGAAGTAAAGAGGAAGGTGTGGCTTTGATGTCCTTGGTAATTCGCGAGGAACCGGCGAACTTGACAGCACGAAGCCAATACATGAATCCAAGACTGATGAACAGCATCACGTATGAGTCGTGGTCGGCGAGTCCCCATGTCGAGTGAGTCAAGTGAGCAGGCATGAAGGCGATGAGCCAAGCAGCAAGAACTGCTGCACCGTTTCCGAAGTGATCCCGGGCAATGAATGCGATAGGGATGATGGTCAAAGCACCGTAAACTGCAGGAAGACCAAGCATGCTCCACCAGACTGCATCGGTTTCACCAACGAAGGGTTCCAGGATCATAGCTCCAATGGCCATTGACCATGAAAACAACGGTGGACGAGGGTTGATACCACCAATTGGGTAGAATCGGTCGGCGTCGTATACCAAGTGCGCATTGTTGGCCAAGATATAATCGACGACACGCTTCATGTACCAAGGGTCAGAACCACCAGTCATATCCCATTGATTCGTTCCAAGAGCGTTCATGGATGGCACTGAGTAGTGCTGGATACGAATGGCTAAACCGATGAGGAATGCCATGGCAATCATCATTCCGGCACCATGGTTTCGCAAGAAAAGACGTGCTGCTGAAGGGTCGTGTTCGCCACGATTAGCCCATCCGCCATATTTGTCATGGTTGGAAATTTGGAAGATTGCAACGCACATAAAGAACGTAATTCCAAGCCAAATGAATGCTCCCCAAGAATTGTTAAGTTCTTCTGCACTCCAGTGGCCAACTTCGTACCATGAAGAGACGAGGTAAAGAGCCCACATTGAACCAGTCAACATAGCTCGAGTGTGCCATCGTTCTGCAACCATTCCCGCTACCACAAGGGCGACAATTCCGGTCAAGAACGAGGACCAGTAGCCAACATATCCATGATATCCATCCATGCTTGTAAGTCCAAGTTGGTTGAAAGTCTCAACAGAATTAAAGTGCCAGATTGAACCGATGAACGCTAAGGCCCAAACGGCTAATGCCACCATCAAAGGCATGGCCTTTCGATTGAATCCATCGGACTCTCCGAGGTACGAAAACCAACCTTCTTTGCCTGATGCAAAGAGAACACCACGTGTCATGACACTGACCAAAAGACCGAGAATCACAAAGAGTGTGAGGTAGGCAAAGAAGACATAGGCAGTTGCTTGGCGGCTGAGGTTCAGCGTTGAGACCAGGCGGTCATCGTCCATTGTGAACTCAGTCGGCAGGAGTGAGAAGGCATTGCCAGCTGCAGCCAGCGCCATCCATAATCCAACAGCTCCGAAGGTGAGCGTGACAAACCATTCGTATCGCTCTTTCATGTGAAGGCTTGAACCAAGCACGACGACCAGAGCAAAAACCAAGCATGCTAATGCATCAACGCTTGCGAATGAATGCAAGGCTTCCGCACCGACAAAAGCTACGAGCAACGTAACGAGGGAAATGTTTGTTGCACTGAAATCGGTGTTGTCTGAAACCATGCGAGGCACGACGGCCAGCATGCTTGCGATGGCGACGACAATCATCGGCATCATGTTATTCAATGTGAAATCGTAGTCAATTCCTACGATTTTTATGGCGGCGAGTGACAGGAGTACAGCCAAGGGGGCGAAGAGCCAACCCATGGCGATACTCGGCTGCTTTGCCTTCATATCGGTTTCATTGTTCATTGTGTTTCCCTCAATTCAACGTCCAGCCTAGAGGCTGAGCGTTTTGGCCACTTGCAAACCCCTCTTGAAGGTGACGGGTTCCACTCAACTATGAATGTGCCCTCTATACCCCGTTTTCAAGGAATCTCATTTACCCGTTGCTTCAAATACCATTGGCGCCGGAGATGGCACGGAATCCGATGTCCTTTCGGTAATGACCACCTTCAAGTTCAAGCGTTGACAAAATAGCGTAGGCAATCTCATGTGCTTCGCCGAGCGATGTTGCTAAACCTGTGCAAGCAAGAACGCGGCCCCCAGAAGCGATGTAGGTGTCTTTCTCGCTCATTGAAACACCAGCAATGTTGATCCATGAGGAGCCGTAATTCATCCGACCCATACCTGCCTCTAAACCTTGGATGGTTCTCCCCTTGATTGGAGACGCAGGATAGCCTTCAGAGGCCAAAACAACCGTCAATGCAGAAGCATGGTGGAAGTCGACCTTGACATCTTTCAATCGATCGTTGGCCGCCCCATGAAGGATCTCATAGAGGTCGGTCTTGATGAGCGGGAGAGTGACTTGACATTCGGGATCCCCGAATCGCACATTGAATTCAACAACATAGGGATCATCGTGTTCATCAATCATCAAACCCACAAAGAGAACACCCCTGTATGGAGTTGGTTGAGATGCCAAATGGTCATGCATGGGTTGGAGAATTCTCCGATGTATTTTCTCACTCACTTCAGAAGTCACGATTGGGGCTGGGCAATAGGCGCCCATCCCACCGGTGTTGGGCCCCTGGTCACCATCGTAGGCTCGCTTGTGATCTTGGCTGGCTGGAAGTGAAACGTAACTTGACCCGTCCATAATGACCAACATGCTGGCTTCTTCTCCAGGCAAGAAGGCTTCCAGAAGGACCATCCCATCTAGAGCAATGGAAGATTCAATGAAATCTTTGGCCTCACTTCTGTCAGAGGTAACCACCACACCTTTACCTCCGGCCAATACATTACGCTTGACCACCCATGGCTGGCCTGCGTAGGCATCCAAGGCAGCTTCAATATCCGATGCCTCATCAAGAGTTTGGAAATCAGCGGTAGGGACGCCTGCAGCCCTCATGGTTTGCTTGGCGTGAAGTTTTGAACCCTCAAGATGGGCGAGTGCTGCAACAGGACCAAAACACGCAAGCCCTTGTTCAGCGCAAGCATCTGCGAGTCCCTCACACAAAGGAGCCTCTGGGCCCACGACAATCAAGTCCGTGTTGAGTTTCTTGGCGAGTGAAATGATGGTGGATGTGGCGTTATTCTCCAATCGATGATTAACTCCCAGTAAAGCGGTTCCTGCGTTCCCAGGTGAACAATGGATTGAACCCACACGGGTTGATTGGGTCAAGGCTAAACAGAGTGCATGCTCTCGCCCGCCACTGCCAATGACCAAGACCGTTGCATCCTCCATGATGTGACTCCATGTGCGGAGATGAATAAGCCCTTCGCGAAACACTTCTGAGGATTGACGCCCTGCCCAAGCCTTATTGCTACGCCCCCCCACCCTTCTCGTCATGCGAAACTCACAAAATGGCGCCACATTCTTTCTTTGCCTGCTCATGGTGATGATGCCACTTGCATCAGCCGCACCACCCGCTGGTGGAGAGACGACAACATCAAATGGAGATGAAACCTGGTCTGAAGAAGGTACAATGAACGGACATCACACTGTTCTGAACGGGACAAGCCTCACCGTTTCTGCCAACATTACCATGGAAACTGGTTCATCAATCACCGTTGAACAAGGCGGTGAATTACGTATTATGAATGGAGCTTTACTCAATGAAGACCTCAACGCCGGCCTCCTTATTGGGCCTGGGTACAGCACCATCTCGATGAACTTCGGTGATGTCGCAGATGAAGGAGTAGTCCAGTTGAAATTCGATCATGAAATCATTGAAGGGAGACATTTGCTAATCACTCATGAAAACCAGACAATCAACGCATCAGGAAGCGATATGGTTCAATTTGATGTTTCACTCGACGGAACTGAGTTGGCGTTCACCTTTGAATCAGGAGGCTTTACTTCGGCGATGGGGAGCTATGTTTTGTGGGCCAAGGCCATCTACAATGGAGGCACAAGCCAGACCATCAAAGCAGAGCAAATTGAAACCCTCAACGCACCACTTTATTGGTTTCAATCCGCTTTTGATGTGATAGTTGAAGGAAGTATGGACCTTTCACAAGCGCATGTTTACGGAGCCAATATTTCATGCCCAGGTTCTTGCATCGTAAGTGGGTCCACACTCACAGGTAGTGCACCGATTGATGTCCCTGCTACAGGTTCACTCGATGTGCTTAATTCCATCCTTAGTGGATCACGTAGCGATGAAGACATCATCTTGCATGATGACGCAAGCATTAGTTACCTCAATTCCCAAGGGACTGGAGGAAGCACAGATGCTTGGATTCGATTGCTATCTCAACGGGTCCTTACCACGAACATTCCAAACGGTAGTTTAGACATCTATGACCTCGGGTACGCCGAAGCAGACTGGAATGATTTGACGGATGAAAACGGTGAAATCGTTTTGGTGGATGGAAAGGGTTCCACCGAGCATAAGCGAATTGTGGAATGGATGGATGGAAATGGGAATTTGGGCGAAGATAATGGTACGATCACCCTCTCCATTACAAGTAATTGGGGTGTCTTTTCGACCACGTTTGATGCTCCTCGAGTCCCATTTGCCACAGTGGAAGTTCCATTCCCATTGATTGAGGTTGTCAGCCTTGAACCAGAGAATGTTGGAGCTGAAGTTAATCGAAGTCTTGGATTGATGATGACCGTCACCAACACCGGGGATGTTGCTGCAACCCCAAACTTCCGTTGCTATGTCGGTGAATTCGATGCCGACACAGCACCTTCAACCATCATGGCTTCACTTGAAGCAGGAGAAACGAAAACTATCCCGATCACATGGTACATGTATGAAGCTGTGAATGTAGGTCTCACTTGCAAACCTTTTATCCCATTGGCTTTGAATGATGTTGCATCAACAGTCACCGATGCCAATGGAGTCACTTCAGAGCCAGTCACATGGTCGTATGGAGATGAAATTCCAGACAAGCCACTCGTAATTTGGGCGATAGCTGTCGGAATCTTTGGCGGTGGGGCCCTGTGGGTTTCAAAAATTTCAAAAGCGAAACAATACGACCACATTACTGAATTTACCGATGGCAGGGAAGACCCTACTGAATCTGAATGATTTCCTCATTCAAGTCAGTGGCTTTATCGGCATCACAGAAGATCTTACCCCGTGATTCCTCTCAATTTCATCTTCATGACACCACGCTACATCGAGGCGATGTTGAACCTGAACGCTACTGGAGGATAAGCACTCAACTCTCGTAAGAAGCCACATCAATCCGAACTCCAGCGTTTTGTGCTTCACGTCTCGTGAATCTTGTTGGAATCTCGATGTCGCTTGATTTACCGTTCGAAGATTCACCCTTGATCACATTCTCAGGGTATCAAAGGAATTCAGCAAGCTGGATTTGATTTACGCTCGTCTTCATTATCGCTGTCCCAATTAATTTCCCACGAGTCAACTACAGTGAACGCATCAGAATACTCTGGCCCAAGATTGACATTTGTTACCGAGAGTGTGAAGTCATAACATCCATTTCCATCAAAGAATTCATCCTTTTCCACATATTCAAATCCTTCAGTATCAACCGCAGTTCCGGACAAAGGAAGGAACCCGAACACTGCTGAAGATTTTGCACCTGAATGAGTGGAGATCATTTTCGCTACATCCCCGTCGAGTGTCACAACAGGATGTGTGTATTGTGATCCTCCTGGGGAAGTAATGGTGACCGTGTAAGTTTGTTGACCAACAAAAGCCCTCATGTTATTGCTCAATGCATAACTGTGTTTTCCGTCGTCCATGGCTTTTTCTCCATCAGAAAACAGACCAACAAATGCCTCCAACCTCAAGCCCTCTATCGTTGACGAACTCCCACTGGCACTACTGCCCTCATCGGTTGAGACAAAGGTGGAGAACTGTACACCTCCGTTTTGCGCTTGCCGTGTAAGATGTCGAGAATTGATGTCCAGTTCAACGCTGTTTCCATTTGAAGAGGTTGCCGATAGGGTGTAAGTCTTGATTACAGTACCATCATGGGTCTCAGTATTTCCATCAAAGAATTCGTTGATTGGTACATTGAAACGCTTGATTTGGCTCGTCATCTCCGCTGAACCTTGCCAAAGGCTTTCACCACCGGAGAGGATTTCAATATCCACGGAGGAGAAACTACCACGGATAGCAAAATCAAGTTCGTCATTGTCTTCGTCAATGCTGATATCGGTCACGGCAATGTTGGCGTTCGATGGGAACACCATAACCAGAATGTAAGGGCCAGAGGCGACCAGCAATGCCACGACTACGGTGGCGTAGAGTTTGGGTTTACTGATGCTGCCACGCATGCGGTCAGCCTGAACAATGGCACCGATTCCAAGAACAACGACTATGCTCACAACGGCGAAGCCCCATGCCCCGCCTTGGAGAGATAGAATCGCTCCGAGTAAGATGATGACCCAACCGCCCAAAGTTAGTTTGGTTGCGGTATCTGGAGAACCTGAAGGAGCTGAAGAAATCGTTTGTGCTGGGCTTGCAACCTTCACGGGGTCGGGTACAGGCTCTTTTGGTTCATCTTCTAACCCTTGGGCAGCCTTTGCTTTATCCAGTAATCCACTCATTGTCAATCCCCGTTAAGACTTGGTTGAGTACTGGGTGTTAAGAAACCAACCCCTTTTTGAGAGAAGGGTTTTGCAGTTTTGAGACCTTTACTTAGAGGCCGGGAGCGGATTCTCTCCACACCAAATCGCCTTCTTCCTCTTCATCAGCGAGGAACCGGCGTCCAGCCACTGCAGCGGCAAGAACAAGCATAGACATCGCCGGAACGACTTCGAAGCCTGGGAGATAGACACCACGGACGTATACTGTGATCATCTGGGACTCTCGGTTACATCCACCGTTTTGACAAGCAAAGTCAGACTCAGCGAAGAATTCGAGCACGTGATAAGCATCGGACCAACCTTGGTTCTTTGGTGTTCGCACCATGATACGAGCAGTTTCGGGAGCAGCGTTGGGCTCAATGGTCACAACGTTTTGTGGGAGGTTGACTGTGAATCCTGCCTCTTCAAGGGACTCACGGGTGTTCTCGGTCACACCAATTTTCATTCGGTCAATTTGATTGCCGAAATTGTAGACCTTGAACTGAAAGTTCTTGTCGGTCTTGGGCATGAGTTGAACAAATGGTTCAACAGCTTCAACTTGAACAATGCTGAACTGCATGATGTTGATCAATGCGTTAACTTGCGATGAAGCGGTGTTGGGAGGTGGGACGTTATTCAATTCCTGAACGGTTGCAGAAACAGTCAGTTGACGGGATTGCATTTGCATGTAAGGATTAGCACGAACCACAACTTGGAAGTCGACTTCTTGCCCGGCTCCGACATACATGTCCCCGGGTGCGGCGGTTGCAAGACCATCACTTGTGACAACGATGGCCACTTTCTCAACGTACGCCGTGGGGTTTGAAACTGTACAGGTAGTGTACCCTGTAAGAGTGGCACCAGGCTTGACTTCAACTTGGATTTGCCCTGGTGCACAGGTCATAGAAACCGCAGCACCGGAGAGTTGAGCGGAGGCAGGAACTGCCACCATCAAAATAGAACAAAGGTAAATGCTCATCAGAACGACCATACGCTTCCATGCTGACATTGTCTCACCCAATAGTCTCCCCACAGACCCCCCACACATAACCATTGTGGGCTTGTTGTGCTGAAATCAGTCAATCAATTCATGAAAAAGTGGGCCCGAAGGGAGTTGAACCCCTGACCTCCCGGTTATGAGCCGGGTGCTCTAACCAACTAAGCTACAGGCCCTAACGATTGGGCGGAGATGGATTGTCATGAACCTTCTGTTGGATTCAATCGAATTGTGCGAGGGATGATTGTGACGGTTTAATCCATTCACGTACCTTTTGCTCCATGTCATCCCGAATGTTTTCGGGCACAAAAATGAGAGATTGCTCATCGTTTTGAACCAAGGAACGAATCAAAGCTGAATGTTCGGATGCATCGCGTCCGTCTTCGAGTACAATCCCCTCTGTGTAAGGGAGATATCCTCGTTTTCGTATGGTGGCTTGGACCAAATCCATCTCAGGATCATAACCAGCCACGATTAACTCTTCATGGATGCGTGGCATGATGATGTCACTCATCTCGAGGGTGAGTTGATCAATTCGTAGAGATTTGTGGAAATCCTTGCGTGAAAGCAAACGACGGGCTAATCCCGCCAGCTTCTTGTCTGAGTGATGAGCCCAAGTAGAGAGTTCAACTTTGATGTGAGCGTCATTGAGTGTGGCGTATTGGGCAGGAGTCAATTCGTCATTGAGAAGCATATCGCTCAATTCTGGCCTCAGAACCAACTCACCAGCGATTGCAAGTTCTTTTGCACGCACCAGCATATTGACCAAATAGGATTGAGTAAGCATGTTGACCTTATGGAAATAGACTTGTTGATACATGTGATATCGAGTTACTAAATATGCTTCAATGGCGGGTAGACCCCATTGTTTGACATAAAACCGGCCGTCATCACCAACTCGCAGCGCACGAATTACACGAGCACTATCAAAGCCACCAATTTGAGCTCCTGTGTTGGCTTGGTCACGAATCATGTAATCCATGCGATCCACATCTAATTGACTGCTCACAATTTCTTTGAGATATTTAGGAATGGGATGGCCGTTATGGGTATCGTCTCCATTCATGAGTGCAAACAGTCGGCCGAGGCGCTCATCCCCCAGAACTTCTCTGACAACCTGTCCAATTTCTGTCCCATTCGATTCAAGCATTTTACGCCCCCAAGCCTCATGGGAGGCAAAGGTTGCAAACACTCGAGGGGTTTCCAGTAGGTGAGAATAGGGTGGATGTCCGATATCATGGAGTAGGGCGGCAAGACGGACCAATTCTTCGTCCTCCGGCGACATTAATCCAGGATGGACTTCGTGAAGATGTTCTGCTAATTCTCCTGCGAGAAAATAGGCCCCAAGTGAGTGAGCGAATCGGTTATGGGTTGCAGCGGGAAAAACATACTCACAAGTTGACAATTGTTGAATGGAACGGAGCCTTTGGAACTCAGGCGTATCAATGATACGAGCATGGTGTGCTGGCACCAAAATATCACGATGGATTTCATCGCGAATCACACGGTCACGCTTTGACATTCAACTGGTCGGTGACCCTTCCGCTTTAAGCAGTTATCGCAGACAGGGAAATGCGAATGAATAAACGCCATTAATTTGTCAGATGTACATGGCGGATGTTGTCAAGGACCTCATGGATCGTATTACGAATGATGATCCAGAAACACGGGGACAACAATTATGGGTCATGTTCGCACTTTCAATTTTCCTTGTTGCAACCCTCAACTGGTATGCCTATGTAAGGGAGCCTGAAGTGATTCAAGTCGAGTCGCTGCTCGAATACAAGAGTGAGAATGTGAAAGTCGAAGGCATGCTCATCTCTTGGGTTGAAGATCCGTATTCATCGGGTGATGACCGTATTGATGCTATCATCGATGACGGCACGGGCGTGGTTGAAGCACGATGGTTTCGACCTGCCGAGATGCCACCTATCGGAACGACGGTAACGGTGATGGGTAACGTCATTGAATACGATGGGCGCATTTGGATACAATCTTTGGGCGCAGGCGCTTTTGAATGGTCGCCAGAGGACGTCCCCGACATTGAAATCTTAGCCATCGCAAATGTGGCTCAAAACCCTCAAGCCTACGAAGGAGTGGCGATACAATTGACTGGATTCATCGGAGAAACAATTTCTCCCGACACGACCTTCAATTCCGCTTACCTTGGCGACCACCCAAGTTGGGGGAATTCTGAGCACCAACTGCACCTCACCATCCGTTCGGGGACGGGGCAATGGATTGAAGCCACTTCCAAAGTCGATGTCATTGGAATTTTATCCTACCAACAACGGGACCTTCGATGGAGCCTACAGGTCCAAGGCACGGACATTTATCTCGACCGCAATCACGTGGTCAATGTCCCGCTCCTCGATTGGAGCGCTGAAGCGACCTGGAGTTACCAATCCGGTCAAATCGTTGACATGGCAGGTGTTGTATTAACCGGTGAAAGTACGTGGGAATTAGTGGGACCTGGCAACAGTAAGATTTGCCTGAACCCCAGCGATGAAGATCGAGCGTCAGAAGCCACTTCTCCCGTAGATGGAACCCTCCAGACGGTGAGCGGGCGATTGTTATGGTCAACAGCCGTAAACAACTGGTGCATCGATGCTTCGGGCCAGGATTCACCTCAATTGGTTGACCCCCAAACACCCATGACACTCTTGGCTATGCTCTCTGGAAACCCTGTCGCTATGGTCGATAATCCTGATGCGACTTACACACTCTCTGCTTACGTAAAATATGCCGTTGAACCCTCTGTTGAAGACGAAGAAGGCTACCTTGTTGATACCGCCGCCTATATGCCAGGACAGACCACCATTGCCGTCAATTTCCCAAGCCCAAGAACCGCATGGCTTGAATCAGGCCAGAACATTATTGCCAATGTCTCGGTAAATTGGGACGATGAAGACATGAGAATTCGATTGGTGGTGCATGATTATACCCTCGGCACAGTACCCTCGGCCCGAACACTGCTATGGGATGATGGAGCCACACAATGGGGATATTCAAGGGACCAGAACGTCTTGCTAAATGGAAAAGCTGTCATGGAAGATGGCGAATGGAAATTATTCAGAGATGGGTCGAATCAATCCATCCAACTGAATCTTGAATCTCAAGCCATCGGTGTTGATGAGCTCCATGCCAACCAATCCATGACATGGCAAGGCAGAATCCGCCAAATGCAAAGCAATGATGGAATGAGTATCGTATTTGCATTGGATGAAGCAGATGTATTGGACAGCGATGGAGACCGACTCGGCGATACGCTCGAGGAAGCCCTTGGAACCTCACCCACATCAGAAGACTCCGATGACAACGGAGTGAGTGACCGAGATCAAATTGAACAAGAAGCAGGAAGTTAAGGCATGCTTGAGGGATACTTTCTAGATTTGGCGTGGCTCCTTGGAGCGCTGTTTTTCGGCGTGTTCATGGGTTCAATCACTGGATTGATTCCCGGATTCCATGTCAACAACGTCGCTCTTATCCTGCTGGCACTTTCACCCGCTTTACTCGATTTGGGAATCCCTCTTTCAGCTGTTGCCGCAATCATTGTCTCCACAGGTACGGTTCACACATTTCTCAATTACATCCCTTCTGCGCTGATTGGGGCTCCGGATGGAGACACAGCACTCTCGCTCTTGCCCGGGCATCGAATGCTGCTTTCTGGCAATGCAGCCCGAGGTGTAGCCTGGTCGGCAAGAGGCTCACAACTTGGACTCTTTCTCTCACTCCCACTCATTATTGTAGCCCGTATTGTCTTCGGCCCTGAATTGGGTTGGTATGAAAAATTGGGAGACATACTTCCATTCGTCCTCCTCACCATCTCACTGCTCCTACTTGCAACTGAGACCACACGACTTGATTGGCCAAAATGGCTCCAGACCCTGACCTTCGGAAAGTTGGGTAGGGACTCAAGGCTCGCAGGATTTTTCACGGCTACTGCTTTCTTTCTTCTCGCTGGGCTATACGGCTGGGGTGTGTTCACCCTCCCTGCCCGCTCACCGGTTGGCATGCCCGATGCAAGCCTCCTCCTTCCGAGCCTCGCTGGATTGTTTGGAATTGCAAACCTCTTGGACATCTACGCAACAACCTCTCATTTACCGCCTCAGAAAGAAAACTGGGACCTACCACCCGTACGCCCTCTTCTGGTCCCATGCTTTTGGTCCAGTGTTGCGGGGGCATCCATGGGAGTCCTCCCCGGCATGACTGCTTCACAAGCCACCGTCTTGGTGATGGGTGGACGAAACCTTGCCGCAAAGGCACAAGGTAAGCAAGGTTTCGGCATGGATTGGGAAACTCGAAGGCTCACTGAATTGAGCGATGATGAATTATTGGAAATCGCCAAAGCAGAAGCAGCCGATGGTGTCGAAGGCCCTCAAACCAAACAAGATTTGGAAATCATTGCAATTCTCTCAGCGGTGAACACCGCAGTCACGGTGATGGTTCTTGGCTTCCTCTACATCATCAGTCGTTCTCGATCTGGCGCAACCTTGGCTCTCAAAATGATGTATCCAATTGAAACCTGGTCGTCCGTCGAACCAACCTCTGACTTCATTCGCCTCTTGGCTGTCACACTCGCGGCAGGCTTGATGGCCATGCCGATGATGAAAATTGTCGGTCAAGGGATGCTCAAACTTCACGCTGCAATTCCGTTGCAACAAATGGTGATGGGCGTGATTGTATTTGTCACCGCTTTGGTCTGGTTTTCCACCGGCTTTGTGGGCGTTGGAGTCCTTATCGTGGGAACCATCATCGGCCTCCTACCCCCTAGAATCGGCATCCGACGTTCACATGGAATGGGAATTATTCTCGTCCCAATTATGATTTACACCTTCGCACAGAAGTTTGATTCCTTTGGATTTATTTGAAAAAAAGAGCTGATGATTATGAAACAAACCACCCTAGCATTAACCCTGATACTTCTTTTCTTGACCTCGTTGAGTCAGCCTCTTGCTCTTAATGAAGCAGATACGATGCCCCTTGCCCAGTCGACTCAAGGTCGCTCAACGGCATGCAGCATCTCAGTCTGTCTTAACGAAGCCATGCCAAACCCCAACGGTGCTGATAACGGAACTTGGCCTGGTGGGGAATGGTTCGAATTGTATAACAGTGGAATTAACAACGTGAATTTGACTGGATGGAGTGTCGAAAACAACGCTGGTAAAACATTGACTTTTGATTCAAACACGATTGTGGATTATCAAGCCAACAACGCTTCAACCTGGACAATTGCTCCGGGAGAATACGTTGTAATCGCCCGAAACGGTGACAGTAATTTCTACATGACCAATACAGGAGCAACGCTGACCCTCCACGATGCCAGTGCCACCAATGTTCACGAAGCAACTTGGGGCGGTGTTACCTCTGGGAAGAGTTACCAAGAAGACCCTGCGAGCCCAACAAATAATTGGGTGCAAACCGGTGCACCGAGTCCAGGCCAAGTGAACTCAGCTGGGACGGCCCCCACACTCATTCCTTCAGACTTGATGATCAACGAGGTCATGGCTAATCCATGGCCATCCTACGATAACGCCACATGGCCAGGAGGCGAATGGGTGGAACTCACCAATACAGGTAACTCCGATATGGACCTGACTGGGTGGATTCTCGAAGATGCTGCAGGAAATCAACTCGCATTTGACACGAATCATTTGGTCAATGCCACCAGTGACCCAGCGAGTATGATGATCTCACCGGGAGAACATCGCATCGTAGCCGTCAATGGAAGCAGCCAGTACGGTGTACTCAACAATGGAGCGGAATCCCTCACACTCAAATGGCCCAATGGAAGCCCTTCTCACATCATTGAGTGGACATCCACCGTTCAAGGATTCTCACTTAATGCAAGCGATTCGACCAACACTCTTTGGATTCAAAGCGCCTATCCCACACCCGATGAGGCCAATGCTCCAGTGATGACTGCTATGCCAGTCATGGACCACGACGTGCGCATGACTGAATTGTACACCAATGCCTCATCCGAACCAGACAGTTATCCTGACGGAGAATGGATTGAATTGCACAACAATGGAGCCGTTGCCGTTGATTTACTCGGTTGGTCCATCATTGATGGATTGGGTAATATCACCTACCTTGATCCTGCATCCATCGTCTTCAACTCCAGCCAAGGTTCAACCAACATCGACCCTGATGAACGTCGTTTAATCCAATTCACAGCTGACACCCGATTGTGGGACAATTACAACCACCTCATGCTTACAAATGCAAGCGGTAGTGTTGTGGATTCTGCCTCATACGTCACCGATTACGGTGAAGGAGTCTCCTTGATTCGCTCCTCAAATGCCTATGACCCATGGTCTCCTGCTGCATGGATGACCCCTGGTCAACCTGAACCGGGAAGTGAAGTCTCTGAGGGATTGATTCGATTCAGTGAAATTCTCCCGGACGCTGTCGGAAGCGACAGTCAATCATGGCCAAATGGAGAATGGATCGAATTGCAAAACATCGGTGAAAACGACATCGACGTTGCTGGCTGGAAACTTCAAGCAGCCGGTCGCTCTCTCACCTTGCACCAATACAACATGCCTCTCCAAAATACATCCGTGATTCCAGCAGGTGGTGTCGGAGTTGTGGCACTCAATGGAACCAGCAGTTTCTATCTCAAGCATACATCTGCAGATTCCATGGGCCTCTTGGATCTTTACGGGATCACAGTCGAAACGATCTCATGGAGCTCAACGGTTGAAGGGGAATCCCTGATCGCTCCTAACAGCACTCATGCTGGGGCGGGACCAACCGGAGTCAACATCACAGGAGACTGGACTCTTTCTGCTTGGGCCACACCTGGCGAAGTGAATCCGACATGGTCGGCTTATAATGGCTCAACCGATGTAGCCATTACTGAAATTTTGCCTTATTGCAACGATGACTCCATCGAGCCCTTTGAGGACTGGGTTGAAGTTCACAATATTGGCTCTGAGGTTGTCAATTTGAGCCGTTGGTCGTTGATGTCTGGGGATGGAAGTAAGCGTTTCATTCGCACCGATGCCATCTGGAACCCTAACACCACACTTCCCAACACCACGCATCTTGAGGTAGGCGAACGTGCTGTCATATTGATGGATGAATGGGTGTTAACTGGACTTGGTGATGCCATTGCTTTATCAGACCCAGATAACAACGAGATCGCCTACGCAAGTTGGACGGTCATCACCGACTGTCAGACATTACAACCTGGTGCTCAAAGCACGGATGGTTGGATTCACACCCTCTGGCCAACGCCAGGAGAAGTAGAACCTGACCCAGCCAATCTGGCATCTCCTGATGATTTGCGATTCACCCGATTCATGCCCACAAATCAAGGTGGAGATGATATGGAATTTATTGAAATTACCAACCAAGGCACCAAACTCGCCATGCTTGAAGGATGGATTCTCCGTTCGGTCTCAAGTGCAGGAACAGTGTATGATGCAACATTCAATGATGTGTTCATCAACCCCGAATCGTCACTCATTCTCACTGCAGATGATTCCCTGAGCAGTTACGAGGATGGGGATCTCATGGAATTGAGTTCAGCATTGGATCAAAGTTTCTACATCGCAAGTTCAGGAGCGGCCATTCAACTCCTTACACCGTCATCGACTGAAGTTGACACCTTGGTGTATGGAAACGGCCCCGTGGATGTCACAGGATGGAACGGTATCGCATTGGCCGAACCCGTTACGAACCTTGCCAACCTGATTTATCTTCGAGGCGATGGTTGTGGAGAATCCCCTGACACCGATACTGTGCAAGATTGGCACACTCGCTGGAGCCGTTTGGGTGGAAGTTCATTCTGCTTTAACACAACCCTATCCAGTACGGGCACCATCACCCCAATCATCGGACCTGAGGATGGTTTGGTTGACCTCCTAAACTGGATCAACGGTGCGTCTTCCTCACTTGAAGTCCACATGTACCAACTTCAGCACGTTGAACTCGTGGATGCCTTGATTCAAGCACATCAGCGCGGTGTGGAAGTCACCGTCGTCTTGGACTATGGAGACAATTGGTGGAATGAATTTGACCTTGACAACAATCGAGGCATGGCGACAACGTTGCTCGCAGAAGGCATAGACGTCTATTGGTTTGGCGACATGGGAGAAAACCCCTATGCTTACATCCACAGCAAAGTTGCCGTACGTGATAATTCAAGCGTATGGATGGGGTCTGGAAATTGGAAAACATCCTCGCATCCGTACCCTGGTAATTCAGCCAACCGTGAATGGGGAGTGATCGTTGAAGATTCTGCATTGGCAACGATGGTCCAAGCCCACCTTCGTTTCGATGAATCAAGCCTGAGGAGCCACATCACACCCGTGGAAATGTCCGATGCCCCAACTGGCTGGTCATTCCCAACCCCTTCATCCGTTGTTGGAAATATCACTGAAGGCCTCACAGTAGATTACACGGCAACGCTCTTAGTTTGCCCTGATAATTGCATTAATGAACTCGTCAAAATGTTGGACGAAGCAGATGAAGAGATTCTGCTTTCGTTGCAATATTTGGACATGGATTGGTCCTACGGGTGGGGAGATAACCCCCTCTTGAGCGCTTTAGAAGAGGCGGCGCAGCGAGGCGTTCGAATCCGTTTAATCCTGAATGGAGCCTACCTTGATGAAGACATTCAAAGCGTGGTTGATCAGATGAATGAAGAATGGAATGCCAGTTTGGGCTACGACACCAATGCTGTGGTTATGAGCCCGAGTCAAAGCGTGAACAAATTACACAATAAAGGTGTCATTATTGACGAATCCTCTGTGCTCGTTTCCTCCATCAATTGGGGCGATTCTGCCCTTGTTCGAAACAGAGAGATGGGGCTCTTCATCACCAGCGAAGTTGCTACCGCTCCTTACCTAGCCTCATGGCATGATGATTGGAACCGTGTTGACGTTCTTGTGGACACCGACCAAGACGGTTTGAACGATGCCTGGGAACAAGAAAACGGATTGAACCGTACCCGCAGAATTGTGCTCGGCACCTCGTTGGACGAAGGTGCGTATGACGCCGACAACGATGGATTAACCAATGAGGCTGAACTGCTGCATGGAGGCGACCCAACCAACCCAGATACCGATCAAGATTGCATCCTCGATGGTCTGGAAGTGGCATGGGCGTTGGTGAGTTTACTCAATACAAGCATGACCGATGTGAGTCCAATCGATGCTCTTCGATTAGCCGACGCTGACGGTGACGGCGTGAATGAATCCGATGCACTTGGTTGTGAATTGCTTGGAATTGAAGTGAACGGTAATGAAACTGAACCACCTATGAATGAAACTGCAGATGATGATGAAGACGGGGTTCTTAACGGCGTGGATCAATGTCCTGGGACAACCCCCATTGGTACGGCCACGGACCCCAATGGTTGTTCATCGAAGCAACGTGCGGCAAACATCCCTGATGGTGCAGAAAACACAGCTGGCGATAGTGCAGAGACATTCTTCCTCATGTTGATGATCGGGGCCCTCTTACTTTCATTCGGGGCTTACGGAATCCTTCGTAGCGTCCGCAAGGGAGGCGATGAGAAAGAAGGACTCGAGGCTGAAGCCTTTGATTTGGCCAACATCATGGATGAACCACAAACTCCTGAATGGGAACAGCCTGTCCTAGATGGGACCAACACGCCAGAACCAAGTTTCACTGTCACCTCAGAGATGTTGGAGAGAGTTCCCGGCTGGGACATGGAAATGGTTGAAACCTATCTCAAGCAAGGATGGACGATGGACCAATTGGCAGAATACTATGACCAACAGGTCGTTCAACACGCTGATTGAGAACAAGATTCAAACGGGACCGAGTGAACCACACAACATGGCCATCACCTACCGTAGCAGTAATCCTGTGCTGAACAACAAATTCATGGCAGCACTTTCTGGTGTTGAAACCATGACTCTGCAGGGGAGCCTCCGCAAAATTGGATTCCTCCTAACGTTAACCATCATTAGTGCATTTGCCACTGCCCTTGTGTGTTTCAATGCTGGCGAAAACATGTTCATCTATGCATCAATATTCTCTGTCGGGGGATGTATTGTGGGGCTTGTTCTCGCCTTGATTACCTTCGCAATGCGACCCCAAAATCCCGTAGCTCTGATGAGTCTTTATGCTCTTTTCGAAGGCATGTTAGTGGGTGGTATGTCCGTTGTCATGGAGGCATATTATCCGGGTATTGTACTCCAAGCAGCGTTTGGAACCGTTTGTATCACCGGTACTATGTACGCAATGTTTGCGTCACGAATCATCCGCCCAACACCCATGTTTAACAAGGTCATCGGTGGACTCGTCATCAGCATCTTTTTCCTCTACATGACATCCTTTGTCCTCGGAATGTTTTCCGGATATGATGTCCCCTTCCTCCATTCTTCAGGACCGATTGGAATCGGCCTCACACTGTTTATTCTTATCGTCGCCTCTCTAACATTAATCAGCGATTTCGGGTTTATTGAAGCTGGAGTCAAGAACGGCGCACCAAAGAACATGGAATGGTATGCTGCGTTCGGGATACTCATTTCACTCATTTGGATTTACATCGAAACACTGAGACTCCTCTCTAAATTAAGAACCTTCATTCAGGATTGAGTCGACCATGCCACGAACCATCCCAACCGTGGATTATCGTTTGGCCCTCTCTAACGATGACGACGAACGGGCAATGTTCGTAGAACAAGTGGGAAATTCCCTCAAGGAGATCGGTTTTTTCGCCTTGACCAATCACGGCATCCCTCGTAGTCTCATCGATGAATCCTACGAACAATGCGATTCGTTTTTTGACATGACTGAGAAAGAAAAACGGATTTTTTTGCGCCCAGAGATTGCCCATCAACGGGGCTATACAGCATTTGGTATCGAGCATGCTAAAGATAATCCTGCTCCCGATTTGAAGGAATTTTGGCAATCAGGGCGCCCTTACCCTGAGAACGGAGATCGACCTACCTATCCCGAAAATGTTTGGCCAACAGAATCGATACCAGAATTTCAAAACGTGATTGAATCGTTGTATTCGAACATGGAACGAATGTCAAAACGATTGCTCGAAGCATGCTCCCTCTATCTTGGAAAACCAGCGAATTGGCTCCCTGAAATGACACTTGATGGGAACACCATCATGCGACTTATCCACTATCCGCCGCTTAACCCTACCATGCCTGCAGGAGCCGTTCGCTCTGCGGCCCACGAAGACATCAATTTCATCACACTCCTTGTCACGGCCACCGCAGATGGATTGGAAGTCATGGACCATGACGGAACGTGGATCAAAGTCGAAGGTGACCAAAATTCAATCATCGTGGATTCTGGTGATATGCTCCAGAATCTAACGAACGGGTTGTTCCGTTCAACCACCCATCGAGTCGTCAACCCAACAGTTGCATCATCACGGCGCTATTCCATGCCAATGTTCGTTCATCCTCGAAATAACATTGACCTCACACCACGTCCCGAGTACATTGCTCAAACAGGGGGCAAGGCCCTCTATTCGAGCATTAGTGCAGGTGATTTCTTGCATCAGCGACTGAAGGAAATCGGATTAATCTGAGGTGAATCTGTGTCAGTTGTCAACATCGACAAACTCATTCATTCCATCGAGCAAAGAAGCGGTCAAAGCCATGTGGAAATCGCTCAATTTGTCCAAGGTGTCGCGTCGGGCAAGGTTTCAACTCACGATGCCACAAGATGGTTGAAAGCCGTGCATCGATATGGACTACAGCAAGAAGAAACGGCTGCTTTGACCACCACGATGATGAATTCTGGGGAGCGCCTTGAATGGGAAGAAGGACCACCCGTTGTTGACAAACATAGCACGGGTGGTGTAGGAGATAAGATGTCGATCATGTTGGCGCCAGCCTTAGCCGCATGTGGACGAAGAGTCCCCATGCTTGCAGGGAGAGGCTTGGGTCATACTGGTGGGACCATCGATAAACTCGAATCCATTCCAGGATTCAATTGTTCACTCAGTCCAAGTGAAATGAAGGAAGTGGTGGATTCGGTGGGATGTTGTATTGCGGTCCAAAACCCATCTATTGCCCCAGCCGATGGGGTTCTGTATGCCATCAGAGACGTAACTGGAACGATTGACAGTCTTCCTTTGATTACCGCATCCATTATCTCAAAAAAAGCAGCCGAGGGCTTGGAAGCGCTGGTATTGGATGTCAAGTGTGGAAATGCGGCATTCATGCGAACCATTGAGGATGCTGAGGCTCTTGCTCATTCCATGGTTGGAACGGCCAAAGCAATGGGATTCAAAGCTCGGGCGCAAATCACTTCAATGGGCGAACCAATTGGGACTCACGTCGGTAATTCATTGGAGATCATTGAATCGATTCATGTTCTGCAGGGTCAGGGCAGCCCAGACACTCGTGAACTTGTCGTTTTGCAAGGAGCGACTCTGTTGTGCATGACCGATGACACCTTGTCAATGGCTGATGCTACACGGAAAATTGAGCAGGTTTTGACAAACGGTCAGGCTCTCAAAAAGTTTGAGCAACTGTGCATTCATCAAGGCGTTGATTCTGATGTTGCCAAACACCTCATCAACCAACCCGAAGCCGTCCTTGATGTTGCTTCGCAGGAAACAACCGTCCTCGCTTCGAGATCTGGTTACGTCAAATCTCATGATGCAATGAAAATCGCTTCAATGGCTAGAGCACACGGTGCGGGCCGAACGGAGTTGGAGGATATCATTGATCCAGGAGTGGGCGTTGTAATTCACGCAAAACAAGGAGCCCCGGTCAATCAAAATGACCCGTTATTCACGTTTTATCATAATAGAGCGCTTTCCGATGAAGAAAAATTACTTCTTCACCAAGTGGTGGAACTCAACGAAGAACCGGTGAAAGTGACCTCCCGCTTGCTTGCCATCGTGGAATGAGATGGAACGAAGCCGTCATAAAGGGGAGGCATCTCGCCAACTTTGCCGATTTAGCTTAGCTGGTGGAGCGTGGGACTGTTAATCCCAAGGTCGTGGGTTCGAGCCCCACAATCGGCGTACAAAAAAACCGTGATACTGAAAGCGTTTCAGTCGTGAGTATAACGTGTAAATTTCGTCCAATACGCACCCAAGATATCACTTGGTTTTGTAATTGATATTGAGTCATTTTAAGGCTCAAACTGAGCACTTTTTGTAAGCGTATCTCCAAAATATATTCATGATTTTAAGCAATTATGGCCGAGGATGACGGATGGGGTGAAGCAGGGGCCCGCTTACTTCTCGTTGAAGGTGGATTGACCCTTGAGAAAGTTACTTCTGTAAAAATCGGCCTTTGGGTATGTCTTGGAATTACTGGATTCGTTCTCATCGCATCCATGTTAGGACTTGAATGAAAGCAAGCAAAGAACTCTAGGCCAAGAGGCCGTGGTTCTCATTCCCATTCAATGGTGCCTGGAGGTTTGTGAGTGATGTCGTATACCACTCGATTGACTGCACCTTTGACGGTGTTGGTAATTCGTGTGCTGATCTTCTGCAAGACGCTATGGGGGATCTCTGAATATCTAGCAGACATTCCATCCATGGACTGAACTGCTCGAACGACCACTGTCTCACCGTAAGCTCGCACATCACCATGTACCCCCACGCTGCGAACAGGAAGGAGCGCAGCGAAGTATTGCCATGGGATTGGCATTTCGCCTCGTTCTGCTGCTGCCTCAAATTCTTCTTCGACAATCGCACAGGCTTCACGCACAACACCAACCCGTTCTGGGGTCAAGTCTCCAAGAGTTCGAACAGCAAGGCCAGGCCCGGGGAAAGGCTGGCGTTCAGCGACGTTGATCTCCAATGCACGTGCAAGTTCACGAACTTCGTCTTTGTAGAGGTCACGTAATGGTTCAACAACTTCCAAGGTCATGTCTTCTGGCAAGCCTCCAACGTTGTGATGGGATTTGATGGTGTCACGAACACCACCACCGGATTCAATCCAATCTGGAGCAATTGTTCCTTGAACGAGGTATTTTGCACCACATTTTGCTTGCTCATCCTCAAAAATTCGGATGAAGAGTTCACCGATGACCTTACGCTTTTGTTCTGGCTCAGTGACGCCTTTCAAGGCCTCAAAATATCGGTCTGCTGCTCGCACGGTGACCAGGTTGATGCCTTGCTCTTCCAGCAATGCCTCGATTTGTTCAGTCTCTCCCTTGCGCATGAAACCGGTGTCGACGTACACACAATGTAAGAGGCCCCCTACCGCTTTGTTAGCAATCACCGCAGCCACGGTGGAGTCAACGCCTCCTGAACATGCAATGATTGCAATGTCGTCGATGGTTGTCTTGAGGGATTCAATACTTTCAGCAATGAATTCCTCTGAATCAAACATCTCATGCACCGCCGTTGATGTCTCGGTCTTGTTGCATCACGCGTTCAATTTGGTCCAATTTATTTTGCTCCAGTGCAGCGGCGTAGGTTGGATTGATGAGAGCGAGCATTTGTACTGCGAGATAACCTGCGTTATCACCACGGTCAACACCAACAGTTGCTGCTGGAACACCTGGGGGAAGTTGGACAATGGAGAGCAAAGAGTCGTAGGGTACTCGTCCGCCACAAGGGACACCAATCACTGGTTTTGTGGTTAACGCCGCAACTGCACCCGGGAGAGCCGCAGCCAAACCTGCCATGGCGATGAAGATTTGACAACCATCATCCAATGCATCGCCGATAATTTCCTCGACAAATTTTGGAGAGCGGTGTGCTGATGCAACCCTCAATTGATAGGGGACTCCAAAATGATTCAAAATTTTCGTGCATTTCTCAGCGATGGGCATGTCTGATGACGAACCTAGCAGAATTGTAACATCCATGATACTTCGCCAGCGCGGGTGGTTCATCAAGATGCCTCTTGACCTTGTTTGGATGAATTGCTCATTCTGATTCTGATTTTACAGATTGAGGAGGCACCATCAGACCCCATTGAATGCCGAGAGGAACCGGATTGTCGTCTTCTTGGATTCTCGAAAGTACCTCAATTCTCAACCTACATTCATCTCCATCAAGCACGCCTCGAAGGATGGCAACTGCTTGATTCTCGAGACGTGTCATGGCCATCACCGAACGGGTCCACCGAGCCGAAACAATACGCCAATGGGGCATGGCTTGCATGAGAGGGGCGGTGTGACTGGGGTCCCAAGGTAGTTCAAGCCAAGGCTCATTGTACGATGCGAGGGATGAAAGGGAAACAAAGGCGTATGGTATGGAACCGATTCCAAACGCAGAACACAACCACCAATAATCATCCAATCCAAGTTGCCAACAAAGGAGAATGAAGCCCAACGCACCACAGATCACGAAGAGAGCCAATTGTATTTGGCGGTCAAGATACGCGGCCTTTCGTTGTGCAATTCCCATTAGCATTGTCAAAACGAGCAATGTTTGTGAAACAGCCATCAAAGGAAAACGGAACGATTCGTATCTCTGAAATAGCAACATCATGCCCTGAAACCCGAACGGGAGAAGGGTCCAAGCAAAGATGAACAAAACAGCCGTGAAATCAGCACGCGGCGTCCGGACGGACCACCCATGTTGCTCCGCTTCTAAGACGCCCATAGACCCCGCTAGGCATTTTTTTCAATAGCCCTTTCGCTCATAGAGAAGCCTACCACTTCAATCGTCGTAGGGATGACGGAGGCAGAGGTTTCGTGCAGCATAGACCTCATCAACACGGCGAACAGGCGTGGTGATTGGAGCTTCATGAAGGGTCTCTGCATCGCTCTGTAATACCTTGGCGAACTGATTGGCAAAGGTGTCAAGTGTATCCTTTGATTCTGTCTCAGTGGGTTCAATCATCATGCATTCTGGAACGACGAGAGGGAAGTAAACCGTTGGTGCCATGTAGCCACGGTCAAGCAAGCCTTTGGCGACATCCATGGCAGAAATTCCAAGTTGTTCTTTTGCAGGTTGCATCGAGAGGGTGAATTCATGCTTGGCCACCTTTGTTTCAGCACCGTCCACGAAGAGATGGGATACGCCTTCAATCTCGGCCTCCCGGTGAATGGCATGACGCAAATAATTCGCGTTCAGAACAGCGTGTTCGGACATGGTGCGTAGCCCAGCACCGTAGCGTCGGTAGTAGGCCCAGCAACGAATCACGGCCCCAGCGTTCCCGTGCCATTGTTGGACTTTGCCAATGCTATGCTCGGGCTCTCGCCAATGATACCAATGGCCATCGACAGAGCGAGGTTGCTCGGATGCGCTTGAGTCCCTTCGGTCTGCTAAGGGGCCTGGGAGGAATGGCGCAAGGTGAGACCTTACACCGATTGGACCAGAACCTGGCCCACCGCCGCCATGAGGTTGCGAGAAGGTCTTGTGGAGGTTGAAGTGAACCGCATCAAAGCCCATGAGGCCAGGGGATGTAATTCCGAGAATGGCGTTGAAATTCGCCCCATCGTAGTACATTTGACCTCCAGCATCGTGAACAATTCGGCTGGCTTCAACGATGTCTGCCTCAAAGAGGCCGAGGGTGTTCGGGTTGGTGATCATCATTGCTGCAGTGGTTTCATCAGCCACCGCCGAGAGTGCCTCAAGGTCCATTCGGCCATCGGCCAAACTTGGAATTTCAACAATTTCAAAACCAGCCATGGCAGCGCTCGCAGGATTGGTTCCATGGGCAGAATCAGGAACGATGACCTTGGTACGCTGTGTTTCACCACGTTGTCGAAAGTATTCTTGTATGCACCGAACGGCAGTGAATTCACCTTGAGCACCAGCAACTGGTTGAAGTGTTACTTGGTCCATACCCGCACAGATTTCAAGCATGTGCTGCATTTCGTAATAGATGGCCAACAAACCTTGGAGGTGATGTTCGGGTTGATGTGGGTGGATGTCGGCAATACCTGGCAGCTGGGCAATCACTTCGTTGACACGAGGATTATGCTTCATGGTGCATGAGCCCAGGGGATAGAATCCTGTATCAATACCAAAGTTTCGCTTGGAAAGCCAAGTGTAATGTCGGACCATTTCTGGCTCTGAAAGACGTGGCCAACGGGCGGGTTTACTTCGCAAGAGACCAGGGGGGACATTCGGTGGTTGATCGGTTTGCAGCGGAGGTGGTTGGCTATAACCAGTATTGGGAGCGCCATTATGCTCGAAAAGATGGCTCATGCTTCCACCTCCTGATGGTTGGCCCAAAGTGTAAGATGCGCAGAGAGGGTCTGAATGTCTTGCAGACTTGTTTGGTCTGTCGTGGTCACCAGAATTTGGTTTGTGGCATCGCTATACCAACGATTCAAATCAAATCCACCAATGATTCCAGATTGGTCCAGGTACTCAAGGCATGATGCTGCTGTTCCTGGAACGCGAATGGCGAATTCATTGAAATGGGATGTGTCGTGAACCAAAGAGACTCCTTGTGTGGCTCCAAGAATCTCTTTGGCTTTCTGACATGCTGCTGCATTTCGATAGGCAAGGTCGTGGAGACCATCTGGCCCGAGCAAAGCCATGTGCATGGCACCCATCAGAGCGATCAAGGTCTCATTGGTACAGATATTTGACGTGGCACGATGGCGTCGAATGTGTTGCTCACGGGTTGAAAGTGTCAGGCAATAGGCCTCTTTGCCATCAACATCAATGGAGCGGCCAACGATGCGGCCTGGCATGAGTCGAAGGTACGGTTTGGTGCATGCAAAGATACCATAGATCGGGCCTCCAGCAGTAACAGGACTACCAAGCGGTTGACCCTCGCCCACCACGATGTCAGCACCGTAATGACCCGGTGCCTCGACCATGCCAAGAGAGATGGGTTGAACACCAACGATGAGGGCGGTGTTTTGGCCAATGATTTCCTTGACTTTCGTTAGGCCTTCATCCAATACACCCAATGGATTGGGTTGTTCAAGGTAGACTCCGCAGGATCCGGTTGCTTCTTTCAGTCCTTCCATATCGAGCGTTCCATCGTCATGATGGGAGAGGAATTTGATTTCAATTTCAGCCCCTTGGCAGTAGTTCTCCATGACAGACAATTTGTCGGGGGGGGTGAGGCAAGAAACGTAAACGATGTTCGGTTGACTCGCCTTTCGTGTGTGAACACGAACAGCACAGGTAAGGGCTTCAGCCGCAGCGGTGGAACCATCGTAGAGTGAGAGGTTCGCAATAGGGAGGCCAACGAGTTCAGAGATTAATGTTTGAAACTCCCACATGGCCTGAAGCATGCCTTGGCTGACTTCGGGCTGATAAGGGGTGTAAGCGGTAAGGAATTCGCCACGCGTCACAAGTTGAAACACGGAAGCTGGTACATAGTTACGATACAATCCTCCACCGAGGAAGGATACCCGACTGCCCATATCCACGTTAGCCCCAAGCAAACGTCGAGCGTCACGAATGATTTCCTCTTCGGATTGCGGAGGCGGTAATGGAAGAGCCCCACTAAAACGTACATCAGCGGGGATATCGGAGAATAAATCCTCAATATCCGTGAGACCCATTTCGCTGAGCATTTCTATTTCTCGTCCAAGGTTGGGAAGTTGGTCGACCATGACAATCACCTCACACTTACTGTGTGTGGTAAGAACGATACGCGTGACGCTCATAATGAATTGCTTTTCGCCACCTCGCTGAAGGGAACAACTCATGACATGGAACACGCTCGCAAAGGCATGGTCCGTGTGGCGATGGTAGTCACCAATCCATGCGCCCCCGACCCCCGAGTCTTGCGTCATGCCAAGTGGTTGGTTGAAGCAGGCTACAGAGTGACGGTGCACGCATTTGACAGAGAGGAGCAGTATCCACTCAGCGAGAACATCGACGGAGTTCGAGTCATGCGATATCAAATGGGAAAGGTCCCTTATGGGAGCACCATTGCAACGGTCAAAGGTCTTCGCAAATTTAAGCGCAAGGTAGTTGAAACCTTGTTGCTCGACCCTCCATCTCTTGTCTATTGCCATGATGCCGACACATTGCGAATTGGCGTCACTCTCAAAAATCAACGAAGCGTTCCTTTTGTCTTTGATATGCATGATTTGCACCACACATGGGTACGGATGACTGCACCTCAATCCTTGGCTCGAAGTTGGGTGAGTGGCCGAATGAAGCAGACCATGCTCAAACGGGCTAAGAAAGCTGAAACCATCATCACCTCAAGCGGGGCACTGGAAGGTGGAAAGGAGCGGGGGTTTGTTGAGTGGCTGATGCATCATGACCTGGAAGGACATGCTGTCGAAAACCGCCCCATGCCGCCATTTGAAGAAACGGAGTCGCTTGAAAGGGAATACTGGACGGTTGGTTATCTCGGTCGTATCCGCGATTTGAAAGCCTTCGAACTTCTCCTAGAATCGATCTTATGCATTCCAGCTCATGAACGGCCAACGATCAGAATTGCAGGAGATGGCGTGATCGCCCCCCGAGTTCGACGAATGATGATGGATGCAGTAGAATCTGGCGAAATTGAGGCTGAAGTCAGCGGCGCATTCACTCATGAAGAGTTTCGAGAATTAATTGCCGAAGTCGATGTGATGTATGCGATGTACTCGCCTCACAGAGGCAATATTTTGCAAGGGGCATTGCCCGTAAAAATGTTTGATGCTGCTGCCTATGGTGTGCCGAGTGTTGTGAATTCTGATTGCCTGATGGGTGAACTTGCCGTTCAAGAACGGATGGGGGAGGCCGCACTATGGAACGAACCGGAACGTATTGCTGAAGCCCTCATGGCTGCTCGAGGAAAGGAAGTCTCACTTCAAACGACGGGCATGAGGGAACGTGAACGTTGGTTTCAGGCCATGAACGATGTTCTTGACAGACTTCAATAAAACGGCGGCCGTACCACAACGGCTTTGACCGATTTCCTTGGGCTTGCCACGACAAGAACTTGGTCTCCTTCGCGAACACCTTTGAGATAACCAATTCCGATTCCGAGATTCCCCATGCTCGGTGCTGGAGCACCTGAGGTCAAGGCTCCGATGGGCTCACCTTCAAGGTTCGTCACGCTCTTCCCTGGGCGTGGTAGTGGCCCTTTCTCTGTGTATTTGACGCCCCACCATCGAGCATCTTTTTCATCGTGACTAACCACTCGCTCTCGTCCAATAAACTCGTGTTCAAGGTCCAAACCAAATGGCACATTTGTTTCCCAAGAATCACGAGCGAGGAAGGAATCATCCTCAGTTTCAGCGAGCGGAGGCCAGCAGAAATCTACACCGGATAACAAGAATCCTTTTTCGAGACGAAGTGTGTCCCTCGCACCCAATCCAATCGGTGCGGCCCCTGCATCAATAAGCGCACGCCACATTGTGGGGGCATCGTTGTTGGGGACAAAAATTTCGTAACCTGATTCCCCAGTATAACCCGTACCCTGAATCCACCCACTGACGCCCAGCGGATTTGAGGTGAGAGCTCGCCATTTGAAACGGGCAACATGTTGATCATCTCCCATCACAGATGTGAATATCTGCTTAGCATTGGGACCTTGAAGAGCCATGATGGACATCTCGTCAGAAAGGTTTTCTAGAACGATAGAACCATCTTCAGGCAGGTGTTTGGAAAACCAATCCCACATCACACCGATCATGGAAGCATTGGGTACGCCAAGGATTTCTGTTTCACTGACGACTGCGAAAATCATATCGTCAATTAAGTGCCCATTTTCATCCAAAAAATGGGTGTAGGCACAGCGCGGAGCTGAGATGGATGTCACGCGCTGAGTTGCGATACCCTCCAGCCATTGACGAACGCTAGCACCACTGAAGCGGAAGGAGCCCATGTGAGATACATCGAATAATCCAGCATTGGACCGGGTTGCAAGGTGCTCTTCTTTGATATTGGAGTACCAGATTGGTAATTCAAATCCATGAAAATCGACCATGTTAGCCTCGAGGGCGAGATGTTCCTCATACAAGGCTGTCCGAACGGGGGCTTGGTCGCTCATGCCTTGGCGAATGCGGGGCGTCTCATAAACATCCGTGCTCGAAGGTCAGGCACGAGGAGGCATACCGGCCACAACTTCATCGCCAATACGGACAACTGCTTCGAGAAAACCGTCAAGAATATCATGATCAACGCCCTGATTAGATATCACAGAACGCAGAACAACATCTTCACCCACATTGCTACGGCTGACCATGTATTGACCTTCTTGAATGAGTCGATGACGAAGGGTTGCGTTGAGGTCATTAAGAGGTATTTCCGTGGAACCGTTATCGTATCGGAAGCATACATTGGTCCACATTCGGCTGGACATCATTTCAAGAGAAGGGTGATCTTCAATGCTTTTTTGGAGGTAATTTGCACGATCCATGTATCCATCGACCAGTTTAGCCCATCCAGCATCACCGCGAACCCTCCATTCGAGCCATAATTTCAAAGCGTCATTTCGTCGGCCGCATTGAAGAGAATATCGTCCAAGGTCTTCGTTTTCTGCAGCATCATGGAAGAGATAATGGGCGGTTGTTACATGGCCACAAAGCGTTCGCAAGATGGATGGGCGTTTGATGAGAAACGCACTGCAGACCAATGGAACACCCATCATTTTGTGAGCATCCCAACAAACGCTGTCGGCTTTTTCAATTCCATCCATGAGAGAACGATGCTGGTTTGAGAAAAGACATGCACCTCCCCATGCGGCATCAACGTGGAACCACATGTGTTCCTCATGACAGATATCCGCAAGTTCGGAGAGCGGATCAAATGCTCCACGGACAGTGGTTCCAGATGTGGCAACCACACACAGAGGAGTGAATCCTTCTTGGCGGGCAAATGCTACCTCTTCGCGCAAACTATCAGGTCGCATACGGCCATCTTCATCGCATTGGACCTTGACGACATTTTGGTGCCCAACCCCAATCACGTTGGCGGCCATGAGTACAGAATAATGGGCCTCTTTTGAGACAAATATTGCCATGTTACGACCATCAAATCCCTGCTTTGTCGAACCGGGAAGAGCGTTTTCTCGGGCACAGAGCATCCCAAGCATGTTTCCATTGGACCCTCCGGTGGTCAGCGTACCGAATCCATCAGGGAACCCCACCAATTCGCACATGCGATTCAAGATGGTTTGTTCGATCAGTGTCCCCATGGGAGACAATTCGTATGTGTACATTGAATTGTTCGTTGCTGTGGCAATAATTTCTCCAGCTAGAGCGGGTAATGATAACCCCCCCCAAAGTGGATTCATAAATTCTGGACGATGGGTCTTCACACTGTTGCTAATGAATGCATCCAAATCGTCAAGTGCTCCGTTGATACCATGACCTTCAACCGGTACTTGAACATCCAACACACGTCTGAGAGAATTCATTGGTTGGCCTGGATTGACTTGCCCCGGTTCATCCTTTGAATGAATGTAATCCGTCAGACGACGGGCAATTTCATCAATAAAGGTCCCCGTATCCATGCCCTTCACATTCCTTCCTCGGAGAGGCCCCTTAAGACTCTAATGTGCTGGGGCCATGGAGTCAATGGTTGAGATTACCATTGAATCATAGTCGTGTTCTTGAGAATCCTCCTGAAATTCAAGCAAACTCAGGATTTACATACATAAAATTCAATCTGAATAACAGTCCATTTAATATGCATAAAAAGACCGCATAGGACTGAAAATATTTGAACACCCATGTGAAAACATTCAGAATTTACGTTATTTTAAAAAGAGTTTATATTTCCATTAAAATATTTCATCATGGGGATTTGAGATTCTCATGAGATGATCTTCACGGTAGAATGGGGTGAGAAAATCCTTGGCCCGCCCAAAATAGGAGAGGATTTTCTATTCAAGATGCATAATCCCCCAGTAACATTGAATACTATCCGCCACAAGGAACACTCATGCTAGGTGATATTGGCGGTAAGTGGCTTGACCGATTGCATCAACAACTCGCGAAGGAATTGCGGTCAAATGGATGGTCTCAAATGGACATTGCAGCCGTGACAGGCTCGACACAGAGCACTGTTTCGCGTCAAATCATGAAACAAGCCATCGATCTTGGAGCATCAGCCGATGACATGATGATTGATGGGTGGGCACAGGAATTATCTCAATCACTCACTCAATTGGGGAAAGGAACTGAAGTTATTCGCCAGCGACTCATCTTAGAATTACAATTTGCTGGAAACCAAACATTACGCTATGATAAAACGCTTACAGGCATGAACCTCGATTCGGACCAAACCGCTCGGGCAATCCTCCGAAGACTGGAATGGGCCACTGGAAGGCTGGATGTTGCAAGGGTCAATAATTACATGCCGGCCGTGGGAATGAACATTGCAGCGTGCAGTGAAAGCGCAACCACAGAAGAAGAAGTAGCGGCGTATCCGGGGCGCATGACTGTCGTGGATGAACAATTGCGTCGCCATGAAACACCTGTCTTTGGCGCTTCAAGCCACATGGCTTCTGTCCTGCTCCAAGCACGGGAAATTGACCCGAGTAAGACCGCAATCCTCAACCTGCGCCCTCCAATTTTGGATGGGATGGTTGACATGGGAGACATTAATTTCATCTCCGATGAGCTCGGGTTCAAACTTGCTCTTGCTCCGAAGGGTGTCCTTTCTCATGACGATGGACGCATTGATGCCATCCTCGATGAAGGAGCCTTTGGTTGGGAACCTTCGCTTTACATCCTCGGGCACAATGCCATGGAATTGGTCGATCGCACCCATACTGTGATCGATGCGATGAACATGGAGTGAGGCTCATGAACATACCAAGCCTTGCAATCGTGGCGCTCATGCTTGTGACTCCCCTCGCTGGTTGTCTTGAGCCACTGCAAGAAGAATCTGAGACATGTACAATTTTGGCCCCATCTCGGACCATGGACAACACCGTTCGGATATTGACCTACGATATCGCTGCATTTTCACAAGAAATGTTGGATGAATTCACCACACAAACCGGCTATGAAGTTGAGTTAATTCGCTCAGATGATGCTGGGGGTATTCTCGAATTACTGATGCAAACCAAACAAGCCCCTCAGGCAGACCTTGCGATAGGACTTGACAACACATACCTGCAAACTGCTTTGCAATTTTGCCTCCTTCAACCCAACGATGTATCAATAAATGAGATTGATGAAACGGTCCTTGATGTGTACCAAGGAACCTATGCAACTCCCTTTGACCAAGGAGACATCTGCTTGAATGTCGATGAAAACGGCCTTGATGGAGAAAACCGAACCATGCCAGAGAGTTTGTGGGAATTAACTGAACCACAGTGGAATGGGAAAACCGTGTTCCCATCTCCTTTGACATCCTCTCCAGGACGTGCCTTCATGGTAGCTACTGTTGATTATTTTGAGCATGACGATGATGAGACAAGCTCAGCTTTTGATTGGTGGAAGGCCATGGCAGCCAATGGTGCGCAATTCACCTCAGGCTGGACTGAAGCCTATGAAATGCATTATAGCGGAGGGTATGGAGAATGGACAGAGGGGCATCTTGGAGACGCATTGCTCACCGTATCTTATTGCCACTCCCCTGGAGTTGAAGCGTATTATAGCGGAAATTGGACCCATTCGACCTCCATCGTGCTCGAGAGGTCGAGCTTTCATCAAATCGAATACGCAGGCCTCATCAATGGCGCCACACAAATAGAGGGCGCAACTGCATTCATCGAATACCTTCTATCGGATGAAGTCAATCGAAATATGCCAGTAAATAATCTGATGAATTCAGTGTTGAACAATGCGACCTTCCCCGCCCAAGAGGGTTATGAGTGGCACACAGATACTCCTCTCAAAAATGCCGAGATTTCAATGGAACGAATTGCGAATGAAATGGAAGATTGGTTGAACCAATGGCAAACCGCAACCCAATGAGATGATTGGTATGGCGTCATCGTCAAGCCAAGTGAACGTGCACCCCATCCAATGGGGTGTGATCGTTGTCGTCGTGTCCGCTGGAATCATCCCACTTCTCCTCGGAGTCCTTCGTTTAATGCAGGTCACTCAAGCCTCACCCATCGACGCAATCCTCCATGCGTTTGATACACCACTTGCCACAGAAGCATTGCAATTCACCCTTCTTGAAGCGGCTCTCTCAACTTTGCTCACCCTTCTGATAGGTATACCATTGGCTTGGTCTCTGGGTCGCTACGAATGGAGAGGGATTCGGGGCATGAGAGCCTTCCTCTTCGTCCCATTTGTCACACCCCCAATCGTCGCAGCTGCTGGCTTTTTGGCACTGTATTCCTCTGGTGGTTTACTACCGTTCATGGGCTTGGATTTACGAACAGAAACAGGTGTAATCCAATGGTTTTCTGAATTAAGCGGATGGGCGCACCCAGGCCACATGTTGGCACTTGTGCTCGCACATGCATGGTTCAATCTCTCACTTGTTGTTCGGTTCTTGGAGCCCACCCTTGCCCAAATGAATCCTCACTGGGAAGAACAACTGCTTCTCCTCCCCGGCGGCCAAAGTTGGTGGTTGAGAGTTCGTCACCTTTGGTGGCCAGTCTTGGGACCAAGTCTCTTAGTAGCAGCCACATACACGTTTTTCTTCTCATTCACATCCTTTGCATTGGTCAAATGGCTTGTTCCTGGAGCCAATACTGTTGAATCCTTGCTCGGCGAATTGGGTGGTTCAGCAGGAATTGCCTTTTACAGAACCGAAGCAAGTCTGTTGGTTCTAGGATTAGCCCTCATTCAAGGAGCATTCATGCTCATCATTCTAACAGGGGCGAGTAAATTTGAGAATCAACACACCAAGATGCTCGCTTTACACGATGAGCAAGCAAACCGTAAACTTCGTGGAAACGCACCAAGAATCCAACGCTGGTATGTTTTTGCCATTATCACCATCACATCTTTGCCTTTTCTTTCCGTACTCATTGCTTCATTTCGCAAACGAGCGATGCTTGAAGATGGAACTCAAGGCTGGACATGGACACTGGATGGTTGGCGTCAGGTGTACCAAGGAGATGCATCGACCATTACCCTCTTGGAGGCCTTAGGAAATTCCTTGACATTTGCGCTTCTCACTTTGCTGATCGCCCTCCCAACCGGATACGCTTTAGCCTCAGCATTCCATAGGCTGGAACGGCAAGGAAAAAGAAAATTAGCTAATTCACTCGACATTATGTGCATGGTTCCACTTTCGGCATCAGCCGTCATGATCGGGCTTGGAATTGTCGTTGGATTGTTGCAATGGTTTCCCTCCATGTTTCAATTTCAATACCTTCCAGTTTTACCACATGTGATGCTCATCCTCCCCTTCACTGTGCGCATATTCCGGCCGGCCTTCACTCGTTTGGACCCCATGTATGAGGAGCAAATTGAATTACTGAATTTACCGCTATTTCGCGCTTGGTGGCATGGAAAGGGAGCCTTCCTTGTAGGGCCGTTCGCTATTGCCACATCCTTGTGTTTGGCTTTCTCATTGGGGGAATTTGGAGCGACTTACTTGATGGTGCGAGTCGGGTCTTGGGATTCTCTTTCCATCATGGTGGACCAATTGCTGAGTCGACCAAAATTCGATCCACTCGTCATGCCAACTGCCATGGCGGCGGCAACGACATTGATGGTGGTAACATTCACAGCCCTGTTGGTGTGTGAATTTGTGAGAAAATCAACTGGAGGAACAGATGATGTTTGAATTAAAGAACCTTAGAAAATCATTTGGTGAACGTGTCCTGTTCGAGAAACTCATGCTTGAAATTGGGGAACATGAGATTGTATCCATCTTAGGACCAAGCGGTTGCGGAAAGACAACCCTGTTACGAATCTGTTGTGGATTAGACGAGGCCGATGAGGGTGAAATTTTATTGCGTGAATCGTTGTTGGCACGACGAATAATCAATCCAGAAATTGGTATGTTATTCCAACGCCCGGTACTCTATCCCCATCTAGATGTCGGAGCTAACGTTGGCCTTGGATACCCCCATGGCGCTCCCAACGAAAAGAAATCAGAAGCCGTGGAAGAAGTACTCACATTCGTCAACCTTGGAGGGTTTCAGGGACGAAATATTGGTCAACTTTCTGGAGGAGAAGCACAACGAGTTGCATTTGCACGAGCGTTGCTTCAATCTCCAAATGTCATGTTACTCGACGAACCATTTGCTTCTGTGGACACGGAGCAGCGTTTGGCCCTAGCGTCTCAAACGCGAACCTGGTTGAAGGAACGTTCCATCAGTGCCATTCATGTCACACATGATGAGGAAGAAGCAAATCGGATGGCTGACAGAATCATTCGATGGTCGGACTTAGTGAGCCATTAAGCATCAACACTCCTAAGAAGGAGCAGGACCAAATACATACCAGGTAAACACAATGACTGTCACGCCTATGGACCTGGTACGTTATGCAAGGGGCGTCCAATGGGTCTTGACTGGATACACTGGACTCACCAAAGAAAAGCGACTTGAAGCTGACCGAGAGTTCCGTCAAGTCATGCATCATCAAATGAGTCTGCTTCGTCGCTTTCTCGAGCAACTCCATGACGATTCATGGAAACAAGAAAAGATGATGTCCGTACGAAGAATCAAGTCTACAATGGGAGAGGTTGACGCTTTTCTTCGTGAGTTAGACAAAGCGATTTCTCCCTTTCACGTCACCTACCTCAGTGGACAGCAGGTAGCAAAAAATCAATCACTCTTGCAATTACTTGAACATGATCGTATTCTGCTTAAACAGATTCGTGTAACCATTGAAGCCTTCACCCAAACAAGGTATGATTCTGTGGAAGAGCAACTCGATGAATGCCACAAAAATATCATGATTTGCCAAACCAAATTACGTCTGCGCCAGTATGTTTTGCGGGGTGCCGAAAATCAATGAGAAGTGAACATCATGACAAAAAAATATCAATGGAGAAATCAGCCTGAAATACTCGCCCGTTTGATTCGAATCGATTCAATCAAAACTTGGACTGCTCAATCAATTGTACTCAAACCCAATGAAGCGTGTGTGTCCATTATTGATGGGAAGATTGGAAGGGTAGCGACACAAGAGGTGCTGCGGAATATTGGTGGAGGATTCCCCCGATATCTTGGCGACCTAGTGGGAATTACTGCAACCGATCACCGAATGCTCTTCGTCACTACAGCTCCCTTTGACGTTGAAATTCCATTTGTCATGCCAGGGCCCAGCGGTTCAGCCCTCCAGGGCGAAGTACAACTACGCTTGCAAATTCAGCAAGATGATTTGGCCCAATTACTGAATGTATTTGTCAATCATCCAAATGTCTTGGACACTGAAGGGCTTGCTAAGTTGCTGATGACAAACGTGATTCATCGAGTATTACATCCTATCATCGCTTCATTGGAACATGACGGAGAGGTCAGAAGTAGAACCACTCAAGAACATTTTGAAGGACATTGTGAAATCAATCTGCGTCAACTTCTGAGGTCGCTCGGAATAACATTCCACAGCGCAGTGCTGATGACAAAACCAAGTGTTCTTGAACTGCAACGCATCACTGAGTTGACCAACAAATTGGCCCTAGAAAAAGATGAAGCCATTGCAACCCGAAATCTCAGGAAAATTGAGCAACAAGAACACCAAGCAATTCGGATAATTGAGGCCAAGATGAAGATTGAACAACAACAAGCAAGAAGAAACATGATGGTTGCTTTGGAAATTGAATTGAAAGAATTACGACGAGCAGAGATGTTATGGGATTCTCGGCATCGACGACAACAACAACTCGCATCGTTTGAAGATCAGCGTTATGAACGCCGAATGGAACTCGCTATGTCGATGTTTGACGCGGTTCAAAAACGAAAAGTTCTGCGGAAAATGGAAGAGAAAGAAGCCTGAATCCCGGGAAGAAGCACCGAGAAATGCACCATTCGATAGTCAAACAAATCAATCCAAAGCACAAAGACCTACATCGCCGTCGACGTACAAAACACCCTCTTGGGTGTATTCAACTTTGGAGGGCTGCTGTATGGAAACAGAGACAAAACAAGCCGCTTTGAAGTCCCCAACCTGGCCATTCTTTCAACGCATTGCCAACAAGATAGAAGCTTGGTCCCGTTTACAGCAAGTCGCTTTTTTATCTCTCTTGCAATTGGTGCTGATTGGAGGCCCATATTACGCTGCAAATCTTGTATCACGTTGGCGTGATACAACCACTTTCAATGTCCAAACACCGTTTGAAGAAACAGTCCCTTTCATCGCTTGGACTCTAGTTTTCTACGTCTCATTCTATCTTTATTTCATCATCATCGCTTGGATGGCATCGTTGAATCCACAACGCCGTAAAGAGGGCTGGGTTCTGTTACAATGCATGACAATGATCTCACTTTCAACCATGGTATTCTGGATGGTATTCCCAGTTCGAATTGATCTGCGTCATCAAATTTCAGACGTAGGGCCCCTGTATGATACAGTGATGGGGTTGCTCCATACTGTTGATGCACCGTACAATGCTTGGCCATCTGTCCATGTACTTTACAGCACACTCATTGTTCTCATGGTCCGATATTGGATGAAGGAATCCCAAACATGGAAAGGGTTGTTTTCCTTGACTATCGTCGTTTGTTGGGCTCTACTGGTCATCTCTACTGTCACCATCAAACAGCATTACTTATTTGACATCGTGACTGGTCTATTTTTCTCAATCGTCCCATGGTATGTTTGGGTTGTTCCACGGTTAGCAGAACTCAAAGAAGTCCCTTAACCCATGATTGAATTCATGATACTTGGATTGTTGAGGTACAGGGTTAATCCAACACCCGCCATAATCATCATCCATGAACCCACCATCTTGATCATCCCTGTTGCTTTACGCAGGAAGTTGATCATGACTTGCCTCCCCATGCCGACAAGCATGGTAACAACAATCATCAAGATCAATAATCCAACCATTAGTCCAGCGATTCCAAATCCAATGGCGGACGTTCCAAGTGTGCTCAAAAATACAACAAACGGCAGGACGGCAGCGGCTGTACAATCAATGGATGCAGCTGCATAGCCGATTCCGTAAAGGTACATGTTCCGACGAGGCGTGAATGTTTCATCTGCTTCCGTTGTGCTGTATTTGTCCACCCATCCTTGAACAAATCCCATGATGTGGGAAGTGACACCAATCAACATCATCGAACCGAGAATGATTAGAAGGATCGCAATTCCAATAGCGATGTAATGTATCATACCTGATTTAGCGAAAGCCTCTCCCATAATGAGGGCGACAATTCCGATGATTCCGAAAAAGGTCCACATTCCAAACCCAGAGAGCAAACCAATGTTGAATGAACTGGGCATACCTGTCTTGAGTTTACCCTCTGCAATGAGTTCGTCTTCCCGAGCGCCTAGGGAGAGATAATACGAAATGAAACCTGGCAAGACGGGGAATGCACATGGTGAGAAATACACCAGAATTGAGAGGATGAGGCCGAGAACGAAGATGGCTGTGAAGGATGTTTCAGGCTCCTCCCATCCAATCCTTGAATCAAAAGTCTCACTCACATCTTGTGAAAGAGCCGTCATCAATGTTGTTTCGAAGGATTCCCATTCATCGACCGGGGTCCCTGTTGGCTGTTGTTCAATGATGTAACCCTCTTCGTCAATGATCATGACCACTGGGATTTGGCCAGTCCCTCCCGTGGTGAATAAACGAACAGGGTCAGTGGTAGTTCCATCTTCGAGGATGGCTGCTTGACTGGAGCCAAATCCTGTTGGATAAAGCGGGACTGTATATTTACCACTGGTCTCGTTGAGATAATCAAGGGATTCACTGTACCATCCCCCGTAGCCATAAATTTCTAAATTCGTGTTATTTTCTTCAGCGATGGCTTGCCACTCATCCATATTTTCCTCAAGATGATCTTGGACATAGTGACAGTTACTACAATCATGTGCCATCAAGTCAAGTATGATAATACTCCCTCGGCGGTCATCAAGATTGAACCATCCAGTTTCATTGGTCACATTGGATTCGATGCCTGTGCGATTGAGAGATTCATAGACAAGGTTTGGGATGGGTGCAGGTTCTGCATCTGATTGAAATAATTCATCCATGCTATCGAACATGGAAAGAGCTGCAAATGAAATGGTAACGAACATTAACAGAGCGATACCAAATGCTTGCCAAGTGGATTTCTCTTTGAATACACCGAAATCGGCTTGCTCAAGGAGTCCCATGCTTCACACAGCATGCGGGTCGTTCAAGAATGTAGCCCTCAGAGGCCCTCCTCGCAGGTCATGACCCAAGGGCCGAGGAAGTTTGAGGAAGTTCACAACTATTTCGATTGAAGAGCGTGTTAAACGGACAATAGCCGAAGGTGGAGGTGATGACACCCCAGAGACCAACGATCAGGAAAACTACTTCGATGTGTATCGTTGCCAAAAAATCTGCAACAACAACCATTGATCCCAACAGTGCACGTACGATTCGCTCTTTTCCATTCATGTTCATAACAGGAAATCGTACTGACTACTCTTAACACCTTGTATCGAGTGATTTTACAAAAAAACCTCAAAAAACGCCTAAAAAACAATTAAAATCAATCGCAGTGCATCTTTGATCTGGTATTGGTGGGCTCGGCCGGAATTGAACCGGCGATCTTCGCCATGTGAAGGCGACGTCATAACCCCTAGACCACGAGCCCTAGGTAAACCTGCGACTCGCCTTTCGGGTTTAAGCCATACGATGCTCAACGGTGCTCATTAAGGTGTACTACGCCAACCTCGAGCCGCTCGTGGGTCGGATGAACTTCGACGAGCAAGACAGGGACATCAAGGATATCAGCCAAGGATTCGGCAACGGAGAGAGGTAACTCAATTCGTTGATTCACGCCATCATAGCGGAGCCAACCTTCAGCCATTCCCAATACTTCGTTGAGTTCATTCATGTCATCTTGAGCATCCTGCAGATCGGTTGGGATGGCTCCAAACAGAAGCGTGTCGTCGTCACTCAGCACCTCATAAGGGCGTAATGTGGCCTGCCCTCGTCTCTTGAAACGATTCCGCAATTGACCAGCATCTTTGTACTTGGCCGTGCAGAATTTCAGATGGTATGATTTTTTTCTCGCTGCTTCCTTCAATCGAATTGCGAGTTCTGCGGAACCTTCTGCAGCAGCCGTTATACCACCACTAAGATTGAAACCGCGAACATCCATGTTCTCTTGATTCCCCACCGTGATTTCTAATTCATTCAAATTGAGAAAATCAACGGGTACGGTCTCTAATTCATCCAGGAGGGCGAAGAGTTGGGATTCCTTGTCAGGTTCACATGGTAGTTCCACTCCAACAGTGATTCCATGCTTTGCACAAGCTTCCATTGTTGCCCGATATTTTGATGTCGTCCCATCGAGAAGATGGAATCGAAGTTCATCCAAACCTGCCTGTGCAAAATCAATCGCTCGTTCAGGTGGAAAGGGGATTGAGGTGTAAGCATGAATGTGGTGCTTTGGACCAAAAGCAGCTTTCAATTGTCTTACTGCTTCAAGCGTTTTCTCCAAATCAAGCATCGGATCACCACCCGTGATTCCTGTACCTGTAGCGTTCATAGCATGGCCTTCTTCAATCACTTCATTCCAAGTGGTGCAACGGCGTTCGTTGGCAAACATATCGGGTGTTTCTCGACGGTTATCTGAGAGAGGGCAATAATCACAACCCCAATGACATTTACCTGTCACAAATAACACCAATTTGCTGCCTTGTTGGCATTGAATGCAGCCTTCTGCTTCACCGACTTCTGCGGGGAGGATTTCTGTTGCCATCACCAAACTTTTTGCCATATCATTCGCCTCTTAATGTTGCCTCGCTCAAGAGCCACCGATGGAATCTTCGGTCCAATGTGAGTTCGGGATGAAAAGTCAATCCAAGGCGTGAACCATCCAAGACACCGACGACCTCTTCACCGAGCATGGCGATTGGAGTGCATTGGAGGTCTGATGCATCAAAGCGAGGTGCACGAATGAACACACCAGGATACCCTGTATCCAACAGAGGTGCAGCTTGTGAATGCACCTCAAGTGGATGATGTGTTGATGCCCCCCTTGAAGCAACTGCAACGGGTATCTTGGAAGAAATTGGTGTCTCAAGCATGACCGTCACTTCTGCCTCAAACGATTGACGTTGCCGACCCCATGCATTTCGGTCAATGCTCACGTTCAGAAATCGTGTACGACCATCTTCGGGATTCGCCATCAAAATAGCACCTGCACAGGTGCCTAGAACAGGACGTTGGGGGTGGCGTTCCATCCAATCAAAGAGGGCATTGAGCAGTGATTCATAGCGACTTGCGATTCTCATGGTCGTTGACTCACCACCTGGTAAAACCAAGCCATCCAAATCATCAACCACATCTGATGCAGTTCGGCAAGGGACGATCTCAAGATCAATTCCCAATTCACGAGCAGCGCCACGTAAGGCTTCTGCGTGCTCGTGACGAGCACCTTGAAGCATGGCCAACCCGATACTGAGCATGTCACGCCCTGTCGCCACTTCCCTATCATCCCAACGGCTCAATCATGAAACAAAGTTCCCCGCAATACGCTCAAGGATGCACTTCAAGAACCGCCGTGCATACCCCCCAATCATGACCCACGAAGGTGACTGCTTTCTGGTACCCGGACCAGTCCGTATGAGTGAGAATTGCCTCCAAGCCATGGCAACCCCCGTGATGACAGCAAGAGGGCCAGAATTTCGAGAAGTGATGGCAGGCCTCAATTCAGGCCTCCGCCATGCATTCAATCTCTCACCGTCCTCGCCTTCCATGAAATCAGAATCATGGTCTGGTGAAGATGGTTACAAGGTTGTAGTTGTCAGTGGAAGCGGCACAGCGGCTATGGAAATGGTCATTGCCAATCGTTTTCGAAACAATGATTTAGTTTTGGTTGCGACCAATGGAAAATTCGGAGAACGTGTTGCTGCGATCTGTGAGCAATACTGCAATGTCAAGCATCTCAAATACGAATGGGGTCGGGAATTTGACCTTGGAGAAATGGAATTATTGCTTGAACGACGATGCTATGAAGCGGTCCTCATCTGCCATAATGAAACAAGTACTGGCATCACCCAAGACGCCGAAGCCATCGCTGAAATGTGCAAGCGAAACGAGACAGGGTTCATCCTCGATGGCATCACTTCGGTGGGAGGAATTCCAGTTCATCCTGCTGAATGGAACGCAGAAGCCGTAGTGGTGGGTGCCCAAAAGTGCACGGCAGGTCCATCAGGTATCGCCGCCATCGCAGTCAATTCACACTTCATTGATCGCGTACAAACCATCGCCAAGCAAGGTGATGGAAATCCGCGATATTACCTCGACCTCATCGCTGCACTGAAAAAAGGCGATGATGATCAAACCCCTTGGACTCCAGCGATCAATCTGGCCATGGGTTGGTCTGCGGCTCTCGAGAATCTCAAGCATGAAACCAATGAGGGGAGGTGGAACCGTTGCCAAAAACTTGCTTCAGGAGTTCGCAAATTATTCACGGACCTCGGCTTCACACTGCTGGCAGACCACGGGCAACGCAGCAATACCGTCACCGCTATTATGTACCCCGATGGAATTGATGATTCGTGGCGTTCCACACTCAAATCAACCTATAACACTCAAGTGATAGGTGCTCAAGACCATCTCAAGGGCAAAATGTTCCGGGTGGGATCAATGGGTGAAACTCCAGTATCTGAAATGGTCGAGGGCTGCAACCGCATGCTGGCCTGCTTCCGAGAGTTGGGCCATGACCTGCCCGAAGTCGACGTAGCGTCTTATTTTGCGTGAGGAAAAATCATGGTTCGATACATCGTTTTGGGGCGGTTCCAACCGTTTCATTTCGGCCATGCCGCTCTGGTCCATGCTGCTGCAAAACGTTGCTCTTCAGAAGATGAGTTGGTGATTGCCATTGGCTCATCCCAAGCGGGATGGGAGGCACGTAATCCCTGGGACGTTGCGGAACGAACCGAAATGATCGGCGATTGGTGTAAAGCAAATAATGTTGAGGCGACAATTGCTGGTGTTGAAGATATCAACGACCCACCGCGCTGGGTTGAGCATGCTCAACAACACCACGGCGAAGGTGAATTGGTCACCTCTGACGACCCTACTGCAGAACTCTACGAAGCAGCGAACTGGACTGTGCATCGAGTTCAATTGGATAATCGCGACCAACTCGAAGGATGGCGGGTGCGTCAAACCATTCGAATGCTATCAACGGTCATGGACGATGACGCAACCCGTGAAGTGCTCAAGGAAACGGTCCCAAAGGCAGTGATTGAGTGGCTCATCACCAACGATGCCATGTTTCGATGTTCTACGTTTGAGACTGGCGTTCATGCAGGCTAAGTTCATTCAGAGGCCACAACAACTCGGGCCACCATCAGCACCTTTGTCTTGTACATGTAGCCTTCTTCAAGTACGTCAACAACATGACCTGCTGAGTATGTATCAGATGGAGGGATCGTGGTTACAGCGTCCATTTTTTGTGGATCAAAACGTTGCCCCTTGGTCTCGATTGCAACAACACCGTCTGCCGATAATTCATGCCACAATTTGTTTCTCAACAAACGAAGACCTTGGGCTACGGGGCTTTCATCACCTTCTTCGATGGATTGGAGGGCACGGTCCACATCACCAAGAATGGTGATCATTCTCCGTGCAAGACCCATGCCACCGTACTGAATCAGTTCAGATTTTTCGGCCATCATGCGTTTGCGAACATTTTGAATTTCAGCATCCTTGTAGGCAATTTCTTTCTCGGCTACTTCAGCTCGTTCGAGTGCCACCTCAAGTGGATCTCGTTCCTCTTCAACAGGTTCTGAAGTATCCTCTGCCGTCATGGTTGAGGGTTCATCCTCAGGCACCGCTTCATCAGCAATAAGTTCGGCTTCATCCACGGGAGGTTGCTCGTGTTCATCTTCCGACATGAACGGTGGGTTCCGCCCGCTGATTTTGAACCCAACGCTCAAGATGACTGAAGATAGTTGGAAAGATTCCAGTCCCCGTGACCCCATTTTGTTGCTTCAAGATGTTCTCGGCCAATGATGAATACCAACGAATCATCTAATGCAACCCGGTTCACTGCATGAACCAAGGTCTTACTCGCACGGTCATGAGCCTCAAAGGTTGGAACGATTTTAGGATCTTCCAATTCATCAAGCGTCTCACCTAATGCTTTGCGTCGCTCCATCCAATCAAGAACGACCCGTTCAGAAAATTCATTTGCGGCAATTCCGGTCAATGCTTGGCTCACAGCCACCCACGTCGGGGCCGTATAGAGGTCGTGAATGCTGTCGACCGCCGTTCGCATCGCCACCTCAAGATAGAGGAAAGCACGACCTTCCCAGACTTCCCATGCACCTGGACTGGCCCACTTCATCATCAGAAGCAACCCCTCTTCTCCATCGGACACCGTAGTAAGAGCTTCGGACATGGGCGTTCCCCCTAGAGAACCATGAGTGTCCATCCAATCGAGTAATTCCGCTTCTGCATCAATGGCAAATGAGGTCTTCAACTGAGAATCTTGCTCGGGTCGAATCTCACGAAGGACCCCAGATTCCATTGAAGATTTCAGTTCGTCCCATGGAGTCTTGATGATATGAGAGAAGACATTCGTGTCGAGCAAGAGCGCCACCATCTCCAAGCCCATGTCGCACTCCAAACCGCCCATGTGCTTGAGGGATTCGGATACTCGTTAAGGCGGCTTTACCAAATGGATGGGGGAAATTCTTCTTTCACCGTAAGAGCCTTCAAGAACGACACACCAAACCCCGATACAGGAGGCATCGTCTTGGCTACAATCAAAGAGCAAATCGAATTGATTCGCGCTGAGATCGACAAGACCCAGAAAAACAAGGCTACAAACGCCCACATTGGGAAGTTAAAAGCCAAGATTGCCCAACTCAAACTCAAGGAAGAGAAAACCGCACAACACGCAAGTGCCAGCGGCGGTGGCAAAGGGTTTGAAGTTCGAAAAACAGGAGATGCCACCGTGGCTCTGGTCGGATTTCCCTCTGTTGGAAAATCAACCCTTATTTCCAAAGTGACAGACGCTCATTCCGAAACCGGAGGCTATGCCTTCACAACACTTACCTGCATTCCTGGCGTGATGGAACATCGTGGAGCGAGGATTCAGATTCTGGATTTACCGGGTCTTATCAAGGGTGCAGCCGAAGGGAAGGGACGAGGAAAGGAAATTCTCAATGTGATACGCAGCGCCGACATGGTGCTCTACATCGTTGACCCTTTCCAAGACGGTCACTTTGACGTTCTCCACCGTGAATTGCACAATGCTGGACTTCGTTTGAATGAACAAAAACCCCCCGTCTTCATCAAGCGGACCGATCGGGGTGGTATTGAAGTTCGAACCACGGTTGAACAAACGCACCTTACTGCGGAAGAAATGAGTGAAATCATTCGTTCCTTTGGATACACTTCTGCCCTGGTGACATTGCGTGAAAATTCTACTGCAGAACAAATTGTCGACTGTTTGGCTGGAAACCGTGTTTACGAAAAGGCGGTAATTGCCATCAACAAAATTGACATTGCAACACCACAAGACATTGAACGATCGAGGTCCGCTTTACCTCAGACTTGGCCCATCATGAACATCTCTGCGTTCAAGGACATCGGCCTTGAAGAATTGAAAGATTTCATTTACGACAATCTTGGGTTCATGCGAGTCTATCTCAAGCCACAGGGGCAAGATGCGGATATGGAAGAGCCTCTCATTGTCAAGGATGATTCAACGGTTCAGAACATCTGTATCAAATTGCACAGAGATTTCGTCAGGAAATTCCGCTTTGCTCGAATCCGAGGCCCAAGTGCAAAATTCAACGATCAGCGCGTCGGTCTTGACCATCAACTCAAGGACGGCGATATACTGACCATCGTGGTGAAACGGTAAGACATCTGCCAGTCAGTCCGACTTCACGCATCACGATTTGTGCGAGCACTTCAATCCCAAATACCCATGTCCATCCGAGCGTCTTCACTCGCGTGGATTTTGGGATCCCATCGAGGCGTCCAAACCAAGTTGATGTGCACCGAAGCAAGACCGTCTGTGGAAAGCGCTGCTCGATGAGCTGCTGCCATAATTTCTGGAGCAGCCGGACAACCAGGTGAGGTGAGAGTGAGGTCCACTTCTGCATGAACGCCCTCATCCTTCTCTTCGAAACGAACATCATAGACCAAGCCCAATTCAACAATGGAAAGTTCCAATTCTGGGTCTTCAACTTCATCCAATTGTTCCATTACTGCTTCTTTTGTTGGCATAATCATCCCTCTGTACTTTGACGTATTTCGTTCATCACTTTGTCAAACATGTTACGAAAGCCGTTTGAGCGGCTTGGCGTGAGTGTGTTCAACAAGCCCATTTCTTCGGCGAATTGTGGTGGAATGAGCAAGGCTTGGGCAGGAGCCATACCATCGATGGCCAGCGTCAAGATCCCCATCAAACCTTGAACCAGTCGAGCATCGGCAGCAGACAGGAATTCTATGCGTCCTTCAGCCACCTGAATACGAACATGCGCCTCTGATTGACACCCCCGCACACGGGTGTCATCGTTCCATTCTTCGCTGGGCAATTCCACCACCTCATCTGCGAGTTCAAAGAGCATTTCCAGGCGTTCACGCTTATCGTCAACGGCTTGAAATTCTTCGATGAGTTCTGCCAAAGCCACAGGATAGGTCATGCAAACCTCTCCACTATTTCTTTGATTTCTGAAACAAAGGCTTCCGCTTCTTCACGGGTGTTGTAAATGTAAAACGAGGCTCGCACCGTTCCTGAAATTCCCAAGCGGTGCAAGAGGGGTTGAGCGCAGTGGTGGCCAGTTCGGACCGCAAAACCACGGGCGTCGAGAAGATGCGCCATGTCCTCGCTGTTGATGGTTGGGTGAAGGAATGAAACTACGGCAGCGTCCCCATCTTCATGACGACCGTAGACGTTCATGCCGAGATCACGCAACGACTTTGCCACCCATGATGCAATTTTAATCAGACGATCATGTTCTGCAGATATATCGAAGGTTTCCATCCAATCTAAGGCAGCCGTCCAACCGATAGCCTCGGCAATCCTTGGCGTACCTGCCTCAAATTTGTGTTCGTTGGTCTGGTAGGTTGAGCCTTCAATCGTGACGGTTTCAATCATGTCCCCGCCGCCCATGAAGGGTTCCATTTGCTCGAAAACATCTGGTTGGACCAACAAGGCACCAATGCCCGTTGGACCGCACATTTTGTGGGCGGAGAAGGCCATGAAATCAGCGCCAAATGCGGTGAAGTCAATCTGTGCGTGGGGCACACCTTGAGCTGCATCAATGAGAACCTTGGCGCCAGCGGCATGCGACTGTTCAATAATGGATTCGAGAGGATTACGAACACCCAAAACGTTGGACGTGTGAACCACGCATACGAGGGCGGCACCGTCAAGAGCGTGGGTGAATGCTTCCATGTCGAGGGTGAAATGTTGTGTCACTGGCACATAGCGAATTTCGACACCTCGCTCCTCTGCAAGCATCTGCCAAGGAACGATATCAGAGTGATGTTCCATCTCGGTCAGAACAATGGAATCGCCCTTTGACAAGTTGGCTCGGCCCCATGCATGGGCAACGAGATTGATGGCTTCGGTCGTACCGCTGGTGATGATTGCTCGCTGGGCATTGAACCGTTGCTTCAGCTTTATTCGGCATGATTCGTAACCCTCGGTTGCTTCACCTGCAAGGGTGTGGACAGCACGGTGAACATTGGCGTTGGACTGGGAATAGTAATCGTTCATCGCATCAATGACGATTTGTGGTTTCTGGGTTGTAGCAGCGTTGTCAAGATAGACCAACGGGTGGCCATTGACCTGACGTTGCAAGATGGGGAATTCATCTCTTAAGGACATGGATTCACCTCTTGAGCTCGCACTCCAAATGGACGGTCAGTCGTGTTCGCATCTCGTGAATGAGAGCAGGAGAAGAAAGTGAAGAGAACCCATCGTGCATGAATCCTTCAACGATCAATGAAGTGGCTTCATCGGGAGCAAGTCCACGGCTCATCAGATAGTGTAACTGATCAAGGTCAACAGGCGAACTTGCTGCGCCATGGGCAGCAGCGACTTCATCAGCGAGGACTTCCAGTTCAGGTATGGCTTCAGCCCGAGCTTTTTCGGAAAGGAGGAGATTCTTGAATACTTGACCTGCATCGCAATGATTGGATGTTTGTGCGATGGTCAACAAACCTGTGGAGACCGAGTGACTGGCATCATCGCACGCTGCATGGATAGTGAGTGAAGAGTTTGTATGACCAACATCGTGGTGTATTTCCACATGATGATCGATATGACGTTGCTCTTTCCCATGCACTGAAATCGCTTGTTTGAAGGTCGCCCCAGGCCCATTGAAGCGAGTACGTAAATCGTTCTTACAACGGAAGCCACCCACACTTAGAGAAGCATGCTCAAAGGTGGCATCTCGTTCAACCGTCCAATCATCGCAACGCAATAATTTTCCATTTTTCGATAATTCATTGACGAAACCAACGGAGACACGGGTGTTAGATCGAATGGCTCCTGTCATGTGGAGCCCGCACCAGTCTGCTTCACCTGAAAGATGAATCAAAACGGTAACATCGTGTTGGGCCTCGATATGGAGGTGACCAACAGAAACATGCCCTGAGGCTACTGCTTGAATGTGGACGACTGGCTGGGTCCCATCAACGGTCAATGTAACCGCATCCCGACCAAGTTCACTCAGAAAGATTCGAGCGATTTCTTCTTCTGAAATTAACCGAGGTGCACCGTCTTCGAGTGAACCACCTTCTGAAACGGACCAGCGAGTGGGTGTTGCTTCGGGGACCAGTTCAACACTGGATGGGTGAATACGAGGCCATGGAGTGTATCGCCACAAATGGTCTGCACGGGAAGGAACGGCCATCTTGGCATACTTCATCCAATCGAACCCTCCATCTCCAGCTCGAGTAGTTTGTTGAGTTCAACGGCGTATTCCATCGGGAGCTCACGTGTAAACGGTTCAAAGAATCCATTGACAATCAAGCCCATGGCTTGCTCTTCTGTGAAGCCGCGACTCATCAGGTAGAACAATTGGTCACCCGAAACCTTCGAAACACTGGCTTCGTGTTCAAGGTCAGCCGAGGAATTTCCAACTTCCATGGTAGGGTAGGTGTCCGAACGAGAATCGCTGTCAAGCATCAACGCATCACAGACAATCTTAGAGCGGCATCCGTCGGCTTTTGGCGTGACCTGAAGCATGCCTCTGTATGAAGAACGTCCACCGTTCTTTGAGATGGATTTTGAGAGGATGTTCGATGTCGTATTCGGTGCGAGGTGGTGAACCTTCGCTCCAGCGTCTTGATGTTGTCCTGCGCCAGCGTATGCCACTGAGATGACTTCGGCGTGAGCGCCCTCTCCCTTGAGCAGAACGGCTGGGTATTTCATCGTCAATTTTGAACCGATGTTTCCGTCGACCCATTCAATGGTGGCCCGTTCGTGTGCAACACCACGCTTTGTCACGAGGTTGAAGACGTTAGCAGACCAATTTTGAATGGTGGAGTATCGGATTTTTGCCCCCTTCATAGCGATTAATTCAACCACAGCAGAATGAAGGGAATCTGTGGAATATGTGGGCGCTGTGCACCCTTCGACGTAATGGATGCTGCTACCTTCGTCGGCGATGATCAAAGTGCGTTCAAATTGACCCATATTCTTAGCATTAATTCGGAAGTAAGCCTGGACAGGCATTTCAACATGGACATTCTTTGGGACATAAATGAATGAACCGCCCGACCAAACGGCGGTGTTGAGGGCAGAGAATTTATTGTCGGAATGTGGAACAACCGTTCCAAAATATTTCTTCACAATCTCTGGATGTTCACGCAAGCCGCTGTCCATGTCGAAGAACAATACACCTTGGGCTTCCAAGTCTTCTCGAATGGAATGGTAGACGGCTTCCGATTCATATTGAGCGGTGACGCCACCGAGCCATTTCTGTTCGGCATCGGGAATACCCAATCTGTCAAACGTGTTCTTGATATCTTCTGGCACATCGTCCCAATCTTTTTCGGTTGCATCTGATGAACGCAAGAAGTAAGTGACGTTTTCAAAATTGATTTCATTCAAGGCGTGACAGTTGCCCCAATCAGGCATTTTACGCTCCACGAAGTGACGGTAAGCTTTCACTCGAATGTCCGTCATCCATTCTGGCTCGTTTTTGAGTTCTGAAATGTCGCGGACCACTTGCTCTGAGAGGCCTTTGTCAAACCGGATGGTGGAATTTTCAGGGTCATGGAATCCAAACCGGTAATCACCGATTACATCGCGAGCTTCGTCACTCATGCTTCAGCCCCCGCCGTTGGTTCGAGCCAATCATAGCCCTTGGCCTCCAGTTCGAGCGCAAGATCAGCGCCCCCTGTCTTGATTATTTTGCCATCGATCATAACATGAACGAAGTGCGGTTTGACATGGTCAAGAAGACGTTGATAATGCGTGATTATCAGGCACCCCGCATCGGGAGCCACTTGGTTAATGCCCTTTGCAACGATGCGCAGAGCATCAATATCTAGGCCCGAATCTGTTTCGTCAAGAAGGGCGAGTGTGGGTTTGAGCAAGAGCATCTGTAGCATTTCCAAACGCTTTTTCTCTCCTCCACTAAATCCGTCATTGACATAGCGAGAAAGGACTGATTTTTCCATCTCTAAGGAGGCCATAGCTTCGTTGAGTTGCTTTCGGAAGGCTCGACCTTTGAGTGGTTCGTCACTCACAGACTGCACCGATTTCTTGAGGAATGTACCAACTTGAACACCTGGAATCACTGCGGGGTATTGGAACGACAGGAACATTCCTGCTCGAGCCCTCTCGAAGACACTCAGTTCCTCTAATGGTTCTGAGCAATAATGAATTGAACCCTCTGTGATTTCGTAAGCAGGATGGCCCATGACGACGTTGGCCAGAGTCGACTTTCCTGCACCATTTCGACCCATGATGACATGAATCTCACCCTGATTGATGGTCATGGATAGGCCTCGAATGATCGGAGTACCCTCAACACTGACGTGGAGGTTTTCAATACGCAATATTTCGCGGGCCATGACCATCCTCAATTCTCCCTCACGCCACTCCTTTATGAAGTGATGTAGTCGCCTTGTGAAGTGAAAATCGAGGCGGTTTCTCTATCGGTGAGTGATGAAATTCAAAATACTCATCGGATTGAATGTATTTGAATGAACGAAGATTGATAGGTTGGAGGCTTGACCTCAAGACATGGATGACGATTTGGTCGCCCGCTACGCTGCCGAAGCAAAGGCTGCTATGAACGCAGAAGCCAATCGGCGAATTGCTGAGGCAACCGACCCCCAAGAAGAAGAACGGTTGAGAAACCTCTCGTTGGTGGAATGGACGGATTCGACCTTTTTCGTGCCCGCACTCCTCGCACGTCTTGGAAGTGTGCGTGCGGCACTTGATGGCCACGGAGGGGGAATTGCAGTGAGTTCCTGTGAAGGGACTGAAGAGGGACTGGACTTGGTTCTTGACCTCACAGGTGCATGTTTGTCATGCGGCGCCGCACCAGGGACATTGGACGGGGTCAAATCGGATTTGGAAAACGATGATGAAATATTCCGCATCCGGTTTTCGAGTGCCTTGCTTGACACATTTGACGAGTTGGGACGCGAATTTATTTTGGCTCATGGCCAAGTTGAGTTTGTTGACACACAATGAGTCTCTTCGCTCTGTACTACGGCGAGAATTTGATAACACAGATTGAGGGGGGTGAATCATGGTCGCATGGAAGGAGGGGGCGAGACCTGACCCCAAGCCGTGTCGGCCACAAGACCGATCCCGATTTGAAATCACTCAGCGTGATGGGCGTGCTCGCCTTGGTCGACTTCACACCGACCATGGTGTTCTTGAAACGCCTGCACTCCTCCCTGTTGTCAATCCTAATATTCGCACCATCGAACCCAGAGAAATGTGGGATAGATATGGCATTGGGGCCTTGATCACAAACTCGTATATCATTTGGAAACACGAGGATTTGAAAGAGCAGGCACAAGCAAATGGCGTCCATGAATTGCTGAATTTCCCGGGCGTTATCATGACGGATTCTGGTACATTCCAATCCTACATTTACGGCGATGTTGAAGTTGGAATAGATGAGATCGTTTCCTTCCAACGCTCAATTGGCGTTGATATCGCAACGATGCTGGACGTATTTTCGCGCCCTGATATGACCATGGATGAAGTTGAACATGCGGTACGGGAAACTGAGAAGCGAGCTGCTCAGAGTGTTGTTGCAACCGCTGATACGATGCTCAATGGACCAATACAGGGAGGCGTGTTTCGAGAATTGAGAACCCTATCAGCGCAATTGATGGGTCCACATGGATTTTCAGTTCATCCAATCGGGGGCATTGTCCCTGTGATGGAACAACAGCGCTACAAAGAATATGCAAAAATCATGTTGAGCACGATTCCTTACCTTCCACCTGAACGCCCAGTCCACATGTTTGGTTGCGGCCACCCCATGCTATTTCCCATGTCGATTGCATTGGGTGCAGACTTGTTTGATTCTGCGGCCTATGCTATTTTTGCGCGTGACGGGCGATTGCTCACTCCTTGGGGAACAGAACGCATCGATGAATTGGTCGATTGGCCAATGCTGATGCCTTGTGTTGCAACAGTCTCCCCTGAAGATGTTCGGAAAATGGAGACCTTGGCTCGCGAACAACTCCTAGCTAAATTTAATCTCGAAGTGACATTATCCGAATTGGCTCGGTGCAAGCAAGCCGTCCGAGAAGGAAAAATTTGGCAACTCGCGGAACAACGAAGCCATCTTCACCCGGCCCTGCGAGAAGCCTTCCTGTGGCTTTCCACCCCTCCGAAACTCGGCCCAGATATTTCCAATGAACTACTATTCACCGAACGAGAGGCAGCCATGGACACTGACAAGGACCGAGGTATGTGGGAGGATGCTTGGGACTGGTTGGTATGGAGCCAACACACGCCGCGCACTGGTGGCGTCATGTGGGGTGGAGATGACACCTTTGTCCGCCCCCACATCCAACAAGCAAGGCGATTGCTTCATACTCGGTGGGTGGCACCGCCTCAAACCAGAAGTGTGTTGGTCTTCCATGGGATCAAAGGACCATTTCGGAGCCGCCTCAACGACCGATTTATCTGGCTTCAGCACCACTGCCCTGATGTTCAAGTACTGATGTTGACGCCCATAGGGCTCGTCCCCATCTCTCTTGAAGATAGCAATCCCTTCGCTCACCTCGATGCCCCTTCTTGGGTGCTCAATCATCGTCCTGAAGGACCTTGGTTTGAGCGTGAACTTGCGCGTCTGGGATTAGGAGATCTCCCCTATGCAACAGTAAATGCCCAAGGAGATGGAGTAAGGCTACGCATGGAAACCGCTCTTGCAAGTTTGAAACACAAAGGTGAATCTGAAGTGATGAATGACCTCGAGAAGGACATGGCCTCAAAGGCCGATAATGAACTCAACATGCGTCAGGCACAAGACAAAATGATCGTGATGCTCAACGTCGATGCCACGGTTGCTGCCTCAAGCACACATGGCATGAGTTTCCTCATCAATCGACAAGGGAGAGTCAGAAATGTCATGGATGCCCAAGGAGATCACATCTTGAGTCCACGCCTTTACGACGGAGGAATATCACTCACTAATGCAGGTGCAAGCCTGATAGCCAAGGCCAGAAGCAGCCCACTTCCCACCAGGATGGAAGGATGTGAGTGGCGTGGTACTGCAGGATTTGGTCCAGCTGCAGTAATCGTCGAGGGTGATGCAGAACCTTTCGTTCGCAAAGGACGAAATGTGTTTCACGGATTCATCTCTGCATGCGATGGGTGGTTAGCACCAGGTGAAGCATGTCTCATCTACAATCAAGCAGGTGAATTGCTCGGCCATGGTATATCCCAGTGCACCTCTGATGAGATGGCTGGATTCCAGAAAGGTGTCGCTGTCAAAACACGAGGCGGCTTCCCATCAGAGGAAGAAGTTTGATACTCTACCATTGGTCTTAACAAAAGCCTTCAAGGAGTGCCTCGGTTGTCCTTTTATTGTGGCCGACATGGAGCGAAACCTTGTCATTGAGACCAAGGGGCTCACGAAATATTACGGCCCGCACCTTGCTCTTGAAGATTTGAACCTCTCCATACCTCATGGAGCCACAGCCCTATTAGGTTCAAATGGGGCTGGAAAATCCACTTTCCTCAAAACAATTCTCGGACTGATTCAGACCACTTCAGGCGAAGGAACAGTCTTGGGGTGTGACATCAAAACCCAAGGGGTGGAGATCCGTTCACGCATCGGATACATGCCCGAATACGAGGCATTGAACCCCGATATGGATGCCATCCATCAAGTGCGATACTCTGGTGAATTATTGGGCATGAATCCTGTCGTTGCAATGAATCGAGCGCATGAAGCGCTTCAATTCGTTGGCATTGGAGACCAGCGCTACAGAGAAATTAGTAGTTTTTCAACTGGCATGAGACAGGCTACAAAACTGGCATGTGCCATCATCCATGACCCAGAACTCATTATCGCAGATGAACCATCCAACGGCCTTGATATCAAAACTCGTGAATTCATGATCAGCACGTTGAACACCATGGTCAATGAAGGAAAGCGTTCGGTCTTGATGGCGAGCCATTTGATGGAAGATGTTGAGCGCGTCTGTGATAATATCGTCCTATTGCATAAAGGGAAACTTGCTGCACAAGGAAGGATTGAAGATTTGAAAGCCATTGAGCGGGAAATTGAGATTCATGTTTGGGGGAAAGCCACACCCCTCGAAACATTGCTCAAAGACCGAGGCATGAAAGTCCGTCGCGAAGGACGTGTTATGCGTATTGCTCAAAGTGAACAGGACACAACATCTGCTATTCTTCAGGCAGCCCATGAAGTCGGTGCTCAAATCCGTAGGATGCATGAATACGAAGCCTCACTTGAGGATTTATTTCTCGCCATTATGGAAAACCTCGGATATGAAGTCAAATCGAGTGAAGATTTACTGGCCAGCCCCGTTCAAGCTCGAAGAGTCGATGCGCCTCAATCCATGGGCGGTGGAGCCTCATGACCGACGAGGAACATCGCCCCGATGCACCCGTTACCGGCCAAGCACGGATGGAGGTCGCCTGGGGTTCCAGCACAGGGGATGAAACCGAAGCGGAGGCTACAGCGTCTCTCGCCAAGAAATCCGGTGAAATCTTTGAACAGCAATACACCTCATGGAACGGCACACTCAACGGGAGATGGATGAGGAATTGGGCCATATTACGCCATCACTTACTGGGTATTTTCAAAAAGGGAAACCGACCTTGGGGTATGCCGACTCGTATTTTTTTGCTCATTGCTTTCATTATAGCACTCAGTGATGCTGCGCTTGTGTTGGTTTCTAGCCTCATCGGCAGCCCTGAAATTCATGCCATTTGGGGCGTGAGTCGTGACAATCTTTACGGGCACATCCTGGGATATTTCCCACGCAACACTCTAATCTTCCCCGTTGTTGCCGCCCTTCTTGTTGGAGGAGTTATATCTGAAGATCGGAATCATGGAACTTCAGCATTGTATTTTTCACGACCTATTTCAAGAGTGGATTACGTCGGAATGAAATACATCTCTGTCGCCATCATTCAAGCCATCATCATAATTGGAAGCTACATGCTCTACTTCTTCGCAGAAATTGCGGCCCATGGCAGAGGATGGGCATGGATGCTTGATGTATTCCCGATGTTCCTCGCTGGTGGATTGTGCGGCGTGTTACTCATCGTGACATATACCAGTATAGGATTATCACTCTCAAGTGTTTCAAAGGGTCGGTTTTTCCCTGGAATTGGTTTGTTGGCCATCCTGTTTGGAACCAAAACAATGGCCATAATCGTTCGCAATCTCTTCGACCGAGAATTACTTTACCTCATTTCACCTTATGACTGCGTCGCCCATGTTGGCCAGATCCTCATTGGAACTGAACCGACCTACACACAATATCCATGGACCTTCTCTCTTGTCTCTTTAATCGCCATCAATGCACTTGCCCTCTACGTATTGAGCAGTCGTGTTTCCTCAATGGAGGTGACCCGAGAGTGATTCCAGACCCAACTCAAACTGGAGGCACTCCAAATAAGGAATGGCAACCAAATGCTTCGTTTCCGGTAATTTACATGGAAGGAATCACTAAGAATTATGGGCGGATCCATGCACTTAGTAACATCACACTCGGACTCAGCGGCGGTGTTACAGGTATTCTTGGAATGAACGGTGCTGGGAAATCTACGCTGTTCAAATTGCTCATGGGGAAATTGCGCCCTAGTTCTGGCCAGGTCCGTTTATTCGGCACTGACCCATGGAAAAATCCAGCCCCCTATGCACGAGTTGGGTTTGTTCCCGAACATGAAAAAATGCATGATTGGATGACTGCTCTCGAATTCATTAGCACATTCGCCAGGCTATATGGAATGAGCAGAAAAGAAGCCGAGCAAGAAGCGAGGCGTGTTCTGGATTTCGTAGGCTTGTCAGATGTCGCCAACAAAGAGATAGGTCGCTATTCCAAGGGGATGAGGCAACGTACCAAAATTGCTCATGCTTTGGTGAATAATCCTGACCTCATCATCCTTGATGAACCACTCCAAGGATGTGATCCTCTGGCGAGAACAACCATCATGAATGTGATACGAGAACTTGGGAAAATGGGTCGAACCGTTCTCGTCAGCAGTCATATTCTCAATGAAATTGAGCGCATTACTGAACAAATTGTGATTCTTCATCAAGGCAAATTAGTCGCATTAGGAAATCTCCACGCCATCCGTGAGCGATTGGACCAAATCCCTCACACCATCCGTATTGTAGGTGAAGATGCCAAGGCCTTAGCCAAGGATATTATGGATCATGAAGCCGTTTACGGATTGAGTTTCCCGAGTTCAGAAGAATTGTTGATTCAAACATATCATTTTGGAACCCTCCACGCTGAACTCCCAGGCATTATTGTCAACAATGGGCACAAAATCAAGGTCATTGATAACCCAGATGATGATCTTGAATCCTTGCTGTCCCACCTCGCAGGAGGTACTGTGTGATGGATGAAGAAAGAAAAAACACGATTTGGCGAGGCTTGGATCGTAAAGCCATGGCCGTGGCTGAATTCACCATGCGTCAGCAACGAAAGCGCCTTTCAACTTGGGTCATTTTTGGAGTTGGTCTCACAGCCATGGCAATTCTCACCATGTTCTATCTTGACTCAATGATTCGGGAGGTTGAAGCCATTGATAACGATGGAGATTCACGGGATTTTGATGGCGACGGTTACCCAAACGGTCAAGAAAATCTGTACGGGACTGACATACTCAATCCTGACTCCCATCCTGGAATTCTTGACCCCACCATCCAACCAGATGACCCCTCGAAATGGATCAATGAAGATGACATAGACTGGGATTCCTTATCGGATGACTGGAGCGGCTATGATGATGATGGAGATTGCAGAACAGAGACGAGGACAAACTCACAAAAAGATAGCAATAACAACGGCATTGCTTGTGACATCGAATTCGTAGAACAACGCTATGGAGACGGAATTGATCTCTCAGCAGACCGAGGCGTGGATGAGGATCCAGATGACAATGCTTTCGCCAAAGAGGCAACTCATCGAGCCTTCGTTCTTGCCATGGGCAAATTTGGCTTTGCCTTTCTCCTCGGTATTTTCATCCCCCTCTTCATGGCGACTGGACTCATTCGCGACGAAATGACATCTGGAACGATGCATTTTATGCTCGCCAAACCAATCGCTCGTTCCGAAGTATTTCTCTATCGCATTCTTGGCTATCTTGGTCTTGTTTGGCCCTATATGGGGGCTTTGATTGCCTTAGTTGCCATCATCACCGGTATCTTTGGTCCATCGGATGGATTCTTCCGATTTTCTGACCTTGGCGTGTGGGCTGCTGTCCTGCTCGCTTCCATGCTCTGTACACTGGTTTATGGGATGCTGTTTTGCATGCTAGGTGTTCTTTGGAAACATGGGATTTTGCTCGCCATACCCTTCGCAGCGTGGGAATTAGGCATGATGCTGACCACGTTGGGAGCCCCAGATGCTTCCATTCTGCGATTTTCAATCATCGGTTGGGCGATGAACATTGTCGACGCTGCAGCCACCCTCGTTTGGCTCGACAACGGCTACTTGATGTTGGTCGGAGAATGGGGGGGAGGTTCAGGAGAATCTCTCCAGGGCACAGGAGGATTGATGTTCTTCTCATCCCAACCAGGCCTTGGAATCTCTCCGCTTGCAACCATCATTGTATCCACCCTTGTCCTCCTGTTCCAAGCCAGTATTTGTTGGCTCATCGGTGGAGCGATTTTCAAATCTAAAGAAATAGATTGAGGTGTTAGTTATGCTCCCAAACGATGAATCCCCACCAGTTTTTGATGGGGATTTTTCCACCATGTGGTCCCTTGCCCAAAGGCCACCAATATGGCACTTGACTTGGGATTGGTGGTGGTGGCTCGTGATGCTTGAGGACCCCAATGGGGCACCAAGTGGACGACAATTGATGGTTCTGTGGTCAACCAAGGATAACGACATGGTCGACGTCAATGGCACCCAATGGGAACCACAAGGGCGCCCTGGGAAGGACGAGCACGGTGCTTTAGCACTTGATGGAATGGTATGTGCTTGGTGGTTCGATGGCAAGCACATGCACGAGCCATACGTCAAGCAAATTTGTAAAATGATTGCAATGGACGATACTCATCCATCTTGGCCCGAGGCTAAAGAAATTGGGAAAGGTGGAGGGGCAGTTGTCCCGTTACTGGACGAGGATCTTTCCATGGGATTGGCCAGCGATCTCTCGAAATTTTGGCTTCGCCTCAAAGGCGACGACGCTGCCGTTCAAGGTGGGGCTCCTTCGGAGATGGATTTGACAATAACGCCTTGGAACCCTCCAATGTCAGTAGCCAGGCCCTCGACAGCAACCTATGCTGCCAATATGGGGTATGATATTCTTCGAGTCCACGGAACTCAAGTAACCGGAACTATGGATGGTGAATCCATCAAAGGCACAGGATATTTTCAGAAGGTCTGTGTCCAAGCTCCATCTCCTCCATGGTATTGGGGCGTCCTGCATTTTGAAGATGGCTCGTACATGGATTGGTTCCTCCCTCACCTTTCACCAACGATGACTTCTCGAAACCCCCGCCCTTGGAAAAAACGTGATATCCAGCACATCGCCTTATCTCAAGGTGGATTATTCCATGATGCCAAAAACCACCGAAGCGAACGCTTTGCAAGAGTTGAGGTGAGCAAACAACCTTCTGCCATGCTGGAAGGGCCATCCGGGCAAAGCCCTGGAGCACCATTGCCTGTATTTTCCGTCAAAATGTGGAACGGTAGAACGCAAATCGAACTTGTCGTACAGGCCGTTGAACGTGCACATTGGCATTTCGATCAACCGACGCGAGGTGGACTTTGGTCACACCTCACCTACAATGAATATCCGTTGGAATTAAAATCACTCAAAATCACTGATGAATTCGGAGTTCGTCGACGGGAAGATTATGGTTGGGTCCGAGGTAATGCCGAACACGCTTGGGGCATGTTACATTGATATTTCGTCCATTTTTAGGGGGAAGTTATTTGTCGTACGGGCGGCTAACTTGCAATTGAGGACATCAGTATGTCAGAAGAAACGCCCGAGGCAGAGGCAAAAGAAGTGACAACTACAGAGGCTGTTGAAGAAGCATCCAAGGAAAATTTGGTGGAAAAATATCGCCTCATCAGTGGAGAGGAGGTGCTTGCTGATGGAGAAGCCCGCCCAAGTACGCTGGCATTCATTGGAATGTACTTTGTTGGTTTGATTGTGTTTGGGGTTCATTGGCTCTTTGAATTTGGAGTCAGCACCTCAGATGACACTCACATCCTGCTCAAAATGATTGATGGTTTGATACAACTCACTGGAAGTGAGGAAGTACCCATTGCCTTTGTACTCCTCATGGGGACCATTGCATGGATCAATCGTATGCTCAATGTGTCAACCTCTGGCCGCTGGGTAACAACGGCGATTTTACTCTCAATGGCAGTACCTGTAGTCATCCAATTGGACAACGTGATCGCATGGTTTGCTGGAATTTTCGGCAAGGAATTTGGAGATTTCATTCCATTCGGCTATGATTACTTGATAGCGGGTGCCATCTTCCTGGTTGTGTTTTGGGGGACCACTTTGAAATATCAACGAAGTTTTTCCTATGCCATCACCAGCCATGCCGTGATTTTCCAGCACTCGTTCTTGCTTTCACGTTCGCATCGCCGAATCTTGTTTGACCGTATCTCAGAAGTGATGGTCGAGCGAACCCCCATGGGAACCATGCTCGGTTATGCAACCGTGACCATCATGACTGATTCGGGTGTTGGACTCGTTGAAGAATCTTCAGGAATCAATGCCGGTGGTGCAATGGGAGTACCAGGAACAAAAGACAAGAGTGATGATTCAACTGGTGCCAAGGTTCGAAAGGGTGTTTTTCGTTCATTCATTGCTATGTTGAGTTACCAACGCACAACACGCCGTGTCGACCCTGACCCAAAGCATTGTTTCTACAAAATTCGAAAGTGGGAAGGGATCAAACTCTTGCTGAATGAAATGCACAGAAAGCATTCCTCATCCAATCTCCTTGAAGACCTCAAAGAGGCGATTCAGGGCGAGAACGAATCTTGAAAGCCTAATGACACGAGGGAGGCTTGAAAAGCCAAATGCCCTACGGCAATACAAGAGATGATTGAGATGGTCGAAGAATTACTTCAAACCCCAATTGAATTGTTCAGTAGCGGAGACTTGGACGGCGCACTTGCTAACCTCGAAGAAACGATTGCTGGAAACAAAGGAATCCCGGAATTGCACCACATGTGGGCTGAATTTGCAAACATGAAAAACGCCCAAGAGCAAGACGATGTCATCTCTGGTCGTAAAATCATGACCGCCTACAAAACTGCAATGGAACTCGATGAAGAAAACATGGAATACATCGCAGACTTTGCAGGCTTTGCTCTTGAATGCCGCCGCATCCCGTTGGCAGTGAAGGAATTCCAACGCTATGCGCGCCGTTTGGCGCTTGAAGACATTCCAGTGGATGAAGTTCTCTTCACTGCAAGCCGCAATCTGGTTGATGCCATTGAAGTCATGGACCCAAGTCGAGAATCTCCAATGATTCAGCCGTGGTTGAAGCAAGCCTTGGAATGGGCTGTTGGTGCCCTCGGCTATACCACCGAAGATGCCATCACCACGCTCAGTTCAGAAGATTGAGGTGAAGTGGGGTGACCGCAACGGTACGCCTCTTCTTTCGTGTTGGGTATCTTGGAGATGCCTTTCATGGTAGCCAGATTCAACCCGATGTCCGAACCGTACAAGGTGAGTTGGTTCGAGTTTTTCATGCATTGAAATGGCTTGATAAAAGCAATCCCGACCACCATTTGGTGCTCTCAAGCCGAACCGATGCTGGCGTTCATGTCCGAATCAACGGCGGAATCGTTGACCTTGATGCTGCACTTTGGGAATCTCTCACTCCCAAAAAATTCATTCGAGCAGTTGATGACCGGTTGGACGATCACATCTCTTTCCTCACTGTCGAAGCTGTTGAAGAACAATGGAACCCAAGGTTGGCAGATTTCAGAGTCTATCGATACCGATTGGAGGCCATGGAATTTTGGACCGCCCCCTCTTTCGAACAATTCAAGACTTGGTTAGAGGTGTTCGTCGGAACATACGATGCAAGGAATTTTGCTCGCTTGGAAGAGGGGAAAAACCCCATGAGAACCATAAGGTCTCTATCACCTTGGATGGATGGAGACCGTATTGTTGGATTTGAGATCGTTGGCAATGCCTTTCTTTGGAATCAAGTACGAAGAACAGCCAATGCATTATTTCGCCTCTCGGTGGGTGAATTGACATTGAATGAGATTCAATCCGCCATTGACGAGCCGTTGGTTTCAGTGGATTTCGGCGTAGCCCCGGCACAATGGCTCATTCTTTGGGGGGTTTCATGGGAAGATTTCCCCTTGCCACCAGCAACGCATGCAACATCCCTTTCCGCCCCACCAACTGGTCGTGAAGCAGAGCGCACACAGCGTTCAAGGTGGCAGCGAGCCGCTCAACATGAGCTCAAAACCATGCTCTACAATGAGTGGGCATCCATTGGGACATTGCCACTGAGTTTTCATTCCGATTCACAGTGAAAGAGCGACGGTATCTCCATCATGGAGGTGTAAAACTTCACGCAAAAAGGCTGTTGAAATGATTTCGATAACATCCACGTGACGAGTCAAATCAGGTATGAGGACTGCACAAGGGACGGTATTGCCTTCACGGTGAATGGTGGCCTTGAAAGCAGTTGCACCCCCAAAAGAGACGCCATCACGCAAGAACCCACGAATACGAACCAAATTGTAGGCCTCAACATCATGATTTTGTGCAGCCTCTCTGGCTCTATCGGGAGCATCAAGTGTATCAATTCCGGCTCTCTGTCGCAGAGCAATGTAATGAGATAACATCGCCTCATCCACTTTGACATTCAGTGTACCCGGCCAGGCCGTCTGTCCAAGTAACTCTCTGAATTGGTCTTGATAGTGTGGCTGAGCCATGAAAACATGAGCTCGGCCAAGCCCACTACTCACCACACCGTTGAGTTCCATGTGTCGTCCAACAACCACTCCCTTTTGAGTGTGCGTTCCTGTCCTCGTCAATCTTTGATATACTCTCATCGTGTTTTGATTTCCGATTGACCATGACAAACGAAGAAGATTCATCCAAAGAACATCAGAACCCTGAGGGCACCCAAAACGACGATGATATCCCGGAGGACGTCAAAGAATACACAGATGCATTTCACAACTTTGTCAAGGCCTTAGAAAACTATGATTGGCCAGAAGGATCACCTTATCCCGAAAATCAACAAGATGTTCGCATGCTGTTCAAGCATTTTTGGAGTCAGAGAAGACGCCAAAGAAGGCATTTGGAACGTGAACATGGAGGCAAACAGTACCACTTCCAAATGTCATCGGACCAAAAAGAGAATTTTCACAAATTCATTCGTTCAAATTTTCAACATTCCTTAGATCCTGAGGATGAATTAGAGGACATATTTATCGATCCGGGTGAGCACCAACCCGACGAGGACCCTGCTAGTGAAGAAGCGAAAGAACGCACTGACCGTTTCAAAAACGATTGGGAATGAGTTCAAGCAGTAATTCCAGTGGCATAAGCTAAGAATTCAACGGATGCGGATTTAGATTTGGTTGAATTTTTACTCAAAATAACCACGCTGGTCTCAATGCGTAGGTTGACAATGGAAGTACAACCTCGATGACCGGCTTGTTCCATGAGACGCAGAATGGCTTCTCTTCGCCCCATTTCCAAAATGTGTTGGTAGGAAGCCAATGAACCTCCAAAAATTGATTTCCATGCCATGAGGAACATTTGCCCCCAAGAAGGCCCGAATACGACTGATGTATGCAAGAGGGTTGTTTGGGAGGCGTCCAAGGTTGTGATTTTGCGTGATGTTGTGACCAAAAGGTCTCGCGAGTAACGATCATTGATAGTTTTCTCACGAACCATGAGTTTCTCCATCACAGAGGATTGATACCATCGTCCCAAGAGATAAGAGGTTGTTGGGATGAAAAGCACACCGATGATCGTAAGGATGCCCCAGACGAAAACCTCATTCAAAAAAATCCCTCACTCGACAACGACAGCTGTACCATAGACGAACAATTCCGATGCACCCGATGCAACACTGGAGGTAGCGAAACGAATGTTAACAATGCCATTGGCACCTCGTTGATTTGCCTCCACCATCATTCGCTGAAGGGCTTCATTTCGAGATTCATTGAGAAGTTCTGTATAGGCTCGAAGTTCTCCACCAACGAGGTTCTTGAAGGATGCGAAGATGTCCTTACCGATGTGTTTTGCACGGACGGTTGACCCCGTTACTAGACCTAAGGTAGAGGTGATTGATTTTCCAGGTATCGTTTCAACATTTGAAAGAAGCAATGACACTGTGACAGGTTCCATGGTAGTTTGTCAGATGAGGCGTCTTATCAAATGTTCCCCTAGCCTTTCAGAGAATCGGTTGTTGACGAAGCCATTCGATATCGGAAATGTAGAGTTGTCGGATATCATCCAACCCAAGAACGAGCATAGCCAAGCGTTCCAACCCCATGCCCCATGCCAATACAGGAGACGTGATGCCAAGGGGTTCAGTTACCTCTGGTCGGAAAATTCCAGCACCACCCAATTCCAACCATTTTCCTCTCCATTTCACTTCAATTTCAAGGCTTGGCTCTGTGTATGGGAAATATGCTGGACGAACTCGGACCTCCGGATAGCCCATCTTCTCATAGAAGGTTTTGAGCGTGGCGACCAGCATCTGCAAATTAGCACCTTCTTCCATGATGATGCCTTCTATTTGATGAAATTCAGGGAGATGAGTGCGGTCTATGGCTTCTTTACGGAACACGCGGTCGACGGAGAAGACTCTACAGGACTCTGTTGGATGTTTTGCCAGATATTGAATTGTATTGACCGTCGTGTGAGTCCGAAGCAAGGCTCGCTGGGAAGTTTCATTTGAAAACGAACCACCCCAGCCAGTTGAACCAGTTTCACCTCCGGTTTCATGAATTGATTTCCAGGTGTTCATCAAGTCTGTCGGCAACTCGATCTGAGAAGGTTGGGTGAGGTAGAAGGTGTCCTGCATTTCTCTTGCAGGGTGGTCTTGTGGAATGAACAAGGCATCCATGTTCCAACCTGCAGTCTGGACGTAATCATCCACGAGTTCCGAGAATCCCATTTCAAGAAATACCGAACGGATTCGTTCGATTAAAGATTGCATGGGGTGGCTTCGTCCCGTGCGAGGAGTGGCAGATTCCAAGGTGACGTCAAAGGACCTGTAGACAGCTTCTTTCCAAGCATCCGATTGAAGCAGTTCAGGTGTAATTTCAGAGACAACGAGTTGCTCAATAAGGGATTCTTTTGGGACTGATTGACCTTGCTCTGTCATCGTCCAAGTTCGTTGAGTCCGGTCCACCTGGTGAATGAGACCTCGACGTTGTCGGAAATGGTCAAGCATAGCATCATCGAGAGATTCGAGTTGCGCTGGTAATTGTTCGAGGAATGAGCGACGCTGGCTAAGCACTTTTTCGAGATGGGCGACATCGGTTGCTTGCAAAACACCATGCTCAAGGTTGACACCAAGTTGCTTGAGTAATCCAATTCCAGGACCCGCCTCATGTCGTTCAAAGTCGCCTTGCAAGTCTTTCATTGTAGCTTGGTCTCTGGCCTTGACCCAATCCCAAATTCTCTGTTCCAACAAACCATTATTGAGTGCACGTTGTCCTTCATCATCCAAATCAACGAGCGTGCTGAGATGTTCTTCAACACTTACAAAGCCATGATTTTCCAAACCATGCCCTGCCCCAACTGCGATCGCTTGGTCGGACCAATTGCATGAGTTCAAGATCTCATCTAGCGACCAGGAACGAACTTCAGCACCTTGCATTTGAAGCAACATTCTACGCTCGGGGTTGAGCAAGTCTGGTGCTTCCATGATTCGTCGAGCCGTCGCCTTGCTTTGAAATCACCGTTAGAAACAAGTCAAAAGTGAGTAAACTCACTCCTCTTCGTCCCAAAGCAGACGTTCACAATTCGGGCAGGTGAAGGCGGATGGTTTGGGGCCATCACGAACTTCAACGTGGCTGCAAGGCCCGCACAGAACTGAAGTACGAATTGGCTCATCGAGTGTAACATCAACCCGGAACATAAATCGTCCTGCATCAGGGAGGGCTTCCGCTTCAGGAGCCCACTCAGCAACTGCTTGTGGTGACAAACCTGTTTGACGGCTCATGAACATCCCCATGAGATACAAAACAACGCCTGACAAACCGATGGTTAATGCCATCGCACCTAACCCGCCAACCGACAAGAATGCCCCTGCAACAATACAAATAAATCCTGAAAGGACAAAATTTTCACGGGACAGACGTGACATTCAATCACTCCTGAGAGACCCTTGAAAGAGCCTGAGCCACTTGTTCGATCTTGGCTAGAGGAATTGCGCACAGTCCGATACGAATGCCTCCTTTGAGAGGCACCAAGTAGACATGCTGGTCTGCACAGGCTTCCGCCACTTCCGTGGGATTGTCGCATTCATACCAAGCAAAGAATCCGTCGTGACTCGGATTGACCGGAACATCCAGTCGTTGACATGCTGAGATAAATGCCTCTCGGCGTTCGGTCAACAAATGGGTCAAGCGCTCACATTCATGAGACCATGCTTGGCCGCCCTCTGCCGTTGAATGAAGGCCGCTGAGTACGAATTGGGCAATTCGAGGAGCTGCCGACCATGTTTGACGCCCTGTGACTCCCATCACATCATCCAATCGCTCAAGCACAGCTTCATCAGGATGGAGTGACACAAGTGCTCCTGTTCTCAATCCATAGATGGTGTGAGATTTAGATAATGAAACTGCAAAGGTGATCAGCAAATTCTCTGGCCATGGGAGTCCCCGTTCAAGCGCCTCATGAATTGTTTCTGCCCACCCATGCGGTTCATCGGCATAGAGGTGGTAGGCAGCATCAAGCAACAAGGTGTGACCAACATGTTCGTTTTTCGCAGCACTTTCCATGAACAAATTGAGAAGTTCATAACGACTTTCGGCAGGAAGGGAAAGACCCGTTGGGTTGTGAGCGGGATCGTTGAGCCATGTCATCACGTTCTTCTGCTGGCTTGCGAGTTTTTCCAGAGCCACACTAAACGCCTTCGCATCAAAATGCGGATGAGCCTCGTCTTCTGTCTCCGGCAGTAATGGGTAGGTCGATGTTTCAAGGCCGCAACCAGCAAGAAAACCAGCGTAAGGGCCCCAATGTCGGTCCCTCAGGAGGACAGACTCACCTTCATTTACAAAATTCTTCGCTGCCAAATACAGTGCACCTGAACCACCTGGAGTTGCCGTGGCTGTGGCACACACACCCAATTCAAGCAGGGGAGAGCGAGTTTCACCCAATGCGAGGGTTTGAGCGAGATCGAGAAATGATGGGAGACCTCGTAACGGAGCATAGGCGGCGAATTCGACGGGTGGTGCTTCCCGAAGTGCCGCATCGACCACGGTGTTAATGGCGAGAGTCCCCTCATCTTCCAACAAGGCACCGACCGTCCCATTCACGGCATCAGCACCGGCGGCCGCGGCATTCTGATATCGGGCAAACCAACTGAAAATGACGTCATTACCAGTTTTCCCCATAGCGTCATGAGAAAGAAATTGCATTCCGTTCTCAACGTCCATGGACAATGCAACGGACCCTCATTCTTTGACTTGACTATGGCCTTTCCTTGGATTTGAAGCCGCTTCATTCATCAAGGGGAGGGTCCACGCACAGGACGAAGCCAACGTAGCACAGTCTGGTAGTGCGTCTGATTTGTAATCAGACGGTCGGGGGTTCGAGTCCCTCCGTTGGCTCTTTTTCCACTGTTTGAAACAGTCATTCAAATACTCAAAGGGTGGTTCGTATGATATGGCACGACAATGCAACATTGACGCAAGAGGGAAAGTAGCACGATTCACCGCAGGTATGATTTCCGTTCTCGCTGGAAGTATCTTGGCAGCGGGCATGCTATTTGGCATGATTCAGGAACCTGTGACGTGGTTTGCCATCGCGGGAATGTATGCAGGTGGAGCATTCGCAATTTACGAAGCCCGAGCAGGCTGGTGCATTGTTCGCGCCATGGGAATCAGGACCCCCTTGTAATTCTCCAACAACCCTGCATGGTCTTCATCACCGGTCAAAGACTCTCCTTGAGCGATAAGTAAGTCTCAAAACGACTGTGCGCGTGCACCTAACATGGCAGCGCAACGATTGGACGGAAAAGCTTGTGCTGCAGATGTTGAAGCCGAATTGATAGGACGTGTTGAGACGCTCAAGGCCAAAGGCATCCAACCCCATTTGGCAGTTATTATCGTGGGTGACGACCCTGCCTCACATGTCTATGTCAAATCCAAGGTGCGTACCTGCGAGAGATTGGGAATCCGTTCAACACATCTTGAACTCCCATCAGATACTGCCGAGGCAGTGCTTCGAGACCACATCCTTACCATGAACGAGCAAGAAGATTTGCATGGCATCTTAGTTCAGTCTCCACTACCTAGCCACATGAATGAAGAAGAACTGACGGACTTGATCAACCCCCGTAAGGATGTTGACGGCTTCCATCCGCAAAACCTAGGTCGCCTCGTCCAGGGCCGATTGGACGGAATGCTACCTTGTACACCAAGTGGTGTTATGCGCATGCTACGATGGGCTGGAATTGAACTTGAAGGGAAACGGGCTGTCGTCTTAGGCCGTTCAAGAATCGTAGGAATGCCCGCGGCATTATTGCTCGGTGCCAAAGGTGCTGACGCGACCGTCACAGTAGTTCATTCACGCACAGAAGATATTGCAAAACATTGCCAAGAGGCGGATATTCTCGTTGCAGCTGTTGGCCGCCCGGAGATGGTTCAACCTGAATGGGTGAAACCGGGAGCAGTCGTGGTTGATGTCGGGATTAATCGAGTTGAGGATTCGTCTCGTGAGCGAGGATGGAGGCTTGCTGGAGATGTTTCCCCTGAAGTTGAAAACGTCGCTTCATGGCTCTCCCCCGTGCCCGGTGGAGTGGGGCCAATGACCATTGCCATGCTTATGGAAAACACCGTTCGAGCGGCAGAAATGCTTTCTGAGTGATGTGAGAAGCCAAATAGAATGGCCTCATTCCCTTGAATTGTGTCCCATGATCCACGAGCACCGCGGCTTTCCGCAGCGTCAATGCTCCTTGCAGGTGCATCCCTTCTTCTTGCATCTTTGAATTGGAATCTTAACATGGTGGGCACCCCTGGCCTTTCTCTTGAAGAAGTTGCCATGGTTTTGGCCGCTTTCGGATTGATGGGAGTGGGGCGCTGGGCCAATCAGGAACATGAAATTCCAGACCTCATGGCAACACCTGCGCGTTCGAATATTGAAGGGTTTGACATTGAACGAACAGCATTTTCCAACCATGTACCTACAGAACAACAGGGCTACGAAAGCACCAACACTCCAAGTGAAGCAACGAAGTCCATTCTCCACTCGATATTGGGCACCAATACACAAGCCAACGCTGCCGAGGTATCTTCAGCCATCCACACACTATCAACCGGTCAGTATGGAGCCATGGCGGCTGAAGAAATGGTCGGGAGGGAGCCAATGGACATCCGAGCAAATTCTCAGCGAGAGGCACTCCCAGTTGACAGTGATACAGGGACCACATTGTCCCGTAATTATATCGAACCAGTCCCATTACCAGGTAAGGAAGAGGAACCAACAGTTGATCCACGTACCATCCCTGGCCTCCAAGCCGACCGAGAGTTCGTCTCAGATGGCCTCGAGCACATACCTTTACCAGGCCTACCAATCCTTGATGAAACTGTGGAAACCTCCGCCATTCAATCCACGAGTGAAGAGATAACAGACATCCTCCCTTCGCTTGATTTACCTGACCTTGGTGACTTGTTTATGGATGAGGCACCCCCAATAGTTAGCGCTCCGGTTGACCTTCCTGATTTACCAGATTTGGATGATTTATTCTGAACGAATCATTCAAAGAGGTTCCCCGCGACCTCCTGCTTGATGTGGACTGAGCAAGTTGACCTCCACTCGCACTCCACGCACAGTGACGGTGAGCACGCTGTTGAACTTGTGGCCCAATTGATGGGCGACAACGGTGTCAAAGTTTGGTCATTAACCGATCACGACACAATGTCTGGTTGGCGAGAAGGAGCAGAGGCTGCACGACTGCAGAGCATTCGCTTCATTCCAGGAATTGAAATCACCTGTCAACCAGCATTGCCGGGTGATGCACTTGAATTAGAACGACAGGGCAGAGACCGAGCCTCTGCATCTTGGCACCTCCTCGCCTACTTCCCGTCTCACGATCCGTTGGATTCCAAAGACGATGTCGCTGCACTCAGAACATGGTTGGAACCACTTCAAGGAGGTCGTGAACCGCGAATGCGTCAAATGTGCAAAGCCTTGGAACAATTGGGTATGCCTGTTGACGTCGACTCTGTTCTTGCCAAAGCAGAAGGTTCTGTTGGACGACCTCATCTAGCACAAGCCATGATTGAAGCCGGTTATGTTCAAAACAAGAACGAGGCTTTTGAGGAATGGATTGGGGACGGAAAACCTGCCTTCATCCCTCATTCAAAACCAACTCTCAACGAAGCAATTTCTGCCGTGAAAGCGGCTGGAGGGTTCACATCTCTTGCCCACCCCTTGTATTATGGCATCTCGCCAGATACTCTACTGAACTGTTTAGCGGAACATGGAGTCGATGCTGTGGAAGCCGTTCATCGAAGTCATCCAGATCAATACAGACATGCTTTACAAATCGCAGCAGAAGAACATGGTCTCAAGGTCACCGTTGGCTCAGATTTTCATGGATTGTCATCCTCTCAGCGTCCAGGACACATGCCAGTGATGAAACTGGCCCTTCATGAATCCATCATGAACGAATGATACGGTCCACGCCAACCGCTAGTTCAAACAGAACGATCACTGGCATCGCCACAAGGAAGAGGGAGAGAGGATCTGGAGGGGAAAGCATTGCCCCCATCACAAAGGCACTGAACCAAATATGTCTGCGGTATGTGGTGAGGGTTTGTCGTTCAGCCAATCCTGTACGTAGTGCCAATGTGGTTAGAACAGGAGATTGGAATCCAATGGCTGAAGCGAGAGCGAGATTAATGATGAAGCCAACATAGCCCGCAAGCCGCCATTCGGTGGAGAGGCCCACTTGTTGGGCATCGGTGGTTAGGTATTCCAAGAGAAGTGGGATGAGCCATTCCCAAGCGTAATACAGACCTAACCCAAAGAGGAGGGTCGAACTCAAAAGAGTCCACAAAAGGGCAGGAGCTGGTTTTGGGATTTGAAATTCAATCTCCGCCAACCGCTCCTTGACGGCCTGATGCTTGCTCCCCTTCCAAGCACCATGGCAAAGGGCCACTAAGACGACAAGACATAATCCAACACCTCCTGCAATACGCAATTGGAGCAACAGAAATTCAACAGGAGTGACGACGATAATCGAGACATCTTCGGGTAAACGCCCAGGTTCAATCAGCCATGCAACCAACGAACGAGTGAAAGGGAAACTGAGAGAAAAAGCAAGGAGAAAAAGAATGAGATAGCCTTTGAAAGTGCGTTGAATGTATTCACGCAAGTCTTCGATGATTTGACCGCCTGGAGATTGCATCAGGCGTTCAACGCTTGCTGAAATGGAATCATCCGTCATGCCACTCATGCCTCTTCGTCTAAGCCTGAAGACTCCGCCCACACATAAGAAGGCGTTGAATCAATCCAACTCCGACCTTCTTTCTTCAATCGATATAACCGGAAGAGGACAAAGCCTGTGATCCACATCGATGGCAGACTCAACGCAACGGCCTGCAGCATCTTATCGTCGCCATAATCACTCAAGACTCGAACATGTAATTCTGACTCGTAGGATTCGTTCAAATCATAATTCATGGCGATGTAATGATACACATTTGGAGTTGTGATGTTCAAACTCAAGGTTGTTTGGGGTGCGACCGTATGATGCTCACCCAACTCAACCAAATGCTCCCAATCAATGAACCCGAGATCCATTGCAGGTACACTCGCTTCAACCACGATGACAACGACGCCCATCGTACCAATTTCGTTGAGGTTTGTGATGTTGCTCGTCACATGGGAACCAGCATCGATGGGCTGTAATATTTCGAGGGTTGTATCTCCTTGTCCCAATTGAAATGAGATTCGCTCGTCGGCGTGTTCTTCTTGATAATTCACAGCCATCAAGACCGAGGTGAGAAGAAGAAGAACTACGACACCCTCGACCAAGAAATGTCGTCGGACTTTTTCTTGGGAGACACCTTTGAACATAGGGCCGTAGTCGTTCCGGATTCGTGGCTGGAGGTAATGTATGAACAAGGCACCAATAGCACCTACAATCAGTCCCAGTGGAATGTCAATGAACCAGTGAATGCCCAGATAGAGGACGGAGAACATGAACAGTACAGTATTCACCAGAACAAAGACATGATATCGCCAATGACGCCACTCTCGAAGTGTCCCTCCCTGTTCCTTCACATGAAGATAATTCAGCATAAGAATTCCAAATGGAATTGCAATATGGAGACTCGGGACTGCGTTATCAAGGGGGTCGTGAGAAGCATAAAACCCAGTGTAGGAACCATCGTGATAGAGCAATGCCTCCATCCCAGGAATCCACGAAGATGTCACTTCAACGTTGAAGAAGAGGTAATAGGGGATGGCGATCGCATAGATCAAAAGATAGTTCATCGTCACTTTGTCAGTCATATCTCGGTCACCAGAAAAGGCATAATAGACAGTAGTTACATAAATCAAGAAGAGGTAAATGAACAGGTAATGGAAATTCAAAAAATCGGTCAACCAATCGTTGCGAAATGCATCTTGAATCCATTTTGTCAATTCGCCTTCAAGCCCATAAACCCATTCGGTCCAATGCCCAGTGCGGTGTTTCATGGGTTCATTCAATTTGTCCGTCATGGCCTTCCAACCAATGATTACCACATAACCAAGGGCGTGGAGATAATACCTCTTTTGCTTAAATTCACTGAACCATGATTTGAATGGAACACGATGTTCCGATTGTTGGCGAGTGAATAGCCAACAAATGACTGGAGTCAAAACTAAAATCATCCCCCCCATGATTATGTAAAGGTCCATACCTCTCCCAATCCGTATTCGTTTTAGAGTTGGCTTATGCTGTGCACGTCAAGCGATGGCTTTACGGCATAATGGCAAAGATTGAGGCTTGGCTCTCATTGGGATGCACATGGGAGATGAAGTGGGTTGGTCTGCTGCTCCAGAAAACACCCTACCAAGTCTGCGACATGGCATCACCATGTTTGATGGAATTGAATTTGATATCCGTATCACGTCTGATCAAGAACTCGTCATTCATCATGACCGAACCGTCTCAATACCAAAATCTGCTCTCCAAGGCCGTTCACCTTGGACAGAAGAATGGACTCTGGATGAATTAGAGGAAGTTGGATTCCTGAGTTTTGAGGACCTCTTGAAAGATTCAACAGTTCGAGAACATTGGACTTCAAAAGGGAAAATGGGGTGTGTCGAGATTAAACGACCTCATCCAAAAGCAGCGAGTGGTGGTGGATTTCTCGGAAAACAACATCACATTCGCCAGGTAAGTGAAACCATGAAGTTGGCAGAAGCACATCTTGATGCCTACGAAATCCCTAGGGAAAACACCGTGTTTTATGCGTTTCACAAACACATGCCTCAATCTGCTAAAATGGCGCAAACCAATCGCCCTTGGGCCGCCTTGATTCCATACATCGCCCCGTATGGTTCAAGAAATTTCCAACGAATCAAAGCTTTTCGACAATATTTGACCACACCCTTTGGACGGTTGATCCGACATCATCGACAACAAGGGAGTTCTATGTTGCCCTGTGCCATGGAATACTTTGAGACGCCGACGAAATACTTGCCCCTCGGCCGCCATGTTGGCCTGAGTGGCAACGGTCTCAAACGCTTAACAGCAAAACGAGAAGGTATGCCAACCTATGTGTGGCCAACAAAAGCTCGTAACGAACATGCAGTGTTGGAGGCTGGCATGACTGCGCTTACAGATTCGGCCGACCCAGCGCTGTCATGGCTCCCATCGGGCCATGCAAGATGGCGCCATCCCGCAACAAGGCCCCTAGATGAATCGCAGAAGATTCAACTCAAGCAGGCAACACAAGAAAACCACCAATCCATTCTGACCGAACTCATGGACAACACCCCCACATGGGAAGAGTGTGATGCACATCGACGCCAAATCCTTGTCAAACAATGGAAGTCACAGTGGAATTGGCAAGGTGAAATCGATGCAATCCTTCAGGAACATCATGCAGCATCACCTCCGTGGTCAACACCACGACTGATTGGTCATCGCGGTTCTGGAAAGACATCCCGGCCAGTCTTGACCGATGTTCACTCAATGTGACGCAAAGATTGTTGTTCAGCGATGTATTTCGGGCGGTAAATTGGGGTACCCCTTCCGCCTCGCATCACTGCGCGTTCATCGATGATTTGTGCACCAATACCTGCAACACGAGCCCAACCGAAGAAGGTCGTGTAGTAGGTTGGATCTTTGAATCCAACATAGTGGAGAAGGGCGCCGCTTGCGATGTCAACGTTGGCGTTGGGGTTGGAGATTTTTGGGTTTTCTGAGAGAACGCGAGGAGCAACTTCACGAAGGGTGCGGATGATTTTGAAATTTTCATCATTTGGGCACATGGTTTCACCTAGAGCAAATTGAACGGTTGCACGTGGATCTTCTGAACGAAGAACGGCGTGACCGAATCCAAAGACGGGTCGCTTAGCTTCCAATTCACCTCGCACGAAGGCTTCCACTTCGGTCGGGTCGCTGGTGCCGATACGCAGTACGAATTCAAGACAGGATTGGTTGGCTCTCCCATGCAGTGGACCGGAAAGGGCGTTCATAGCACCTGCGATAGAAGCGTAAACCGTTGCATGACCTGAGGCCACAGCTTTTCCAACAAATGTTGACAGGTTTCCTCCACCATGGTCCATGTGAAGCACGAGGTAGGTTGCCAAAATGCGTTCCATTTGGGCTTTATCGATACCATCAATGTCAAGGGTGTTGACGAAACGTTGTACCATCGTCTGCGACAAATCATCTTCGGGAATATTCTCAGTTCGGCCTTCACGGATTCGGAAGAGCAAGCCCATCAATCGAGGCATCCGGGCGATAAGATTGAGAGCATCTTCCTTCCAATCACCTGTAGTATCGAGCATGCCAAGGGTGTGAATTCCGACGCTCAACCAATCCATTGGATGGCCATCACGTGGCAATGTGTGAAAGACCGCAGCGACGGATTCGGGAACTGCTCCACGTTTGGAAATATCTGCTCGGAATGTTTCGGATTGTTCGGACGTTGGTAATTCTTTGTTGAACAATAAATACACAATATCTTCAGGAGGAAAGTGGGCTAATTCACTGATTGGATAACCGCAGTAGTGAACTCCTTCACCTGGTGTTACGAAGGAAGTTCTGCAGGTGCCTACTGGGATTCCGCGAAGACCGGTATTGAGGTGGGCTTCAGTGACGTTGAACATGCCTTGGTCATCTGACATTGTGTTCCCCCGAAGAAGCCGAGTGATGGGTTTGGTATAAATGCGGCTCCTCTAATATCGAGGTGTTTTCTTCGGTGTTGCCAGCAACACCGCCGCAGCCTACCATTTACGCCGACGCGGTTCTGGAGGCCATGTTCTGAATCCTTTGCTCGACTCTCGGTCTGCAAAGACGTGCAATCGAATGGTATGTCCGTCAACAATGATTGCATCCTCAGCATCAATCCCTGGACAATTCTCTTTGACCTTCTTCCAAGCTCTGTCAGAGGCTAAATTTTCACCCCACCATGGAAAGGCTCGACACTGCTGCGGACGTACTTGGTAAACTCCACACTGTTTCTGTTCATTCAGGTGAATGCAAATCCCATCTTCTTCCCGGCTTTTGAGCACATAACGCCCATCATGCGTTTGTCGAGCATCGCGTTCCAACCAATCAATCACCGACAATTGTGCGTGCTCAGCGAGCCGCTTTGCATCATCAGACGAGAGATAGACGATCCCTCCGGGTTGATCACAACAACGACCGCATCCCGATTGACATGAAAAATGAACGCCCTTCATCCACCAGGGTGCTCTCATTCTTCTTCACCCATCAACACCGTCTTTGGCCGAATTCGACCCAGGCGAATCAGAGTTTTTTGAGGCGGTTCATTCATCAATAAATCGTTGGCTTCAACCTCCGCCTCATCAATGTCCCAATCTCCTTCTGGTTCATACTCATCCATGCCCTGTTGGGTTGAAGGGGAGCGAGTATGTTCAAGGTGAGGAAGTGGTTGTTGGACAGGGTCCAATACGGCCAGTCGTTCTTCGAGTTCTCGAAGTTCATCTGCGATGGATATCAATCGCTCAATATCTGCCTCTGTGGCTTCTTGGGCCAAGAAAACCATGCGCTCCTCAAGGCGATTGAGTTCTTCTGAATCCTGTTTCATGAAACTCTGACGGTGATCGATACGGGCATCAATTTCTTCATCCAAAGCAGCGAGAACATCCGCTGCCCGCCACGCATCATCCACCTCAAGGGTTCGTGAACGATCGATGAGATGGCGTTCACGCTCATTGACATCAAGGACAGAAGGAGCAGCAGGAGTAATCTTGGCGATGGTTTGTGCAACACGCTGGTTCACGTTGGAATCATCGCGTTCCATGAATTCACTTGCATCCCATTCGGGCGGTTCATAATCATCATCATCCATTGAGGCCAGTGGGGAGTGAAGTTCAACGCCACCTGTATCGACAGATGAATAGACACTGTCAATGGCTTGGCCGATCAATTGAGAAGCTGTATCATCAACTCGTTGTTGTTCAAGGGCCTGATGCTTTGCAGTGCGGCCCGGAACATCACCATTGAGTAAATCCACAACACTGTCATGTTCAAGAAGAACTGCCCCCGAGTCAAAGGCTACGACCAGTTGTTGCAATCGTCCTTCCATCGCTCGCCAACCGGTTGGTTCCATGGAAACCATAGCGGCGAGATGAACGTCGTTTACCAGCAGGTTCAGTTGCGAAGAGCGCCACGTCCCGTAGGCCATCAAAGTGGCTCTTGAAGGAATTTGAACTGTGGAACTTGCTGAATGACGTAATACTTCTTTGAGGCGAGAGGGAGGCAATCTATCCGGCTTCGAACGGCCAGCAACAATAACTTGCAAACCAAGATTGAGTGCGTGGTCTAGAAGAATCCCAAGTTGATGAGACCAATCTTGATGTGCAGCAAATTCATGCACGTCATCAACCAAGATTGCACTGGCTGCGGCCAAGGCATCTTGCCACTGCGAAGTGAGGGCGTCGAGGTTCGCAACATCAGCCGCACCGACCATCAATACATGTCCTTCTTGACGTCGCAACAGAGCTTGCCCCGTGGCATGCAGAAGGTGAGAGCAACCCGCATGTGGTTGGCCGACAATGACGTAAGGATTCAACGATGAAGATGGAGCATCAATGATGGCTTCACATGCTTGTGTTGCTCGAATGTTCTCATCGCAAACAAACCACTGCCGGAAAGTCAAACGGTCAGACCAGGCCAAACGTTTAGGCCAATCTCCTTTGATATCCAACACCTGACGCGCATGAAATGGATCTTCGATGCTCGGTGGCTGGAGATCAATCTCTGGGAGCGTAGAATGCCAGCCCCTTTGCTCATCTAGAATATGATTCCAAACTGGACGCCCATCTCCCTCGACTCCTACGAATACATCAGAATCATCAGCGGTTTGGTCGGTCTCTAAATCACTTTGGCGCTGCATTCGTAAATGATTCAATCGTTGGGCTACATGCGTCGCATAGGTGGACGAATTTTCTAAAAATGTGCGATGCTCCTCGACATCTTTGCCCAAGACATGGTCGGAAACAAGATCGTAGGTTGGTCGTTGAGGCACACCAATCCTCTTGAAGAGAGAAGGACGCTCGTCCTTCACATGCTTGGTTCCCAAAAGTGTATTCAGTTTTGATGATGCAGGACGGATGTGTTTTTCCTGGGGTATTGGCACAGGACCCGGTGAAGAGGCTTGAGCCAAGATGGTATCCTTGATTTTCTCCTTGGCATCTTCCAAAGCCAAAGCCAATTTGGTAGGAGTAGAACTCATTGTTCACCCTCCCCGAATTTTTTGAGTTTTTCACCACGCTCGCTGTAAAGAGCCGTAGTTGAGCCAATTTGTTCATCTTCCCATTGGTTCCATCGGTCGTAAACTTCCTCAATCGTAGGTGTATGTTGTTCACTGGAGGCCACTTCCCTCGCAGGTTTAGTAGAGAGGTCGTCTTCCGGTCGCACTCCGCCTTCAAGGGGAATCTGTTCTCCGCTCGGTGTTTTTGGCAGCGTGGGGACCGATACAGTTCCTGGCAACGAAGGTTCTGAGAACGAAGCGCTTGCGGATACATTGTCCTTGAGAGCCGTCTGTTCTCGCATCGGACGTCGAATTGCTTGTCGTTTCTCGGCTTGTTCAAGTCGCGATTGGTAAGGGTCAAGTTGCTCATTGAGGAACCGAGTTGGAGAAGAGTTTCGTTCGGGCCAGTCCGGCAATGATTGAGGATTACCTGACAGAGCGTGACTTCGGCCAACGGTCAAACCGTTGGTGATCTCTGGGAATTGTGGCTTTGGCTTTCTACGAACCATCTTCTGCGGTTGTCGTAATGCAGGCTTGACATCCGAAGTGGTTGATGCGATTGATTTGGGTTCAGGAAGCGCAACAGGAACTGCATGTTCAACTACGGGTTCAATCGGCGTTGATTCGCTCACAAATCTTCCAGAACGAACGGGTGATTCAATGGAAGGTTTCCATGCGCTTGGTTCGGAATTGTGTGGGACTTTAACATGCGAAGGGACCGGTTCCACTGATTCCACTGCTGGCCAGTCTTCAACGAGTTCAGCAAGTGCCTCTACCGCTGCCTGCCGCTCTGTTTCATCGGGGGGGAGCCCTCCCCCCTCCATCGAAAAACTTGCAACAGCGACCTCTTCATTTGGGGTAGCTCCAAGTTGGTGAACCAATTGAGCCTCAATCCAACGGGCTTCATCTTCATCTTGGACTGTGAGAATCGGGTGATCAAATAAGCCATCGGTGTCATTTAACCAGTTGTTGAGTGTTGCTGCCTGTAGTTCTTGAGCCTCGCTCAAGAGGCCGTGCCTCACTGGTAACGAAAAGACCTCAAGGTCTGTACTGCATAGCAAGAGATGGTCGTTGAAACGAACACCGTCAACGAGTGCCCGAAACACATCGAGCATGGCATCATCTCCCAAAGCGTTGCCCAATCGGTCCAATCCGTTGATGACGACAACAGAACGCTCATTACCCCACATGAAGGTCTCAAGACATTTCAGAACGTCATCCGCTGATTCAAGAGAATGAAGTTGGTCATGAGAGCCCATCAATGAATGGCAGGAGGGAATGGGCAAACGACGTGTCACATCGGTTGAACCAAAAGGAGCCCCAAACAATCCCAAGAAAGGCAATCCACGTTCTGCCAACTCAATACCAAGATGCATCATTGGGTGTGGATCTGGAGAATCGATGAACAACACATCCCCTGGCTGCATCAGGACCTGATCACCTGATGCACTGCTCCTAGAGGGCCCTCGTCGAAGTGATTCGGGTTCGAAGACATAGGTTTGGTAATCTTCTGGCCTTGCTTCACGATTCCAAGAGATCGAAGGAAGGCGGACGGAAGACCACCAATGGCCTTCACTCGATGCCTCAGTTTCACGCTCGAGGTGAAGGATACTGTGTGAGTGGCCATTCATCGTTTGACGCAGACCTGACACCCCCATTTCGTAGAGCATCACTTCGTTCTCGATGTTCAAACCATCTTGTTCAATTTCGAGAAGTGCTTCAAGCCCTTGTGTTGCTTTTACACCGTGGTGAAAGGCCATCACAGGTAGCCCGATACGAAATAACAACCACCCCACACGAGTCCCGTCTGGGGCGGATATCTTGACCGCACCAGATTGCTCGTGACGCTCCAAATCCTTGGCAATGACACGGAGAACATCGACGCCTCCGCGCCGTTGTTCGATGAGGTCACCGTGCGGGATTTCAATCATGCGAACTCACCGTTGAAGTTGACAACCTCCGAGCCCCCTCTTGAAAGGTGCGGAGAAAACGAACGAAACACCAAGTGTTTCAAGCGAGAAGGCAACGGGCCGTCATGGCGGTGGAGCAAGCGGGTCCGTTGTCGACTTCCGAAGATATCTTGCTCCAAGAGGGACTTGAACGGTTTGATGCTGGAAGATTTTGGCATGCACACGAATCCTGGGAAGATTTGTGGAACGAACTCAAAGCCCGAATGGCACCCCAACGTGAAGTTCTGCTCATTCAGGGATTGATTCAAACCGCTGCACTATTGCTTCATCACGAACAACAAAAAGTACGTGGCGTGTCCAACCAGTGGGCTAAATTAGAGCCCAAACTCAAAGGCTGGACTGTGGCCTGGGGCCTCAATATATCTCTGCATCTTGAAGTCATATCCCATTATGCCAAGGACGTGGGAACCTGGGAGCTCAAGGCCACTGACCACCAAATACCTCGGGCGTGAGGTTCAAGTGAATCCACACATTACCTTTGACATGGGTCCACAATCCAACCCACCCGCTGGCATGTTGCGGTTCATTGAGACTCCAGTGGCTCAAGGCTTTGTTCAAGCTCGAAATGTGGGCCTTCTTGCAAGTCTAGCAACCGGTATCATCGTGTGGGTGATCTTGCTTATGCTCAGCGCCGACCGTACCGTTTCCTTGACCATTGGGGCATCCCTGATGGCACTCAATGCCATGGTTGTCATGGCACGATATCGCAGCCACGCAACCACGCCCCTAGCAGTCAACATGAACCATCCATTTCTGGATGAAAACCCATTGAGTGATGCAGAAGTTCGAGTTCAACTAACAGATGGGCGCTGGGTTGACACCGGTGAACATCGAGTCCGTCTCGCTCCTGATGAATTACTCGGAGGGTATAATTTGGTTCATGACACGTTGGACTATCCTGTCCTAGGTCACTTCACATCCCAAAAGGAACGAACCCCCACGATTGTGAGGCACCTCGCCCTCATCAACCAGGCCATCGCTTTGCGAAATGCCGTGAATTCGGTGCCTGATCCAATCGATGAAGCACGTGATCGGGAAGGGCTTGATTCTGGATTACTTGAGCGCTCTTGGTTGGAAGATGAAGGGGAAATCGAAGTTGAGAGCCCATTGGTATCGTTCTTCCGCAAGGAAGAATGAGGTCTGAGGGGAGATTTGACCCCCTAAGTTCAAAACCCATTCAAGCGACCGAGGGGCGTGACAACCGTTGAGAATTGGATGCAACGGGTGGAGCATTTAGCCCCACACGAGCGTGATACGCTTCTGGGGACCTCGCTGTCACGCCGATTTTCAAAACTACCTTTGTGGCTGAGTCACCCAGCGAACATTGGAGCATTTTACGCACTTCTTGTTTCACTTGCATTACTCCTCCCCTATGCATTTGGCGCCACAAATAACGAAGTGTGGGGTGTCGAATGGGTCTTCCATGCTTCCTTGCTCATCGTTGCGTGCGCATTCACGGGTTTTCTCTCGGTGATGCTCATCGCCTTCTCAAAACGCCACCCAATAGCGCCTCCTCGATACATCCTCTATCCCATGCCATTCATTGGTTTGGCAATGTTGACGATTGACCGCACAGAATTGATCGGCCTGCCTGCTGTCCTGATTTGGATGCTTCTTTTACTACCTGGCCCAGTCTATGTCCATTTATCATGGGCACCACGCTGGCGCTTATTGTGCATGGTTGAGGATGGCAAGGATCCATTCGGTGGAGTAGTTGAGCAAGAAGAGAAGAGTGAGGCCGAAGAAATGGTCGGAGAAGACACTGAGTTGCTTGAAGTCATTGATGCTTTTGAGTCCGAGTGAACTCAAATCAAACCGAGCCCTGGGCCCACTTTTTCAAAACACGCAAGGACATCGTCAAGATCTTGGCGAGAGAGGCCTGCAGACATTTGCGTGCGTATTCGGGCCTTATCTCGTGCCACCATTGGGAAGACGATGGCCCCCGCCATCACGCCTTCTCTTCCAAGGGCCTGTGTCATGGCTTTGGCAACGCTTGACTCACCGCACATGACAGGAATAATCGGCGTCATCGAGTCGCCAGTATCAAAGCCCATAGATTGCAATTCTTTCCGGAAATAATTTGTATTCTCCCATAATTTTGCATGGTGTTCTGGTTCACTCATGAGCACTTCAATCGCAGCTTTTTGCGCCGCAGCAACACCCGGTGGCTGGGAACCTGAAAGTAACCACGACCGTGAATGATTGAGGGCATGGGTCCGAGTCATTTCAGTTCCTGCGAGAATACCACCCTGCACCCCGAGGGCCTTAGAAAACGAACCCGTCTCGAAATCAACCTTTCCTTGAAGTTTGAAGTGATCCACAATTCCAGCACCGCCATCGCCCAACACGCCTTCTCCGTGACAATCGTCGACGTAAACCATAGCACCGTATTCTTCTGCAAGGGCTGTTACTTCATCCAGTGGAGCAATATCGCCGTCCATTGAGAACACTCCATCGGTGATAATCAATTTCCTTTCAGATGATTCGTGCGCTTTGAGAACTGCTTCCAATTCACCCATGTCGTTATGACCATAAACAGCCCGAGAGGCCTTTGTTAAACGAACACCGTCAATGATAGAACCGTGGTTGAGTTCGTCGGAAATGATGACATCTTTGGGACCCGTCACGAGGGTTGGAATCAAGCCAACATTGACGGTATAACCTGCTGAATAAATCAGTGAGGCCTCAACACCCTTGAATTCCGCGACCTTCTTTTCCGCTTCAAGATGGATGTCCATGGTTCCCGCGATGGCACGAACAGAACCGCTCCCTGCACCATATTTTGTGGTGGCCGCCTGCATGGCCTCCATCACTTTTGGATGCGTAGTAAGGTTGAGGTAATTATTAGCTGAGAGCATAATGGTCGGTTTTCCATCCATTTGGCATCGGGGTTGATTTGGCCCCTCGAGAGTTGGAGGCTCCCACAAGAGTGATTTCTCTTGCAACTCTTCAAAACGGGCTTTCATCCAAGACATATCACCGGGCACGGTCAATCCTCAACCATGACAGAGCCTTCCTGTTCAAGGTCTTTTGTCTGGTCAATCCTCAGTTAACCATGCCTCAAGTTGCGTGGAGGTCACCTCAACAAACGCCCCTTCATTGAGATCGAATTGGTCAAGGGTCGCTCCTGCAATTGACAGCCTGTGAAGATGTTCAACTGCATTCCCAACTGCGGAGACCATGCGTCGAACCTGTCGCTTTTTTCCTTCCTGGACTTCCAAAATGAAATCGCGGTCGCCAACTCGTTCAATGGACGCGGGCTGAGTGGTATAATCTGAAGTGTGGCCATCAACCTCTAACTCAATGGTAACGCCCCCTGTCAAATGCAATTCTGCTTCTTCGGTTAACGGACGCTTTGCTGAGACCCAATAACGCTTGGCCACATGATGTTCTGGGGCTGTAATCCGGTGAACCACATCTCCACTGGTGGTGATAAACAGAAGACCTGTGGTGGCCTCGTCCAATCGTCCAACTGTTAACAGCCGGGCAAATACGGTTGAGTCTACGCGACCTTCAAAGAGATCAAAGACAGAGCGTTTTCCAATAGCGCGTTCTTTTGCGTTGAGCCTCGCGCAGAGATAACCTGGAGGTTTGTGAAAGACATAGATCAAATCTGCATCAGGTAAATGCAAACGTTTTCCCTGATACTCCACTGGCTTGGTTCGGGAATTGAACTGATAGGCGATGTCTTTGACGATGGACCCATTGACGGTAATGTCTCCGTTCCAAATGGCATTCTTGACATCACGCTTTGAAGAAAAGTGCCCTGTTCTCGATAAAAACTGATGCAAGCGAACCTTCACACCCTTGGCCTCCAACCCAATGTCCCAGCGATGCGGCTTAGCCTTTCGCCCCGTAACAGCCTCCCACCATCCAAAGGCCCCCTTTTTTGCTTCAATGGACCCCTTCGGTTTTAGGGGAGATGGCTGACCGCGGGGTATGCACTCACTCTGCCAACAGTTTTCAGGCATACCATTGACCGCACCGGAGTGGGTTGTATGACACGGTTTTCAGATCTCGGCCTTTCTGAACCTCTCCTTAGGGCGGTCGAAAGCGAAGGCTATGAGACCCCAACTCCGGTTCAACTGCAATCCATCCCACCCCTTCTTGCTGGAAAGGATGTGTTGGGCATTGCACAAACGGGAACTGGAAAAACAGCTGCCTTTGCTCTGCCCGTCCTCCAAGCCATGACCAAAGAACGACCTCAACACAAGCGTCGTATTCGGGCCCTTGTCCTCTCTCCCACCCGTGAACTCGCGGCTCAAATCGATGAGCGCTTTGGAGCCTATAGCACCCATCTTGATGTGCGCCATCGCGTCATATTCGGTGGTGTCAAACAAGGTCCACAAGTACGAGCCTTGCAAAAAGGACTTGATGTCCTCATCGCCACACCTGGAAGATTGTTGGATTTGATTGGGCAGGGCTACATCGACATCTCCCATGTTGAATTTTTTGTTCTCGATGAAGCAGATCGAATGCTTGACATGGGATTCATTCGAGACATTGAGAAGGTGCTCAAACTTTTGCCGAATAAACGCCAAAACTTGTTGTTCAGCGCAACCATGCCGACAACGATTGCCAGCCTAGCCAGTTCCTTTCTTCGTAATGCCGTCACGGTTGACATCAGTCCAAAAGAGATCACAGTCGACCGTATTGAACAGCATATTATGTTCACACGAAAGGCCGATAAGCGCCGAATCTTGGTAAACATCATTGAAAATGAATCAGTGGCTTGTGGCATCGTATTCACTCGAACCAAACACGGTGCAAACCGTTTGGTCAAGCAATTACTCCAAGCCGGTATTGAATCTGCAGCCATACACGGAAACAAATCACAAGGTGCGAGAACAAAAGCATTGGCGGGTTTCAAGCAAGGGAATATTCCTATTTTGGTCGCCACCGACATTGCCAGCAGAGGTATTGACGTAGAAGGTATTACCCACGTGTTCAATTATGATTTGCCTAATGAACCAGAGAGCTATGTCCACCGAATTGGGCGGACGGCACGAGCTGGTCGTTCAGGAGTGGCCTACGGCTTTTGTGACGATTCCGAATCTGGTTATCTTGTTGGGATTCAGCAATTGATTGGAAATGAAATTCCAGTCATTGAAGACCACCAATATCATTTTGAAAATGCACGACCAAAACCGGGTCAAAAACCTGGAAAAATCAAGGACCCGAACGCAAAGAAATCTTCGAATTCTCGCCGTCGTTCGAACAACGGCCGCCAGGGTGGACGTGGACAAGGCGGAGGTGGACAGTCTTCACAACGACGCCAAAGCAATGGACGCAACAGAGGTCGAGCCTCTGGCGGTCAGGGAGGACGTGGGTCATCAGGCCAGCGTTCTGGTGGCCAACAAGGCGGCTCCTCTCAGGGTCGACGAAATAACCGCCGTTGATCGGCGCAATGGCCCACTCCCCGTTATATTAGAGCACCAAACCGGAGAAAGGGGCGAAAGGGAAACTTTGAGGGCTATGCCAAATACCCTTCATTTTGATGTTCGAGCGAAAGACATTGAAGGCATGGTATGCCTCCAATCCAACCGACATGGAATGGCTTGACAAACCATCCTGGCATCAATTCCGATGGAGAATGCCAAACAATCGGTGGGTGACAGCATCAAAGCAGATTTCCAACGACAAGATGCTTCGGAAGATTCTCTCAAAGCAAGGGCCACGTGATGTGTACATTGGCACGTCATCTTGGCTCAATCCTATCGATCTCCCAAAATTAACCGACGATGAACGAGCACCTCCAATCCTCCTCGACCATTTGGTGGTGTTCGATATTGATTTCCGTCCCTTCTGTCATCGGCGACTCGAACGAGCACGCCTCGCAGCATCGGCACTGCTTGAATGGTTGGATGAACATGAAGATCTCACACTTCGTAGCATTAGTTTCAGTGGTGGAAAGGGATTTCATCTCATTTTTTCAGACCCTAACCGAGAAATGTTTGCCATACCGGACCCCAAAACACGAGAGGAAGAAGTTCGGAGGGTGCGCAAAGCACTCCTGAAACGTGTGCTTGATGCAGGTTTCCCCGTTGACCCGAGCGTCACCGCTGATACTCGTCGGATTATTCGACTCCCTGGAAGTCTTCATGGCACTACGGGCTGGTGCTGTTTTCGAATCACTCGAGAAAAACTCAGGCAACCCCTGAAACAATGGAAGAAGGAACTTCCGCGCCACCCCTCTGCCAAACGCATGCCTTACTGGCCGTCTTCATTACCACAAATGTTACTTGGATTGAAGAAACGTTTGACCTTGAAAAAGAAATCAACACCTTCAACAGGGACAGAGCAAGCAACGAGAACAGGGCTTCAATTGAGCAGCCAAGTCATTGGCACTAAGGAACGAAGTGCAGTTCTGCTATGGATTCCACGACGTTGGGGGGAACAACAACTCGAACGTACGGCGCAACGACTCAGAGAAAAGAAATGGACGCCAGCCTTCGCTTTTTCCATGGACCAGCGGGAATTGGTCATCGTCCCTCGAGCCATTCCAATGCAGCAACTTCGCAAGACCTTTCCATCGCTCGGTTTCCCACAACTGTCTGGAGAGATTCAACGGCTAGGGCATTATTGGGTGGATATTTCCCCTGTCAAGCCGGGCGATGGAGCGATGGAAGGAGAGTTGGTACCCCTGGGAATTTGGAGAGAGGTTCGCAAAGAACAATCCAACGTACCCTGGTCTGCGACACACCTCGAAATTCTGAAGCGATTGGACATTGAGATTGAAACTGGGGATGAGGAAGTTGCGGGTCGCAGAGAGCCAGCTGTCCGAATGGTTGTCAAAAACTGAATTATTATAGGCCGAATGAACAAATGGCCCACTGTCCAAGAGAACCTTCGGGTAATGACCTTATGAAAATTTTTCATGAATCCAATCGACTGCGGGGTCGGGCAGCCCCGCAGTCACGAGTTGAGCCACATGGGATTTCTACAGTTTATATTCAACCTCCTCAATGGAGGCATTAATGATGGCAATGAGTCTTCGCAATCTTCGCAATCTTCTCAACCTTCACATTCACAGGCGCCAAATCCTTGCGAATCTGGTTGCGGCCGCATGACGCAATGGTCAGGCCATTCGATGTGTAAAACGTGCTTTCACGCCATTAATTTCACACCTCGACCTGTTTCAGCAAGTCGAATGTCGGCTTACAATAGCATCATCCATCGGCTGGATGCATCAGGCCTGAGTGAAGCGGAATTTCGGGGAAAAATAGGTGAGAGTTATTTGAAGGACATGGGCAGTGAAACCATTGAGGCACTCGTCACCTCAGCGACCCTTCGCAAGGTGATGGGTTGGGACTGATCCAATCAACAGGTCAAATCAATGGTGCGCTCGTCATCCATGCTGCTGTCGGTTTATGCCAATCACGTACTTGATCGGTTTCGAGACGTAACTGAAGCGTTTGTCCTTCCTCGAGTGTAAGATCCTCAAACATGAAATCCACCACGTATTCGTTACTGCGGAAAGTATCATCGAAAAGAATATCCTGTTGAATCACGGAGCCTTCTTGCAATGTTTGAACCATCACACGGACGTGGCATTCCTGCAGAGGGTTGCGAAGACTGCAGGATTCGCTGCTACCATCGTGCTGAACCTGTACAAAGCCTTCCAAAGTGGATTGACCGACGTTTGATGATAAGACGATGATCGTGTCCTTCCCAGTTGGCGCACAGGCGCACTCCATGTTATCGGCTTCCACCTCTGAATCGAGGTGAACTGTGACGGTAAGACTACGCATTGTAACCATCTCTCCGGTCACCAAGGTTGCTTTCACAGTATGAACACCTGGGTTTGTAAATTGATGGGTGACGGCCTGGCCTGTTTGAACTTCACCGTCGCCGAAGTCCCAAGTTACCATGCCCTCATCGGAATTTGAAGTGAATTGAAATTCATGAAAAATTTCAGTGATCATTTCTTCTTCATCGTTATCTCCTTCGTCAACCTCAATCATAACGTAGCGATTGGTCCCAACCTCATCATTCACCGAAATTTCAAACGGCCGTTCCGTTGACGAAAAAGGATTCATGCCTAAACCGAGCATGGCTGTTACTGAAAGCATGGATAAGCCAATGACAAGGACGAGAACGCCGAGAATACCTTTTCGCATGTGGTTACATTCATCTTCCAGCATATAAGTGGGTGTTTTTCTGGACACCATGTAGTAGGGTAAATTTGAAAAGCATCAGCGAGAGTTTGAACCCATGACAGTCGGAGACCCAGGCAATGAATCATACCAATTCCTTCCAGGATTTCCTGCGAATCGAATTCTCTTGGATAAGAAAGTTGGAGGGTACGATCGCACGGCGTATGACCCATCGACGGCCGCAACTCAAATATTCTATGGAGTCGGCCAGAGAGGCAGTGATTTCACAAAAGACCTCAGCCAAGGTACATTGGGCATTTTCCTCGAGAGCCCACGTCAATTTTGGTTGAGATTTAACGGAGCATTTGCTGCGAGGTTATCTGGGGCGAGTTTCACAATCAACGAGCGCATCGGCACATTGGCAGAGGCTTCAACCGATGTCATTCGTGCGTCAGGAACTCTTTCACGAGTGGGGGCTATTCCACATTTTTCAGGGACCCCTCTTGCCGACATGGTCCCGTGGATACATCCGACTGACCCTGATTTCTTCGTGGATTTATGTGGCCGACGTCCATATGCGCAGTGGAGGTGGGCCCGTACCCGTGGCATCTTGTACCAACGTCCAACAGACCCCTATGCTCGATTTAATGTGTACGGTATGCCGGATGACATCCTTGAATACACTGATGAAGATGGTCAACCTTGGTTGGTTATCATCGATTATAAATCAACAAGCAGTAAACCATCCAAATGGCAAGAGAAAGTAACCGAATGGTGGAATCCAAGACACTCATCTGGAAAATTTCATCGAGCGTATATCCGACAACTCGAGTTCTATGCATGGATGATGGAGAGGATTGTGGCACGCGAGGGGCTTCCTCATCGTGTTCACCCCATCGGCCATCACATCATCTTCAACGCTGGCCATGGCAGTCAAGTAGATTTCACCACTAGTTTGGATTTGCAGTTAGAAAGTGCTCATACAGAAACTCCACTGGATTGGAGCTGGGTTGAACCCACAATTGATTTAGCAATTGAGTGCATTCTTGACCCAAATTTACCACCCAAACAAGCGATGCCTTCGCCTCCTAATTCTCGGACAGGAAGAGTTTCCACCGTTGAGAACTTCCATGACTTTGATGTGATGGATAATCGATATGAATGGATGAGAACAAATCATCCTGGTTCTTGGCCTTGAAACCCAAGGCTTCTGAGTCCGATCTAATACTGATTCTTGGAGGAGCCAATAATGGACAAAGAACGAATTGAAATCACAACAAATCTCATTGAAAACCGCGGAGGGGAACTGGATGATTTTCGACTTCGCTGGGAGGGAGTGGACGTGAGCATTATTTTCCGCTCGCCAAATTCTAACTGGGCATCAACCCATGGATCAGAACACCCCGAGAATTATTTGTGGAGGTTGATTTCTGGAAAACACGATGTTCACACGAACATAGTAAATTTACTCCGAAGTGGAAAAACCGTGTATTGTGAAGTATCGAGAAAAAAATAGTGAAACCAAACCTACCAGAACGAGTGTTTGACCGTGGTTAAGGTGAGTGTAGCTTACATTGATGTTGAACGGGTTTACCTAACTTTGGAATGGTGAGATTAAGTTATTACCCCATGTTCAATGGCGTAGTTAGGTGACTTCATGGCATCCAATCCACCACTGATTTTTATCCATGGAATCAAAGGGTGCGAATTGATTGGAGCCAAGGGTAACAAAAAGTGGCTGCGAATCCGAGACATACTGTATAACAAAGACACAAGCATGGCACTACCTATCTCTTGGGACGATGGAATTCAATCCAAAACGAGTGATCGGAGCGGAAAACCGATATCTTCACTCGCTGGAAAGTCAATTTACGGTAAATTCCTCAATGGCCTAGGGAAAAAATTGTGGAGAGTTCATTCATTTACATACGACTGGCGTAGATCGCAAGAAGAAGCTGCGGATCTCCTGGTCGCCTTCATCGAAAGAATAACCAATGAACAAGACATCCCTTTGCTGATAACTCACAGCAACGGTGGAATCGTTACAGAATTAGCACTGCGAATGGAATCGTGTCCGAAGGTCCACGGCGTACTCCATTGTGGCGTACCTTTTGGGGATGGGGTAAGTTTTCTCCCAGACATGACCAGGGGAGAGCGTATTCTGAGAAACAGAACAATCATCGATCAAAGCGTTCACTTCACGTGGACTGCTCCGTGGACATACTTTCCACTCGCAGGTCATTCTAGACTTTTTGACCAAGATGGAAATGAAGTTGACCATAATTGGTACGATTCAAACTCATGGAGGGCGAATGGCTTGGGTTTGTTTTCATCTAAATCCACACTCTCCAAGAAAGACATGAAACACTTGGACCAAGCACTTCTTACCGCACAAAGGATTCGAACAACAATTGAGTCGGAGTGGCCAATTTCCAAAGAAATACCCCCTACCGGAATAGTACGTAGTTTGAAACATCAAACTCCATGTTCATACAAACGAACCACATCCAACAAATGGGACATCGACCAACCGAGTTTAGAACCGGGTGACGGAAGAATATTGTTTGATTCAGCAAAGCCATTCTATCCGATTGATATCGAATATGAGACATCTCAAAGCCACGGGAATTTGCTCAATGATGTTGAAATAATCGAGCAGGCATTGATGGAATTGTTTGAACTTAGCATCAAGAGGAATGCTCGCTCTTCAACAAAATAGAGAATGTACGTGCCAAGTCTTCTGCTTCATCGTGTCGTAAAGCAACCGTTTCTAGGACATCATCACTTTTGACTGAATATTTTGCAATTCCATCGGATGAATCGTGCCCAATCAGATCTCCAACACCAAGAGTTTTGACGAAGTCGTCAACACCATCGCCATCCACATCTTGGGATACAATCGCTTGACCTGAAAGAATCAATTGATATGTGTTTCCGACCCGACCTTGCTCAACAATCAATTCACCTGGCTGATACCGCATTCTTTTAATTTCGAAATCGTCAAAATCGTCAACACTCATATCAATGATATCTCTACCCAATAATGGGGAAATCATCCAATCAGAGAGAAGGCGGACTTTTCCATCGACTGAAGGGAAATAGTAAAGCAAAAATATTCGCCAGGTCACCCATGCAGTGAAGCCTTTTATCGGAATTCCTTTCAACTCCGCACAAGCCCGATTATTACCAATCGATACCGCCTGACCAAGCCCTGTTAATTTGAATGGCTTGGGCTTCTTGCCTTTCATTGCCCTTAGAATATTTTTTGCAACATGGTCACCTGCTTTCATTGCCCACCAAGCAGTGGGTGGAATTTCCCCCCCTTTCGGATGTGGAATTGCTGCACAATCGCCGGCAGCATAAATATCCGTGCAACCTTTGACCAAACCAGAGGGTTCACAATCCAAACGTTGAGATTCTGTCAGTGGTAGGTCACTTCCAAAAACGAGGGCTTGTGGGCTAGTTCCAATTGCACTAATTACGGTTCGAGTTGGAATAACAATCCCATCATCCAAGGTGACCGACTTCGGAGAAACCGCTAAAATTCTTGTCTCGGTCTTCAATTCTACGCCGGATTTTTTGAGTTGTTTCTCAGCATACTTTACCAATGACGGATATTGTTTAACTTGGTTTGTATTGACTCTCGGGCCATAAAATTCAGGCAAGATCGTCTTTCCAGGATGAACCAAAACAATTCTTACCTCAGACATATCCAACTCTTTGTAATCCTTTTTTATGACTTTTTTAGCAAGGGAAGCCAGGGAGCCTGCAACTTCTGTACCAGAAAATCCGCCCCCTGCAACAAAAAATGTGAGCATGGCACGTCGTTCATCTTCATCATCAGTCGAACTTGCCAGTTCAAACATTCGTGGTATGTGATTACGAAGTTGGAAACAGTGATCCCATTTTTTTAATTTAAATCCATGTTCATCCAATCCCGGAAATGATTCAGAACTTTGTCGCGTTCCCACATTGATGATTAAATCATCATAGGGAATTGTCCCCGGCAGGCCATCGTGTTCCCGAATGAAGCTTACTAACTTCTTTTCCCGATCGATTTGATTGACAATCGCCAGTATGATTTTTGCTGGCTGGAAGACACGCCGAGCAGGCGTTAAGATGCTGCGAGGAGAAATCTTTCCAACAAGCATTTCACCAATGAAACCATGCCAAATGTGAAAATTTTCTTTATTAATCAAGGTGACTTCTACCTTTCCTTGACGAGCCGCTCGCTTCAATCTTGGGCATGAGTACAGTGCTCCGTAGCCACCTCCGAGAATCACTATCCTTCTCGGAGCCATGGCTAAACGACATCTCTTTTATTCATCAAGATAACCCCTGGCTTCATAATGAATGAAATTATAAACAAGCCCGATAAACACTTGCTATGTCAAATCGGAAACTGAGGGGTTTGGTCTTTTTCCTTACAATGGGTGCTTATTTTGGAATTTATTGGCTCTTTTTGGACTATTTTGGAAACGGAGAGGGCACTTCTTGGATATATTCTTCAATGCAATACAAATCTCAATTCATAGCTTTCGCCGCTTTTTCTATACTTCTGAATATGTATATCATTTACTTTCATGCTACCAACCCACCACATCCAAAATACATCATGTTGCCGAAACGAAAGTTCACTATGATGAGTCACATAATTGCAGGCTCTGCTGAAGTCATTGCTGGAGCCATGGCTTGGTTTTGTATTTACACCGGTGATGTCATCGTGTTTTCAGGATATACATGGTCAATGATCACACTTGTCTGTGTATTTACTGCGCACGCACCTTCAGCATTGTTTCAGACTCCGGGTGTATTTGGAGCGAAAGGAATCATGGTTCCAGCATATATTGGAATCTCGTCACTTCATATTTACTGCGCAATTCATTTAGCATTTGAACCAGAAAGTCTTCTTTGGATTGAGAGAACTTGGATTACCTTACAAGCGTATGCATTCGTTCGCTTATACGGACGATTGATGTGGAAATTTGGCATGATTCCAAATTCAACCTATACCGTCGGAACAATGGCTGGTGGTGCAACCATTATTCACTTTGTGATTGGCCCGGCAGGCCTTCTGTTGTTTTGTATGGGGATTATCTTTTACATTCAATTGACCAAAATAATTCTAAAGCCTAGCATAAATGAATACAAAGCATTGATGGAAGAACGTACACATTCTGCCACAATTAATGAGAATGTCCGAGCCATGTGGCTAGAATTGAATACAGAATATGCTTCAAGTGGGTTGAGTGAAATTGAAGCCGCAAAAGCTGCATTCCACTCGCTTGACCACAACAACTCAGGGACACTTGATGTTGGTGAAATCCAGGAATTGTTAATTTCATGGGATGCGACCCCACATGTAATTCAAGCATATATTGACCGTTTTGAGCATCAAGAAGAAATTGATTTTGATTGCTTCAGAAAAACGGTTTGGTCGATTGGAAACATGCAAAAGCGAATCCCAGCAGACCTACTACGCGACAAAGGTCTTTCGAATCCAGAATTGGTTGCAAAAGCTGTTTTTGAATTCCTTGACATTGATCAATCTGGATTTTTGGAGTTGATGGAACTCGAAGTTCTCCTCGTGGAATGGGGCATGGCTCCATACGAGGCAGTCGATTATATGGAACACTTCGGAGGGGATGATGGAAAAATATCCATTGGCGAATTTACTCAAGACATGGCTCCGCTTTGGAAATTTGCATACAAGCGAGCACAACGAATTGATGACGCCCCTTAAGATGACTCTCTGAGGATGTGGACGTTGGGGCCAACGAATTGCAGCGATGAGCAAAGAGCGTGGTAAAGCGGACACAACGCTCAACCATAAGAGGCAAAGTGGACGCTAGCGAGTCGCACAGGTGTGCGATTGTCACTCAATTCTGCATGCCATCGCTACGCTCATCGAGGCGCAGCGAACCGATTTGGCCATGACACTGATGGAGCACGAACTCAATTCTCATGCATAATCCACTCATCACCGCTTGCCCTCGGCCAGTAGAGTCCATACCATCTTCTACCATGTCTCATTCGTACCCTTTCTCATCGGTTTTCTGAGCCGTTGCTGTTGATTCTGGAGCCCCATCAACGGTGTTTGGAGTCACCTGTGTGGCCTCGGCCGCCGGTTCTATTTGACCAGTAGGCCTGAGTGCTATATTGGATTCAAGTTCGGGTAGTGACTTCATCTGGTCTCCAAATTTGTCTCGTTCGATCTCGGTTCGCATGCGTTCCAATCGCAGACCTTGGTGCGGCCCGAGCATCTTCCACATGAGGGAGGATTCGTATTCTGCAGCAATTGAATTCAATTCCTCGATGGAACCGGCATTGCTTAGCAAGTCCTCGTACTTCCTGCCACGTTGGGTCCGAGTTACAAGCCCAAGCCCCATCCAAAGAGCAAGTGGCACACCGGTCATAATGCCGATGATGTCCCAGGCACCAAGACTCACTTGTGTGCTGGGGATAATCACCTCAAAGCCTTCAACGGGTTGAACACTGGATGAAAAGGGATCGGCTCCTTCACGAATTTCGTCAATGTCGGTCCATCCGTCGTTGTCGTCGTCCACGTCAGCGTTGTCGCCTTCGCCGTCACCGTCGCTGTCTTTGTACTCACGGAAATCAGCAGGGAAGGCGTCCTCTTCATCGAGGATTCCATCGTTGTCCAAATCACCTGGGCTGGCCAGATTTGGCAAGATGTCAACGTCATCGGTGTACCCATCGTTGTCCGCATCGTTCAGGGAAGGGTCAGCTTCGGTTCCGGCTTGATTATCGCCCAATCCATCGCCATCTTCATCAATGTACTGCGTTGGATTTTCAGGGAACTGGTCTGGTTGCTGGCCTGTGGGGTTGTCACCAAAACCATCCCCGTCTTGGTCCGACCACTGCGTTGTATCGGATGGGAAGGCGTCTGGATTCGTTCCCAGTGGATTATCCCCGAAGCCGTCGCTGTCTCGATCTGCGTGTTGTGTCGCATCATCAGGGAAGGCATCTGGATTGGTCCCGTTGGCATTGTCGCCGTATCCATCGCCATCCGTGTCGCTTGATTGCGTGTTGTCCGTCGGGAATGCGTCGTCTTGGTCAGCATAGCCGTCGTTGTCGGTGTCTGCCCAACGAAGGGAGTTGTTGGGAAAGGCATCAGCGTTCGAGCCGGTCAAATTGTCACCGTAGCCATCACCGTCGCTGTCGGTTGACTGCGTCGGGTCGAACACGAAGGCATCGGTGTTATCGCCCACGCCGTCGTTATCACTGTCTTCCCATTCACCACCATCATCAGGGAACTGATCCGGGTTGGTTCCTGAGGCATTGTCGCCGTAGCCGTCAGCGTCTCGATCTGAGCTCTGCGTTGGTTCGTTAAGGAAAGCGTCATCATCATCTGCAACACCGTCCTCGTCGCTGTCCTTCCAGCGGGTTACATCGTCCGGGAAGTGATCGCCTTGTGAACCATACTTATTGTCTCCGTACCCGTCTCCGTCCGTGTCAGCCCATTGTGTGGCGTCGACGGGAAAGGCGTCTGAATTGTCACCGTAGCCGTCACCATCTCCATCTCGCCATTCTGTTTGGTCGTTGGGGAAGGCGTCAGGGTTGGTACCGTTGGCGTTGTCACCGTATCCGTCACCGTCCGAATCAGCCGATTGACTGCCGTCATAGATGAACTCGTCCGAGTTGTCGCCTACGCCGTCGCCGTCTGCGTCGTACCATTCGCTGCTGTTGTTGGGAAACAGGTCGGCATTGGTACCGTTTTCGTTGTCTCCATAGCCGTCTCCGTCGGTATCGTTCCACTGCGTGGCGTCGTTGATGAAAGCGTCATCGTTTTCCTGATTCGAATACCCGTCACCGTCCGTGTCGGACCAACGCAGTGAGTCGTTCGTGTACTGGTCACCGTTGGTGCCGTTCGGGTTGTCGCCAAAGCCATCGTTGTCAACGTCAGCCCATTGGGTTCCATCGGTAGGAGCCCAATCGCCGTTATTTCCTACACCGTCGCCATCCGTGTCTTTCCATTCTAATGAGTCGTTGGCGAATGCATCAGGGTTGTTGCCGTTGGCATTGTCGCCAAATCCATCGCCGTCTGAATCGTTCCATTGCGTGGCATCGTTGATGAAGGCGTCATCGTTTTGCTGATCGCTGTAGCCGTCTCCATCACGGTCGCTCCAACGTAGTGTGTCGTTTGTAAACTGGTCGCCATTGGTACCGTTTGGATTGTCACCGTAGCCGTCGTTGTCCCCGTCAACAGATTGAGATCCATCAAATTTGAAATCGTCAGAATTGTCACCGACCCCATCCCCATCAGAATCGTACCACTCAGAGGAATCGTTTGAGAAAAGGTCTGCGTTGTTACCGTTTTGATTGTCCCCGTACCCGTCTCCATCGGTATCGTTCCATTGAGTTGCGTCGTTGTCAAAGGCATCATCTTCGTTGGCATACCCGTCTTCATCGGTGTCTTGCCAGCGGTTTGGGTCGCTCGGAAAGTGGTCACCTTGGGAACCGTACTTGTTGTCACCGTGCCCGTCGCCATCGGTGTCGTTCCACTGTGTACCGTCGCTTGGAAAGGCATCGGATTGTGTGGCATTGGTGGACTGATTGTTCCCGTAACCGTCGCCATCTAAGTCGAACCACTGCGTTGGGTTATTGTCGAATGCATCACCTAAATCTGAATAACCGTCTCCATCTGAATCAATGCACCCAAACCGGTCGGTGGTTGAATTTCCAGCGATGCTAACACAACGGTCTCCTTGGAACCCTGAGAATTCATCACCGTAACCATCCCCATCGCTGTCGTTCCATTGACTCGACTGCTGAGGAAAGGAATCGTTGCCGTTGTCCCATCCATCAAAGTCTGTATCTGGACATCCAAACACATTCCCCCTGCGAGACTCTCCGTAAATCGTCGGGCACCGGTCGCCCCGAAAACCAGTAGTGTTGTCCCCGTACCCGTCTTGGTCCGAATCGCCTATTTGACTCGCATCGGCGGGGAAGGCGTCTCCTGAATTTGAAACACCGTCGCCGTCCTTGTCCGGGCAACCGCGACGGTCAACGGTGGCATTCCCCCATTCGATTGGACACACGTCGGAATCATCTGAGATTGAATCCCCATCGTCATCGTTGTCGTATTTGTTGGCAATACCGTCACTGTCTGTGTCTCTGAGCACTTCAAGGGCGTATGTTTTGTTGAACGATTCAAACGGATTGGTGCTGGTTGCGTTCCAAACGGATTGTAGCGTGTACACGGGCGACCCGCTTAGCATCATGGTCGCGTTTGAAAAGTTGAGACCGGCGGGATGATCTAAAGTCAGATTTGTTCCAGCATGATTCAATATTCGAACGGTTAGATTAGTCTGTTGATTTTCAACCACTTCAGTCGCTCGAACCAAACTCTTGGGACCTATTGGACGACCGCTTGGTTCATCACTGCTGGTGACGGAGGAATACGAAAGACCCAACGCTTCTTCATTGTTGGACCCCCAACACCTTAGCGACCCGTCCTTGAATGAAGCGCAGGTATGTAATTTCCCTCCACTTATGTTCACCACTTCGTCGCCCAATGATAAATTCTCTACGTAAACTGGCAGTTTTTTGATGGTCGTCGTACCGTCTCCAAGGTTTCCACCACTGTTATGACCCCAGCAAGCTGATTGGTTGGAAACCAGCACGCCGCAGGTGTGCATCTTCCCCGCTGACAGAGATTTGAAGGTGCTTTGGAGGTTACTCATATCAACTATTTGTGGTGTTCGGTAGCTCGTTGTTGAGTTCAAACCAAGTTGACCATAATCATTCAATCCCCAACAAGATGTGTTTCCGTCATCAAGTATCGCACATGTATGCTGATATCCTGATGAAATGGCCGTTGCTTGCCTGTTTCCACCAAAGGATGACACCGTTGTTGGGGAGTGTACACTGGAGGTATAGCTACCGATTCCCAATTGACCATGACCATTGTTTCCCCAACATTTGACCGACTGATCGTTCAGAAAAGCGCAGGAATGGGTATTACCAAGGCTAATTGACACAGCAGTTTTTCCTGAACCAAGAGTTCCTGTAGAGGTAGGGGTTTTTGCAACTCCCAAACTGGCTGAACGACCCAATTGACCTGAGTTTCCTTGACCCCAACATTGGATAGACCCATCGTTGATAATCGCACACATGTGGTAGTCTCCGGCACTGATTGAAACTGCGGATTTGTTTGTTCCAAAACCGTTGGTTTGCGTTGGTGTTGTCCTCGTTAGAAGATCTCCAACGCCGAGTTGCCCATAGTCATTTTTCCCCCAGCATGATACCGTGCCGTTGTCCAAGAGTGCACAGCCAAAATATCGGCCGAGAGCGACCATACTGACGTTAGATTGGAGACCTGCGGGTGTTACTGGTACGCCACGATCGGTTGTCGTCCCGTCTCCGAGTTGTGAAGCCGCATTATCTCCCCAACAAAACAATCCTCCCTCAGAAGAAACGTAACAAGAAAAGTAGTTATCGCCGCTAATGTCCAACTGCATAACAGGTTCCGTTGGTTGGTAAAGTTCCACCTCTGGGGACTGTGAGTTTGTTGGGTGAACGAGACGTTCATTTGCCTCAAGGGATGATTGACTGAATTCAACAATTTGATTCAAGTAAACGAAAAACAGCATCAACACAATAGCGATTGGTATAATTTTACGAGGACGGGACATGTGTTGGCGAATAGGTGAAGAGATTTTATTCATTCGGGAATAAACTTTTTAATCGAGATATAACTTATTTTTGTGAAATGTATAAGCCTCAATAACATCCAATCCTCATGTAAAACCGTTGATTGCTGAGAGGCCGAACAAAGATTGTCACCTTGCCGAACAACAGAGCCGTTAGAAAAAGTCTACCGTTTTTGCAAGGCTAACAGCATACTGCGCGGCCAAAAAAGGGATGGTGGACGCTGGGGCCAACGCTCTCCATTCGACAACCTGTGCAATGAGCATGGCAAAGCGAACACAATGCTCAACGATAAGAGGCAAAGTGGACGCTGGGGTCTGTATAACCCAAGAATTTGATTCCAAACTTCTTGCCATAATCAGAGCGGCACATGCCTTGCTGGCTGCAGGTGATGCCGAGGCAGCAAGGGATCTTTTAGCCTCATTCTCAAGCCCAGGAGTTGATGCCCTTTGTTGAACGACTTTTCAACTCTTGAAAATCAAACCATGTTTTCAACTCTTGAAAACCCCCATGGTTCAGCCGAATTTGAGCAACCATCAATGGTTCAACCATTGCAAACCATGGGGGTTGGAAATGATGGGTATTGAGCGATTTCCTGAGGCAAAGAAAGACCTTAGGAGGGCAATCTTGCACAAAGACAGAGGTTTTGCGGTTCGTTTGACGCCAAATGGAAGTACAAGACATGTAAAAGTTGCAAATCTTGACCAGGATTGTCTTGCAGCATCGATTCCGAACTCGAGCCAAGGATTCATTTTGGTCGAAAGAGAACACCTTGAACAACGTGTTCAGATTTCCGATACCGATTCGTCAATCACAATCTCCGAAGAAGCTTCGATTCGCGCAATAGAGATGATTGATGCTGAGATTTCAGGCAACAAGAGATTGATTGCGAAGTGGAGAAACAAACTAGCGAAAGGGTTTGCAGCATTTGGATATAGTTTGAGAAGAATCTCTCGCAATCCACCCAAGTCAAGACGGGAAAAAAGACTGGAAGAAGAAGTTAGACGTCTTCAAAAACAAATCAATAGAGATTCAGGTACTGTCATTGAAATGCAAATTGCAGGTTTGATCCCTATGAATAGCCGGCCACCAATTCCACTGAGAAACATCCATCAGATGCGCTACGGTTGTGATTGGTTGTCAATCGCATGGAAGAATGACAAACTCCATCTGTTCTTCATTGAATCAAATTTGACAACAACTGACTCAGTTCCAAGTCTCACAAAGAACGAGGCGAGGATGAGAGATGCAATCAGGCGGGGAGATGTGAAAGTTCGCTACTTCCATCATTGGGTTGATCAAGATGGAAAAATGCATTGGGATCGTTGATGGAACAATCAATGTTCACCTAACCAGAGGGTTCCCCTCTGATTACCCATCGCATCAAGGGATAGCGTTAGCAGCGACCCACTGAATCCCCTTTGTATCGGGAAATAAAATGCAAAGGGTTTTCGGATAATCCCTTGAAATATTGGTAAGATATGCGCTGCCGGTGTACATTTTATGTATGAGGGTAGGAGTCCTTGAGATATGAGGAAATTACATGCAATCATATTTTCAACTTTGATAATATCTTCTTCCCTAGCAGGTTGTTTAGGAGATGCTGAAGAATTTGATACTTCAGAATTACATAAAGAGATATCAGATCTGCAAAAGAATCAAGATGAAATGAATCAAACACTTGAAGAACAACTAAATTCTCACGCTGAATTGGTTATCGTCATTGATGAACTGAACTCAAATAATACATTATTACTAGAGATGATTGCTGATAAGAACAACACCATTATGGAGAAAAATACTCTGATTTTAGAATATATTGAATTAATTAACTCCACAAATCAACAACTTTTGGCTGCAAATTTAAATTTGTCAAACATGCAACTACAACTCTCTAATGTTGAAGAAGAACGCAATACCCTGTTAGGGCTTCTGTCAGAATCAAATTCTACAAATGATGATTTAACAACCATGCTTCAAGAAGCTAATGAAACAATTATACAACTCCAAAGTGACATTATTACAGAAGAAAATCTCGTAGAATACTGGCAACGAATTGCCCAGCAAAACATTGCTGACCTAGGTTTGGCAAATCTTGATGGCGCTGATCTTGAGGGAGCTCGTCTAAGTGGTGCAAATCTCACTTCAGTACAGCTTCAGAATGCATTTTTGATTAACTCAGATTTAAGTAGAGCAAATCTTTATTCCGTCAATCTAGGTTCTGCGAATCTTGCCAATGCGAACTTAAGCGATTCAAACCTGACGAATTCATATCTTCTTGGGGCCAGCTTTGCGGGAGCTAACCTTTCTGGAGCAGTTTTGGAGGGCGCAATTGTGACATTTAGTTCATTTTATCGGGCTAACCTTTCTGGAGTGATTATGGAGGGCTTGGATATGAATCATACGTCAACGGCGAATGTCATTTGTCCATTATCACTTCCTTCGAACTGGTCTTGTGTTGGACCAAGCAACTACGGCTCTTACAGCCTTGTTGGACCGTATGCTAACCTTGGAGGTGCTGATTTTACCGGTATTGACTTGAGTAATTTGGATTTGTCATTGCTTGACGACTTGGAGTGGGTAGATTTCACAGATGCAAATTTGAGTGGCGTCAATTTAGGGAACGTTCCCCTCGAATTCGTTAATTTTTCTAATACGAATTTGACAGGTGCAACGATTTACGGAAATGGTTTTTGGACGCAATGGAATAACACAATATGTCCTGATGGTACGAATTCCGATGACAATGGAAATACCTGCGACAACAACATGAATCCGAACCCATAAATTTCATTCTATAATTTAAAAATACGACTGAAATGCGAAGGGGGCCCCTTTGCATTTCCATCCATACAGTGGGTACCGTTGTTATCGATGGGTAAGCGAAGGGGGCCCTTTGTATCGGAAACCTGCTCAATGCTTATTCAATCGCAATGATTGGAAATTTTATGGTCGTAATTCAATGTCCTCATTGTGAGCAAGATATTGAATTAGAAGACGGAGTTTCAGGATTGTTTGATTGCCCCCATTGTGGTAATGGTTTCTCATTTGGTGATAATGAATTAGTTGCTCCAAATCTATTTGACCGTTCACAACTTTTTATGAGCAGGGGCATGAAAATTGGACTGGCAATTAATGCTATAGGAGTAATTACATTCATGGGATTCGCGATTTTTGAAGATGGTGGTGGTGGCTCATGGGGCAACTATGCAGCGGCTGTCGTCCCTTGCGGAATTGTGGCTATTGGAATACCAATTGTCGTAATTTCGTTCTTGATCAGAGGGTATTAATTAAATTGGGAAGTATGACATATCCAGATTAATACAAACCTTTCATCTGATTACCCTTTACATTTTATTTCCCGATACAAAGAGGTGCAGTGGGCTGATACAGGCGCTAGAGTAGTGATGCGAATTTTAGTTTTCATCGATTTCCAATAGTGGGTCATCAATACCTGCGAAGGTGACTAATCTACTGATTAAATCACCATAATCTTCCTTTAGATTATCAGTCTCGAGGAACATTACCGATTGATACCCTAATTTTTCAAGATTTATCATGATCTCATATCCCTCATGATAGGTAGTCCAGCTTTCTCCATAACCGTCTCCGTCACTACTACTATGCTGTTTTTCTCTCGTGTTTCTCTGTATCTTCACACTGAATGGAGATGATATTGTTGCAGTTTTGGTACCAATAAATGAGAATTTAATCGGTTCAAGTTTAACTTCATTTTTGTTGAAATCAAACGTGATTAGTTTGATTCTCCTTCGCACATTAGTCAAAATTAGCACAAATAGAAGAACTGTAGCTGGTATAAATGGTAATTGCCCTACAAATGGAAGAAGAGGGTCTGAATCATTATATTGTAATCCATCATTGACTAATTTTACAATTAGTACAATTAATCCAATAGAGAATGCATGTCCTATGATTTTATCTTTAGTACTTGGCTTACGAAATTCTTCATAGAAAGAAAGATGACCGGGTTCAGTAATTATGCGTAGGTTTTCTGGTATACTAAACCAAAAAAACGGTGCCTTTTTGCCAAAGTTTAGAATCGCCCCCAGTCAAATCCTTTACTAATATATTTTCAATATTCTCCCTACACTTCTTAGACTACTATGTGTAAAGTAATTTA
>JAKMEE010000018.1 GCA_022426155.1 Candidatus Poseidonia sp. | reverse complement strand
AGTAGTAACAATACAATAACGCCGGAAACAATCATTCCTTTACGCGGGTCCAAAATATTCTTTATCTCCATGTGCAATGATACGAAAACCAATCATATAATATCTTCTCAGAAAGGAGGCGTACTTCTTGCATTTCTTGAATACATGAGGAAGGAGCGCCTGATTTCCACTCACCTAATATCTACGCAAGGGTGTACAAAGGGTTTCAACATGTTTTCCGGACGACATGGAATCCGGATAAAATCCACACGAACAAGCGCTCACACTGCAGCGTTGAGTGTCCGATCCGTCTCTTGAGGGTCAATGAACAGCACAGCAAGCACCACGAACGTCTCGAGTACGGCAGCGATGTAGAAGATTGTCTGGTAGTTGTAGCGTTCGGCGAAGATGGGGGCCAATTGGTAGCCCATGATGGCAGAGAGGTTCATCATCGCCATGTAGCCGGTGAATTGGGTTCCTCCAACTTCCGCCCAAGTCACCCGCATCATGAGTGAATAGGCGCAAATGGACACAATGGCCCAGAGGAAGGTATGGATGAGCCACACAAGCATCATGAACCAACCATTGCCCCACTGGTTGTCAAACGTGCCCCATACCAATGTGGTCAACGAAGCGCCGATTGCTGCGTACATCAGCATGGACTTTCCACCAAATCGGCGACCAAGTTCTCCACCTGCCATGGCCCCAAGCATGGTGACCACGAGGATGAGACCGCCCTTCGTGGCGTTGAATTCTTCTTGGCTCCACCCCAATTCCTGGAGGAAGAGCAGCGGGAGGATGGGAATGAGAATGAACGCAAGGGAAATCATGAGGCTGACCGCAATGCCGAGTTGAGCTGAGCGAACCGAAAAGGCAGTCTTGATGTTCCCAAAAATGACGCCAAAGTCCCGCACGTTCTCAGCCCATTCCTCAGGCTCTTCAGCCACATCTGCAATGTGGCCTTCTTCCCAAGGAAAGCGCTTGTCCCCCGGTCGCTCGCGCATGAAGAAAGGCACCATCATGATGATGACGAGAATGGGAATTTGGATGAGGAAGGCCCCTTTGATACCCACGATGCCGATGATGGTCCCAAGACCTGCTCCACCGATGACCCCACCCAGCGACTTGGCCGTGAACATGTAGCTGTTGACCCGCTCGAACTCATGGGGTTGAAGCACGTCAACCGCCAAGGCATCGGTCGACACGTCTTGAAGCGCCGTGAACACGTTGTATACGAAGAACAGCGCGCCGAGCAGAGAGATGTTGTTGGTCAAGTCGGGCACCAAGAGCATGGTGACGAGCAGCGCCACCATGCCGGTCTGAGCAATGAGAATCCAGGGCCGACGGCGTCCGAGTTCGGGCATTTGGAAGCGGTCAATGATGGGCCCCCAGAGGAACTTGAACGACCACGGCAGCGTGCCGAGCGTCAGCAAGTAGGCAAGATCGCCGGCGTCCGCCCCTTCAGCAGCGAGGAAGGTCACCATCGTGACGGTGATGAAGCCCCACGGTACGCCTTGTGCGACGTAGAGCGCAGATAGGGTGATGACACGGGCTCGATAGCTGTCAACAAGCGTTTCGCCGTCCGAGGTGGATTCTCTCTCTACGACCTCGGTTTCAGGTTCACCAATATCAAGCCCGAGATAGAAGCGGTCTCGTTGTTGGGTTGAAACGTACCCAACGAGGAAGACCACAGGGAAAATCCAGGCTGCGAACATGAACAGTGGCAACGAACCATCGCCAACTGCCAACATCGATGCCTCCTCTCCGTTCTCGTTGAGAACGGTGAAGTCCAGCACCAGCAAACTGACCACTGTGGCGACTTCTTCCCCGTCGTCGTTGTGCGAACACAGCGCCCCGTTGAAGGCCTCCGCATTGACGGTGAGGCTCAAATCATACGTTCCAAGGGCTTCCTCACCGAAGGCCAATTGTGCCATAATTTCGCTCTTGGTCACCCCCTCAATCACACCCGAGAGCAGTGACTGGTTGTGCCAGGTGAGGTTCACGTCATGGGAACCAGGGTTCTCACCAGCGTTCGAAAGCGCCCACTCACCCTTGGTTGCGGAGCCGGCGATCGTGTCGGGTTGGTTGGCCTCACCTCCTGTGCACACTGGACCGCCCGAAGATTCGTCCTCGCCATAACTCAAGGAGAACAACACTCCGACCACGTTTCCGCCAGCAGCCTCGATGGCGTCGGCCAAAGGACTGGATTCAACCGACCAAGACACGGTCTCGCCGTCCTGATAGTAAGCGGATTTGGCCTCTACCTCGATGGGCGTCAGCTTGGATTCAACGATGTAGGTGCCGGACATCTCCTCGGAGGTGCCTCCGCCGCCCAAACACCCCGAAAGGGACGTGAGCAGGACCAGCATCAACACGAAGTGAACCGGTCGCATGGATTGAGGGTCAATCGGCTTACCTTCAAGATTGTTCACGTATGATTCGGGAGGGACGGGGGTCTTTCATTGCCAACTACCCCAAGGAGGAGGAACCTGTATTCGCAGGTTTTGTTATACGAAAACAATCATCAGCCAAGTCGGTAAACAGGGACTATGGCGATCGAACTTGCACCAGGCCTTTGGATGGCCGCGAGTGTGTGTGCTCTGCTGGGCAGCCCCCTTCTCCTTTACCTCGCAAGGTTGACATTCAGAGCCCGTCCAGGAGACGCTGAAAACCGATTCATCGCATTGATGCTTGTGGCTGAAGCCGTTGCAACACTGGTATTTTTTGTACCGTTTGGATTCCCAAAGCACCCTGGCGCCGTCCTTCCTGCTCAATTCATACAGAATTTCATGCCATTTGCATTTTCCTTCCTCCCATTTGCCTATCTTGCGTTTGCAGGGACAATCAATTCACCTTTAGCCAAACCATTTAGCCATCCAAAGGTCCAGACTATGTTGATTGGATTTGGATTCCTCTTTGGCCTTCACCAGTTAATCACTGGATGGGACTCCTCGATGAGAGTTGCGTATATTGCAGATAAAGCTGGACTCGGGTTTGGACAAGGAGGCCTATTTATTCAAACGATGATTGCCATTCTTTTTGTCAATCTCTACCTAATACTGATCTTAATTTTCGCTCGTAAAAAATACGAAGAAGGCTCTGAAGATAGAATGAGGATTCGTTCATACCTTACCGGCTATGCGCTGAGATATTTGTTTATTTTCGGCTCTATTGCTCTGTACCTGCTTTACAGAAATATCTTCCAAATCGAGGGAGTTCTACCAACCACTACCGTGGGAATTATTCTTCTATCCTATACGCTAGGTAACATTGTATTTGGAGCAATGTTCTCTCTAGGAATTCTTCGAAGCCAGATTTTGGGAGTCGAACGATTGTTCAAGACGAACATCAATCGGGCCGCATTAGGTGGAGTCATGCTGTCAGTATTTTTCCTAACAGTGGAAATACTGCAAAATTATCTTTCATCTACCTATGGATACATTGGGGGAATGTCAATCACCGCAATCATGTTGGTGACTCGAGTGCCGCTGATGAAAATAATTGACAAGGGCACAGATTCTGTTGTTCAATCATCAAAAATCGACGGTGTTGAGGGGGCAGAACTGTATCGTGAACAGTTTGTAATGGCGATGGCGGATGGAGTGATCACAAACTTGGAACGAAGCATGCTTAGGCTAACAGCAAAAGCACTTGACCTCAGTTCTGAACAAATTCAAGCCATAGAGGTTGAAGTTGAGAAGAGCCACCTGTCAGAGGAATGAGGCGTACCAGCCAATTGGCGACCGCTGCACACAACGCTATCGAGGATGACAAATCTGCAACCTTTGAGATGTGATTAAGAGGCAACTATTCGTGAACATCGTAGTGCAAGGAGAAGAGCGAAAACCAAGGTCCACCATTCGAAACCAGGAACAGATTCAGATTGATCATCGTCTTCAACCAACACAACTTCGTTTGATTCATCGGATTCATTTAGCGATTCAGTTCCGTCGGAGTAAATACCATCCATGCATGTGCCACTTCCTCCCACAAAGCCGAAGTCTGTCGCAGAAACAACCGTAGCATTTGCTGCATCTGAATTGAGGTCATCACTCTCATAGAGGGAGGCGTTGATGAAATAACATCCAGCATGGAGCGGAATGGTTTGATCGTACTGTTCACCATCCATCTTAATGCCGTCCCATAACCAAATGCCTTTCCATTCGTCAACACCATACTCCTTTACGAGAAGAATTGCGGTGTAACTCGTTCCTGCTTCGGGGTAATTGAATTCAGTCTGGAAACTGTAATTGGACATCAGAAGAGATTGGTTTGGGGCATCGACAAGAAGGACTTCGTTCACCGAGATTGTTGGCAACTTTTCCTCCGAATCATCACCGCCATCGCCTGCCTCACCCTGGCTTAGGTCTTCCCAAAGCCACACCATGTTGTATTGGTGCTTTCTCGTATCTTCCCCAACCAAGACACGTCCGTCATCTAGGACGAGAAGGTTATCTGGCCCCGCCAGATTGTTCACATCACATTCATGGTCAGCAGAAGAGGTGTAAGGCCCACCAGAGATTGCGGGTTCAATTCTTTCCACATTCCATTGAGCCCCAATCGTCATTCGGTAAACGATTCCACAATAATTGGGTGTGACATCAATATCACCCTGACCGTCGCTCATTTCATAACCAATATTTGACATTGCGAGATAGAGGTTATCGGGAGCGTTTTCATTGAAGGCGACGCCTTCCATTTTGTTCCATTCATTGCTAGCCCCAAGGGCAGCAGCAGCTTTGCGTGATTCAAGGAAGGCAACCCTGTCGTCTTCGGCTGAACCAATCGTTCCATCGCCATCGAGGTCTTCGTTTAACCGCCCTTCCGCCCATTGAGTGATTTCTTCATCCGAGATGTAGGAATTCTCTCCAGCGGTAAAGTCCGCGGTTGTGATTCCATCGTATTCATCAATCCAACTTTCTATTTCCAAATTGGATGATGATGCCATTTCTAACCATTCAACATCGAACCCAGTGGTGGATGAATCCCTGCTACTGTCCTGATTGACATGGGCCGAAAAGAGAGTTCCCGACCGAAGGTCGCCAGCCGTATCGGCAATGAATTTGAACAAGACTGTCTCATACCCATCATCGGTGAGATATACGGTTCTCTCATCCGGCATCACTTCTGCATTTTCATGAGAGAACCGACCCATAGCGAAATGCTTGCTCAAATCGGGTTCTGCAGCCGTAGCGTTCTCAATTTCCACAATGTAACCATAATCGTATGGATTGGGATAGTGGCCCAAGTAATTAGCCAATCGTCCTTGATCAGAATGGTAGTTGAACGCCTCATTATTCCAGTCTTGGGTATCATCGAAATACAGCTCCTCGGAGAATAACGGCGACCCCCAAGGGCTCATGCTCCCAAAACAAAGAACCCACCCGCCATTGATGCTACTGAGGTCTAACATCTTGCCGTTCATGACATCCCAATCTGAGGACGTCGTGTTCCATTCAAGTTCCACCTGACTGATTCCGGCCGGCCGGTCTTCCCATGCGGTGTAGAGGTAACCCTGGGTGCCTTGAGGATTGAGAGGAACAAAGGCATTGTAATCTGGTTTCTTGCTGACGAGAATCTCTTCTCCATCATCCACAGCGTAAATCCCTCCGGCAACGCCCCCATCCGAAAGAATGTCACCGGTTTGCAAAATCACCTGATAATCCCCAAAGGACGTTCGAATACCGTGCCAAACATCCCCCTCATTACTGGATGAATCCAATTCTGGAACTGTGTCTGGAAGGTTCTTCCAGTCAACGCCGTTGATGACTCCCACGGTTGCCTTGAAATTGTCTTCATCGGGGTGCATCGCGTTCACGAAAAAATGACCATTGGCTGTAATGTGCATCCCTGTCACTTCGGCCTCTGGAGGAAGCATCATGATACGAGTCATTGATTCAGGCGTCACCTCATCGTTCACTTCTGCAATAGCGAGAGGGGATACGGAAAGGGCGAGAAGAAGCCCGATTGCGAAGAACATCAACACGGGTTTCATTCGCATGGTCCGAACACATGAGGAGATGAGAAAAACATTCCTCAACAATGGATTGTTCCTTACCTGCGTTCTTTGTGTGTTTTCCCGATGGTCTCTAAGAATCTTTCAGAAGTCAGCCAGAGCCTGAATCGCCGACCTTGCATGAGGTTCCAAGCGGGGTTCAATGTGATGAGGTTCTGCCCCTGGCCCAATAATACCAAGACCAATTGGTTTGTTATGCTGAAGTTGCAACTCGAGGATGCTCTTGATGACCGCTTGACCCATGGCGAGTCCATGCTGTGTTTCGCCCTTCTCTATGATGCCCAAGCAGGCTGCTCCGTCCACTTCTGACATCATGCGGGCAAGAGCAAGTGGTACTTCCATGGAACCAGAAACCCAGTGAACCCAGTCAACCGAATATCCCAGTACCTTTGCCTCTTCACGAGCGAAGGCAAGCATTTGTTCAACCGCCTCCCTGTGATAGGACCCACAGACGATTCCAATGCGTTGCATGGTTGCTCCCATCAGTTCTCACCTTTCATCATTCGCTCAACCGTCGCCACGGTCGTTTGGGTCATAGCATCAATTTCAACATTCACCATGTGACCGCTGCCCATTTGGTCAAAGGTCGTAAGAGCCAGTGTTTCGGGAATGAGATGGATATTAAACGATGAATCTGTAACTTTTCCAATGGTCAAAGAGGCACCATTAAGGCCGATGTACCCCTTTTCATGAATGAATTTCATCATGCTTTGAGGTACTTTGAGAAGAAGATCCATGCCCGCTCCTTGTTGTTGGCATGAAATAACTTCGGCTTGCCCCATAATATGTCCAGAGAGCAAATGCCCTCCTAATTCATCCCCCATCTTGAGAGACCGCTCAATGTTGACGGCGTCACCAACGTTCAATTGACCAAGATTGGTCCGTTCAAGAGTTTCAGGAATCACATCGAATTTCACTTCGGATTCGTTGATTTCAGTTGCTGTTAAGCACGTTCCTTGCACAGCAACACTGCCACCCTGCTGAAGTCCAGATGCATCGGGCAGAGCGATGGTGAACGTCCAAACTGCGTTTCCTTTGAGAACGTGAGTCACCTTACCAAGACCCTGAACAATCCCTGTGAACATCCTCATCACTCCTGCTGACCGGCGCGCTCAAGAATTCGAGCGATAATCTTCCTTGTACCGTCGAGGTCATCCGTCAGACCCTGAACTCGAACGACTTCGATGCTTGAATAACCTCGCTGGTTCAAGGCCTTGCGGATGTTTTCTTCTGCGTGCTCTTGGTCATAACCCAAGGCGATCACATCGGGTCGGATGGACGGAAGAATGTCAAAAATAGGTACAGCTGGTGGGTTGCCTATCACGACTTCGTCCACTGGTTTGAGCCCTTCAACCATTCTCCTACGGAGATCTTGATTGGTCACAGGTTCATGTTTTCTTTTTCGAACGGTATCGTCATGTGCGACAACAACGGTGAGGTGATTTCCAAGTGCTTTTGCCTGCTCCAAATAATGAAGATGCCCTGCGTGCAACAAATCAAAGACGCCGACCGCCATGATGCGTTTCATTGGTTCACCGTTCCGAAGGGGGGAGATGGGCGTTCATGAGCGTGACGGTCCACCGTTGTTTGAGAGAGCTGCAATAAGTTGTGCACCCTCAAGGAATGGAATGTTGCGTTGCTCAGCCCATGCACGTGCATCGTTGACCGCCAATGCATGGTCTCCATCGTCTTGAAGCATTTCAGCTCCAATGACCACGGGTGTTGTTCCGGCGAGTCGGGCAAGGCCAACAGCAAGTTCTGTGTGGCCTTGTCGTCTGGCGAGTCCACCTTTGGATTCACGACACACCGGGATGTGTCCAGGTGTTCTGAATTCAGCACCCAATCGTTCGAACGCAATCTCTCTGGAGACATTCTCTGCTAGGCAGGCATGTGTAAGTTCGGCGAAGCGTCGAGTCGTAAGGGCACGATCATGGTCGGTAATTCCAGTGTAGGTCTCTCGGTGATTGATGGAGAGAGTGAAGGCTGAACGAGCATCGTAACGCAGATCGTTGGTCACGAGATGGCCGAGCACAGGATGATCTTCGACGGCGGCTGGAGCAGTGTGGAGATCTTGGAGGAAGGGGAGATCGAAACATTCCCCCACTTCATCCCCAATCGCTAGGAACAGTAAGCCGCCGCAATCTTTGCGAAGTTGTCGCATTGTCTCTGGCACAGCGGCTTGGGCTGGGAAGAGGAGGTCGGTTTCTCCCTCTCGCTTTTCAGAGTCAAAAAGACAGACTGGGCGCCCGTTCTTGAAAGCCTCTAGGGCCGATTCAACTTGAGCGTCCATGCATCTCCCTCATGCCACACCTTCATGAAGAGTCGTATGTCATCATCAGTGAATTCGAGACAATGGCACGCTCAAAAAGCGGACGGCCAACGGAAAGGGATTATCATAGGTCGCTCTTTGGCTTGGATTCGGGGGGGGATGAATTTGCCAGTCAGACTAGGACCAGCAGGTGTGCCATTGTCATGCAAAGGCCGCACAATCGTTGAGGGAATGGACGACATTATCTCACTCGGACTTGAGACCATGGAGGTACAAACTGTACGAATGGTCGCTCCACAGCACTTTGAGCAGTACTGGCAAGCAGGTGTCTTGGCCAACAAAACTGATTTTGAGATGAACATCCACGGGCCGTATTATTCCGAACTCCTTGGAAACCGAGTGGAACGTGGACGCTCGTTGGCTAAAATTGAGGCAACCCTCCAAGCCGCTCGCACCATCAACGCCCGACATATCACCCTCCATACTGGCAACTACGGTGAATTTGGCCGAGGTCAAGCAGCGAACGAACAAGTTGCAAACATCTTTTCTGGAATTGTAGACCGAATCGGAGAGATATGGAACGATGAAGAAGATGAATTTCCAGTCTTCCCTTGGATCAAAGACGGGACCCCCTCAAAGATCGGAGTAGAGACTTCAGGTCGTCAGGAACTTTGGGGCAGTTTGGAAGAAGTGCTAGAGGTTGTCAATCACGTTGAAGGGACCATTCCGGTCTTGAACATCGCTCATATTCACGCACGTGGTCACGGCAAAATGCGAACCTCCGAAGATTACGGTGAACTCTTTGACATGGTTCGAGAAAGTATCGGAACCAAAGAATTCTACTGCCATTTCTCAGGGGTTGAACATCGTACGGGTAATGCCATGCATTACACGCAAATCAAGAAATCAGACCTGAACTTTGAACCACTTGCGGAATTCATTGTCGAGGATGGAGGATGGCTTGACATCACTTTGATTTCTGACTCTCCGTTGCTTGAACACGACGCTATGTACATGATGCAAAACATCGAGAAGTCACGGCACAGGCAATTAGAACGCAAAGCAAGAGAAGACCGACGTAGAGCTCTCGCCCTCCAGACCGGAACGAGTGAAGAAGACCTCAAGGCAAAAGAAAATCTCCAAGCAGAGGCTCGTGAAGAATCACAAAAAACCCCTGAACCTGTTAAAGCAGAGCCATCTCCTGAGCCCCCTGTAAAGGAAAAGAAGGCTACGAAAGCCAAGGCAGCAAAGAAAGATGAGAAGAATAACGATGTCTTTGACTTTGAAGAAGAAGACGAAGACCTCTTCTGATTGGCTCAACTCGTGGCCTCCCGAAATCGGTCTGAACGACCTCCAATCATCGGGAACTCGTATAAACAAAGGAAGGTGCGAGAGATACGATTGCAATGGCGCACATCTCGGTATTAGGGTTGGGAAATTGGGGTACAGCGATTGCGCGCCTCTGGTTATTGGAAGGTCACAAGGTCAAGGGTTGGACCATTGAACAGGAAGTTTACGAATCCATTACCATGCATGGGGTCAACGAAAAATATCTGCCAGATCATCCCGTCAAGGGCATGGACGTCAGCATGCACCTCTCTGAAGTCATGGAAGGAAGTGAAATCATCGTACTGGCAGTTCCGTCTTCGGTGATTCTTGATGTTGTTCAAGATATTATGCCACACCTCCAACCCAGCCATGTCATCTTGGATTTAGCCAAAGGACTTGCCCCTGGAAAACGCTTGATTTCACAAGCTATCAAGGAACAACTCAGAGAAGAAGGCAAGACAAATCCACTCGCTGTCCTCACAGGACCAACTATCGCTCCTGAAGCGGCAGGTGGAGTGATGACTACGGCTTTGGTCGCCAGTGAAGATCACGCAGTAGCCAATCGATTGGCATCTACCCTGAGTACTCCGAGTTTCATCCTTCATCCTGCCAGCGACCCTGAGGGAGCTGAACTATGGGGTGCGTTCAAGAACGTAGTTGCCCTTGCTTGCGGCTTGGTTGATGGATTGAAACAAGTCGGTGACCTTGGAGGTGACAATCTCAAGGCTGCAATTTTCATGTCAGGTTTCAAAGAAGGATGTTTGCTCTTGCCCGAACTGGGTGCCCGTGCAGAAGTGGCCTTCGGACCAGCCGGTCTCGGCGACATGTATGTCACAGCAACATCGCCTTTCGGACGGAACAGAAGCATGGGTGAAAAACTCGGAACTGGCCTGTCTCTTGACGAGGCATTGGATGAGATGCACATGGTTGCTGAAGGTGTTCGAGCAGCACGTATGTTCATTGAAAGGGCTGAAGATTTTGGACTTGATGTTCCCTTTACCAAAGCGCTCAACACCTTGCTTAATGGAGACATTGATGCGGAAGAATGCTGCCGAAGGATGGTAGCACTTCGTTGAAACCCATAGCATCGGTGAAGTTTTGAGTGACGGCCACCTGAGCCCAAGCATGGCGGAAGAACTGACCAAGTTTGAAGGGAAGTTACTGAAGTGGTTGGCAACCTGTGATTTCCACGTCGTTCCTTGGTCCACAAAAGACGCTGCAAAGACGTTCAAGGTCAGTGAAGATGAGATTTACGAATCGGTTGCATCGCTGACCAAGAAAGTTCCAGAACAAATCCAAATATTCTACAAAGATGGATCGTTACATATCGCAGTTGACTGATCTCATTCCTCTTCGTTGGTTGCATTCATCGGCGTTGGGTGCAACGCAGATGAAATCGCTGCGGGTAGGAAAATCGACGACCATGTCGGACGTTCCACATCCCCTTCTTCGTTGACCGTTGAACGCAGTGCCATTGAAACGAAATCAATCACAAGAACAACGAGGAAGATAACGATGAGCAGAGCGACCATTTTGTCATATTGACCCATCTTCCGATAAGTGTCAAGGTACAACCCAACGCCTCCAGCCCCAACAAGACCGATCACCGTACCGTGACGAACGTTGTATTCGAACATGAATAACAGGTGAGACAGCAAGTGATTTGCTGATTCAGGGATGGCGATTAACCAAGCAATCTCGGCACGGTTCATGCCCATTGCTTTGCCAGATTCCAAAGGTGCGTTTTTGATGCCCTCCATGGATTCGAACTGCAATTTCCCAAGATATCCCACCGTGTAAAAGGACATTGCAACGATGCCAGCGAGGGTCCCAACTCCAAAGATGATTACAAAAAGAACCGCCCAAATGATTGCTGGAAGACTTCGCATTCCAGCCAAGAGAACTCGTGCTGGTATGGCAACGGCGAGCGGAGAGAGGTTACTTGCTGCGAGAACGGACAGTGGTAACGCCACAACAAAACCGATGGCTGTGGCTACAAAAGCAATCTTGATGGTCTCCAACATACCCAGCCAAGCCACCGAACAAAAGATGTCAAAACGAGCTTCGCAAACTGGATAGGATTGAGCTTCAAGGACGGCCCAATTTGGAGGCCACAAACTCTCATCAAAGAATACAACCAAATTATCCCAACCTCCACTGAGACGCCCCCAATCACCCACCAGATCGTTGAACAGGTAGACCGTGAGGAGGAAGGAGAAAAGGAAAAAGAAGAACATTCGGCGATTCATCGTTCCAACTCCTCGATCAATCGATGGTCTGAAATTCTCCAAATTCTATTGGCTACTTCTTTTGCCAATTCTTCATGATGCTCAACCATGATGAGTGCAGAGTGTTGGGCTGCGATTGTTTTCTTCACCGTTTGCATGACAACGTCGACATTGTCATCATCGAGTTCTCCGAGAAATTCGTCCGCGAGGAGAATTTTTGGCCGCTGAGCCACTGACTTGGCTGTTGCAACACGACGTTGTTGACCACCAGACAAGATGCGAACAGGCTGCTGGGCCAAATGGTCAATGCCCAAGTCGGACATGGCTTCTTTCACATCTTTCATGAATTCTTGAGGGAGAGGAAAAAACACGGGGCGCCAGGTTGAGGTCCTGACACGGGCGCCCATTTCCACATTTGCTTGGACGGTCAAATTCCCGACGAGCCCCAGCCGCTGAGGGATGTAACCAAGCCCACCGCGTGAATCTACCGCCAATTCAATTTCTCCAGTCAACGGTCGTACGAGGCCTGCAATGGTCCGCAGCAGAGTTGTTTTACCGATCCCTGATGGCCCCAAGACAGCGATAACATCACCAGCTGAAATTTCGATATTGATGTCTTTGATCAAGACCTCATCGTATCCGATGGATACATCGTGCAAGTGGGCAATCACCTCATCCATAGAAATCACGAACTGTATTTTGTATTGTAGTACCCAGAGATACCCGGGACATGCTCAATCAAAGATGAATAAGATTCTAAATGGGCTTCCGACGTTGTTCCAACGATGCCAGGTGTGTTCAAAATATTCTCCAATATTGAACGCCCGTCTTCTGTTTCATTCAATGAAATTAGGGCGGCAACCATTGCGTCTCGAAGCGTGTCATCCAAACGTTCTGGCTGGTACATCAACGGATGGCTTGGGGCTTGTCCGAAACTGTCCAAAGCCACATAGCGGTCTCTGTCGAGGCACCAATCTTCATTTTCGCTTATTTGCTCTGAACCGCAATAGAGATCAACGGTCGAATCCTTGGCAAATGCTACGGCACCAACATCCTCTGAGAGGCATTTTAATGCTCCGGAGTACCCATAGTAAGGGGTTCCCGACTCTGGGATTGAAGCATCGTCTGAAAAATGATTATAGATGGTATTTCTTAACGATGAAATATCTGTTTCATCGCCAACAACTTCAGCATAACCTTGCCCAATAAAGTAGCCCATGGGAATTAGCATTCCCGCTGATTTAAGCCAACCAGTGTGGCAACTTACCTCTCCTTCGAGCAATGCAAACGGATCGGTGTCAGGATCGTCATCGAGGTGGGCTTGAGCCGCGGCACTGTCATTGAGAACCCATGCATGTGCATTGTAGTAGGTTCGACCATCTGACTTTTGATCTGCAGCCATGGCTTCAAGACCGTATTGTTGCCATCCCATCCAAGCTGAACCACCATCCATGAATGCTACGTCAGCGCTGCCAAAGCGAAGTGCTTCAAGGGCCAGAGCATCCGAGGTAATTGGATAAAGTTCAACCTTAACCCCGAGGGCTTCTGAAAGATAATCAGCTAATTTCTGAGGGTTCTCATCAAAGGATATGTAATCATCTTTGATGGTAAAGGCGATTCGAATAACCTCTTCTTCATCTTCATTCGCAAGACATCCTGCAAGGCTTGAAAGGCTGATGAGTGTCACGATTAGGCTGGCTTTTAGGATAGAGTGATTCATCATGGCACCTTCCGGTTTAGGTCGCCCTAAAAGTGAACGGTATATGAAGTTTCGTAGGCCCTAAAAATCAAGGAGTTCGAGATAATTCCATCCCTGCCTTGGGTGGTCGCGGATAGTCCCTCTCGGATTTGAACCGAGGTCGGAGGAACCAGAATCCTCCATGATGGACCGCTACACTAAGGGACTGTACCTCGGCGAGGGACGGACACTTCTTGAAATCAACGGTGGGGCAGTCGTTCAAACTGTAGCGAAACGAAACAGAATCTTGGAGACCCAGGATAGCATCATGATGATCATGAATGAGGCAAGGGCGTACCTAGCCCAAGGGCGAACAGGTTTTGTTTCTGGCCAAATGTCAATGCCCAATGCTTCCGCTTCTGCAACCAACGTGGATAACTCTGCGAGATGCTCTTCAACCGAATCGTGGGTCATGAAGTGACCATCCTCAGCATCCCTATTTTTACCCTCGTTCATTGGAAACAGTAATTTCCATCATTCCATCTCATGAACCATCCAGTCTTATGAGAGCACAAGGATTGAAGATAGGCCGCCAAGACCCAACGCCATGAGTGAAGTCCCAACTGGTGTTGACCTCACCCCTACAAACCGAAAACCTCCTCGTCCAACTGCAACCCTTACCTTGACTCGAGATGGGCCGGATGGCGTCGAGGTCCTCCTTGGCCTCCGCTCCCCCACCATGAGGGCTTTTCCCGAATACTGGGCCTTTCCGGGAGGTGGTGTCTCTTCAGTGGACCATGCCGCCGTGGAAGCCCTGCCTCAACTCACTGGGCCTGAGTCCTCCACCGTTGCTTGTATTCTTCGTGAAATGAGTGAAGAACTCGGAGTTTTGCCAGGTCCTGAAGGACTGATGGCCTTGCCAGAAGATGCCCGGCTCAGCATCATACAGGACAAGCGGCAATTCCTGCCATTGGCTCTCAACGGAGCCATTTCCTTAGACCGAAGCAACATCTGTGTCCTTAGTCATCGCATCACCCCTCCATTCGGCCCGGTACAATTCGATAATGCGTTCCTTCACTATCACGCTGGTAGCCATGAAGGCATGCCAGACATTGATTTAGAACCACAAACTGAATTCGTCGAGCATCTGTGGGCTTCCCCCCTAGAGATCATTGAACGATGGCAACGCCACGAAATCAAGGTGGCTCCTCCAGTTGTGACGTTGTTGATGGAAATTGAACGCACCTTGGAACGGTGCGGACGAAGCATGTCAAGTGCTGCTGCTGATATTGCCAAACGACTCCCCGGTCGTCGCTCCATACTTTTTGCCCACGGAGTTGAAGTGACCCCCATCAAAACAGCGACCCTCCCCCCTGCTGACCACACCAACGCATACCTTGTCGGTGACCCCAAAGGGGACTTTGTCCTCGTTGACCCTGCTGTTCGTATGCGAGAGGACATGGAACGCCTCGCAGTGACAGTTGAACGGCATCGAGGAGAGCTTGTTGCCATCCTCTTTACGCACAGCCACGGCGACCATCTCGCAGATATGTCACTTCTCCGGGAAGCCTTTGATGTCCCAGTATGGGGAAGCGAATATACCGCCCGTTCTGTTTCATGTGACAGGATTTTAGAAGATGGCGAAATTCTTGAACTCGGATGTCAACATTGGGAAGTCCTCATCACACCTGGTCATCATCCTGGACACATCTGCCTGTTGAGCGATGCAGGCCTCATCGCAGGCGATATGTTAGCGGGCATTGGAACCATTCTGATCCCACCACACACCGGGAATATGATGGAATATATTGCTCAATTACAACGTTTACAAGACAAAAAACCACACTTGGTATTCCCCAGCCATGGTCCAGTCATTGCGAATCCAGGGGCATTGTTTCAACATTACATTGACCACCGTTTAGCTCGCCATGCTCGTGTACTTGAAGCGGTCAATCACGGTGAACGTAACCTCACATCTATCGCAGCCAGTGCCTATGCGGATAGCCCCGACGCCCACCCTGCTTTAGCCGCCGATCAAACTCTCTCCCATCTCCTCGCCCTTGAACGGACAGGGGATGTAGAGCAATCTGAGGGTCATTGGTACCTCAACACATCGGGAAGTGAATGAGGTGGCTGAACGCGTTGTTATCACAAAGGCAGGAGGCGTTTCCTGCATCACCACTCAACCTATGGAAGTACCAGAACCTGGTCCTGGTCAAGTTCGAATTAAAGTCGCATTTGCAGGCATTAATTTTGCTGATCTCTTGATGCGTTTGGGGTTCTATCAACCTCGCCCAGCCTATCCATTCACCCCAGGTTACGAGGTCAGTGGAACCGTTGATGCCCTTGGAGAAGGGGTGACTGCATTCAACATCGGTCAGCGTGTTGTCGCTGCCATGAGAAACGGTGGACAAGCAAGTTTTGTACTCAGCGAGGTGCACCGAACCATCCCTGTACCCGATGAGATTTCTCTTGAAACTGCGGCATCTACGCCTGTCACGTACATGACGGCCCACCACATGCTCCATCACCTTGGGAACATGAAATCCAAGGACTCTGTACTCATACACGGAGGGGCTGGTGGCGTTGGTACTGCGGCGTTGCAATTGTGCCAATGGGCAGGTGTAGAACGAATCTGGTCCACTTCTTCCCGAGGAAAGCACGAAGTGTTGCGTTCTTATGGAGCACGCCCCATCGATCGGCACAAGGAGGATTTTGTCAAGATTATACGCCAAGAGACAGAGCAACGAGGCGTTGACCATATCCTTGACCCAATCGGAGGAGAACATCTCAAACGAAGCCTCTCGGTTCTTGCAGAAGGAGGCAAACTGTACTCCTATGGATTCTCAGCAGCAGCCCCAACCTCAAAACGCTCCTTGCTCAAAGCACTGATGGCTTTCCGAAAAGCCCCCCGCTTTGATCCCTTGAAATTAATGACCCGAAACCGTGGTGTGTTTGGAGTTCACATGGGCACTTGGCAAGATGAAGACGTGATGACCGAACAATTAACACGAATTCTTGATGGAATTCAATCAGGCGCATTAAATCCCGTAATTGACCAAATTTTTGATGCAAGCGAAGTTCAAGCCGCTCATCAACACATCCATGATGCAAAAAATATTGGGAAGGTCTTGCTTCGTTTCTGAGGCGTGAATTTATGTGGCCTCGGCCGTTGAGGCAGATATGAACCATCGACAGGTACTCCCCGTCGGTGTCGAAGTCGCAGGGGTGAATCAATGAAAAAGGCCATGTCCGGATTCGACCTTCGTGCTGTATCGAGAGAATTGGATGGCTCTGCAGGAGCCTATGTCAAAAAGGCCTACATGCCACATTACGAACAAATCGTTCTCCGCCTCAACCCCAAGGGAGAAGATCAATTCGACTTGGTTCTGGTTCGTGGCCAACGCATCTACACCTCTCGAAGAGACCGCCCCATGCCCATGACACCCCCTCCCTTTGCGATGGTACTGCGGAAGCATTTGAAAAATGGTCGATTGACAGGAGTACGGCAACTTGGGTTTGACCGCGTCCTCGCCTTTGAATTTGATACCAAATTTGGACAACGCACCCTCTATGTCGAGGTATTCCGTGATGGAAATATCATTCTTGCAGATGAAACCAATACCATCATTCAACCACTCACGCATGCATCTTATGCTGGACGGACGTTGAAAAAAGGCGTTGAATATGTCGCCCCACCCGCTGCTTTGGACCCCTATTCATTGGACCAAGACGGTATGGCTACGCTTCTGAAAACATCCGACCGGGATTTGGTATCCACTTTGGGTGGAAAGGCCAACTTGGGAGCAACACATGCCAATGCTGTGTGCGAACTTGCTGGTCTCAAACCGAATTCAGACCCCCTCGAAGCAGATTCTAAAAAAGTGTATGCGGCCTTAAGCACCTTATTGGAAGATTTGACTAGGAGCGGAGGAGGCTATCTTGTCCTCAAACTTGAGAGTGAAGACGACCCTGAAGATTGGGAAGAAAAATTTAGAGCCTCTACCCAAACCGAACAAGAAACATGGTTAAGCCAACGAACAAAGGAAGCCACACCGACTCTTTTACCAGCCCACGCATCACAACCGATTCTTGAATTTGAATCACTGTGCGAGGCCGTTGATGCATGGAAAGGTGTCCATGATGCTCACGCCCTTCAGCGTAGAGAAGAGGAACGATTTGAACAAGCAGGTCCTGGCCGAGGGCAATCCACCGAAGTGGAACGACTCGAACGAAGGAAGGCTCAACAGGAGAAGGCCATGCTACAATTTGCTGCGAAAATCGAGAAACAGCAGGCGCTTGGTCATTCAATACAAGAACACTGGACTCACGTGGAACAATTACTCTCTCAAACCAACGAAGCCGTTGACAACAATGGCTGGGATGCTGTGAAAAAAGCAAGTAAGTCCATCCCATGGATTGTCAGTCTCAACGCAGCTAAGCGTGAATTCACGGCACTTCTCCCAAATGAAGATAACGAACCGAAGGGAGCTCAAGTCGTTCTCGAACTCGATGCCAGTGTTCACCAAAATGCTCAACGTTATTTCGAAGCTGCTCGTAAACAGAAAAACAAGACATCTGGGGCTGTAGAAGCGCTTGAAGAAACCAATGCTGCATTAAAAAGAGCGATGAAAAAGGAAGCTAAGCAGCGTGCTAGTGGAAAATTGAACCGACTCAAACGCAGCAAACGAATGTGGTTTGAACAACACCGCTGGGGCATGATCGCTGGAGGACATCTCTTGGTTGGAGGGAAGGATGCTAAAGGCAACGATACCATCGTCAAGAAACACTTGTCTGGTTCCGACCTTTATCTGCACGCTGACTTGCATGGCGCCCCATCCTGCAGCCTACGAGCTACACAGGGCTTCGCCTTGGAAGAACGACAACCTGCTCATGTTCCCGAAGACATCCCCGCATTCCGTCTGGTGGACAAATTAGGAGACGAGCGTTTGGATGAAGTCAAACTTGAATCTGCGGCAACCTTGGCACTTTCATGGAGCCGGGCGTGGAATGGAGGCGGCTCTCATGGTACGGTCTATAGCGTCAAACCTGCCCAAGTATCAAAGACTGCACAAACCGGAGAATACGTTGGAAAAGGGGCTTTCATCGTCCGAGGACAACGCACATGGTTCAAGGATTTGACCGTTGAAATCGGCATTGGCATTGTGGCTGTAAACGGGGTCCCAATGATGGTGACTGCGACCCCCGAACACATTCGTAATCTATGTGGCCGCTATGCCATCTTACGTCCAGGCTTGACCAAAAAGGACAAATTAGCCAATCAAATTTACAAAATCACGGGATTATCAACCGATGATCTGCTCGGTGTGCTTCCAGGTTCCTGTGATATTGTGGAAGAACAGGGTGTCTTTTCTCATCCAAAGGTAATGGAGGAAGAATGATGGACGCTGATGCTCGTTCTGACGGAACAATGTGGGATCGCAGATTTGGAGAGGCAATATATGCCTACGGAAAAGAACCCAATGCCTGGCTAAAACAGCAAATTGAACCTCCGATTGACTACGGCAACAACCTCGCACTCTTCCCTGCTGATGGCGAAGGCAGAAATGCCGTTTGGGCAGCTTCCTTAGGTTGGAATGCAGAGGTGTTTGATCTCTCATCAGAAGGAAATAAGAAATGCCAACAACTTGCAAAAGAACGAGGCGTCATTGTCAAGTATGAAATTGCAGATTTGGTAGAAAAGGCCTTTGATGAACCGAAATACAACCTTCTAGCATGCTCTTGGTTTCACACTCCATCGGCGATTCGAAAGAAGCATTTGCCGAGGATGTTGCATTGTTTGACTCCTGGTGGTTCTTTCATCATGGAGGGTTACCATACCAGCCAAATGCCGTTAACCAGCGGAGGTCCCAAGTCGCTGGAATTGCTCTTCGACCTCGATGAGTTATTGGAAGAATTATGTGGACCGCTTGCTCCAAACATGAAGGTTGTCCACGCATCAGTAGATTCAACCAACCTCGATGAATCTGAACTACACAGGGGTCATGCACGAGTTGTAAGACTTCATCTCATACGAGATGTATGACTCGAATCAGCGTTTATTGCCTCGGTAAGAGGAGGGCGGCGATCCCTTTCTACGGCGGCTGTTCTTGCGGGGAGCCGGGCGTTTAGAACTGAATTTATGACGAGGTACCTGACGGGGTTGTGGAGGTTCTTTATCGTCATTTTTCGGTGCACGAGCATACGTGGATGGAGGGCGACCTCGATTTCGTGGTTCACGTGATGGTTGAGGCTCGGATTGACGATCACTGCTGCGGTCGTTTCGAGGACGGTCTTGATTCTCTTGACGTTGTGGGCGGTCATTTCGCATGTATTCAGAGCGTTGGTCCCGACGGTCGTTGGAACGGTCCCGTGGTTGATTTCCACCCCGACGGTCGTTTCGGTCATCACGGCGGCCTCCACGGCGGTCATCTCGGCGATCATCACGACGACCACCTCGACGGTCGTCTCGGCGCCCACCACCGCCACCGCGTCCATCTCGACGAGGTTGATAGCGACCACTTTGGGACGTGCGTCCCCGTCGGTCACCACCACGGCCGCCATTAGAGCGTTGGGAGCGGCCTCGGTCATTGCGTCGGTGAGATTGTCGTGAAGGAGGTATGTATTCAACCTCAAAGGCAGGAAGCGAACCAAAGTCAGGAGGTCTGTATTCCGAGTTAATACCCACATCCCGTTGAATGCGGTTGTACATTTTCTTTTGAGGTCGTTGGACCAAGGATACAACGATTCCAGTTGCCCCACCTCGAGCAGTGCGTCCACTTCGGTGTTTGTACGCCTTACCATTCTCAGGGGGATCATAGTGAATCACACAATTTACACCTTCAACATCAATGCCGCGTGCCGCTACATCGGTTGCGATCAGCGCCATACACTCTCCATGAATGAACACTGACATTGCTCGATCACGTTGGCGTTGTGTGAGGCCTCCGTGCAAGGCTTGAGCACCGATTCCGTCATCAAGCATATCTTCAGCCACTCTGTCCACCCCTGCTCGGGTTCGACAAAATACAATCGTTCGTCCGCAACTGCGAATCAATTCGGCTGCGATTGGCGATTTCTTTGCTCCTGGCATCAACCAGAAATGGTGTTCCATGTCGGTGATTGAAATTTCAGCTGGTCCGACTTCAAGACGGATTGGGTTGTCTTGGTATCGCTCGATGAGAAGGGCGATTTCGTCGTCCAGAGTTGCACTAAAGAGAATGGTTTGACGGTCCTCTTGGCATCGGTCAAGAATATCACATACAGGTTCCATGAACCCCATGTCTGCCATCCGGTCAGCTTCATCGACGACGACGGTTTGGACATCTTTGAGGGAAACTGCCCCTCTCTCCATCAAATCCAAGAGACGCCCTGGACAAGCGACGACAACATCCAGACCACGTTCAAGAGCTCGGTATTGTTTTGTGTAGGAAACTCCACCATAAACGGCGCCCACTGTTCGGTCAATGCGATGGGCTAAGGGCTTGAGAACACCATAAATTTGCTCAGCGAGTTCTCTTGTTGGCGAGAGAATCAATGCTGTAGGGCGGGAGGGTTCTGCCATGGGGAGGTGTTCAAGCAAGGGGAGGCCGAAAGCAAGTGTTTTCCCTGACCCAGTAGGTGCTCTGCAGCACACATCATGACCTTCCATTGAGTGGGGGATGGATTTTTCTTGAACCTCGAATGGTTCGGTGATACCTTGGTTGGCTAACGCCTCCGCTAGTTCATCACTGACTCCAATGTCTTGGAACGTTACCATAGGGGCACCCATTTTGAAGCCGTCAACGCTCCCTATTTAGCATGACCCGTTCAAGGAGGGCTCAACACAGTACCTTCGTTCATGCCGCAGATTCACGACAAACGTACATTGCAACAGCATTCCCCCCGCCTAAGCAGAGGGTTACAATACCAGAGCTTGCTGATGTTCGGCGCATCACACCGAGCATGGTGATGAGACATCTCGTCCCGCTTGCACCCAGAGGGTGGCCTAGGCTCACCGCTCCTCCGTGAAGGTTGAAGCGATCATCGGGGATACCGACTTCTTGAGCCACGGCGCACGAAGCGGATGCAAAGGCTTCGTTATGCTCATACACATCCACATCCATAACTGAAAGGCCGTTGCGTTCCAGCAATTGATTCACCGCAGGTATGGGTGCACTCATCACTCTTGCCGGTTCCAGGCCAGAGGTGCAATAATCCTCAATGGTGGCGATGATTTCCCAGCCGTTTGCTTTCGCAACTGATTCTTCGGCGATCAACACTGCACTGGCCCCATCATTGAGAGTGCTTGCATTTCCAGCTGTGACCATGCCTTCCTTATCGAAGACCGGACGGAGGCCTGCGAGCGAATCGGATGTGGTTGAAGCTCTTACACCTTCATCATGCGAAAATTGCAAGGGTTCAGACCGGCGTTGTGGGATCTCGATGGTGAAGGTCTCCCAATCAAACCATCCTTCTTCCCATGCTTTGGAGGCACGTTGTTGACTTCGTAAAGCAAAAGCATCAGCCCCTTCGCGTGTGATCTTACATTCCTGTGCGACAGTTTCACCGGTCATGCCCATGTGTACATCATTGTAGACGTCCCAGAGTCCATCATGAATCATTGAATCAACGAGTTTTGAATCGCCCATTTTCGTACCACTACGGTGTCCCATCAGAAGTTGAGGTGCATTGCTCATGCTTTCCATACCACCGGCAATGATCACTTTGTATTCCCCTGCACGAATGCTGTTTGCAGCCATCATTGCCGCCTTGAGAGAAGAGCCGCATACTTTGTTGATTGTTGTACAGGGAGTGGAAACGGGTAATCCAGCACCAAGTGCAACCTGACGTGCTGGGTTTTGACCGGCTCCTGCTTGCAGAACTTGCCCAAACAAGACTTCATCCACCATGCCACTATTGGGGTCCAATCCAACTCGCTGACACAGTTCCTTCACCGTCAGAACACCCAAATCCACAGCCGAGAAATGAGATAGACTTCCAAGAAATTTACCAATGGGCGTTCGGGCAACTCCGCAAATTACAGCACGTGGTTGGGCCATACCACAACCACCGAGTGGCCTCCTTTGAAGGTACGCGTGATGATGCATGCTGCTTGAGAAGGGTTGATGAGCCAAACCCGCTGGGCCTAACATGGCGAAATTCAAGACCGACTTGGAACTTTCACGGGCATCAGACGAAATGAGAAACATCGAGGTTGAATTGGATTTCACTCCAAATGCCCTAGCATCGGTTCTTTATCGCCAAGGCGACACCGTTGTCCTTGCCTGCTGTACCAAAGAAGCGCAACTTCCACGCTGGTTCCCTCGAGACGCCTCCAAAGGCTGGGTCCATGCAGAATACTCCCTCCTCCCAGGTTCAACAGATTCACGGTTCCGTCGAGAGCGCAACGGTGCCAAGGGCCGAACACAAGAAATTGAGCGCCTCATCGCTCGTTCTCTGCGAGCTGCTGTGGACTTGGAAGCACTCGGGCCAGTTGCTTTGAACGTTGATTGCGACGTACTCAATGCAGATGGCGGCACACGTTGTGCTTCCATCACTGCAGCAAGTATTGCTCTTCGCTTGGCAGTGCGCAGGTTGATTGCACGAGGCGATTGCCTTCCAGCAGACCTGCGCCCAACGTACGAACAACGCAAAGATGGCTGGACTCCTCCAACTTTGTCCGAAATTGAACGCACCAATCACGAAGCGGCCGTACTCCCTCATCAACTCGCAGCCGTTTCGGTAGGTCTGATCGACGGCAAGGTGTACCTCGACCTGGATTACATCCTCGATTCAAACGCAGACGTGGATATGAACGTTGTGAAAACCAGCGATGGACGCTATGTTGAAATTCAAGGCACAGGTGAGGAATCAACCTTTTCCAGTGAAGAGCTTTCAGGTTTGTTAGCTGGAGCAGACCAAGGTATTGACGCCTTGATTGCCGCTCAGATGGCTGTTCTTGAAGATGCAAATTGAATCCCCTCATGCGAGAATTGGGGAACCCTCAGAAGCGGAAGCCTTGATATGGCGAGGAGCCTCGCCAGCCTTGCACGGGTCAGTAGCTTAGTTGGGAGAGCGCGGCACTGAAGATGCCGAGGTCGCTGGTTCAAGTCCGGCCTGACCCACCAACAACACAGAGAGTGGCCGTGGGGCTATTTCTATAGGAGAGGCCACATAGGCTTCTTTTCATGATTTTACAAGGATGTTTTCCGCATCCTAACACCCTCTTAGAATTCTCACTCTCTCATCCATTTACAGAAAAGGGTTCTTGAGGCCAACGCCTCATGCTCGCACCATGGCCACCGAGGAGATGCACGATACTCCTTCCAAGGAGGGCCAAGATGAAATTGTCAAGGCTCGTGACAAAGAGGCCAAAGAACTGCAAGAAATCAGGCAACGAAGACTTGGTGGAGGGCGCCGTTTTCTCAGCAACATTGAGGATTTTGTTCTTGCTGGAGGAATTATGTATGGGTTTGTCTTTGCAATGCTCCTCTTCTCAATGTCCTCGGGCATGTTCGGAAATACCACGGCCCTAGATCACCAAGCCTCTACCACTTTTCTAGACATAGGGGATGAATGTGAAGAAATCACGGACCAACCTTGGCTTCACATCTTCCCCGACCCCGACCAAGAACTCTTCTCAATTGCCGGCCATAATCTCCCAAATGGAGTCGCCTTCCTGAACTACACTTACTTGAGCATCGTGGATGACACCCAATCAATGGTTGCTGAAGATGAAGGGCAAGGCGAAACGACTCGAGTGATCGAAGAGGAGGTGCCAAACACAGGCCGTGCTTACTTCCGAGCCCCCTATTCAGAACTACCTGAGGGCACCTACGAATTGAAATTCCGGATCGATGTCCACGTTGAGCCAAACCGTACATCTGAACGAGTGATTGAGCAGAGCCTCACGAAATCGATCCTCTTTGAACACACCATCTCCAAAGAAACACTGGCATTCTTGCCTTTCATTGATGATTCAGAACATTCTGATGTTCGAATCGAAGATGCTGGTGCACGATCGTGCTGGTCGGTCAAAGACTTGGGTGATTGGGGCTATGTGTTGATGGCCGCAGAACTTGGTGGTGGCCGTGAAACTGCCATGCTGACTGGCGGTGCTGCTGGCATTCCTGCATGGTGGATGGCTTTCATCTCACTCTCCCTTTCCATCATCTCACTCCTCATCATTTACCCTGTCATGTACAAAGTCTATCACCAAGATACCGACGATATCCTCTCACGTGCCCACATCAAACGGCTGATTCGGGATACGGTTGAGACAATCTCATCTCAAGCAAGCATCAAGGTCGATTACGATCTTTTCAAAGTAGAAACAAGGGAATTATCCATTGACATTATGGTAGCGTATGAAAACACAGAAAACACCCTTTCAGATGCTACTGAAATTCGAAGTGAAGTTCTCCGGAATATTCTGGATGAATTCGCCATATTCCGAGTCTTCAAACCCGTGCAGTTAACCGTTCGTGTCATTGGCACTGGTCAATCGATTGACTTTGATTCAGGACTAGGAATTGGAACTCGAGAGGACAAAGAAGAAGATGCCATTGAACAACAAGACTACTCCTCATTCTTTTCCGAACTCCACTCGTTATCACGAGTTGAAGACGATGTCCGAGATAGCTTGGACTTGTTCTTTACCCGCCGCTCTGACCTGTCAATGAAGGGAGCAGTTGTCACCAGCGATGACCGAGTAGTGTTCGTTTCAGTCATTTACCGACCGACCCAACGCTTTGCATTTTTCCGATTCAACAAAACCTCTACGCAAATCAAGGATGAACTGTTCCGCTTCATCTCTGATAGAAATCAAGAGTTGCTTGGAAGCCAAGAATTAGTGGTTAAAACCCGAAATGAAGTCTCTACCCTTGCAGACCGTTCAGGTGCTGGCCGAGTGGAACGACAGGCAGCGAGTGACGACCGAATCGTAGCCGTTGCAAAGCAAGATGGGTTAGGTGGAAGAATGCTCCAAACGAAATTCCTCGGTGATACCCTCTCAACGGTTGAATACATGGCCAATGAAAAACGTGAAATGATCAACAAATGGGGATTCTGGGGCCTTATTGTGTTCGTTTGGATTCCTTTCATGGCATCAGGTGTACTTGTTGGTGCCATGCTTGGACTCCTGTCTCGCATGCAATTCATGCGCGTGCTCATCGCTACATTGGTCGGTGGCTCAATCGCCTCAATCACATGGGCTTACACAGCAGAGGGGATTGTCAAATTCATGCATCAATACAAACTTGAAGTCTTCATTCCAATGATTATCGGTGTGTTCATTCTGATGGCAGTTCTCCATATTCGTTCGACGAAGATGCGTCGCCAAACCGAATTGTTTGAAGACACACTGTTGGACAATTTCCACGCTGATATTGTTGCAAAATACGGCGACCAGTAGGTGATGTCATGGACGAGTTGACCTCCTCTGACGGGCTAGCCTCGCATGTCGGAGAACACATCAATCTCGGCATTGTGACCGTAAGCGATCGTGCAAGTGAAGGAACTTATGTTGACGAGGGGGGCCCAGCAATTCTCTCATTTTTCAGAGATGGGTTCGCCAGTTCATGGACCGCACACTACCGATGCGTCCCCGATGAACAGAGTCGTATTGAGGCTGCCCTGATTGAAATGGTGGATGAACGAGGGTGCCATGTCGTTGTTACCACTGGCGGCACTGGCCCAACCGAACGTGACGTCACACCCGAAGCCACTGAGGCAGTCTGTGACCGAATCATGCCCGGGTTTGGGGAACAAATGCGTTCCATTTCGTTAGCTTTTGTTCCAACAGCCATCCTATCACGACAAATTGGAGGATTGCGCGGCAATGCCCTCATCTTCAATCTCCCCGGTCGCCCCAAAGCTATTCGGGAAACCATCGATGAAATTTGGAAAGCCGTTCCATATTGTGTTGACTTGGTTGGAGGGCCCTATATCGACATGAAAGATGATGTGTGCCTTGCCTTCAGACCAAAATCTGCCTCCCGCAGATGAGGGCTCTCTGACATTATATTGATGAGCCGAGCACGATACCATCAGATAGAGAGAAGGCTCATGCAAGGCAATTTACTCATCCATGGCGCAACAATGATCTTACCTGAAACATCAGTGATTGGGGATCTCCGAATCAAAAATGGAGCGATTGAAGAAATCCTTGTCGGGGATGCACTCAAACCGAATGATGATGAACTTTTTATTGATGCTCGTGGCCTGCATTTATTGCCTGGAATTATCGACCCTCAGTGCCATTTCCGAGACCCAGGCCAACCAGAGAAAGAAGACCTCGGTTCAGGTTCTGCTGCTGCCGTGAGCGGTGGTGTGACCTCATTTCTCGATATGCCCAACAACAAGCCATCAATTACCGATATGGAAGGTATGCAAGGTAAATTGGACACTGCTTCTCAGAAATGCGTGAACAATTATGGGTTTTTCATTGGAGCGACCCCAGATAACCTCAGTGACCTGCAAGATGTCGTCGGCACTCCTGAGGCCCCGATCAGCGTCCCAGGCATCTGTGGAATCAAGGTATTCATGGGCTCATCGACTGGAACCTTGTTGGTGAATGAGCAACAAGCTCTCGAATCAATTTTTCATGGTACTGGTGGACTCATCGCCGTTCATGCAGAGGATGAGCGACGACTGAAAGAGCGCTTTGATGCGTTCAAAGATCGTACCGACATTGCAGCTCATGCAGAATGGCGAGATGATGTAACCGCTTTACTGGCCACGAAGCGTGCGGTGAAATTGGCTCAAGAGAGTGGCCACCGATTGCACATCCTCCATCTGACCAGTGGCTTGGAGGCTGATTGGCTGGAGGGCATTACCTCAATGCCTTCACAAGCAGACTCTACTCAGGCTCTGATCACCACTGAAACCTTGCCACAGCATCTCACGTTCAACGAAGAGGATGTCGCACGAGAAGGCACTCGCCTTCAGATGAACCCGCCCATTCGATACGAGGCTGACAAAGAAACGCTCTGGAAACAACTCAAATCTGGTACTGTTCAATGCATTGCGACCGATCACGCACCGCACACCACTGAAGCAAAGAACCTGGGATTCCCTTCAGCACCGAGTGGAATGCCTGGAGTTGAAACATCATTAGCAGTCATGCTAACTCATGCAAAGAATGGAACATGCACCATTGAAGATGTCGCGCAATGGATGTCCACAAACGTTGCGGAATGTTACAACATGGTTGGTAAAGGACGTCTTGAAGAAGGTGCTGATGGAGACGTGGTATTGGTTGACATGTCCAACTCTCGCACCGTTGAGGACCAACACAGTTGGTCCCGAGTGGGCTGGAATCCATTCCGAGGAAGAGATTTAGTTGGCTGGGCCCAAGTGACCGTCGTTGCAGGCATTCCAGTCTTTGAGCGCACCGAAGCCACAGGCCCAAAAGGCAAACTCCTGGTTAAACCCGGTGAAGTTGGAGAGCCGTTGCTCATGACACCTTGGTCGTAAATCAATCAAGATTGTAGAGAGCTGAGTATTTTTTCTCCACGTAATTGAGGAAAGGGTCTGGAGAAGGTGGATGCCCCGTCGCATCTTCAATCAATTCTGCTGGCGTAACTTGACTGCCCCGTTGATGAATTCTTGGCCTGAGCCAATTTAACATTGGAGTCCAATCCCCTGATGCCACAAGGGCATCGATGTCACCGAGATCTGTTCTCATCGCCTCAAGCAATTGAGAGGCGTAAAGATTGCCCAGCGTGTATGTCGGGAAATACCCGAAGGCACCCATCGACCAGTGAATATCCTGTAAGCAACCGAGTCGGTCTTCTGGGACTTTCATACCAAACCAAGACTCATACATCGTATTCCAGGCTGTTGGCAAATCAGCAACTGCAAGGTCTCCATTGAACAATTTTTTCTCTATTTCGTAGCGGAGCATGACGTGCAAGTTGTAAGTTACTTCGTCGGCCTCAACACGAATGAATCCTTTTTCGACTCGATTCGCAATTCGATTCAAAGTGGCTGCATCCCAATCAGGAGATGCTGGAAATTGCTCCTTAAACCACGGAAGTGCAACTGTCCAGAAGGCTTCTGTCCGCCCGATTTGGTTTTCCCAGAATCGACTTTGAGATTCATGAACGCCCAAGGAGACAGCTTCGCCTCGAGGCGTAAATCGATGCTCATGATCCAGTCCCTGCTCATAGAGTGCATGGCCTGTTTCATGCATCACAGCATAGAGGCAAGAGAAAGGGTCGGTTTCATCAAAGCGTGTGGTAAATCGGGTGTCGCCAGGCCACAATCCTGCTGAAAAAGGATGAGTGGATGCATCCATTCTTCCTGCATCGAAATCAAAGCCCATGTTTTTCGAAACTGATTCACAGAACGCTTCTTGTTTGTTGACAGGAAACCGAAGTTCATCCGGTAAAACGAGAGGATTGTCACGTTCTTGAGCGAGAGTGATTCGTTCAAGGAGTGGAACAAGGCGTTCCCTCAATCCTGAGAAGAGAGGGTCGTAGTCCGCTACCGTCATACCAACTTCGTATTCATCAAGCAAGACATCGTAAGGAGTGGTTGTCACTCCATAATACGAAATTTTCTGACGGGTCATCTCAATCAAATGTTCCAACGTTGATTGAAACATCGAAAAGTCCGAAGCTTCTCGTGCCTGTTGCCATGCCACCAAGGCCTCTGAACGCGCTTTGGCAAACGCTTCCACGAAGGCTGAAGGGAGACAGCATGCTTTGGTGTAGGCTCGGCGAATTTCTCGGACGTTGGCTTGAGCATCAACTTCGAGTGAGGTTTGTTCCAATTCATCCAACAAAGTACCCATCGCAGGGTCTGTCAAACGCTGGTGGCGTTGCCCTGCCAACCACGCCATCATTTCACTACGGGCAGCTCCGCCTTTAGGAGGCATCAAAACTTCTTGATCCCATCCCAAATGGCCTTGTAGTGCCCCGATTCGATGGATGTCGCGTACTCGGTCAAGAAAGTCATCGTAGGCTTGCATGCTTGAACCACCTGATGCATCTTCTTCAACACTCCCACATGAATATCTCATGTCAGACGACCTCCTCAATCTCTCAACAGAACCACACATTGAAGAAGCACGTAAGGGTAGGGGAGTCATGGTGTCTCCTTTCCGCCGAAAAGGCAAGGACGACATCATTGATGTCTCCAATGATCCTGATTTGGATGAAGCGATTGCTGAAGAGGCTGGACAGGCGACAGAACTCTCCTATGTTCCGTTGTATTTGGATGATGACGACTTCGATTACGCAACGGCTCCAGATGATGAGCGTGTTGAACGGATGTCTAAGAGTGCACTGACGGTAATTGACACATGCATGGATTTACGCCGAGGTGAAAACATCCTGATCGTGTGTGATCCGACCACCACAGACATCGGTCAAGCGCTTCATGATGCAGCATCACAGCGCTCTGACCGTGTTCTTTTGATCGTCATGCCAAAGGGGCGCCATCACAGCGAAGAACCCCCAAGCCCAGTGGTAAATCTCATGCGCCAACAGCAGGTTGTCATCGCACCTACAAAGTACTCATTGACACATACACGTGCTGTTCGTCAAGCGATCAAGGATGGAGCACGTGTAGCCACAATGCCTGGAATGACCAATGAAATGTTCACGCAAGGAGGCATGTCTGCTGACTTTAATCTCATCAAGAAGCACATTGGAGCCATGAATCCAACCCTCCGAAGAAAGCGAATTGTCAATCTCAAATCAGCCTCTGGAACAAATGTGACCTTTGAGGTGAATTGGAGGGAATGGAAACTGGATGACAATGGAATTTGCAACCGGCCTCGCATGCTGACCAACCTTCCAGCTGGAAAGATTTTCACCCTGCCAAGAGAAGGCACCATGAATGGAACCATTGTGATCGATGGATCTTGGGATTCAGCCTTGGTTGATGAACCAATTATCTTGCAAGTTGAGGACGGATTGGTCATCGATGTGAAAGGTGGTACAATTGCTGCACAAATTCGACAGGCCTTCGGGGAAGCAGCCAAGCGTTTGCGCTCAAAGGAACAAGAAAATGTCTGGACTGTGGCCGAATTTGGTTTCGGAATGAACCCAAAGGCACGATTGATGGGCAATGTTTTAGAAGACGAAAAACGACTTGGAACTGTTTACTTTTCAATTGGAGACAACACAAGACTTGGAGGAACCGCAGCCGTTGGGATACACATTTCTGGAGTGGTAAAACTACCAAATCTATGGCTGGATGAAACGCCAGTGATTGAAGATGGAAAATTCCTGGTAGGCGTGGATCAGTAACCAAGGTTTTGTTGACCACAAATCGGACAAAACCGCCAATATGGATCGAGACCTATGCCACATCCTCGGCATTGAACCCCTGAACGGATGGTTGGTTGTACCATGGGCGCTTGGGGTTGCGGTTGAGGCCAACCTGGCTGAGGAGGTTGTTGTTGTTGAGGCCAAGCTTGTTGCGGCTTCGGTTGCTGCTGAGGCCAGGCTTGTTGAGGCTGAGGCTGTTGTTGGGGCCAGGCTTGTTGAGGTTGAGGGGGGGCTTGAGCCGGAGTTGGAGCCGTGGGCCCAGTGAGGGGTTTACGAACGGGTGCAACAGGACGTGGCAAGGATGCTGTTTTTTCAGAAGCTGAGGATGAGACGAATTCGGAAAGTGTAACGGTTCCATCACCATCTGTGTCTGCCTCAGCATGCATTTCTTTGGCTTCTTCAAGCGTTGACCCTGTTGCGACGGCGAGTTCCTCAACGGAAAGTGCACCGCTTCCATCCTCATCTGCAGCGATGAAATGTTCAGCAGCACTCACAAACGGTTCTGCTTCTACTTCGGGTTCAGGGATTGGTTCCACTGCAGGTTCGGTAGCTACTTCGGGCTCTTCAATAGGTGGTTCTGGAGATGCAATTGGTTCAGTTTCAACAGGTTCCTCAGAACCAATGCTGATGTCAAATGCACCTGCAAAGGCGTCCTGTGTCGCTCGAGCGACTTGTTTTTGATTCTCCACGTTAACTTCAGGTTCCTTTGTAGGGGAAGGAGTAATTTCGGGAAGATCAACTGTTTGACTCGGCAAAGGAACTTCCTGCTTTGGTTGTTCCTTGGCTGGCATGGGCTCAGGTTGCTTGGGAGCCGAAGAAGGTAGAGGGACTACAGATTTCTTTGGGGCTGCAGGAGGAGTACTGGATGATGCCGAGACGGTTGAGGCTGCAGCATTCCCACTCGCAAGGGTCTCAATTGGTAGCACGTGACCCACCACATCAAGAGCAGCGTCCAATTCATTCTTGATTGAGACGAATGCTGAAATTGAATTTTCTGGTGTAGCAAACAAACCCTCTAACGTTGAAAGATAATTTGTGACTTCCTCTCCACCACCGGTTTGGTGTGCAACTGCGAAGAGTTTGATGATGCGCATGGGATCAGCAAGCGAAGTCAAAGCCGTCTCTTGGTCAGCAGAAATATTAGCGGATTTAGCACCATGAATTTCTCCACTTGAATCTGGCAAGCCAAGAATATGCAGAAGTGGGTCTGCCATGGTCATCAATCCAAGATGGCCTGCGACAAGATAGTAGATCTCTCCCCCTTCACATTGCATTCTTTTACTGGCAGCCTCAAAATCAAACTCTCCAGGAAGAAGAACAATGTCAGACAGTAATTCGAAAAACTGAATCATGGCGGATTCACGCGGCATGGCCATCATAGCATGAAGCGTATCCGATGAAGCCGTCACACCAAAATATGCTGCAGCCTCATCCACCTCAATATCGGTGGTTCGCTCGCCGTTTTCAGTCATCCTTGCTCCACCTTAGCCTTGCGAGTTTGGTATCCCATTTAAGCACTCATCAGTTCTGTGGTGAGTCATCCTTTCTTCAACGGTTTCTTGCAAGATTGAAAATTGCACGAGATTGTTCTGCCGTCCAGCCTGTTTCTTGTAATTGCATCAAGATGGTTCGCTCTTGATCTCCATCTCCAAGAGCTTCGACGACCCAGTCCACTGCGGATTCCCGATCGTCGGTTTGCCAATCTTCAAAAATACTCAAGTCAACTGAAATTTTCGCCTTACGAACTTTCGCCGCTGGCTCTTCTTCTATAGGGTTTACAGAGCGCTTCTTGGCCACTTTAGGAGCTTCTTCCTTAGCACGAGGGGCTGGGGAAGAGGAAGACGAACGTCCTGGAGGACCTCGAGATGCTTTTTGTCCGGGAGGACCACGACTTGGGCTTTGCCCAGAAGGGCCGCCGGGAGGCCCTGTTTGTTTGCTCGGACCTGCTGAAGGTGGTTTTGACTGGGTCTGACTGCGTCCAAGTGGTTTTGACTCTCGGGCTGGTGCAGTCCGTTGCTGAGGGCTGAATGTGCTGTCATCATCGTCCTCATATTCATCATCATCGAAATCGTAATCCTCGTCATCTTCATCATTTCCTAGAACACGAAGAATGGCCACTGCACCCGCGATGAGCATGATCGTAATGCCAACCATGACGCCAATAGCAAGCCCTTGATTCATACCGAAAAGTTGCCCAGTTTCTTCATCCTTTGATAGATCGACGTACGGACAACCATCTGCATAGCCATCGTCTCCTTTCGGGTCATTTGGACACAGGTCCTTATCGTCCATGACAGAATCCCCGTCTGTATCTCGTTCAGATGCATGACAGCCATTAGTGTCAACTTGAATTCGATAGTTGTACTTGGTGGAAGGGCATAGATCTGGATTGTTTCCTGAAGCGTTATCGCCGTAGCCATCAAAGTCTGCATCGGACCACTGGGTTGGGTCCCCCTGCAGGGAGCTTGGCTCAAATTCATCCCTCCAACCGTCGCCATCGTCGTAACAACCGAGGAAGTCTTTGTAGGATATTCCTGTTTCTTCCAGACATTCATCCGCCATATTCCCCGTGGTGTTATCACCGTATCCATCTCCGTCTTGGTCTCGCCATTGAGTTGGATCAATTGGGAAGGCGTCACCTGTTTCATTGATTCGGAATCCGGTGGCATCATCGATCTCGAACGTGTAAACTCCTGCAAAGCCATCACCATCCAGATCGGTTTCCTGGGCGGCTTCATCCGTACAGCCATTTTCAAGAATTGGTATTCCTTGAGGAGTGTCATCACAATCATCGTCCAAATCTGAGATACCGTCGCCGTCACTGTCACGTTCCGATTCTGAGCATCCATTTGCATCGATAGTTTCTCCAGAGGGCGTATTGATACAATCATCTTGTGGGTCGTTGAGGCCGTCTCCATCCGTATCTGCGTTTCGTTGTTCAACACTGCATCCGTCTGCATCAACCCCATTACCAGGTAATGTGTTGGAACAAAGGTCAACATTGTTCATGATTCCATCGTTGTCATCGTCCATCTGTGATTGACTGCAACCTTGAGAATTCACTGTTTCATCCACAGGAGTGTTTTGGCAAATATCGTCTTCGTTGATGATGCCATCACCATCGCTGTCTCCAAAGAACCGGCATCCAATTCCAGTACCATCTCCAGAGGGTGTGCCTTCAAGAACGCCAGCTATTGAAGGGCATTCGTCAGCTTGGAAGCCATCGGGATTATCGCCAAAACCATCACCATCGGAATCAGCCCACTGCGTTGATTCAAGTGGGAAAGCATCCTCGCTATCGCCCCAAGAATCCCCGTCCGAATCAAGGCAACCAGGGACTGGTCGGGTTGAATTACCCCATTGGTTAGGGCAGCCATCAAGTTCAAGTCCCATTCCATTCGAACCATTGTACTCAGCGGTCCAATTGTCGGCGTAGCCGTCCATATCAGAATCATTTGCAGCGGCGATATTGGTTGGGAAATGATCGGGGTTCGTGGCATTTTGAGAACTATTGTCGCCGTAACCATCACCATCGAGGTCTTCCCATTGAGTGGGGTCAAGTGGCCAAACATCCGCACCATGTTCTTCAGCATTCCATTCGTAGAAAGTTCCCAAATCTGATGGGTCACTGGCGCCATCTCCATCTGAATCCAAGCACCCATTTCGGTCACGGAAGGATTCCCCATAGACAAACGGACAGTAATCTCCGTTCGCCAAATCGGTGTCGTTATCGCCAAAACCATCCTCGTCACTATCTTTGTATTGGCTTTCGTAATAAGGGAATAAATCTGCAGGTTGATTGTCCATGGCAGTATTACAGCAATCAGGACCATGATTGTCACCGTATCCGTCTTGATCGGTATCAAGGGCCTGCTTCCAATTGATCTTGAAAACATCACCGTTGTAATAGACTGCGTCGTTGTCAGACCACCCATCTTGGTCGTCGTCTTTGCAACCAAACCGGTCGATCCATGAAGTTCCTCCTACGTCGACACACTCATCATCTGCATCTGAAAAACCATCGGTGTCATAATCTGAGCAACCGTAAGAGTAGAAGGAAGACGGCCCAGCCGTGGTTGGACAATCATCTCCGAGAGGTCCCATTGGGTTGTCACCAAAGACATCCCCGTCAGTATTGGCCCATTGGTCACCGACCGCTGGCATCTCATCGATGAGGTCAAAGACAAGGTCTCGGTCCTGATCTGTATACAATCGAAGAACATCGACATCATCATCGGTCGTATCCCATATAGCCATGTGAACTGTACCGTTTGAATCAAATTGAGCATTGACGGGGGCGTTCGAAGTCACTCCCGTGAAACCTACGGTAACCCACGGAGCTGCCGTAGCGTGTTCTCCACCGAGTTCAAGGCTGTGTAGAAGCAAGGTCTGAGTGGTTGGTTCACTGGTCAACATCACGACATGCGTTCCCAAATGTAGAGCATCCCAAGCACCATCTACGGCTGCAGAAGGACGTTCTGCGATGCTCACCCAGGCTCCAGTTTCATTGGGTGAAAGCAAAGAGGAAACTGTGTTACCTCGCACGGCAAGTAGGGGGTTTTCACCGCCCTCCAAGTCCAAGCGGTATTCATTCAGTGCCCCGTTTGGTTGAGCGAGAGTGTGTTCATTCCAGGTTGAATTACCAGGCCATTGCTCGAACAACCTTAGGGTCCCAGTCGTGGAGAGAGTGGCAACAAGGAGAGAATTATTTTCACTCAAGGCAAGAGAAATTTCAACCTCAAGATCGGATTCATTGGCAATGACAGAAGAAGTGAGGTTCGTTCCGTCATGCGTCCACAAACTCAGATTTGTACCCGTTGCATCTGCGCTGACCAAAACGATGGCTAAATCACCGTTTGGCATCAGTAATGAAGGGTGATGCGTAGAAACTGCCTCTCCTTCCGTCCCCAAACTGTTCACGGCCCAAGTTGAATCACGTGTGGCCAATTCCAATTGGTCAAGATTCTCGTGGCGATAAATGAGATGAGGTATTTCTTGGTCGTCCACGGTGACCGAAATTGGGCCACCGAGGTCTGCATTGGTTCGAACCATTTCATGGGTCCAACCTGATTGTGATTCTTCGCTGAAGAAAATTTGTTGCCCTACTCCAGAGGTGTAAGCAATTGCTTGTTCACCGCCCTCGGTAAGGGTGGAGCCCATGAATTGGCCCATTGTACCGGTCGTAACAAGAGCTTTCTCGACCGCTGTCATCGAGGTGGTGGTTCGTAGAATTACGCTGGAATTATCTTCGGTAATCAGGACTGGTTGACCAGAGGAGAGGACGTTGAAGGCGAATGTAATTGATGGGTCGTTGCTGGATGTAATCGATTGGTCCACCCATTGCCCAGTAGGAGTTCCGTCGTTCATGTGTTCCAATTTCTGGAGGTGAACGCCTGTATTGCTTTCAAACGTGAATACCATGGTCGTTTCACCACGGGCGGCTGTTCCCAATTCGAGAGCCGTCAGGGTTCCGGGATACTGGAATTCAATCGATTCCCAATCTCGTTCAGACAAGACGGAGTATTCCAATCCGTGGGTGGTCCCTTCATCCGTGTTCCTTGAAGAAAGGACCAATTCACTCAGGCCGTCCCCATTGAGATCTCCCTGTGAGGCCATCTTCATGCCGACATGTTCCCCAGAGGAGCCTTCTGCAAGCAATTGACGCTCACTTTGGAGGCCTGAGGCCGAACCGAGTAACAACTCAACCTTCCCTCCTCCGTTTGCCATCTTACTGGAAATGTAAACATCTCCAAACCCATCTTCATTCACATCCCCTGCGGGGTGAATGGCAACACCGATTCTTGAGTTGGCGGTATCGGGCACAAGGGTCCAGTCGGGAATAACGGTCATAGCAGAAGGTGAACCGTCAAACATCCACAATTTACCTGCACCCATCGTCATGGTACTGTTGAAAGGTTCAGTAATGATGTGATCTTCATATCCGTCACCGTGGACATCATCCAAACACGCCAAATTGTACCCCATCAACCGACCGTTGCTGTTTGATTGAATCCCGTGGTCATTGCTCCCATTGTATCCATCGACTGACCCGTAAAAATATTCGATTGAAGAAAAGGAGAGAGCGTCTTCGTAGGTTCCAGTATTGCTAATGATGAGTTCATCGAATCCGTCGCCGTTGATATCGCACCCCTCAAGGTCCCTTCCAAAACCCTCACCGACGAGGGATTGTGTGATGTTGCGTTTGAAGTTCATCCCTGTTTCATTGCCCAGGTAAACATTGACTTTGCCATGAAGTGTTTCAGAACCACTGATCACCGATTCCCATGCTGGGGCTGTCGCAGCAAGGCCATCGCCTTGGTCGTTGAGATGAAGGGCTTTGACAAGGAACCCAAGGGATTCGTTGCCTGTCCCATCGATCGATGACCAAGGTTGGGAAGAAATACCCGTTTCATTTCCGAGATATACCTGTATTTGCCCATGCATCACCTCTGTTTCATTGATTTGATGCCATCCGGGGATACCAATGACAAGGTCACTTATTCCATCATGATTGAAATCCCCAACATCCATTGAGGTTCCAAAATTGAAATCATCGCCCTCGCCGGTAAGAATTGCATCGGGAACGAGATTGAGGCCTGAGGCTGTGCCGTAGTGAATGTCCACTCTCCCGTTATCGGTATAATTGACGAGATCTGCGTGGGGAGCGGATATGATAAGATCATCAAAGCCATCATGGTTCAGGTCAGCCATCATGATGGGCCCTTCATCGCTATCAAGAGCTCCGTCCATGACAACGAGGGGTGTAGGGTCAACCCGCCCAGTATCCTGCCCACTCAATGAGCGTATGAGCTGTATGTCAAAGGTCGTGCCTGATTGAACCGCCGTGGCAATTTGCTCAATGTTGTTACCATCGAGATCCATACCCAGTTCAGCTGCGGTGTTTGAATCACGAGACAAGATTCGATAATCCCGGTTCCATTCATCCACGCGAAGTAAGACAACGTCACCAGTGCTGCTTCGAGTGTAGAGAATGTGTGCCACACCTAATTCATCCATTTCCAATTCAATATCTTCCCCGACGGGTCCTTCATCGAGAACATAGGTGGTCCAATAGGCCCCACTGAAATTGACTTGCATTAACGCCCCATCATCGGTTCGGATAAGTCCCCATTCAGTACCTGATGGAGAGATCTCAAGTTCAAGATGAGTGGCATTGATGTTCTCCAAAATCGTTCGAGTGTGCCACCTAGGACCATCAAAATAAGTTTGACTTTGAACCGCATAACGCCCCATCTTCAAATCTTCACCGTCGACATAAAACACACGCTGCAACTCATTTTGTGTCACTGCAACGGCGCAATCAACCAAATCGCTGGTATTTGTAGCAGTCACGGTATCAACCAACGATTGACTCCAGACGCCGGTGTTGGTACGAACTGCGGTTCGTACTGGCCCTTCCTCGGTGGCCCAACAATAGTGATGTTTTCCCATTCTCGTAATTTGGACATCTGGCGTGCCATGATGCTCGGTGGATGAATTGATCAATTCCTCACTGACCCATAGGTCAAGAATTGATTCATCTCGGACCGTAGCTTCATCCAAACCATCGAAAGAAATGGTGGTGGATGCGAAGTCATGACCGTATCCACTCGTTTGATTGAAAGGGGACGAAAAAGAGGACTGAAGGGGGTTGTCCCCTAATTCAGACACAATATCAGGGGAGAGCAATGGGCTCATTGAAGCCAAGAAAAAACAAATAATCATCAGCACGCTTTTTGTTCCAGAATGTTCACCGCGTGCGTCCGACATACCCGACACACACACACCGACCTTGAAAATCATTGTTCATGAAAGACTGACCCCCATAGGGGGTCATCAACCATCACCAACCGTTGATTTGAGATAGCCTGAACCTTACCGTTAGTCATGTCCGAACAACGCTGCCTCATCCTGTTGAGTGGCGAATGGCCTCATGAAGCAGTCGTAGGACGTTGTTTCGATGCAGCAGATTACGTGATTGCATGCGACGGTGCCTTGAATCAAGCCATGGAGAAGGGGTATGTTTGCGATGCAGTGCTTGGGGACATGGATAGTGTCGAAGAAAAGGTACTGGTGCAGCATCAACGAAAAGGCGGCAACGTGATTTACGCTGAGGACCAAGATGCTACGGATTTTGGTAAAGCCTTGCAACACTGCATCACTCAAGGATTTGATCACATTGATGTGTTGGGTGGCCTGGGTGGTGATGAACAACACATGTGGGGTAATCTCTTTGCAGCCGTAGCTGTTTCGTGCGATGTCATTTTTCATACCGATGAATCAACGTATCATCTCTTACTTCCAAATAAAAAATATTCTATAGAAGCAAAGGATGGGGACGTTTTTTCACTCTTTGCCATACCAGAATGCACAAAACTTAACGTGAACGGATGCATGCATTCATTGAAAGATGAAACACTGTCCTTGGGCTCTCGAGGCGTTCACAATGTGGTAGTTAATGCAACAGTGGAGATCAAATTTGAATCTGGAAATCTTGTCTTGATCATGCCTCGTTAATCGGCCCACTTGGCAAGTGCGAACGCAGCATTTCAGAATAGTCACCTTCTCCGTCCCATTCTTGGGCAGCAAGGTCAATCCGTGCAGATTCAAGGGTTGATTCATAGCCACCCCAATCTTCGATTAATTTGAGCTTGAAAGCGGCTCTAGGTGTGTGACCAGGGAGGAAATTCCTCCATAGAAATGGGATTCTACCTGGAGTGACTTTGTTCACCATCTTCACGATTGAAGTGTTACATGTGGTCAGAAGTGAGTGGTACCATTCCGGTGATTCGGCCAACTGATTGAGCTTGTTCACAAGCCCCATGAGAAGCATCTTGTCCTTGCCTGGCGGCGTGATGGCCCTAAACATGTAATCCTTGTGTTTGCGGGCATTTGTTCTAAGCGCCGTCACATCTCGCTCAAAGCCAACCAACAGATAGAGTTCGTAAGCACGCCACAACCCGTCCCATGGATGGAATCGCTCATCTTTTTCACGTCGCACCTCGAAAGAAAAGGAAAGACAGGTTCCATCTTCAAATTCCAAGGTCAAGTAAGTGTGGGCGAGACCCCGGATTGGATGAAAATGATCCACAACAAACCAAATGTCTTTGAGTTGATCTATTTGGACAACAACCTCTTTTTCCCACCGTTCATCTCGATCTCTCGTCGTTCGCCAGTGGAAGTCTCTTACGTTATGGAATGTGATGGTATTTCCATCAACAGTCGCCGTTGTCAAATGTTCACAGTCGGCTTCCCAGATCAAATTCAGCGAGGGTTCCAAGGGTCGAATTCTCGTCCACCAGATGTAAAATAAACGAAGTCCAACAACCGCGACAATGACGAGAAAAACATTCAGGGCTATGTTGAGGGCGGACATGTGATCACCATTGTTGCCAAATACGCCAGTCGTTATCCCACCAGTCCAATCTTCCATCTGGATGTTGACGCCATAATACGCCTTGGTCGTCCAAAGTGGTAGGCAATCCTTGTGGATCGGGTGAACCGTCAGCTAAAATTTGAGGTTCTGGCCCAAGATTGGGTAAATCAAGCGGCACGACTTCCTTGACCCTCACGAGCATCAAGAATACCAGCACTGTCACCACCAAGGCCAACGCCCCAATCGAAAACCAACCCACGGATTCGGTTTGAGTTTCAGCACCTTTAGAAATGGATGGTAGCGTCGTGTTCCCCTCTTCAATTAAATCTGAAGAAGGAAGACGGATGATGTTGATTCCTTCAGTGGATGAGATCATTTTTTCGGTGACCACTTCAACCGTGACGAGATAGGCACCCGGAGAAAGAGAGCGGCAATCTATTGTGGTTGAATTCAAACCTTCAACGACTTTTCCTTTGATCGACCAAATTTTTGTCATGTCCTCGATATCTTTCAAGCTCCAAGACTGACTTGAAGGAACGATGTCAATGGTGCATGGGGTATCTGTGCTATTTTGATGGCCTTTGGCCTCAAGGCCAAATGCTGGAGCTGGGCGATTTAAAATGGTGAAATTAAGGGTTGATTCAGCAGTCTGCCCCAACCCATTTCGGTAGGTTTCTTTCAATTCATAAACACCAGCGGGCCATGAAGAACAATCCAAGATGCCTTGGGAATCAAGCACGCTGAAGGGAGCTCCGGTGAAGGTACGAATGCCCGTCTCCCCGTACCTTGGCCCAGTTTCATCAGCAAATTCCCTGTGAATGTTGCACAATTCTCCAGTTTTGATATCGTCGGCTGCCTCTAATCCCAGATGTACATGAGGCACCTTCAATGCGGGTTGTAACATGAACGTAGGAAGCGGGTATGAGGCAAGGAAGTCACCGTTCTGGTCGAAGAAATCCAGTCGCAATTCATGCTCACCAGAGGACCATGCATCGTAGACCAAACTCACATTCGTCTGATTCTCAAAAGAAACCTCTTGAATTTGGAGCACTTCACGCTCTTTGTGAAGGCTGCGTAATTTGAGAATAAGATCTGATTCTTGAGTTGTTGCATTCATCACAATCACGACACGAACAGCGTCGATGTCTCCATCTTGATCTGTATCAATCGTGTCGTTTCGTAGGGCCAAGAGGACGATGCCTTCCTCTTCCAGCCGCTCCTCTGCACTTTGTTCGGCATGAACATGTGTTGCGGGCAAGAGCAAGCATACCAGCAAAAGAATCACAATTCCAGAAGACGTCTTGCTCAAATCACGCATGTTCGTCCCCTCCTGTTGCAGGCAACGGTGGCAATTGGTCAATAGGAATCAGAGTGGGTGGGGCGACTTCTTCCATGCCTGAACGAAGTAATTCCGTATCCTTTTCGAAGGCTAATTGCTCCATCAAACTAGCACGCTCCTTTGAGGTACGGACGATGAGCGCAGTAGCTGAACCAAAGATGAAGCCCAGACCAATCACCAGGTAGGTCATCCAAGAGGCTGCGGGGTCTTCACCCATGATGGCAACAGCGGCTGCAATGGCCCCATAATCATTGGACCACCCGTCTTGATTGCTATCTGGACAACCTTGCAAATCTCTCGTGGAGGTACCAGCAGTGTTGGGGCAATCATCACGAAGTGCTCCAAGCGGTAGATCGCCGAAACCATCTTGATCACTATCTTGCCACTGCAAGGCTTCTGTAGGAAAGGCGTCACCGTTGCCAAATGGATGGGCTGCCCATGAGTCTGTCGGGTCTGAAAATCCATCGCCATCGGTGTCACGGCAACCGAGGCGGTCGAGAATCGAGGTACCTCGGGTGTCTGGACAGGCATCCCCTTGGTGGCCTTCCATTCGGTCCCCATATCCATCTCCATCGCTGTCTTTCCATTGCGTCGGTTCGTGAATAAAGGCATCACCTAAATCCGACCAGCCGTCTCCATCCGTATCTTGGCAACCCCATCGGTCGCCTCCCGCAGAGGGGCCAACTGAGGTACCAGCCACGTCAGGGCATACATCGGCGGTTGTTCCCTTCGGATTATCGCCTCGCCCATCTCCATCATTGTCGTGCCACTGAGTCGAATCTTCCGGCCATGCATCTCCCATGCCACCAGGGTTGGCTAGCCAGTTGGGAGTTGGGTCTGACCATCCATCATCATCTCCGTCAGGGCAACCCCATCGGTCAAAAGTTGAATCACCTAGCGTGGTCCTGCATCCATCGGGTCGGCTTGCAGGTCGCCATGTTTGTCCATCGTAGTATTCGGTGTTATCTCCGTAGCCGTCATCATCAGTATCGTGCCATTGGCTTGCATCGTTTGGGAAGGCGTCAGCGAAACCAGAAGGGTGAGCAATCCATTGATCGGTTGGGTCTGAGAAGCCGTCTTTATCGACATCTCGACACCCCAATCGGTCATATCGAGAGATCCAACCAGAATCAACCTCTTCAGGCGATGAATATGTGCAGACGTCGCCCTCAAATCCATCGAGGTTATCACCGTAACCGTCGCCATCACTGTCTCGATACTGAGACGGGACAAAGGGGAAGGCATCGACTTGGGTGGCGCCGTAGGTTTGGTTATCTCCCCAGCCGTCTTCGTCAGTGTCTCTCCATTGTGTAGGGTTTTGGGGGAAATCATCGATGAGAAGGGCTCCTTCCGATTGGTTGTCACCCCATCCATCTCGGTCAGTATCCACCCATTGACTGGGTTCAACAGGGAAGGCATCGGACCCATTTTCAATTGTCCAGTTCTCGTCTCCGTCTGAGTAATAATCGCCGTCAGTATCGGGACAACCGTAGCGGTCGGCCGTTGAAGCTCCCGTGACAAAGGGACATGCATCAGGTGTGGTGGCATTGTCATAGAATTGTCCGATTTCCCAAAGATGGCGAGTGAAATTCATGGATGCATCGGCCCAATTGTCACCAAAACCATCGTCATCTGTGTCGTTCCATTGACTGCCATCGTTGACAAAGGCGTCGGCTGCTCCCTGTGGATGTGCATGCCATGGTTCGTATCCGTTCAGACCGCCTGGGTCGGGGTCAGAGTATGAATCACCGTCTGTATCGATGCAACCGAAACGGTCTGCGGTTGAATAACCACGACTGAACTGACAATGATCGCCCATGTACCCCTCGAGGTTGTCTCCAAATCCATCATTATCTGAATCCAACCATTGGGTGGTTTCACTTGCAAAAGCATCGGCTCCATTTTGAACACCCCAGCCAGAATCAGGGTCAGACCATCCGTCACCATCATTATCGATGCAACCGTTTCGGTCATTGGTTGATGTTCCTACGATGTCATCACAGTCATCTTCACTATCGACAAAACCATCCTCGTCTGAATCTCGATTGGTTTTGTCAATGCTTGGAGTGAGTGTGTAATCGAACCCATCATTACACCAGGAATCCTTGCCCTCAACTTTGATTAAGATTTCTCCAGCTGTCGATAAAGTGGATGAAAGCGTACTACTCGGGTTTCCATCATCAACATTTGAAGAAACTGAGCCCATGGTGAAGGTGCCTTCCCATCCATCGCCGGGGCACCACCATGCTGCATTACTCATGGAGCCGGAGAATGAAATTTGCACGATATCTCCCTTTTTACCTAGGATTTTCCAGTAGTCAAGCTTGTCGTTGGGAGAGCACCCATCGGGGTCACAAACGTATCCACTGGAGGTGACACCGTCGGTCAATCCGTTGGCACTTTGTGCATCATCATCCGCACTTGCAGGAGGCAACGCACATAGCGCGATGCAAAGGAGAAACACCGCCAGCAGCGTTCCGCGCATGATTGCGGATAGGGAATTGGATTATCAAGACCTCTCCCGACACAATTGCTTGTTTATTGGGCAGATGCGAGGAAATTTAACGAAGCATGCACGTGGTATTTGACCCGGAGTTGGGATTTGTAAACCCATTGAATAATGCCTTCTGGATCCACAACAAACGTTACTCTGCTCGGAATGATTCCAAGTGTAGCTCCAAGGTTCATTGAGCGGCGCAATACGCCTTTATGGTCGCTTAACAGCGAAAGAGAACCCCCAAGGTCACACTTGAAAGCCTTGTGCTCCCGGACATTATCACTTGAAACTCCCAAGATTTGGGCTCCGTGTTTTTTGAATTCATCTTCGAGTTCAACGAAGGTTTGTGCCTGTATGCTACATCCGAGTGAGCGATCTTTGGGGTAAAAAAATATCACGGACCACCCCCCCTTTAATCGGGATTCGTCAAAGGTCTCGTCATCCTCGTTTTTCATTGAAAACGAAGGGAAGGCTTGACCAATCCATCGGTGATGTTGCCCCATCAAGCCACCCTAGGGCAGGCGTTGTTTACCAAGGCATTGCCGTAAACAGGATTCGAGATCTTGATGTTCAAACCGATATCCGATTTCTTCGAGTCGTTTTGGGAGAACTCGCTGTCCATCGATGACAAGGGCTTTCCCCATTTCCCCGAACATGATTTTGAGAACAAAACCTGGAAGTGGCATAAAAGCAGGTCGGCGCAGAACACGTCCGAGGGTCTTAGCAAATATTTTCTGAGTCACGGGAGTTGGTGCCGTGAGATTGAAGGGGCCCGAACAAGATTGTGTCATCATCAAGTGATGGATGGCATAGATTTGGTCGTCGAGAGAAATCCAAGAGTAGTATTGACGCCCACCAGCAACGGGCCCTCCACCTCCAAGTTGAGAGGGCAAGAGCAATTTCTTCAACGCCCCACCCATAGGCGTAACGACCAAACCCGTCCGAATCCATACGGTACGAATTCCTGCATCGGCAGCAGGCTGAGCTGCTGATTCCCATTCTTGACAAATGGTTGCAAGGTAATTCTTTCCTGCTTCAGATGATTCGTCCAATGTTTCATTGAAGCGGTTTCCGTAAAACCCGGTTGCTGACCCTGAAATGAACGTTGCAGGGGGGTTTTCACAACGGGCTAAGTGTTCAGCAAGATTACGTGTTGGTATGCTTCGACTTTTAGAAATGAGTTCCTTGCGTTTTGCATTCCAGCGTCGGTCACCAATACCTGCGCCTGCAAGATGGATGACGGTATCAAACCCATCAAGACTGCCACTGATAACCTCCCCTGTCTGGTCGTTCCAAACAACGGTATTTTCCTTTACGGCATCGGACGGTAAGGTTGTACTGGGACGAACCAAACGAGTCACATCATGGCCGGCTGCTGAGAGGAAGGCGCACAATTGCATTCCAATGAGGCCTGTGGATCCTGAAATCAAGATTCGGTGTCGAGGGAGGTGAGAGAATTCACGAATACGAGCCAAATCCGATTGGACACGTGTTGAACGGTAGGCAAACATTTGCTTCATACGCCCTTTGACGGTGAAAGGAGCCGTCCAAAATGTCAAGGGATGAAGGGGTAATTTCCAATCGATGATGTCATGGATTTCTGATGTGTTTTCACCTGTGGGGACGAACCGATGTTCATGATCCCAAGCCCCAAACGGGCCCTTTTCCATAACGTCGTGAAAGACTTCGCCATGGATAACATTGTAGTGGCGTGCAACCCACAAACGCTTCATTGGCCCAAGGCTAACTTTGAATTTCGTTCTGGCCTCATTGACCAAGGCACCTGCTTGTAGGGGAGTAATCCCTTCCCATTCAGGCATCACTCGGCGAAATGCCCCTGGGCTGTCATACCAGGCCCAGACTTCTTCCACTGGCGCATCGAAGGTAGCGGTGTGTTGATACCTTGGCACATCTTCAACTCCTTTTTTGGTGGGCTACGTAGAGATTCGGCCCAGAACCGAGTACGGTTTGGAGAGAGGCTGGCGAGTTGTATTTTTCAATGTAAGATTTGGTGTTGAACTTACGCTTCGTAGAATCACTGGTCATACAACGTATTTTCCCAAAGACGGCACGCTCTGTCCATCCTCGGTCAAACTTGCCCAGCACCCACCCGATGCCGGTGTAGGAATTCGGATCGCGTCCGTCAAGGGCCCAACGATCATTCAAAGCAATCATCCATTCCATGGCCGTTTTAGGGTCTGGCGACCATTCTAGGATTTTCTTACCCCACAACATGCGAAGGTAATTGTGGATGATTCCTTCTCTGCGCAATTGATTTTGTGCGGCATTCCACAAGGGATCATGAGTCTTGGCCTGTTCGAATTCTTCGAGAGTGTAAACATACGGGCGAGGATCTGAAGCGTGGATAGCTAGGGTCTCTTTGGCCCATTCTGGTAAAGATTCGTATTGGGTGTGATTTTCCACCATAGCACAGTGTATGAACCCGATATCTCTCCAAGTGATGATTTGATCAAGGAAGGCTTCAACGTCTTCTGGTAATCCCCACCAACCTTGCCGACGTCCATCGTTGGGGGGGTTGACCATGCTGACATCCCATTGATGTGCCTGGAAGATTTCATGAATGATTTGATGGGAACTGATGTGACCAAAATGGAGCCAAGAAGAAAGTCCACTCGCTCCATTTGAATCTGGTTGGTTACGATTGGATTTGTATTGCATCAATCGAGTCTTGAGGAAATTTTTCCACCGACGCTTGGCTTCTATGCTTCCCCCTTTTTTACCGAGAACCGGAGGCACTTGATGATCAATAGCGAGATTTGAGAGAGCTTCTTTACCAACATCTCCACCCTCTGAAACCCGCCATAGAAATTCATAGGGAGTGATCGGAGTGTTGCTTTTGGCAAATATTTGTTGGATGACACTCGGGTCAATCATGGGTAAATTCTTTGCATTTACCAAGGGGTGGGATTCAGGAAAATCATACATGTGTTCAAGAATTGTTTTGTGAAGATGGCGCCGTAACGAATAGGCGGTGGTAAAAGCTCGACCTTGAGCCCTCATGGCCATGAAACCGTTGGAATCAACCACATGCAGTTCACATGGACTAACCTTCAAGGCTGTGTTGAGGACGTGAAGTGGGTAGTAAGTCGGGTAGTCATCGATGATGCATGCTGTTGCAAACTGTAACCACTCTTCGAGTAGGCCGGATGCCTCTCTGGAGGTCGTTTCTGTGTAAGGAATGTAGGTGACACCGCTGTCGGCGAACGATGCACGGTTGTCGATCATGCCTTGGAGTACAAAGGTTGAGATTCGGTCGTTAGCCCATTTATGATTGAGGGCCAAACATTCTATGACAACGAGGGGCTGACCCACCTCGTTTGCGATGTCGATGGCGTGTTGCAGTGCATGATTCCAATGAGCCCTTCGTGCAGATGTCATCCAATAGACCACACATTGACCTCTTGGATTTCGTTCTCCATGAATGTTGACTCGTGCGGATGAAATCATACGCTCATCTCCTGTTCATGGATGACTGTCTGGCTCGTACGGTAAATGGCGTAGGGAGCTGTTCGTGCTGTGAGACCGTTTTGGGGAGGCATTGTGCGGCGGTGACTGAGTCCATCAATACTCAATTGATGCATGGTCTCAGAGACCCATTCCAATGTGTTGAGTTCCACCAGAGAAAACCATCCGGTAGAGGCGATTTCTTCGGTTTGAGATTGGAGTTTGCCTGCATGGAGGGTCATGTCATAGGTAAGGAATACCGCTGGATGGTCCTGATGCAGCGCGGTGCGAACGGCCGCAAGACCAGTCACTGATCCAGCCATGCCTGTTTCTTCCAACAATTCCCTTACAACGGCTTCCTCTGGACTTTCGTTTGTTTCAACATGTCCTTTAGGAAGCCCCCACAAACCTTGGTGTCGGCCATGTGCTTCTTGAACGAGAAGGAGGAGACCATCTTTAACGACTCTTGCCGCTACACCTAAGTCGCATTGGAGAGTCGCCATGCACGTTTTTAGTGCTTTCACTATATGAAGGGCGGTTTAACACCATCCTCGGTTGAGAACGAATGTTTATAAGAAAACTCGTGGATTTTCTTACATGCTCGGCAACCCAGAACAGCAGAATGAATTGCAAATTGAATCAGATGCCCGCCTCCCTACCGCTCATGGAGAATTCCGTGTACGGGCCTTTCGTGATCCATCAAACGGTCATGAACACTGTATCCTCTACGTTGGAGATCTTTCGGAGGGAGCCCCCCTCGTTCGAATCCATTCCGAGTGTCTGACCGGTGACGCGTTCGGCTCGTTGAAGTGTGATTGTGGTCCACAACTCC
>JAKMEE010000013.1 GCA_022426155.1 Candidatus Poseidonia sp. | reverse complement strand
GTGGCAAGTGGCCGACCCTCGGCCCGGTGCAGCCACCAGTTTCCCGAGTGATTTCGCCTTCATCGGTTCGAGAATCTACATGCACGCCACCGACGGAACGGACTTCGAACTGTGGGCCTACGACAGTGCCAACAATTCCGTTTGGGAGGTGGCCGATATCAATCCGGGGACAGGACACAGTCGACCCGCCGACCTCACCGTCAATCAGGACACCGTGTATTTCTCAGCAGATGACGGAAGTTCAGGCAAAGAATTGTGGGCTCACAACGCCATCAACGGCACCACTTGGCAGGTCATCGACCTTCATCCAAGCGGGGGAAATATCGGGGACATCCATCTTCACGAAGGCAACGTGTACATTGCTGGAGATGACGGCGTAGATGGAACCGAAGTGTGGCGACTCATCTTTTCACGAACGGTGACCGTCGTCTGAGAGGATTTTCATCCACCAACCAACCGACAACCAGGATTTTGAATGGGACTTAGCACAGAACCCATCAAACAATTGATTGGTCTGAAGGGTATGAAAACCCACCTTGTTTGAACCATCAACCAATCAATTCGGATGCGTTGGAAGGGGCTATCCGACACCCCATCCAACAGGAAGAAGTCGTTGGAAGGGCTTTCAGTGGGTCTGTTTGTTGGCTACCGTTCCAACTACCCATGGTTTGAAGGGGGGCCCATGCAACTTCCGATGAAGTAATCACTGAATATCAATCCACGATTCCGTGTCCAACATAGAGGAGAATGAGTGCAACCAGTGACAGTGTTCGCTGTAAATGGAGTAGACGAGCGCCTTTGCGAAACTCTTTTGGAGGCCAACGCCATTGCATCATCGAGCCGCTGAAAACTAGAATCCAAAGAGCCCCCATCCCCGCCCACAATGTCCAATGCCATTCGAGGACATATCCATGAATCGTTCCAACAACGGCAGTACCTAATCCAATCCAATTATGAACTTTCATGAAACGCCGATTAAAAACTCCTAATTTTCGTTTGAATTTTCTAGGCTCTTTATCGAAAAGCTCTGGACCATTTTTCCTCAGCCACTTGAATACTGGTTTCCATATCACAATCAGGAGAGTGGCAATCAACAGATATAGTGCGACATCCCCTAGATCTTCACCATCTATACCAAGGACCTTTTGCTCATCATCATCATCATCATCACCATCATCACCATCAGCAAGAGCCGTGGAAGTTAATGATAGAAGTAGAAGTGCTAGAACCAAAGACCATCTTAGGGAACGCATAATATTAGGGCCTACTCCTTACCTATTATTGGTATCTATATTCTGTTAAAAATTATTAAACAAACGATATTGTGTTGCATACATCCACTAATTGAATTCGGATAGGTTGGATGGGTTCATCCGAAACCCCTTCCAACTGAATATGGTAGTTTGATGGGCTTTGCGTGGGTCGGTTTTCTCGCTACCCACGCGTGAAACGCTTGTCGTAAGGGTATACAGAGTGTATCAACAATATTCAAACAATCTTTACAACGCATTTACCTTTTGCACGACCAGAAAAAGATCGATTGAATGCTCCTTGCCAACCACCCTCGGCATCTTCAGAATAGAAATCCCAAATGCCATCGAGAACTGGTTTGATTGCACCGCTTTCGAGATGTTTTGCTAACGTTGAAAGGTCCTCCTGACTTGGTGAAAGGAAAAGGTAATGCCAGTCGGCATTCTTGGATTGAGCTGCTTTGTACTCTTTCCGCTTCACTCTCCGCTTCACGAACAGCTTGAGTATCCAAGCTGTCCCACCTATGCGGCGTAGTTCCTCGAGGGTTGCCATGCCCGCTATAGTTACGATGCGCCCGCCATCTTTGACAACTTCCGGCATCTGAAGACTCTCTCCAGTCGTGTCAAAACAAACATCAAATTTTGTTTCGTCAGATTTGCCAAGCACTTCGTCAAATTTCGTAGATTTGTAATCAATAACCACATCTGCTCCAAGAGTCAAACACAAATTTTCTTTCTCGCCTTTCGATGCCGTTGTAACAATCCGTCCTGCATTGAAGACATGCTTTGCGAGTTGTATCGCCATGGTGCCAACGCCGCCGGCCCCCCCAGTAATCAAAATCCTATCTCCTTCTTTGAGCCCAGATGTTTTGAGCACTTGGAGAGCAGTCATACCAACGAGTGGTATCGAGGCTGCTTCCTCAAAAGTGAGATTTTCTGGTTTTGGTACAACATTGGATGTATCTGCAACACAGTACTCCGCCATAGCACCTCTGTACCACGGAGTTTTCTTTCCATCCTTTTCGTTTCCAAACAGGCGAGCAAAGACGGGTTGACCGACAGAGAATTTCCCCTCAAGGTCTGCTTCTTCAACAACTCCTGCCACATCATAACAGATTACATGGGGAAAGGCTTCAACTGGAATAACCATCTTCAGATCACCCGAAAGCAAGGCTTTGTCAACCGGATTAATGGCAGATGCGTGGACTTTGATGACGATGTTATTTGAAGCATCAAAGCCATGGGGATAGGCGGCCGTTGTTTTCTTCAATTCGGAAGGCTTACCATATTTTGAAAAGCCGATGATATTCATTGTCTTGCCATTCGGATGTGTCGTCATAGTCGGGGCATTGTCCATCTCATAATAAGTAGAAAAGTGGCAACAGTGTTTTTTTGTAACAATGTTGTAACCTGTCCCCTAATAACAAAATGGTACTTAGCCACGTTATGTCCCAAGAACAATCTCAGCGTATGCAGTCAATGTGTGAATCTGCGAAAGCTCATGTTGATGATTTGCTTGTAATGCTTTCAAAATCAAAGATGCTAAGCATTCTCTACATCATGAACTGCGATAAAGAACCTATGCGTTTTTCTGAGATCAAAAAGAGAGTAAACTCCTCCTCAACAACCGTTGCAAGACGATTGGGGGAACTTGAAGATTATGGTTTGGTCACTCGTACGGCATTTGCGACCGTACCTGCTACTGTAATATACGAACTAACAGAAGATGCGATTACACTTCAACCCAGTCTCGAATCTATGTTCGAATGGGTGCTTAATCGAGCTGATAGTTCAGTATGAATGTCAATAAAATACAATCAATCGACATATCATTCCCACGAAATCACGAGGGTTCTTGCAAACCCCTCAAGACACTATGGAAGAGTACATTGGGTGTTCAATCCCCCAGTACACTGCCTACCTTTGTATAGGGGGCCATTGAAACCACACTACACTTCAGGATGGTTTGACATATCTTCCTGATTTGAAGAGAGTTTGATCCGAGTGATAATGGCAATCGTTCAATACTGGAACCCCCCCCTCTGAATCATGGATGAAGCCCCTGCTGGCCTCCGGGAATGGTTGGTTAACATTATCTCAGCGACAGGTGCTATTGTTGGTATTCTGGGTATCTTTGTCATTCTCTTCGATTTGATGGAACTTTGACTTCATGACCCTCGTGAGTCTGCCCCTCTGGGTACCCACGCGCCTCCTCTCCATGCAAAAGATTACCTTTGTCCAGGCTTCCAAAACGAGAGCGGCTCGGGTAATTCTCCTTGGGCGCACCTCAATGCCAAATGGTCAGCACGCTCGTTCCAACGATGGCCTCGATGGGCTCTTACATGTGACCAAGACAGCGGGCGTAGCCCAGCAACTTCTCGCCAGAGCGTTTGCACATGAAGCACCAGGGCCTTGTTGGCCTTGGCTTTCCATGCCCCTGAAGCGAGATTCCCTGCGTATTGTGAATCCGCTCGAACAACAGCAGGTTCATCCCCGCCCTCAACCAGAAGCCAGCGAAGAGCAGCCGCGAAGCCGCACAATTCTGCAGTGTTGTTTGAGCCGACCTCAGCCCCGACAAACCCGTTTACTTCTTCATCAGTGATGACCATCCCCGAGAGTTCTTGGTGAACGTCACCGGTACCACGGCCCAAGCCATTGTCTCCGGTTACCACAACCAAGCCCCAAGCTGCAGGGGTATCGGCATCGACGTTCTGGTTGCCCAAGCAAGATCCATCAACGTAGAGGCTCCAAACGGGGGTCTCAGACATTGATTCACTCGCCGATTTCAGCTTTGTAAGCGGCAGCGTCCATCAATGCGGACACGCTATCGGGGTTATCGAGCTTCATTTTGACAATCCACCCACCGTCGTAAGGCGAGGTGTTCATCAATTCTGGTTCATCTTCAAGAGTGACATTGACTTCGGTAATCGTCCCAGAAAGAGGAGCGAAGATTGGGGAAGCAGATTTGACGGATTCAACTACAGCGAATTCACCCATATCATCAACGGCGTCACCATCTTCAGGCAATTCGATGTAGACGATGTCAGTCAACATTTCTTGAGCGTGGTCGGTAATTCCGATGGTGGCAATATCGCCTTCCATTCGCATCCATTCGTGTTCTTTGGTGTAATACAAGCCATCGGGTACTTCGCTCATGCTTCCGCCTCACTCGCAACGATGAATCGGATGCTCATGAATCCACCGATGTTGAGGCTCACTCTTCCTCGCCGAGTTCCATGCTCAACACAGTGGCCTCTAATTTTGCCCATGCATTGTTGACTTCTTCCGCTTTGAGGGCCTCGTTCATTTCTTGTTTGACACGTTTGGACATTTCATCATCGTTTTCACGAGAAAACCGTGAGGCGAGAGCCCCCGTCCCATTGGCCAATTGCCAGCCCAGAGTCATGCAAACCAGCCCTACAATAGCAAAGCCATGGCCGAAGCCGAGTGTTTGAGCTTCCATGGTGCCCTGTTGAAGACCAAACCCTACCGCCAATAACAGTCCAACACCAGTTCCGGCTAGCAAACGAGAGATAGCCACGGCGGGTGTGTGCATGGTGTGGCGAAACCATTCCAACGAATGAATTAACCGCTTAAATCAAACTTCAATACGTCTCACGCATGAGTTTGTGAATCTTGTACGGGAGCAATGCTCGATTCACTGGAGTCACTTCCAGGATTCGACCATCGTCTCTTCGGCGGATGTCTTGCAAGAGGGGATGGCGGCTCTTTTTGTGCAGTGTCAACAAGGTCGGCATGTCAACTTCCAAGGCACTACGAACCGCACTCACAAAGATTTCAGATTCCACAGAGAATTTTCCGATTTCATCAATCACCAAGACTTCACAATGGTGCTGAGCATAGTCGATTGCAGGAACTGCAACACGATTCAACTCTTCCATGTCAATGCCATAACCAAGAACACGGAGTCTTGAATCAATGCCTTTGTGGGCGATAATTCCTTCATCTCCCGTGACCAAATCGATGATCTTGTATCCCAAACGTTCACCGTTTTCCACCAATGGTTCGGTCCTCAAACCGCCCACGATTGGCTTTTCGACCACTCCACCACGGATATTGATCTCTCGGGTTCGTTCATCCACGAGCATTTCGAGAACCTTTTCCATCACGGCAGATTTACCGCTGCGCGGCAAGCCAGTGATTCCAATCTTTGGATGTATTCCCATACGATTCGTATCCTCCAAAGGTTGGTACGAACTGACCGAGATGAACTTGTGATATAAATGATAGGCCTTTTCCGAAGGTATAACGGAAAATAAAACGCAGATTTTCTCCCGTTCAACGGGCGAGAGTACTGAATTTCGGCAACATATCGTTCATTTCAACCGGGAGCATCTCCAATTCGTAATTGTTGACGTTGTTGTTAGCTGCCCAAGCACGAGCCCATTCATCAAGATCGTTGTTATTCAAATGAGTGCAGAGCCAACCCAAGCCCGCTTCCAAGGTGCCGTGATTTTCCGTCAAACGGTTTTGAATTTCTTCATGAAGTTCGATGTGGTTCACACTGTTTCCAAGAACACTTCCTTCAGAGATGACCGCCCATCGTAATCGGCGGTCTTGATGAGCATTCACGATGGCCTGGCAGGCAAGGCGAGGGCCGAAGTGAGGGTGGTGGTCGCCGGTCCACATGGCCAGTTGGCGTTCACTGGCTCTTGATGGAATGTCAGTTCGGAAAGCAGGGTGGCGAATGAAGACAGCACCGCCCTCATCTTCGGAAAAGTGAACACCCCGGATGAAAGGGCGGTTTCGCTTCCCCTTGACCCAGGTTTCAATGAATTTAGCATGCGCCGTTTGGTCAATTTCTCCAACACGAACACGCACTTGGCGTTGGTTGGTGGTGAGGGGATGGTGTTCATCACTCAAGCGAGGGAGCTGAGCTAAGCGGTCGAGAACCTCAAGTGTGTATTTTCGCTCAATACGGTCTCTTGGTAGGCGGGGGACTGCCCATGTGTCTCGTGCCCATGAGACCCAACGGTCTTCTTTGAGTTCAAATTGTGGAACACGAGATGAAACTCCGTCTCCATCACGTCGTAGGTCTGAACGTGTGATGGGGCCGTGAATGGTTAGATTCGTCTTTTCCCCATTAGCAGTGATGCCCAAGACAACCACGCCCTGCGTCATTCCAGGGAAGAGCAAATTGGCTTCTTCAATCGCCCATACTTGGGTCCATGCGTGTTCGTTGACAAGCAATTCCCGCAACGGGTGAGACGATTGTTCGCGAAGCAAACTATCAGGGACTACCATGCGAAGACGACCCCCGCTTTCGAGAATTTGCAAACTTCGTTCGATGAAGAGTCTGTAGAGGTTGACATTCCCTCGCATGGTGGAGAAGCGAGGTTGATTGTTGTCTTGGAGAGAGCGCAGTTGTTCTCCCAATTCTTTGCGTAGGCGACTTCCATCTTCCATGCCACGGAACCGATCTTTGATTCTCAACCATGGTGGATTGGTGAGTACGATGCGAGGTTGTTGTTCCCAGGGCCACTCCCCTTGGAGGGCATCTCCTTGCTTGACACCCTCTTCGAGAAGAGCTTCCATTTCAACACGGGATATTTTCCCGTCAGTTTCGGGGCCGAAACTCACGAGTTCGTGGCGAATGGATTCGAGCAAGAGTCGAACCTTGGTGCTCTCCACCACTAAAGTGTCGATATCAAGCAATTGAATGTTGGAAAAGAGACGCCGTGTATCCGCTTTCTTGAGTTCAGGGTCAGCCTCTTCGTGTGCATCAGCATGGCGACGAATCAAACGAGCGTGGAACAGCCCTCCGCCGGTGGCGGTGTCGGCAACTGGAAGTGGAATCCCACTCAGTGTACGGCGGCCCTCATCGGTTGCTAACATCTCTGCTTCGTTATCGACTTCATGTTCTTGGGACGCTGCAGGTAAGTTGAGTTGCTCGACGTGTTGTCGGAATCCGGGGGGTAGGTTACTCATCAGGAAATTGGATTGTTGAACAGGTTTCTTTGGATGGATGAGCGCCTCTCGCATTTCAGATGTGATGACCGCATCTGCGAGGCGAGGAGGCGTGGGGTGGGCTCCACGAGGTGAGCGGCCGTCGGATTCAGCATCGTGCCGAGCCAATAAATGGTCGAGAACATGTCCGGGGTCAGTCAACAGATTGGCCGGAAGTGTGGGCCAGTCTTCAGGGAGAAGAGCAGCGATTGGTTGGAATGATTTGAGGGACGTTTCCCATGTTTTGAGCCAGATGTCGATTTGTTCCCGGCGGTCAGTTAGGCACCGGTCCAACCGCGCATACCAGCCACTGACTCCGTTCTGCATCATCCCCACCAAATGGTCGGGTTGGCTTTCTATCTTTGAATGTGACCCTCGCGGCGAGGCTTGAAAATTAGCGTTTATTCAAGGGTTTCAGAAAACCGCTGATACCAAGTCCACCCTTCAGTCACCCAATCAAGAAGTGCACTAAGTTGTTCTTTGTTGACGCCAGCCACCTTTGCAATTTTTTTCATGGCGAGAATCTCTGCTTTGTCATAACTTCCATCGATGGCTGATACAAGGGCAGCGTCACGCAAAACATACCGTGCCAAATCTTTTTCGAGATCGCTGAGCGATTGTTCCAAAGGAATCGGTTGTTCAAATCCATTCCGAATATCAATGCGAGCCTCTGGATGAATCATGCAACGGCCCATGAGGGCTTCAATAACAGCAATTTCTTCACGAACTAATTCGCCATCAGCCGCTGCGATGTAAACAAGAATTTCTGCATAACGAATCATGTCCTGAGGCGAGCGATGGCCAAGCCCATCGGGGAACATGGAGGTCACTCCTCAAGATTGTCAAGAATGTCGTAACCTTCTTTCATCCACTGGTAACCCTTCACAGTCCAAATGAGCAATTGGTCCACTGCGTCCTCTTTGAGACCGAGATATTCCGAAATATCTTCCAATGTATCTCGTTCATCTTGGTCAACGGTGCCATCCGCAGCCGCCATCATCACAGCGTCTCGCAAAGCCAAACGCCCCGCCTCTCCACTCAATTCCTCAAGGCATTCGACCAACGATGGCGGATTCTTGAGTGTATCTCGGATCAAATCACGTTGATTTGGGGATAGTAATGCAGTTCCAAGTCGTTGTTCAAACATGGCCATTTCATCCACGGTGAGCTCATCATCAATACGGGTCATGTAGGCCAGCAATCGTGCATAAGCAAATCGTTGCTCTCGGGGGAGTTTGTGAACTGTGTCGGGCAGCATGGAAGCCCGTGAGCACTTCTCTCACAAGAACCCAACGGCGACATTGCTTTCTAAGGGGGCTATCTTCAAACCTCATTCATGCCACCGAGGTACATGGCCGTGCCGGCAGAACCCGAGGTCATCATTTGGACCAATCGGGGCTGCGGGGCTTGTGTTCGGGCTAAGCAATTATTTGAGCGAAAAAAAGTCGCTGTCAAGGAACGGCGACTCAAAGCATCACGCAATACCCAACTCGCCTTTGCACGGGCGACCAACCATGCCAAATCGGTTCCTCAAATATTGATCAATGGCCGATTAATTGGTGGATTTGACAACCTAGCCCAACTCGAGCGTTCGGGCGAATTAGACGTCCTTCTCGGTTTTGCAACATCGCTCCCAAAGCGTTCGTTCACACAGCGCTTATTTGGATGGTTGGGCATCTCATAGCACTTTGTCCAAGTGTTCAAAGACCACAGCGGGAAGGGTACAATCATGGACTCGAGCACCAATGTACTAGGTGGGCCGCTGCAATCATGTTCAGAGGAACCTCTGACAGGATGGTTTCGTGATGGATGTTGTAATACTGACGAGAACGACCGAGGGTCACATACTGTGTGTTGCGTCCTGAACGATGCATTTCTTCAATTCGCCAAACATCAAGGAAATGATTTGATCACACCCGCCCCAGAGTTCCAATTCCCTGGCTTGAAAGATGGGGATTCTTGGTGCGTCTGCGCACGAACTTGGCTTGCCGCAGTCAACGCAGGACAAGCCTGCCCCGTTGATTTGGAAGCAACGCACAGGCGTGCGTTAGAAGTGATTCCGTTCGATGTTCTCGAAACTCATGCTGTTTGATCGAGCGTGCTCTCGGATTTGAATTGGAACACAATGACCCGTAATAAGGCCCAAACAATGATGCCCCACACACCAATGTTCAACAGTCCAATCCAACGAAGGATACTTTGTGGCTGTGAAGCGAACCATCCAATCGTGACGGTAGATCCGACCAAACTAATGATGTACACAAGCGTGGAAGACCCCACGGTCCAACGCAGACCTTTACGCGGGTCAAACGTGAAATGACGGTGAATAAAATGAGCCATGAGTCCCGTCAATCCCCAAGCGACACCCCAGCCAATTTGAAGATTGAGCTTGGTATCGTCCATAACAAAACGGAATATTTCCCATAAGATGAAAAAAATCAAACTGTTGAAACTTCCAATTAATCCAAACCGTTGCACAGAGCCTCTAGGGAAAAGCGACCCGAGGCGTGCATCAACGCCCATCTTAATCATCGTTGGTGGTCACATCGCTTGGCTTGCCTGTGAGAATGTTGCGAAGTGCAGCGTTGTCATCTTGAATAGCATCCATCAATGAATATTTCACGCCCAAATCTTCGGCGAGTACGCCCAATGCAAGGCTGTCCTTTGGCAAGCATTTCCCTCCAAAGCCCCGGTTGAGTCCAAAGATTGGGTCGAGGTGAGTTGGGCCAATGGGTTGAGCTTGCTCAGCGGTGATCATATCACGAATCGTGTACCAATCTTCTCCCATGGCCTCACAGATATCGTACAATTGGTTGGCAAAGATCACCTTCACGGCGTAAAATGTATTTTTCGTGTACTTCACCAATTCCGCCTGAGTTGGCGTGACCTGGAACAGATTTTCACGTCGTAGAACGCCGGCTTCTTTGTGTTGCTTGAAGACCCGCTGAGCCACATCTTCGTGATGGGTCCCAACAACGAGAAGATCTTGATTGGCAAAATCTTCCAGTCGGCGGCGTTCAACTAAGAATTCAGGTGAATAGGCGATCTTGAGATGAGGGTAGCGCTCGTGATAGGTTTGTGTTGTACCAGGAACAACGGTGCTCTTGATCACAGCAGTAAACCCGTCTGGTAATTCGTCAAGAATGCCTTCAACTATTCGGGTATCACAGGCGCCCGTTTCAGGATGTGGTGGCGTTGGTACTGCGATGTAGGCAAAATCCACGTTATCGATGACATCTTGGAGTTGCGTCCCTCGAGCGGGGTCGTGAACAAAAAGTTCGTGCGTGTCCGAAAAACAATGTTCAATGGCCCCACCGACCATGCCTGCGCCAATAATTCCTACCTTCATGCATCTCATTCCTTTTTTCTGTACGGTTCGGGATTTAATTTTCCTTCTTTGGCCATAATGGAGGCCTGGAGCAATGAATCTGGGGTGCCGCAATCCACCCAGGATTCATCTCCACTGGTGATTAATTTCGCCTGACCTCGTTGAATATAGGCTCTGTTAATGTCGGAAATGGAGAAAGAATCTCCATGTTCTTCCACAGCTGCATCTAAGATGTCCCAAAACGTTTCATCGAAAACATAAATTCCTCCGATGGCTAAATTTGACGGAGGGTTTTGGGGCTTCTCTACGATGTCGGTGACTTGCCCTTCATCGTCTAAAACTGCAACGCCAAATGCCTGTGGGTTCGCTTCTTCTCGTGCAATAAGTACACAACCAGGGGGTTGTTGAGCAGTTGTGAATGCCTCAACGGTTTCTTTGAATTCAATGGTCGTAATATTGTCTGAAAAATAGACTAATGTTCGAGAACCTTCGTTGTAAGGTCGTGCCAAATTCAATGCGTGGTCAACACCGCGAGGTTCTTCTTCGATGACATAATGAATACGCTCTCCCTCAAGCCCCTGCCCGAGATGCGCGGCAATTTGACCAATAAATCGGTTAGATACGATGGTGATGTCTTTGATGCCAGCACGACGGATGGTACCTAAGGCATAGTCAATCACCGGGCGATGATGCAAAGGAAGCATGGTCTTTTGCGTGTAATGGGTGAAAGGGTAAAGCCGACTTCCATGGCCACCCGCGATGAGAATGGCCTTGACTTCCATGGTTAAAGCGACAGATGACTCGCTATTGAAGATGCTCATCCACATCTTCCGAGATTTTGGATTTCATGACCTCTGCAACCGCTCCATTCTGCTGGTTTTTTTCAAACCAATCAGTAACAACTAGATCACCCAATCGATCAACGCCCGCTTCAATCAAATCGGGATCACTCTTTTCGGCTTCCTCCCAACGTTTCGCTGCCTCGGTAGCATAACGTTCATTGGCATCCTGAACCAGGTGTTCACTGGGGCGCAATGGCCCTTCTAAGTCGGCATATTCATTCGAACCATCCTGCGGTTTTACTCGTCGGCGAGACGCATCAAAATCATTCTCGTTCTTTGACAACGCAGGACCCTTGTCGTCACTCCCTCGCCCTCGTCGCTCGCCGGGATTTGTCCGTTCCATGCCTTCGAATGTTGAGGCGACAAAGGCTTGGTGAAGTTGCGCCATGTAATCATCTTGCAAGTTCAATGAATTCATCACATCCCAATCAAATTCTAATTGTTGGAGGAACGATAACAGTCGTTCCTCAGCCTGGCGCCGATAACTTTGCAACAAGATTTCACTCATCATTAGCCCCAGCAGACATAAGCTTCCAATCAGTGGAGTCCGACTGGCGAAAACGAGACTCAATACTGCACATAATACGAAGGCGATGTTGATGATTCGCCACGAACGAACGCGTTGGCCTTCTCGGGTAAAAAAATCGCCGAGAACACGATCTTCAACACTCATCTTCCGCCTCACACCTGCAAAATTTTCTTCAATCTTTCAATGCAAGCCTCGTCAATAACTGTGGCTTCATCCCACCCCAGCCCCTTCAGTCCTTGCAATTGGCTGGATTGCACTGAAACACTCATTCGCTCGTGAGCAAATTGCACAAGGAGTCCAAACACAAGAACGGCAGCGAGGCCGAAATACCAACTGGATAGTGCGGCAATACCAATGGAGATGATGACTCCAAAAACCACGGCTAAAATCGTCCGGCTTCTGATCCGATCTGCCGTTTCAACCGCATCCAAAATTCGTTTGGCAGCTTCTTTCTTGGTCATCGCCATGAAGGGGCGAGAACGCCCTTCAAAGTGAAGATGCCGCCTCGGCCTCAAGCCATTCATCCAATTCTTGCAGGGAGTTGGCAGTACCAAGGGCAGACGAACCCCAACGAGGAGGTGATTGGGGTTCTTGGACAAGAACACTATCGGTGAGGGTCACGTTTCCACGAGGCTGCATAGCCAAACGTTCCAAGACATCCCCCATCGTTCGTTGCATCTGCGTGGTTTGTTGGGTTTGTAGCTCCAATAGACGCTCCATGCTCTTGAGAATCATATCGTTTCGCTCGTGTCGACTTGCGAGCGCTTGGGATGCAATTTCCATAGCTTCCTCTTGCCGTTTGAGTAATTCTCGAGCCGCTGGACTACCCACAGCATCTCTGCGCTGAATTTCTTCAATGGCTTTGTTCAACTGAATGTGACGCTGCGTCAAGGCCCGTTCCAAATTGTCAATGTCGCTATTTGCGTCCTGTAGCAATCCCTGCAATTGATGACTTTGATGATGCATGCCACGCAATTCGCTATAATGTTGGGCCGATTCAGAAAAAAAGGCGAACACAACACCAGCTGCCAACGCCATTTCCGGCCGAAACAGGAACACCGTGAAAACATACCAAGTAAACAATCCAACAATGATCGACCTCATCATTCCCATGAAATGAATATGGTTCCCGGACATAAAGGAAGTGCCGTGGGAGTCCTATGGGGTCCCAATTATACAGGCAAGGGGATGAAGCAATCATCGTCAATTTCAAGGAGAACTCCGGTGGAAAGTAAGTGGTCCAATGCCTCATCAAATTCACGGTCTTCAATGCCCAGGTGTTGGACGCCAGAAAAAATTGATTCCAAGGTGGCTACCGGTTCACCCTTTGCCAATTCCCCATCCACCACCATAAGCATGGCTTGGCAGGTTATAGCCAGCAAGGGGTCATCTGAATTGTCGTTTGGCATCAGGTCAAGAAAAACATTAGATGCGTGATGCTCCAACTGTTCCTCACCCTTCTGCGAATCTTTGTGAAGTGCTCGTTCACCAAGTCCTCGCAATGGATGCTCTTCATTGAGGTCAAAGCAATCAAACAAATTCTGTTGATGAGGATCTTGGTTTGTAAGGGGCTGATGATTTGATTCAAGCCGACGCCCCAAGTCTTCCAAACGGCGTACTCGTTGCTCAATCATCAACTTCTCACGATTCAAATCGATCGCTAACAAATCCATTGCTAAGGTTGCCTGCTCCACCAACCAATTTTGAACATCCCATGCAGGATTTACTCCCAACATAGTATCGGCTAATTTCTGAACTTCTGCAGGCATGTCCTCAACAGACAAACGCTTTTCTTGTTCGTTTTGTCGTTCGTCTGCCATGATAAGAAGAGTCGCTTGACAGCCTATGAACCATGCCCTCAACCACCAACCAATCTTTCCTTTGGAGACCGAAGGACTGAGCATCAATGCTTCAGAAAAACACGGTCCAGCGGAAGCAAGGGTCTTGAGTGCGCCAGATTTTCGAATCGTTCTCAATTGGGGTTTTGTTCATGTATGGGGGACTTATCGCCCAAGCATGGTTGACCATCGAATCACGGTGTTGCCGGGCGACGGGACTGGGCGCGAAGTGGCCCTTGAGGCTCAACGCATCCTCGAAACCATTCAAGCCCATACGAATCATGGCTTTGACCAGACAGTCATTCCTTGTGGGGGGCAGCTCTATGTTGAAACCGGCGAAGAATGGGCTCCGGGTTCGTTTGAATTTTGTAGAGATGAGACCGATGCCATCTTCCTCGGAGCCATCGGTCAACCGGGAGCTCTTCTGCCCAACGGAGATCTCGCTGGCGGTTCCGTCATTCTTGGTCTACGAAGCGGATTGGACCTCTATGCTAACGTTCGCCCCATCAAACTCTACGAAGGTGTACCTCACAAAATTCATGGGAACTTTCGACAAATTTGGGAGCCCGGAATGGTCGACATGACCATCTTGCGAGAAAATACCGAAGGGCTCTACCATGCGCTTCTCCGTCGCAGCGCTGACCGCGCTCAAGGCCGAGAAGAATACGAACCCGCCCCGATGTCATTCCCCGGTCTAGAAGGGGAGGTCGCCTACGACCCGCGCCCAATTTCACGTGCGGGTTCGGAACGATTGATTCGTATGGGCTTTGACGTGGCCGCTACACGTAATGGAGCCCCTAGTGATGGAGTCAAACGAGTTTCTTGCATTGACAAATCCAACGTTACACGAGGTTGTCAATTATTCCGGAAGACCTTCGAATCCATTGCTGCCCAACACCCTAATACGGAGGCTGATTATGGGTACATTGACGCTTTCATGCAGTGGATTACTCGCTCACCAGAACACTACGACGTCGTCGTAACCTCCAACATGTTCGGTGATATCTCTACCGACTTGGGAGCAGTTCTTCAGGGAGGCATGGGCATGGCTGCTTCGGGCAACATCGGCGACGACCACGCTTTCTTCGAACCCGTTCACGGCTCGGCTCCAAAGCACGCTGGCCAGAACAAGGTAAATCCAATCGCTTCCATCAACTCGATTCAGATGATGATGGATTATCTCGGGCGAACCAAGGGGCAGGAAGAACTCATCACGATTGCAAGGATGATTGACGAAAGCGTTGCTGACCACCTCAAAGAAGGCAAGGAATTGACCTATGATATTGGCGGAACCGCCTCTTGTTCCGCAGTCGGCGAAGGCATTGCAAACCGATTAGCCAGCAAATTGCAAGAACGCTTCTGATCAGTCGAATCCGGAACGGATTGTTTCTGTTGCTTCCCGAAGTGAACGGTGATTTTCGAAGGTTGGTTCGGAAAGACTCAGCAAATCCTCATCCAACCAAGCACACATCAATGTCAACGTCCGAACCACTTCATTGACAATCGTGATGCTTCCCATTTGGGCTGAGCGTGAAAGAGGATTCAAGTCGACAACAATCACCGTTTTCCCCATGTTAACGAGTGCTTCACAACGGTCACCATCCTCCAATGGCACCAAGATGACATCGCTGTTGAGTATCCCTTCCACAGTGCATGCTGCTCTGGGCCCTTCCAACCCAGGAATGCGCCCATTAGGGGCTTGGCCGAGAATTGGCACAGACAATCCGAGGTGCTCACACCGTTCTTCCAAATGGCCGATGATAGCTTTCATTCGCTCTGGAGTGCGATAAAATATGTTGACTTCCAAAGAGCAATTGAGATGATGTGCGAGCCGAATCATCTCATCAGCCGCCAGAGCAGCAACGTTTCCATTCACGCTCAAGACCGGAGACTTCGCTCGAATCAAACAACCCAGGGCATGACGCATGGCTCGTTCAGCCCAAGCATGTGTTTTCTCCCCGAGCAGGTAGTCAAAGGCTTCACCGCGACCATGTGCGATCAATGCGCTATCGGCTAGCATTCCCTTTGCAGCCCCAACCTCCATGCGATGGCGCATCAGAAGCGATGCATAACGTGGATGGCTAGGGTCTGCGGCAATCTCGTCCAAAAACTCACCTCAAAGGCCATCCATGAGCATGCTGACGTCCAAAGGCTTGACGCCACGGTTGATGGCGCTGGTGGAGACAACATCCAAACCACATTCTCGCCAATCACTCAAATTTTCAAACGTAATGCCGCCACTGGCTTCCAAGACAACGTGCCCCCGAAGATCTTGCTCTTGGAGTTGTTCGCAAACAGATTTGCATTGCTCGGGTGCGAAGTTATCCAACATGATGACCAATCGGTCAACGCCATCGATACGACGTTGACTCCACACCATGGCCGCCATCATGGCTTCTTTTTCGGTTCGCACCTCGACCTCAAGGAAGGCGCCACACTCATCCAAGTCCACGGTCTGAAGGAATGTAACAAGGCGTTCTTCATGAGTGTTCAATGAATCATGCATGGATGCGAGGTCATTTTCTTTGATCATCAACGCATCGTCCTTTGAGAGCCGGTGTGTTAATCCTCCACCCATGTGAACTGCCCACTTATCCAACATTCCCCAGACGGTTTTACGGGTACAAGCGATTTGTTTTGGAGCAAGGGCAGACCATTGCTTGGTGAATGTAGCGATACCAGATAATTGCCCCAGCAAATTCAGGATGGGTCGTTCAATGGCCAAGAGATTATCCCGGTCACCGGTGAGTTGGGCAATCTCATCCCCTTTCGAAACACGCTTTCCATCTCCGGCGAACCAGTTAATTCGGATGGATGAGGCCCAAATTTGGACCATATAATCCACCGCAGCGCACCCCACCACCAAACCGTCTTCACGAGCGTAAATGGTAGCAGAAGTCGACGTTGAGGAACTTGAGAGGGGCATCGAAATTCCATCATCACCGACCATGGCTTCGGTCCAACGGTTGAAACTCGCCATGAGTTTTCGGCTTGCTCCATTTTCCACCGTCCACAACTCGTGGCCTCGGTCATGGGGCAATGGGGCGTCATCGGCCATGAATGATGCAAGACAAACCTTCACTTCAAGCCAACCCTTCACGGTGAATCTTTTCATCTAACACCAAGAGGGGGCAACATGGCTCGCGTTGTTGTGGTTGGCGCAGGAATCGCGGGCCTTACTTCAGCACTCTATGCGACAACTGCAGGCCACCACGTCGTGATTCTCGAACGTACCGAACGACTGGGTGGCCGGGGTACTTCGGAGAACAAGGATGGACTTCCATTTGGATTCGGCCCCCACCTGTTGATGAAGAACGGTCCTTTGTCCAAATTGACCAAAAAAATCAGTCGTCTCAAAATGGTGCTTGGTTCAGTACGTCTTGATCGAACCCATGTTCCTGGATTTGGCCCACTACGGCCACGCGGAAAGGTTCGGGAAACAGCTCTCATTCATCAGGCATTTCGACAAAATGATACTGAGCATGTAGGTTTCCAGGCCGCCGATTTACTCTGCTCTATGGGCCATGTAGAATTGGCTAAGAATCGCTTCAAAGCCTTGCAAAAAGGGCACCTTTCAGTTATTGGTGAAGGATGGGCCGGACTTGTAGGCCGTATGGCAAGCGCTCTTGATGAGGTGGGCGTGTTAATTGAATCTGGTTGCGAAGTTGAGAGCATTCATTCCAAAGGCCTTGCCCTCAAGGATGGCCGGACCTTGGAAGCTGACATCGTGATTGTCGCTTGTGGCTGGAAGCGGGCCAAACCTCTCTTGAAACCTCATTGGGAGGGGGCCGAACCATCAATTTCACCACTTCATGCCAGCACCATTGATGCCAACCTCTCTTCAAAACCCATGGCGAACAAACATGCCATCATCGATCCTCACAACGAGGGCTTTATTCTCGATATCGCGAACATTCAACCCCGCCTCAATCATACTGGTTCATTGATCTCTGGAATTGTCTTTGGACGCCCAAATGAATCATCTGATGAACGTCTTCATCGCCTTCACACATTGCTCGACCTCCGTTTAAGCGGCTGGCAGGAGCACGTTGTTGAACAACGCCTCCAACGAACGATTACCGTGCAAACCCTCGGGGAAAAACCAGCCTTTGATGCATTGAAGAAGAGCAACATACTCCTTGCAGGTGAATGGGTGCAATCCGAGTACAGATTGAGCGACGCGGCTACACAAACAGGAAAACTATCGGGTCAAGCTGTCACAAAACTCACGCCTTGAAGGCTTATTCACCCTCGCCGTTTACTTCAAGCCATGCGATTCGTATCGTGGAACGTGAACGGCTTACGGGCCGCTATTCGCAAGGGTATTGACGATTACTTTACTCGTTTGAATGCGGACGTGATGATGCTTCAGGAAGTACGGTCTTTGCCCGAACAATTGCCCAAGGATTGGACCTGGCCACAAGATTGGCAGATCACCATGCACCCCGCAGCAAAGAAGGGCTATTCGGGTGTTGCAACTGGAACGCGCGGCCGTCACACCATTCTGGCCAGAGGTCACGGGGGCTCCACCGACGAGCATGACAGCGAGGGGCGCGTGCTCACCTGTGAAGTCAATGGGGTCATCTGCATCAACACTTACTTGCCCAGTGGGTCGAATAAAGAAGAGCGACAACGATTCAAAGAAACATGGATGGAAGAATGGCGACAAGCCATTCGACCCTATCTTGACGATGAACGGCCCGTTGTTGTTTGTGGAGATTTGAATATCGCTCATACTGAGGACGATATTTGGAATCCGAAAGGGAACGCTAAGAGTTCAGGATTTTTGCCTCACGAGCGTGAATGGTTCACTGAATTACTCAATGATGGCTGGACCGATGCGTTTCGCAGCCTCGCAGGTGAAGGTGACAAGACGTATTCCTGGTGGTCGAACCGCGGCCAAGCACGCGCTAAGGACCGCGGTTGGCGGATTGATTATTTCCTTCTCAACCCAGCCGCCGCCAAGCATTTGCAATCGTGCACCATCTTGAGAGAAGGTGGGCTGGTAATTTCAGACCATGCACCAGTGATTTTGGACTTGTCACTGTGAGTCACTTTCTTCAACTTCGTTCATGGCCACTAAGAGTGCATCAACGGTATCGCGAAGTGATTGGAGATCGTCATCAACGACTTCGATGTCAATACGAACCCCGTCCTTTGCTTGAGACTCTTTAACAGTGCAGGTGAAGGCCGACGCGACCTGCTTCAATCCCTCTGCCATTGAAGCAGAACCCTCCCAGTTCAAGCGCATTGTGTGCTGTTCCACCATGCCCCTGTCTTGAGGTGGGCTGATATGAGGTTGACTCTCCCGCTCTATCATGGCCAAGGCACCCGATGACCCGTTCGTGGTTGCTGGTAGCGGTGGCGTGGTGATTGGGGAGGCCCGAACCAATCACGAGGGACGAAAAGCTGTGCTTTTGGTCAGAGGTGAGGAGGATACCACGGAATTCGTTGCCTTGGTAGCAACCATGGGTATCTCAATTGTTGAAGTCGTTGAACAAAACGGCTTTCCAGACCCTCGTACCTATTTCGGAAAAGGGCGCTTGCAAGATGTTGCCGACGAACGTCGAACAGCGGTAGGCCAGCACCCGTGGGCCAAGGTGGACTTGGTACTGTTGCATACCAATGCTACCCCGCGACAATTGGTCAACATCAGCCAAACACTGGGCTTGGAATTATGGGATCGTGTCCGACTTCTCCTTGCCCTATTCACCTCACACGCATCCTCGGTTGAAGCCAAAACACAGGTCAGAATTGCCCAATTACAATCGGACCGAACGGTGTTGCGAGAATTGGTTCATCAACAGACAACGGGTGAACGTGCTGGATACGGAGGCGGGGGCGTAACGGCGTTGCAAAATGTACTCGGCAACATCGGACGCGAACTCACGAATCTTCGAAAGCGACAGGCAAAACAAGCCAATGCACAGCGGGAGCACCGTAGACAACGTCTTCGCAGCGGAGCGTTCACGGTTGGCCTCGTCGGCTATACCAACGCTGGAAAATCCTCGCTCTTTCACCTTCTTTCAGGAAAAAAAGTGCTGGTGGAAGACCAATTGTTCTCCACCCTTGAGACAACGGTGGGGCGTATGGAAGAAAGTCCGAGGGTTCTTCTCGCAGATACCATTGGATTTATTGATAATATACCTAATGCCACACTATCGGCGTTTAAAGCAACTCTCGCTGAAGCGTTAGAAGCCGATTTAACCCTTGTTTTGGCCGATGCCTCCGACTCCCCCCTCGAATTGGAACGAAAATTACTCACCACTCGCCGTGAGGTGTTTGAGCGCATGTACGGGGAGACAGTCGACGAGGAATTCCCCTGGGACGAATCACTTGATCCATATCACCAAAGCATGATTGTGGTATTGACGAAAATTGATCAAACATCATCTGAAGCATTGGAAGAGGCCTTCGCCACCGTGGCGGCTCTCGGTTTCCCTCCGGCCCTCGCCATTTCATCTCATAGTAGCCAAGGTCTTGAAATCCTCAAAACAGCAATTCTCCATCGTCTTTTTGGAGACCAAATTGAATTGATTCTTCTTCCCCCAAACGATTCATCCAACGATGCGATTGAACGCATAGTTTCGGAAGTGTACAACATCAGCATGGTGACCGAAAACTCTCCTCAGGCAGATGGGTCAATCCACATGACAGTCTGGGTAGCACATGCAGCCCTTGAACAACTTAAATCAAAATGGTCGGGACGCATTGACATCAAGTAGGACCACCGTAAAGCCCTATCATGGACGAAGAGGCGGTGGTGGACGAGTCCGACACGTACCTTGATGAGATGATTGAAGAAACGCCGCTCCTTTTCGCCTCTTCTTCAGCCGTCTTGACCATCGAAGACCCCAATTTACACCCCATGGGTAGAGGCATTGCAGTTTTTCTGCTCTTCATTTGCATGTTCGGGTTTCTCAACGGATTGGACTATGCTTCACCCGATGAGGGGCTGATACGGCCTGATGAATTCGTTTACCGGCTGGCACAAAGTGCGCCACCAGAAACAGCGACTTTTCGAGGAACGGTACTAGACGCAGCAGGTGATGGAGAAGCGAATATTACTGCATACATTTCGTGGTTTAACGGTTCTTCTGGTGTGTGGGAATCAGTGGAAAATACAACTGATGAATCGGGCTATTTTGAATTCAAGGGTCTGAATCCTGGATTGATTCGCCTTGATCTGATTGCGGAACGTAACGACCATCGTGACGTGTTCTCAAATCGTGTGTTGCTTTCCCCTCCCGCGCTGATTGAGCCCATTGGGTTCACCACATTGACCTTCACCTTCCCCTCAGAATCAGTGTTTGATGCTCAGCCTTGTGCTGTTGCCAACGCCAGCGATTGTGAAATCCGCACCATCGACATGACTCCCAGCCAGATGGACCATCCACTGATGGACCCGAGTGCTTCTGCAACCTATGTGATGATTGGGTTTGGTTTCATGGGTCTTTCACTCATCGCTTTCGGCTTCACTTTCTGGGCCATGAAAAGTGGTTCAATCGCCGTATTACGAATGGCAGCAGCCCTCTCCTTTTTCACCATGGGTCATTATTACACAGCTTGTATTTTCGGCCTCATGGCCTTTGTTCTGACCTTTGCGGTCCCAAGGCGACGAATCCCATTAACCGGACAGTGATGTGGCCGATTCAGAGGTTTGGTTGACGATTTAATTG